>NZ_AFWT01000002.1 GCF_000224065.1 Thiorhodococcus drewsii AZ1
CGGCCCAGGGGCGCGACGGCGGCACCGGCTCCTCGGCGCGCGCCTGCAGGCTGTCGTCGTCGATGCCCAGATGGCGCGCCGGGGTCAGCCCGAAGGCGGCGCGCCGGAGCCGATGGGCCTCGGCATCGGTCTCGCAATCCATGAACCAGGCGGCCAGGGTGCGGTAGTCGGCGGAGCGGTCGCTGCGCCCGAGCCGGCGCTCGTTGAGCTGGACCACGGCGTCGACCAGATCGGAGATGGCCCGCCGCGCCCGCGAGCGCAGCAGCTCGGCCTGGGAGGGGCGGTCCGACGAGCCGATGAACCAGGCCTCGAGCCCGGACCAGCGGGCCTGCCATTCGTCGAGCATTCTGGCCCGGGCCAGGGCCGGGTCGAGCGGAGTGGGCTCGGCGCCGTCCAGACCGGACGCCGGGGCCAGGTCCGCGGCGTCGCGCTCGGCGATCCGCTCCAGCAGAGGCCGGAAGGCCGGATGCCCCTGGATGTCCTGGATCAGCCCGGCGATCTCGGCGGAGCGGGTCACCAGGTCGCCGATGAAGCGGCGCAGATAGTCGAGCAGACGATCCTTGTAGTCGATGAAGGCCGCGCGCTCGGCCCGACGCAAATCCAGACCACGGGCCAGCCCGGCCATGAAGTCGCGTGCGTTATCGGCGAGATCGGCAAAGACCCGGGTGATGTCGCGCAGCAGCAGATGCGCCTTGGCGCCATCCAGGCCGCCCTCGCCGTCCTGGGCGTCGAGCAGGGTCCGCAGAGCGCGCAGTTGACTGGCGATGTCGGCCAGGGCCACCGACTGGAGCGCGCCATGGTGCCCGAGCATGCGCTCGTAGGTCGCCAGGGCAGCCTGGGCGGCCTCGCCCTCGCGGGTGATCTGGTAGAGATAGCGGGCGCGGTAGAAGTCCTCGACCGTGGTGACCCGGCTGGTGTCGGGCTCGGCCTGGAGGTTGCCCCATTCGACCAGCTGGCCGAGCGCCGCCTGGACGGCGTCGAGATCGAGTTGCCGACCGTCACGCCTGACGTGCTCGAGCACGTCTTCCGGGCCAGATGGACCAGGAAGTGTTCCTTGGCCTCGGAGAAGACCCGCATCAGGGTGCGGTAGAGGTCCGTCTAGTCGGCGGTCAGATAGTTGAAGCTGGTGTCGGGCATCCGTTGGCGGAATCAATCACGGCAGGTTCTGCCCCGGACCGTTACATCGGCGAAAACGGCGGTCCAGCGACTGAACAGCCCGAGCGTCCAGGACAGCGGTCGTTCCTGGTGGATGCGGCTCACTCATGCAGTCCGCACTCCCGCTTGAGCCCGAAGAACCGCGTCTCTTCCGCCAGCATGCCGGGCTCCAGCGGTCGGGTTGTATGCACATCTCCAACCGAGACATAGCCCTTGTCCCATAAGGGGTGGTAAGGCAGATTGTGCCGTTTGAGGTAGCGATAGACATCCCGGTCACGCCAGTCGACGATGGGATGGACCTTGAAACGGCCATCCTTGCTCGCCAGCACAGGCACCTCCTGACGGCTGCTGGATTGGTCCCGGCGCAGCCCGGCGAACCAGCTCCCGACCTCCAGATCTTCCAGCGCCTGACGCATGGGCTCGACTTTGTTCATACGGTTGTAGTGCTTGATCCCATCCAGCCCACGCTCCCAGAGCCGGCCGTGCCGCGCCTCAAGCCAGGCGGAGGACAAGGGGGCGCGGTAGACGTGCAGATTGAGATCCAGTCGCTCGGTCAGCTCGTCGACGAAGCGGTAGGTCTCAGGGAAGAGATAGCCAGTGTCGATGAAAACGACGGGAATGCGCGGCGCGATGCGGGTGAGCAGGTGCAGCATGACGGCCGCCTGAACGCCGAAGCTGGAGGAAAGGACGTGGCTGCCTGGAAGCCGATCCAGCGCCCAGGCGACGCGGTCCTCCGCACTCAGTGCGTTCAGGTGCCGATTGGCCGATTCGATGCAGTCCGCTTGGTGCTCGACTCCGGGTGCTGACCAACCGGATTGCAATGTTTCACTCATGGAAGTCTCTCGCTGGATCGATGACGAGCCGGACGATGCCGGCACGAATGACAAAGTCGCCGAATCGCTCATTGGGCACGCGCTCTGCGGCGTAGCGGCCGAGAAGCACATCGAGCGATGGCGTCTCCCGGACCGCCGCGAGCGCTCGTCGATCGGTTTCAATTGCGAGAAAGTATGAGGCGACCTATAGGTCGCGTGAAATGACTTAATTTTCTTCTTTATAACTTTAAGATATATAGAGCTGCGCCAGCTCCGCGCCTTCTGCGCCTGTCCACGGTAAAGGTTGGGGAGCTGATCTTCGTTGCCGAGCGGTCCCCGCAGACCGACCGCAATCTGAAACCGACAATGGCGTACAGGAAAGACCCAGGCTTTTCACACGTAGGGCGCAATAGCGCAGCGTATTGCGCCGCGCCAGGCCATACAAACGGGGTTTGGCGTCAAATCACGCTTCGTAGCATCAAGCACGCGCGGATCGATCGGATAGGGAGGTGATCCGTCTCCATCCGGCGGAATACGCTATCGCTATTCCGCCCTACGGCTCTTGGGTATGAGTAAACGCGACCTCAGTCGGCCTCGACCCGATTGCGCCCGCCCTCCTTGGCTCGATACAGGGCAGCGTCCGCCCGGGCGAGCAGGCTTTCGATACTGTCGCCCTCGCGATAGGCGCTGACCCCAAAGCTCGCACCGCAGCAGTCGATGACCGGGAAACGGTGGTCCGCGATCGCGACACGCTGCTTTTCGGCCAGGAGGATGGCTCCGTCAAGACGGGTTTCGGGGCAGATGATGAGGAACTCCTCACCGCCCCAACGCCCGGCCCTGTCGGTGTCACGAACGGTAAGGCGCAAGATGTCGGCAAGTTCGACCAGGACACGATCGCCCATCAGGTGTCCATGGTTATCGTTGACCCGTTTGAAGCGATCAATATCCAGAAGCACGACGGAAAACGGTGTGCCATAGCGGTTGGCCCGTGACAGCTCGTGGTCAAGCTCCTCGTCCAGCTTCAGACGATTGTAGAGACCGGTGAGGCGGTCCGTGACTGACAGACATTCAAGCTCGCGATTCTTCTCCGCCAGCTGTTGCGTGCGCTCGGCAACCTTAAGCTCCAGTTCCTCGTTGAGCCGACGCAGCTGTTCGTTCTGACGCTCCAGTTCGCGCTCCTGGTCGTAGGCGGTCAGCGCACCACGTAGCGTCAGCAGCACGTCCTCGTTTTGCCAGGGCTTCTCGATGAAGCGATAGAGATCGGCCTCGTTGATCGCCCGTTTCACTCCGCCGATGTCACTCTGCCCGGTGAGCAGGATCTTCTTGGTCCGAGGCAATCGCCGATGGATGCGCACCAGCAATTCGTCGCCACGCATCTGGGGCATGATGTAGTCGGCGACGACCACCTTCAGCTCGACCCCGTCACTCAGCAGCTCGTCCACCACCTCCAGCGCCTCGGAGGCGAGTTCGGCGACCTCGATGACCTGGACCTCCTTCAGGTGCTGCTCCAGCAGCGTGCGCAGCGCGTTGATGACCATCGGCTCGTCATCGACACAGAGAATCGCGCTCTGGGTCATGCGTCTCGCCTCGACTCGGCGACGCACCGGCTCGATATCGGAGCCCTCGACCTCGGCGAGCGCGCGCCCATCATGACCGGACACGCGTCCACAAGGCGTCGAGGCCGACGTCGATCGAGGCAATCAGCACTTCCGTGCTCCAGGGCTTGACGATGAATTCATGCAGGTTGGCTTGGGTACGCACGCGCAAAACCGCCTCCTCGTCGGCCTGGCCCGAGAGCATAATCTTGATGACCTGGGGAAAGCGACGATGCACCTCGGCGAGAAACTCGTCGCCCTTCATTCCGGGCATGCGCCAATCCGAGATGATCACCAACGGGATATAGCCATCGCCGGACAGCTCGTCGAGGATCTCCAGCTCCTCCTCCGCGCTCTCCGCAATCTCGATCAGGTGGCGGTCGCCATAGACGCGTCTCAGTTGGTCCCGCAGGGCACTGAGCACCATCATCTCGTCGTCCACGCATAGCAGGATCCCCTGCTCCATCATATGGGCTCCGGATAGGGTAGATAGACCTTGAAGGTCGTGCCGACACCCACCTCGCTCTCCAGCTCGAGGCGTCCGTCGTGCTTGGCGATAATCTTTTTGACGATATCGAGCCCCAGTCCGCAGCCCTCGCCCGCCCGCTTGGTGGTGAAGAAGGGCTCGAAGATGCGCTCGCGAATCTCTGAGGGTATCCCATCGCCGGTATCGGCGACGGTGACCACGGCGGTGCCGTTCTCGGCGGCGAGATCGATCTGGAGCGTGCCATGAGAATGCATCGCCTGCAAGGCATTGTGTATGAGGTTGGTCCACACTTGGCAGAGTTCGTCCGGATAGCAGGACAGAGGCGGGATCTCGGCATGGCGGAACACCAGCTCGGTGTTCTGTTTGATCTGGTTGTGATAGAGGGTGAGCACGGTCTCGATGTTCTGCCGCAGATCGGTCTCTCTGCGCTTCCCGCTCGCGTCGTGCCGCGAAAAGGACTTGAGCGCCACGATGATCTTCGCGGCACGCTCGACGGCATGGTTGATGTTGGCGGTATTGGTGGCGATCGCCGCCACACTGTAGGCGGTCTCTAGGATGAAGTCGCAGTGGGAATGGCGAATCAAGGGCAGATAGGAGTCCGGTGAATCCTGAACCCCGAGCTGCACCAGGATATCGGCAATCCGGCGCGCACCCGCCACGCCCTGCCCCTCAAGCCCCCCGGCCAGCGCACGGGTCAGTCGACGCGCCTCGCGGCTGGAGAGGATGCCCGTTTGAGCCCGCGCGCGCGCCAACAGATCGAGGAATAGAGACTCTTCCTCCGGCGTGAGTAGGCGGAAGAGTTCGGGCAGATTGCCCAACGCCTGCTCCAAGGAATGAGCGATGTTGCTACCGCTGGACTTGACCGCGCCCAGCGGGGTGTTGATCTCGTGGGCAACCCCGGCGATCAGATGTCCGAGGGCCGCCATCTTCTCGGACTGGATGAGCTGCGCCTGGGCCGATTGCAACTCGGTCAAGGCACGCTCCGCCCGCTGAGTCGCATCGAGGAGGCGTTGCTCGGTCTCCTTGATATGGCTGATATCCATATGGGTTCCAGCCACCCGGACAGGACGGCCCTGCGAATCGCACGTCACGACCTTGCCCCGTGCCAAGATCCACAGATAGCGACCGTCCTTGGTGCGGACCCGGTACTGGGTCTCGTAATGCGGCTCTTCAGCGACCAGATAGCGCTGGAGCCGCTGAAGGGTCGGATCGAGGTCGTCGGGATGAATCAGCGACGTCCACACGTCGAGCCTGGAATCGGCCGCATCGAACTCGAAGCCGAGCAAGCTCGCCCAGCGCTCGTCGATGCTGTAGCGATCACTAGGAATTTCCCAGTCGAACGAGCCCAGACGCCCCCCTTCGAGGCTCAGCTCCAGCTTCTCGTTAGCCAGGCGCAGCTGGCGGGTACGTGCCTCGACCTTTTGCTCAAGCGTCGCGTTCAAGGCATTGATCGACTGGAGGAGCTTGGCACTGACCTCGATGTTCTTGTTGAGTGCGCGGGCCATGTCGCCGAACTCGTCGCCGCCCGTCAGCGCGATGGGCGCGATACGATCTTCTTGACGCTGAAGAAAGGCGAAGAATTGTTCCAACCCCTGGTGGAGAGCGTACAGAGGCGTGAGCACGAAGCGATAGACGAGCAAAAAGACGCATCCGGCGAGCAACAGCGCGGCGATGACGAAGACCACAAGCTGGAAGTCCACCCGCTGCGCTAGCATGTGCTGGACATCCGCCTTGATCCGATCGATACGAGCGAGCGAGGCGCGCTCCATCGCCTGGATCTCCCCGAGCAAGCGGGCATCGTCGTAGTAGATCGCGATATAGCCGTAATCGACCGCATGCCCGTCGAAAGAACCGGTGAGCCGATCGCGAAACTGCTGATACTCCGCCAGCCCCTGCGGCAACTCGGTACCGACCAGGGATCGTCCGCCCTCCCGATAGGCTGCGACGAAGGTCTGGTCCGTGGTGGCATCGAAGACCTGCACGGCCTTGACGCCATCGAGGGCGAGCAGCTCCGAGATCGGCTGCTCGATGCCCGCATAGTTCATATTGGAGACGAACTCGACCGCCACCTTCGCCGCCATGCTGGCGACGAATTCCAGATAGGCACGCTCGGTCTCGAGACGCCGCTCGCGATGCTGCGCGAGCTGATCCATGATGACCCGGCTCGACTGCGCCTCGAAGGCATCGATCATCGCCCGCTCCGAGTGTATCCACAGGGCATAGAGCAGCCAGAAGCCGAGAACGAGGATCGACACCAACGGGATCAGCAGCTTGTAGGCAAGCTTCATGGCGTCTCTATCTCAGGCACGTCCGGTCGGTAGCTGAAGATCGGCTTGAAGTCGCGCTCGCCGAAGAACCGCTCGAACGGATACTTCTGAATGGTCTCCTCGGTGAGGATCGGGATCTGCGGGCCGGCGCGGAATGGAAAATCCACCCCTGGGCGCTGCCCGTCCAGGATCCGAATCATCATATCCATGGCGATGCGCCCCTGATCGATGTTGAGATCGGCCGCCGCAGCCTTGACCCGTCCAGCCTGGATGTGGGCGTAGACCTGTGGAATCAGGTAGGTCGAGAGGATCCGCACCTCCCCGGATGAGCGCCCGAGCTCGGCCAGAACGCTCGGGGCGACCTGGGCCATCACCGCGTTGCCCACCAGATAGTCGATCTGCGGGTAGAAATGGAAGGCCCGTCGAATCAGGCTGCGCTGGGTTCTCTCGTCGGTGTCGCCCCAAAAAGGCGCCAGCAAACGGAGACCCGGCATTCCCTCCAACTCATCGGTGAATCCGGCCAAACTCTCGGGCGCCCAACCGCTGTTCTTCGGTCCCGGGAAGAAGGCAACCTTCACCGCCCGTTCGCCCACCTCCTCGCGCAGATACTCGCCGATCTTTCCGCCCATTTCGTGGAAAGACACCATCGACTTGGCTTGAACACCCGGCGCCCGAATGTCGTTGACCAAAGCCACCACCGGAATCCCCGCCGCCACCGTCGCGGCCACCTCCGCATCCAGCTTGTCGTAGGCGACCCCGGCCAGAATCACACCATCCACCCCACGATCCCGGAATTGACGCAGCTGCTGGATCTGCACGGCGAGGTTGGGATATCCCCCCGCCTCCAGGAGTTCGAAAGCAACGCCGCCCGAGACCGCTCGCTCGGCGATCCCGAAATCGACCGCACCCCAATAGGGGTCGTTGAGGTGAGGAAAGAGCACGCCAATCCTGTAGGAGCCACGTGCCCGCTCGACGAAGTGCCAGCGCTTCAATACTGGCCCCCTCAGCGAGGCCGCCGGTGTGCCTGGCACCTTGGTGTCCACCAGATACGCGCCATCGTAGGCATTGACCATCACCTCTCGCACCGACGCGGCCCCAGCGAGTGAGAACCCGGCGAGCAAAATGGAGAGCGCCAGCCAATTGAAACGGAACACCCCGTTCTCCCGAATCGTGACGACCTGTTCCGAGCCCGCTCGGGACAGGTTTGATAACGCATCAGTCTAGCTGAACCGCACCAGTCGCACGACCGGATCCCAGATCGGGCCGAGCCTTCGACCATGACTCGACTGAACTAAACCGCCTCTTACCTGCCGCGCCTTATTTTTTGAAATCCGATCACCATTGTTTCAGGCATGCGCGATTGGAAATGCTAAAGAGGGGTGCGTGTGAAGATCGATTTGAGCGGCAAGACGGCACTGGTGACCGGTTCGACAGCCGGCATCGGATTGGCAATCGTGAAGGGGTTGGCGACGACGGGCGCGAGGGTGATCCTCAACGGTCGCAAGGACGCCTCGGTGGCGCAGGCGCTGGCGGACGTCACTGCCTCGGTACAGAACGCAAGCGTCGAGGGATTCGTCGGCGATCTCGGCCAGGCGGAGGGCTGCGAATCGTTGGTCGCGGCCCATCCGAACGTCGACATCCTGGTCAACAACCTGGGCGTCTACGGTCCGCAAGATTTCTTCGAGACACCGGACAGCGAGTGGAGCCGTTTCTTCGAGACCAACGTCATGTCCGGCGTGCGTCTCTCCCGCGCCTATTTACCGGAGATGATCGAGCGGGGATGGGGACGTGTCGTCTTCATCGCCTCGGAGTCGGCGCTCAACATTCCGTCCGACATGATCCACTACGGTTTTTCGAAAACCGCTCAACTCTCCATCGCCCGGGGACTTGCCAAGCGGGTTGCGGGAACCGGCGTCACGGTCAACTCGGTGCTCCCAGGCCCAACCCTGTCCGACGGACTGATCGAAATGCTGAAAGACGCAACCAAGCCGGGCCAGTCGATCGAGGAGACGGCCGCCGAGTTTGTCATGGCCAATCGCCCCTCGTCGATCATCCAGCGGGCGGCAAGCGTCGAGGAGGTCGCCAACATGGTCGTCTATGTTTGCTCGACTCTCTCCTCGGCAACCTCGGGCGCGGCGCTGCGCGTAGACGGCGGCGTGGTCGACAGCATCGTCTGACTTGCAACCCATAATCGGCATGGGTCGATGGGCGTGAACGAAAGCGCCCCCCAACAGCAACGCAACGTTGGGGGGCGTGTTTCACTCCACACCCCATATCGATCAGCCGCTTAACTTAGACAGAACCAGTGTACGGAACTGCGCGGCTTGATCCGGCGAGGGGATTTCGCCGGCCAGGGCGTCGATGGCCGTGTTTAAATCGCTCGCCTGACGGAGATGATCCTCGGACAGAATCTCGGCGATCGGTCCGATGAACTCGACCAAGCACGCGACGAGCACGGACTTCTGAGGCTCCGTCAGCCCGGCCGCAACGGCAGGTGCCTCGCCGCCCTCGCGCCGATCCGATGCGCCTTCCCGAGAAGCCGCCGCCTCAAGTGCCGCCAGGATCGTCTCCGTCGGCGGCAGATCCACACGAGGCAGGCCGGCCGGCCCCTCCTGAAACCGGTATCGACCCGCATGGATCTGCGCCATGCGCTCAAGCGCGGTCGTGCCGACCGTGTTGCTGAAGTAGAGATAGACGATCTTGCCATCCTCGATGGAGACCTGGGCACTGCGGTTCTCGTTCGTCGCGATAAAGAGCGTACCCGTCACCTGCTGCGACACGAGCCGCCGAATCTCCTCGACGATCTTGGCGAAAAGAATGTAGCCATCAGCCATAGTCGTTTACCGCTTACGCAATCGATCGAGCGCCATTTCCAGACTCACGCGCATCCGTTCGATGGCTCGCGCTAAGGCGCCAATTTCATCGCTTCGCTCGGTTTCGCCAACCGTGGTCTTGAAGCTGCCCCGGCTGATTTCATCCGCAGCGGCAGTCAATGCGCGGATCGGCGTACTGAGGCGTCTCGCCAGCAGCAAGGCGACCAGAAGCACGGCGATCAAGGTCGAACTCAGCAAGATCAGGGCATGGCGTTGCGCCTGATCGGCTGCCGCATAGGCCTCGCTGGCATCCTGCTGGACGATGAACTTCCACCCATGTTTCAAAACCTTGGTATAGGCGACGAAGCGTTTGCCTCCTTCCTCGAAGACGAAGGGCGCATCGCCCGGCTGCGAGTGCAGACGCGCGGCCGGATAGTCGCTGAAGTCCTGTAGCTCCGAAGAGATCTCGCCCGCGCCATGCGCGATGAGGCGGTTGTTCTCGTCGAGGAGGATCGCGTAACCCGTCTTGCCGATACGGGTGTTGGTGATCGTGCTGGAGAGATCCTCCAGCGTCATCGCAATCGCGATGACGCCTTGGGTATCGCCCGTATCGGCAAGTATCGGTTTCGCCAGAATGAATGCCGGCTTCTTCGAGGTCTTTCCGAGCAGGACCTGCTGACCGATCGGCGCGCCCTCCATGACCTGTTTGAAGTAGGAGCGGTCGCCGTAAAAGGTCTGCGGCTTGCCATCGCTCCGGCCCAGATTTTTACCGTCGGGCGAAACCGTGAACGCCAGATAGATCCAGTCGTAGGTCTCGGCAACCGTCGCCAGCACCGGATCCTGAAGCCTGGCATCCATGCTGCGAATCGCCGGGGTACGGGCATTCTGGTCGAGCAGGCGTAGATTCGCCGCCGTCCAGTCCTCGACGCTACGGCCCAAGGCATCCGCAGTTTGACTCAGATTTTGCGCAACGATCGCGCTCCATTCCAACCTGGATTCGTGGACGCTGATGTACCAGAGCCCGGTAATGGGAATGGTCGACACGACGACCATGGCGAGGAGTATCTGATAAAAGATGGTAAAGCGAAGGGGTTTACGCTGAGGCTCACGGCCTTCCATGTTGTTCTCCGGGATTCCAGAACAGGGGATCTTTCGATCCTAAAATTTGGATCGACGCGAAGCAACGCGTACCTGTCGATCAATGATTAGGTTTGAACGACAGGGACGACTACTTGGACGCACCCATGTGCGCGTCGAGAATCGCCCCGGCATCGATCTTGGTCAGCCCCTCATCGAGTATCTCGCGCCATTTGGCGCCGGCTGCATTGTTGGCGAAGGCCGCATAGATATCCTTCATCTCCAGAAGGCGATTGTTCATTCTGACCTTCGAAGAAACCGACTTCAGCCGTGGAGTGTTGGCGAGCAGATAGGCCATCACGTTGGAGTCGATGACCGCCGCATTCAGACGACCAGCAGCGACCTTGAGGATGTTCTGCGTATCCGTGCCCACCGCCTCGACCTTGATGCGCCCGGCGGCGACCAGATCATCGAACGCCTTGGTGTTGACGTAATCTTGGACAACCCCGATCCGATAGCGTTCGAGATCCTCGACCTGCTCCCAGGTGATCGGCTTCGATACATTCTCCACCAACCCGAGCGGCCCCTCGCCGAGCGGCTCCGAGAACTGAAAATCCTCGGTCTCGTACTTGTACTCGGGCAGATAGGCAACGTACTTCGAATTCGGCTGCTGCACGAGCTTCACCGCGCGCGACCAGGGATAGAACTCGACGACCAACTCGTGCCCCATCGCCTCCAGGGCAGCCTTGGCGACGGCGATCGCAGCGCCCTGATCGGGCAAGGCCGCGCCCGAGTATGGCGGCCATTCGAGCGAGGCCATATAGACCTTATCGGCCGCGGCCGACTGAAAGACGCCGGCCAGTACCAAGAAGACACTCAATAGCCAGGCATTGCGCGAATGCTGCTTCATGCTTTCCCCCTTAAAGTGAACATATTTTTGATCGGAATGTCCTCTGGCAGCATCAGGATGCCAGACCGACATCCGACCCAGATCAAAATCGGAACTTGGCAAACAGGGACTGCAGCCGGGTGACGCTGGTCGCAAGCGATTCGCCCGAGGCGCTCGTCGAATCCGATAGCACGACGGTCTTCTGATGGACCTGCTGAATGCTGCTGACATTGCGGTCGATCTCGGCGACGGTCGAGCTCTGCTGCTCGGCGGCCGTGGCCACGCTGGTCATCATCTGAATGATCTGCTTGATCGCCTCATCGATCTCGGCGAACGCCTCACCCGCATCCGATGCCAGTTCGACACTTCGGGTCGACTTGAGCTTGCCCTGCGCCATCGTCTCGACCGCCTGATAGGTGCGCTCGCGCAATCCCTCAATGGTCTCCTGTATCTGACGGGTCGAGTCCTGAGTGCGCTGCGACAGGGTGCGCACCTCGTCCGCGACGACCGCGAACCCGCGCCCCTGCTCGCCCGCCCGCGCCGCCTCGATCGCCGCGTTGAGCGCCAACAGATTGGTCTGATCGGCAATGCCTCGGATCACATCCAGGATCCCGGTGATGGCCTCGGTGCTCTGTCTGAGTTCCGAGATCACGCCGGATGCCTCGTCAACGGTCGCGGCCAATTCGCTGTTGGATTCATTCGCCTCCCGGACCAGTTGCAGACCCGTCTCGGCACGCTTCCCGGCCTGCTCTCCCGACTCCGCGACCAACGCGGCGTTGCGCGCCACCTCGTCCGTCGTGGCACTGAACTCGGTGAGCGAGGTGGTCAGCATATAGAGATCTTCCTGCTGTTGGTTCAGCTGAAGATTGAGATCCTGGGTAATCCCCTTGGCCTGATGTGCCGAGCCGTTGAGCCCTTCGATGACCCCGTTTACCTGGGTCACGATGTCCCTGATCGAGGCGATGAATTGATTCAATGCCTGCGCCAGATGGCCAAGTTCATCCCGACGTGGCGACTCGACCCGTTTGGTCAGATCGCCCTCCCCCTCGGCGATGTCGCGCACGCGCAGAAGAATCTGATCGAGCGGCTTGAGCACCAAGCGGGTCAGCGCAAACCCCAGCGACAGGACCAACACCGCGTTGAGCACCAGCATAATGATAAGGTTGCGCACAATCGCATCGTGAACCGCCTGACGCAGAGGCTCCTCGGAAACGAACAGCACGACGGAGCCGATAGGATGATCCTCGCTTCCGTCCGAATAGCTCAATGTCCGCTCCACCTTGGTCGTCCTCGGCAGATCCGGCAAGGCATCGATCGTTTCGACCCCCTTCTCTCCCTGCGTCAGGCCGACCACAAGAGCGCCCTGCTCGTCCAGCACCACGACGCCGAGGATCGCCGGATGACTCATCTCTCCATGCAGGATGTCGTCGACCGTGGTCATAGAAAAATCCCACAGCGGCTTGGGCAAACCGAGCGCCAGACGATTCAGCACCGAGGAGACGTCGTGCTCCTGCCGCACCGTCTCGCTCGCCTTGATACGCATGACATCCCAGACGCCATAGGCCGCCAGCACCAGCGTAACAACGAGGATGAGGGCCAGGTTCAGGGTCGTTTTCAAACCGCTCTTGATCATCGAAAAGGCACCGAGGTCGTTTGAGAGAAACAAGACGAGATCGCGACAACGAAACCGCGCATGAATACGAGGCCGAAGGTCCAGCCTGGATTGGGGCAGACTGCAATTGACATCGCCAAGGCACGCCAACGGCGGGTCGCGACCAAATCGAAGTCCAGCAGGCTGGCGACAAGGATCACGATCTTTGATTTGAAGAACAGTCGAACGCAGTGGATACGCGCGGGTTATCGGGACTCTCGAAGCACATCGACGGAATAGTCCCTTTCGACTTCGGGATCCAGATCATCGGACTCTGAATATTCCGAGATACGAACATAGTCGACCAGCATCCGTTGAGGCAAGGCATCAAGGTCGATCCCCTCCCGACCGCCCCAGCTTCCACCGACCGCCAGATTGAGGATGACATAGAATTCCTGGTCGAACGGCCACCACTCCCAGCCCTCGCCGTTGTTCTCCACTCGGAAGAAGCTCTCGTCGTCGACGAAGAACTCCATGGAATCCTCCAGCCACTCGACCGCATAGCGATGATAGACATCTGCGGCGTCCGCGATCTCGATTTGATCGGTGCGCTGATTGCCGTTCTTGAAGTAAGCGGCCTTGCTGTGGACGGATGCATGAACGATTTCGGGTTCGAACCCGACCTGCTCGACGATGTCGATCTCGCCGCAGTTCGGCCAGTACCAGCCCTCATCCTGGTTCCAGCCATAGAGACTCGGATCGCTCGGCATCAGCCAGAAGGCCGACCAGGTTCCGCGCGCGTCGGGAAAACGGATCCGTGCCTCGAAACGGCCATAGGTCGAGGCCCCCATCCCTCGCGAATTGATCCTAGCCGAGGTGAAGAGGCTGTCATCGTCTGGATCGACCTGGGCCTCGATCACGAGCCTGCCGTTCTCGACCCAGACGTTCTCGGGATCGTCGGTATAGGACTGGAGTTCATTGTTCACACGGCGGGGAGGCCAGTTCTCGATGTTCCATTTGGTCGCGTCCGGCGGTCCGACATAGTCGAACTCGTCGCTCCAGACGACATGCCAGTCGGCAAGCGCGACGGGCGCGAAGAGCGGACAGCACAGGAACAGCAGACCCCCCATCGACGATTCCCGAGCGCCCCCGGGAGGACGGTGGATGCCTCGAGCGAAATTCACGCCCCGATCAGCTCGATCGGATAGCCGTCCGGATCCTCGACGAAGGCGATGATAGTGGTACCCGCGTTCATGGGACCGGCCGCGCGCAGGATCTTGCCGCCCTTGGCCTGGATACGCTCGACGGCCGCGTAGACATCGTCCACCTCAATGGCGATATGGCCGTAAGCGGAACCCATCTCGTAGGTCTCGACGCCCCAGTTGTAGGTCAGCTCGATGACGGTATGCGTGGACTCATCACCGTAGCCGAGGAAGGCAAGCGTGAACTTGCCCTCCGGATAGTCCTGGCGTCGCAGCAACTTCATGCCCAGGACCTCGGTATAGAAATCGATCGAGCGCTGGAGATCTCCAGTGCGCAGCATGGTGTGGAGGATTCGCATCGGTCTCACTCGTGGGATCTAGAAGATTGAACGTCTATTGTCGCATTTAAGCGGGCCGAATCGGACGCACAGACCCGACGCCAGGATAAGGGCCTTGCGCGGCACTCAGTCCGAATCCGCCGTCCCGTTGGAATTGGGAGGCACCAGACGCACCTGTTCGAGCCCGTCGTAGTTACCGTCGGCGGCAAGACGGTAGCCCTCGACACCCCCTCGAACAGCCAGTATCTGGGCCTCATACCAAAGGGGTACATAAGGCAGATCATCGTGCAGCAGTCGCTGCAGCGCACGATAGAGCGCGGCCTGATGTTCCAGGTCCGGTTCGCTGGCCGCCTGGTCGATCAGACGATCCGCCTCTGGATTGCGATAGCGCCCGCGATTGGCCCCATTGGGCGGAATGGAGCGGCTGTGGAAAACGTAACGGAAGATGTCCGGGGTATGGACGCCGACCCAGGTCAGGCCATAGAGCTGAAACCGGCCCGCCTTGACGTCGCCGAAGAAGGTTCCCCAATCGTAGCTGCGAATCGACAGCTGGATCCCGACCGCCGCCAATTGCGACTGAATGGCCGTGGCCAGCCGCAACCGGAAGGGGTCGCTGGAGGTCTTGAGCGTCAAGCGCAACGGATGCGAGGCATCGAATCCGGCCTCCTTGAGGAGTGCAACGGCGCGCTCGGGCGCGTATGCATAGGGCTCGAGCCCTTGGGTTCCGACCCAATGATCGGGCGGGAAGATGGACTCGGCAATACGCCCAAGATCGCGAAAGAGAAAGTGAAGCAGCGTCTCGCGATCCAGGGCATGGGCGATCGCCTTGCGAACGGCGAGCCGACCGGTGGCTGGATCCTCCTGATTGAACGCCAGATAGGAGAAGTTGGTGCCAGGTCGCACCTCGACCCGCACCCCGTCCCGCTCGCGCAGATAAGCATAGAGCTCGGGCGATAGGTCGTTCTGGAGCATCTGGATCTCGCCGCGCAGCAGCTTCATCACGCGCACGCTCGGATCCTTGACCGCCAGCAGCTCCACATGCAGTCCGTCCGAACGCCGCGCTAACCGCAACCGACCCGGCTCGGGCCAATCGAGCAGGACAAAGGGACCGCTGCCCAGCGGGGCGTCGCTCAGAGCCCGGCCCTCCCGGATGACCCGCGCGGGCAGAATGCCCTCGGCCAGATAGGCCGGAAACAGCGGATCGGGCGCGTTCAGGCTGAACGCGATCGTGTCGGCATCCGGTGTCTCGATCGAGGCGATCAGGCTCAACTGAGCACGGTGCGGCGAGGCATTGTCGGGGTCGAGGATGTAACCGTAGGTGGCGGCGACATCGGCGGAGGTCAGACGGCTGCCATCGCTGAAACGCCGCCCTTCCTCGCCCAATCGGAATCGATATAGGGTCGGTGTGAGCCGCTCCCAGGTGGCGATGCCGGGAACCGGCAGTCCGTGCGCGTCGAACTCGACCAGGCGACGATAGAGCAGCCGGTTGACGCGTTCGGAGGTGGCGTCGGTGGCGAAGCGCGGATCCAGATTGCGCGGCGGTTCGGCCAATCCGAACCGCAGCACCCCATCGTCCTGTGAGCTGGATGCGCCGCATCCAGTCAGCAATGGGGCCAGCAATA
Source organism: Thiorhodococcus drewsii AZ1 (assembly GCF_000224065.1). Taxonomy (GTDB): domain Bacteria; phylum Pseudomonadota; class Gammaproteobacteria; order Chromatiales; family Chromatiaceae; genus Imhoffiella; species Imhoffiella drewsii. The sequence goes on from NZ_AFWT01000002.1 coordinate 15,849, forward strand.
GCGCAAGGAGCAGACAGGCCAGACGAGACCGGATGCGATTCACCAGCGACCGAACGGATGGCTGGCGAGATTGACGTTGTAATAACGCGGGTCGTCCGAGACCTCCTCGCCCAGCCAGTCAGGGCGCTCGAAGGGGGCGTCCTCGGACTCCAGCTCGATCTCGGCCAGCACCAGACCGGCGTTCTCGCCCGCGAAGACGTCCAGATCCCAGACATGATCGCCACAGGCGACCCGAAAGCGGGTCTTCTCGATCAGGGGCGAAACCGCCAGATCCCGGAGCATGGTCTCGGCATCCGCGACCGGAATGGGATACTCGAACTCGGCGCGCGAGATTCCCCGAGTCCGCCCCTTGAGGGTCAGGAAGGCCGTCTCGCCACGGATCCTGGCCCGCACCGTGAGTCCGGGATCCGCGCTCAGATAGCCCTGCAGCAGACGCGTCTCGGAGAGCACCCGATCGCGCCAGCTCGCGCCCCGGACCAGAAATTTACGTTCGATCTCGACGGCCATCGACTCGGCTCCTGGATCCGCGTTATTTCACCCGCTCGAACAGGGCCATGGACTCCACGTGCGCCGTGTGCGGGAACATATCCATGACACCTGCCGCCCGAAGTTCGTAGCCCAGATCGTTGACCAAACGGTCGGCGTCGCGGGCCAAGGTGCTCGGGTAACAGGACACGTAGAGGATGCGCTCGGCGCCCAGCTTGGGCAGCCAGTCGAGCACCTCCAGCGCCCCGCTGCGCGGTGGGTCCAGCAGAACCTTGCTGAAACGCTCGTCCATCCAGGGCTGCTGGGTCAGCTCGCCATAGAGGTTCGCGGTATGAAAGCGGACATTCTCAATGCCGTTCTGAGCGGCATTGGATTCAGCTCGGCTGACCAGCCCCTCCTCGCCCTCGACGCCGACGACGAACCCGGCCTGACGTGCCAGCGGCAGGGTGAAATTGCCCAGACCGCAGAAGAGATCCAGCACCCGATCATCGGGCTGGAGCTGCAACAGATCCAGCGCCTGGTCGATCATGGCCCGATTGAGTTCCAGATTGACCTGGGTGAAATCGGTCGGCTGGAACTCCAGCCGCACCCGCTGCATCGGCAAGGTGTAGTGCAGATCGATCCCCTGTCCGGGCAGGGGTCGGATGCTGTCCACGCCGCCCTCCTGAACATAGACGTGGAAATCCTCGCGCTCGGCGAAGGACATAAGCACGGCGAGATCCGGGGCACTCAAGGGCTCCATCACCCGGAAGATCAGCACGCAGGGCCCGTCGCCCATGGCGACCTCGACCTGAGGGACATGGTCGCGGATGCTCAGGGCATCGATCGCCTCACCGATCGTCTCCAGATGCTCGCCCACTTTGGGATGCAGCACCTCGCAGCGGGTGAGATCGGCCAGGAAGGAGTTGCCGCGCTCGCGAAAGCCGACCAGGGTCTTGCCCTTCTTGACGACATGCCGGACACCCAGGCGCGCCTTGCGTCGATAGCCCCAATGATCGCCGGTCAGGGGCGACAGCCAACGCTGGGGGGCGACCTTCCCGATACGGGTGAAGACGTCCTCCAAACTGTCCTGCTTGACACGAATCTGGGCCTCAGCGCTCAGATGCTGGAGCCTGCATCCGCCGCAGACGCCGAAATGGGGACATTTGGGCTCGACCCGATCCGGCGAGGCGCGCAGCACCTCGACCGCGACACCTTCGTCATACCGGCGCTGGATACGCTGATACCGAAACCGCACCCGCTCACCAGGGAGGGCGCCATCGATGAAGACGGCCTTGCCGTCGATATGGGTCAGGCCACGGCCTTCGTGGGTGAGGGACTCGATGTCGACCTCGACGAGCTCTTGCGGAAGGGGTTTACGTTTTCTCGACACGGTATCAGTCAGCGTTCGTTAAGCCAGTTACGGTTTCATCTGCTTCAGTTGCAGACAGGTTGATTCGGGGCCTTTATCCGGCCCCTGAGATGCGCGCGCGCCCCGAAAGGTACGGGAGAGAAGTGGGCCGCGACCTCATCGCTCAGACGGGAAAGACTCCGGTCGACAGATAGCGGTCGCCGCGATCGCAGACGATGACGACGATCACCGCATCCCTGACCTCGGCCGAGAGACGCAGCGCGGCCGCCATGGCCCCACCGGAGGAGATGCCGCCGAAGATGCCCTCGCGTGCGGCCAGATCTCTGGCGGTCTGCTCGGCCTGGCCCTGTGAGACGTCGATGATGCGATCGACCCCCTTGGGGTCGTAGATGCGCGGCAGATAGGCCTCCGGCCAGCGTCGAATGCCGGGGATGTTGGAACCCTCCTCCGGCTGCACCCCGATGATCTGAACCGCCGGGTTGCGCTCCTTCAGATACCGCCCCGTCCCCATGATCGTGCCCGTGGTTCCCATGGAACTGACGAAATGGGTGACACGTCCCTGGGTATCGCGCCAGATCTCGGGGCCAGTGGTCTCGTAATGGGCCGCCGGATTGTCCGGATTGGAGAATTGATCGAGCCGAATCCCCTCTCCGCGCGTCTCCATCGCATTGGCGAGATCGATGGCCGCCTCCATGCCGCCTTCCTTGGGGGTGAGCACGATCTCGGCGCCGAAGCTCTTCATCAACCCCCGACGCTCCTCGCTCATATGCTCGGGCATGATGAGACGCATGCGGTAGCCCATGATGGCCGCCGCCATCGCCAGCGCGATCCCGGTATTGCCGCTGGTCGCCTCGATCAATCGATCTCCCGGACGGATGGTCCCGCGTTCGGCGGCGCGACGGATCATGTTCAGCGCCGGGCGATCCTTGACCGAGCCCGCCGGGTTGTTGCCTTCGAGCTTGGCGAGCACCAGGTTGCCGGTCTCACCGGGCAGACGCTGCAGACGCACCAGCGGGGTATCGCCAATGCAGTGCTCGATGGTCGGAAATGCGGGGCTCGCGTTGGACATGGCCTCTTCTCGTCGGTTCGTATCCGGAATGTCTATTCTGTCCCGACCATCACTCGCGAGCGAGCCGAGCGGCGGTCGAAGACGTGCATCATAACGAATGCCTTGGCTTCGAGCCCGAACCATCGGAATCGCCAGCGGACGCAGACGCTATCCGAGCGTCTCGCCGAACGGCTGGACCCAGGTCGTTCGATGCAGTTTAATTCCACCAACCCGGTTGCAAAGAGGATTCCCTCGTGCAGACCAATGATCCTGCCTCTAGGTTCGACAGGCTGCCAGCCCGCGACGAGTCGGCGGCCCTGACCAGTGCCGGCGGTGACGCCGAGCTGTCTACCGAACTGCTGCACGCCCTGCTCTCGGGGCTTCCCGCCGAGCTCGACGCACTACGCGACTCGCTCGGCGAATCCGACTGGCCCGGACTGGCCGAGTACGCGCATCAAATGCGAGGCGCCACCCGCTATTGCGGGGTTCCCGCGCTCGACGCGGCGATCGAGGCACTGGAGCGCGCGGCGCGCGTCGGCGATCCGGAGCGCTGCAACGAAGGGGTCCTACAGGTCGAGATCCAGGCGCAACGCCTCTCGGGCATCTGAGGCGGGCTCCCCGCAAGGACGTCTCTGTCGAGGATCTGGTGAGGACCGACCCGCATCGGGAAGAAATTTCTATTCTGGATATCAGGAGCGCCCAGCCGGTGGCGGCGCCTGATCGCCGGTCAGCCCATTGCGCTCCAGAACCCGATGGACCTTTCTCGCGGTACGCACCAGGTCCGAGAGTTCCTCGAATCCCGGTCGCTCACCGCCGTCGAGGCGACGCTCCCAGGCTTCCAGCTCTCCGTCGAGGAATTGGAGCAACTTCATCGAGCATCCCTGGCAGTTTCCCATACAGAGTCGCGCCTGCGGCAGATCGAACGGAATCCGCGTTCGGATCTCCGCGATGACCTGGCGCATCGCCTCTGTGGTATTCGGTTTTCGCGAGCCCATTCTCTGCGTAGACGCCTCCTCTTGAATCAGGATTCCACTGATGGCCGAGAAACCAAACACGCAGCGGACATCATGCCCAGAACACCCGAGGCCCACGACACCAAGCTCGACGCAGTGGCACGACCGAATCGAGATGACGTCCAATATGGCGCCTGTGGCGGAAACGAAGCATTCACCAAGGTATGATGAATGATCGGAGCCATGCTCGAATCGGATCTGCGCTCAGATCGCAGCCGAATCTCGATCAGCTTATCGGGCCGAACCAAATACACTCAATCGGAACACTTCAAACGGACAGACCGGAATGCGCCTTATCCACCGTCGATTCAGCTTCTTACCTATCATCCTACTGAGCCTCCTAACCGCACTCGGCCACGCGAGCGAGGAAGCCGCGAATTCAGACTATCCAGGTTATGTTCCGCTCAAACCCTCCATCGTGGTCAATCTCGACCCTTCGGGGCGCGCGAAGTATCTGAAAGTGGACATCCAGTGCCAAGTGGACACAGCCGAGGATGCCGCCTTGCTCGAAAAGCATATGCCGCTTGTGCGCGATCGCCTGATCAGCCTGCTGGGCGGACGTTCCGCCGATGAGATGCGGACGACGCAACAAAGGGATGACCTGCGTGCCGAATTGCTGTCGAAGCTACGCGAAGCACTGGGCGATCAGACCGGGCGCGTCGTGGTCAGCGCCATCTACTTCACCGGCTTCATCATCCAATAGGGCGGGATCAGGGCGCCGATGGTCAGGACCACCAACGGTAGGATGCATCCGCGCGGCGCCCCCCTTCACTGTAAGTGAGGGATTCACACAACTCCTGCAGCAAGACGAGCCCCTCGCCCCAGGGGGGCGGCGGAAGGCAGTTCCCCTCCGAATCGCAGCGGCACTCGAATCCCTTCCCACCGTGGCTCACACTCACCGCGAAGGCCCCGCCGTCAGCGTGTCGCAAATAGCGAATCTCGATTCGGATCCAACCGGAACAGGATGTACCGCTCGCGGCCTCCGAGACCAAGAACTCGCCCGAAACGAGTGCGTCCGGTGAAACCTTGACGGCCCAGGGAGCCATGGATATTCCGTGCTCAAGCGCATTGGAATAGAGTTCGGCGACGATGATCTCCAGAGCCGGCACATGGGCGTCCAGTCCGTCAAGCAGTCCGAGCGGACGCAGCAGCGAATCCACCGAGCGCATGGCGCTCAAACGCGCGTCGCGCAGCTCGATCGACCAGGTCCAACCACCAACCGGAAGTTTGCGCCAATCCGGTTCGGGGATGGAGAAGATGGACGTCTCGATCGGAATTTCGAGCACGGCGATATCGTCGACCTGATCGACGCCGGCACAATGCCGGTCAAGCGCCTCGATCAGCCCTGGAAAGACCCGATCACCATACCGCCAATCATCGAGAACCCGATGCAGGCACATCTCCTTGAAGCGGTCCCCAGCCGTATTGCTCGCTTCGAGCAGGCCGTCGGTGAACACTAACAGACGATCGCCCGGCCTAACGCTGATCTTGCGAGGAACATTGCCGTCGCACAGCTTGGGCAGAACCCCCAGCGGCAGGGCATGCGAGGACAGCTCATAGAGCCCCTCTGCCGTACGCAGCCAGGCACTGGGCATACCGCCATTCCACCAGTAGAGATACTGACTGCTGCTCGGAATCGAGATGAGGGTAGCCGACATGAAGCGATCTGGCGGAAGCAGTGCATGCAGCTTGCGGTTGATCTCCTCCAGGACCTCGTCGTCCGAGACTCCCTTGGCCGTCATCGCATGAAATGCCTCCGCGACCGGGAGCGCACCGATCGTAGCCGCCAGGCCGTGCAAGGTGAAATCTCCCATCAGCATCCGCAGACCGCCGTCAGGAAGATGCTGGGTCAGCACCAGATCGCCGTTGAACATGGCGGCGGCTCGCTGCTCCAGCGATAACAAATCGGCCACCACGTTGCGATTTCCGATCGCGCGACTGAAGACCCGTTCGGCCAGCGCCTGCTCCTGATGTTCCAACTCCAGGCGCTTAGTGAGCGGAGCACCGCTGGCAAAAACGGCGCGATGCAGGCTGCGGACGCGGTCCATGGCGAGGATTCGGGTCAGAAGCAGGTCGGCGCTGAAGGGCCACACCAGAAAATCGTCGCCGCCCGATTGGATACAGCCCATCAGGCTCTCCTCGTCTTGGGCACAGCAGACGAGTATCACGGGCACGAAATCCGCTCCCGCCATCGCCTTGATATATCGGATGGCGTCTTGGCCGCTCATGTCGGACATCTGAGCAGCCACCAGGACGAGGGCCGGCCGAGTGCGCTCGAACAGAACCAGCGCCGCCTCTCCGCTCTCGGATTCCACCGGTTCGAACCGCTCAGCGCGCAGCATCTCGACCAGTTCGTGACGAACCTTGAAATCGCTGATGGCGGTCAAAACCGAACCGCGTCGCACCAGGCTTAAACCGGCAGCAACGCCCTGATCTTGATCTTGGCGTCCATCTCGAATGCTCCCCGACGACATTGGATGGCCTCCAATCAAGGCTAAAGAATGGCCGATGGCTCGTCGAACCAGGGTCCGACACACTACCAGCGGTAGAGTACCTCGGCCTCGGAGCCATTGCGGCGAAAGACGAGCGATTCGCACAGCTGTCTCAAGAGCATGAGACCGCGCCCCCAGGGACACGCTGGATCCTGGTACAGAGTCTGGACATCGGTTGAGTCGAATCCGCTCCCGGAATCGCGGACACACATCCGAACCGAGCCACCCCCATCCGGACCGGGCTCATAGCCGATTCGGATCGAGACCATGCCACTGGCCTCCAAGGCCAAACGGCTGGAGCGCTCGCGATAATAGGCGTCGAAACCCTCTGGGGTCACCTTCATAATGGAGTCCAACTTGAGGACGCCGTGATCGAGTGCATTGGTGAAGAGTTCGGCCAAAATGGTCTCCAGCACCCCCTGCTGCACCTCCAAACCATCTAGGAACCCCAGCGGCTTAAGCGCCGATTCAAGCGTCGGCTGATTGCACAATCGCGCGCCCTCAAGATCTAACGACCAGCTCCAGCCGGTGGTCGGACAGACCGTCTCAGGCCCAGGCTCGGGCACCATGAAATTCGGATCGAGCGGAATTTCCAATGCGGCGATGTCGTCCAACTGTTCTGCGCCCTGACAGTGCCGATCCAGCGCGGCAATGAGCCCTGGCAGGATGGGTGCGTCATCCTGCCAGGAATGCAGGACCGAATCGAACGCGGCATTGATGAACATGACGCCATCGCGGCCGCTCGCCTCCAGCAATCCGTCGCTCATCATTAGAATTCGATCCCCGCCGCACAAATGGACGCGACGCGGAATCTCCTGGGCCGGAAGCTCCGGCAGGATTCCCAGTGGCAGCGCATGCGAAGTCAGCTCGGTCAGCCCGGACCTGGTTCGCAACCAGGCGCTGGGCATACCACCGTTCCACCAGCGCACCGCCTCTCCATTGCCGGGTAAGGAAACGAGACAGGCCGCCATGAAACGATCGGCCGGCAGCAACTGGTAGAGTTTACGGTTGATCTCGCCCAGGAGCTGTGAATCAGTCACGCCCTTGCGGGTCATGGTGTGGAAGACATCCGCCACCGGCAGTACCCCGACCGCCGCCGCAAGGCCATGCCCGGTAAAGTCACCCAGCAGCACGCGCAGCCCGCCGTCCGGCAAGAACTGGCTCAGCATCAAATCGCCGTTGAAGATGGCGGCCGGACGCTGAACCAACCCCAGCCGATCCATGGCGACGTTGCGACTGCGCACCGCGTGACTGAGCAGATGCTCGGCCAACTCCTGGTCCTCGCGATCGCGTTGCAGGTGTGCCGCCAAGACCTTCTGCCTGTCAGCATGGGCTCGGTGCAGATCGCGCACCCGCTCCGACACGAGGATCCGGGCCTTGAGACGCCCCGCGCTCACCGGCTTGGAGACGAAATCGTCCCCACCGGCATCGGTCGCGCGCCGGATAACCGCACGCTCGTCCGAGTCGCTCAAGACGATGAGCGGAGTAAACCCACTACCGGCGCATTGCTTGATCCGTCGCACGGTCTCGAAATCGGCGGCTCTCGCGGGATCGACATTCAACAGAACGATATCGGGCCGCTCTCGCTCGAACAGCGACAAGGCGGTCTCGCCATCGGCGGCAAGCAGGACCCGAAAACCCTCGAGCTGGAGGGTCTGGCGCAGTCGGTCGCGCTCGGAGGCGTCCGGATCGAGTATGAGAGCCGTTCCCCGGGAGAAGGTCTCGACCGACGCACCCCGAGCCTGGGATGCGGGCAGACGCGACACCTCTGGAGGCAAGTCCGATCCTGTCATCACGAAAATATCAGTCGAGTGTAAACAGCTTTCCGAAGTTGGCGATCTTGAGCACGCGACGCACGTCGTCCGCACAGCCACCGATCGTCACGCGCGACGGATTACCTCCGGCAAATTCGCGCAACAGCAACAGCATGCCCAATGCGGAACTGTCCAGATAAGAGGCCCCGGAGAGGTCGACGAGGAACCGTGTCGAATTGGGATCCTTGTCCTTATAGGCATCGCGAAACGCCTTGTGCTGTGCGAAATCGAAACGACCATCGACGATGATCGTGACCAGATTTTTGTCCTGGTCGACCCTAGATGTAATGCCCATTCATGCTCTCCTTCAAATTCGAAAACGGACTCAGAGCATCCGCTTCGCCACCGAACCCCGGAGTAGCGCGTCGGCAACCCCGCCTATCGGGACAACCTCCACCGCCGCACCACGTTTAACCGCTTCGCCCGGCATGCCCCAGACGACGCTGGTCGCCTCATCTTGGGCGATCGTATAGACCCCGAGATCCCTCAGCTCCTTGAGCCCCTGAGCGCCATCGGCGCCCATGCCGGTCAAAAGGGCCACGCAGGCATTCTTTCCCGCCGACTGGGCGACCGATCGAAAGAGCACGTCCACGCTCGGTCGATGCCGATTCACCAGCTCGCCCTGAGTGAGACGACAACTGTAGCGCCCCCCGTCCCGGACCAGCAGCAAATGCCGATCGCCAGGAGCAATGTAGACATGGCCCGGCATGACACGGTCGCCCTCGGCCGCCTCCTTCACCACGAGACCCGTCAGCCGATTCATGCGTTCGGCGAAGGCCGCGCTGAAACCGGGCGGGATATGCTGGCCGATCACGACGCCGGGCGCGTCGGGAGGCAACCCCAGCAGCACTTCCTTGATCGCTTCCGTCCCTCCAGTCGAGGCCCCGATGGCTAACACTCGATTGCTCGCCCAGCCCGAGGGAGCCTTGGGCTTCGGAAGCACCGAGCCCACTGCGGAGGCTTGAGGCGGGCTGGAACGCGCGGTCAGCGGACGCACCCGCACAGCCGCAGCCATTCGAACCTTCTCCACCAATTCCGCTCCGTAAGCCTCAAGAGCATGGGCGAGATCGCGGCCCGGCTTGCGAACGAAATCGACCGCGCCCAATTCCAGCGCACGCAGCGTCACCTCGGCCCCGCGCTCGGTCAGCGACGACACCATCACCACCGGCATGGGACGCAACCGCATCAGGTTCTGCAGGAAGGTCAGGCCGTCCATGCGCGGCATTTCGACATCGAGCGTCAGAACGTCGGGATTGAGTTCCTTGATCCGGTCGCGCGCCACGAACGGATCTTGGGCCGTACCCACCACCTCGATATCCGGTTCCTGGGACAAGATCTCGGAGAGGATCTTTCTTACCAAGGTCGAATCATCGACCACCAACACACGAATCGGTTTGGTCACAGTTGCCTCAGAACAGCTCTATGTCACCTTCATGCATGGACGTCTGGCTCACCGGACGGTGAACCGCCGCAATCAGCTGCTCGCGCAGCACCTCCAGCCGAGCCTTGGCCTGGGCGAGGTCCTCGTCCGAGCGAGCCTGCCCCATCGGAATCTGCTTGAGTTCTGCGACGAAGCGATCGATGAAATCGATGCGCATCTCGGCCTGCGCCAGCACCTGGCGCGAGATGTCCTCGAACTGCAACAGACGCACCGCCGAGTCGACGTTACCCTGGATGCGATCCACAACCGAGGACAGTTGGACGAGTCCATCGGCGATCATGGTATTGAGCCCCTGGACCTTGACGATCATCTCGTCCATCGCGCCCTTGGCCGTAATGGAGGTATTGAGATCCTGCGAGGCCATTTCACCGACGATGTTGCGGGTCTCGTCGAAAACACCCTGGGCCCGTTCCGCTTGATCGCGAATCTGGTCGTTGAAATCTGCTGCATCCTGCGAGAGCTTCCGCACCTCCTGTGCGACCACAGCAAATCCCCGCCCCGCCTCGCCCGCGCGAGACGCCTCGATCGCCGCATTGAGCGCCAGCAGATTGGTCTGGCGGGCGATGCGTTTCGATCCCTCGAGGCTAATAAAGATCTCGCTCATCTGGGTCGAGAGATCGTCGATCTGATGGGCCACCTGCACACTGTGCTTCCCCATATCGATCAAACGATCGACGTTTTCGGCCAGCAGGTCGCTGTTGGCAGACAGGAAGGCGTTGACATCGACCAGATCGTCAGGATCGTCGGAGGAATTGGCACTACGAGATACGAGATTGAGCACCAGTTGCTGTTGCGCCTTGGACTCGTCGGATAGACCATTAAAACTGACGTGCAGATCACTGGCGGCATGGGAAATCAGCGAGGATGCCTGATCGAGGAGATCGCGTAGTTCCTTCATCTGAGGCCCGATCAGCCGATCCGTTTCGACCACCAGATTCCAGAGTTCGCGCTCGCCAGGGCGACTGCTCTGGCCGCTCGCACTCGGGGCCAACCGAGCCGTTCCGGTATCCGGCACCTCCTTTTTCAGAAGCACGGTCCCCAACCAAACGGCGGTCACGAGGACCAGATTGAGCCAAGGCGCAAGCACGCCGGGGAGCAACACAGACTGTAGAATCAAGACTGCGGCGATGACCAGGGGCAGCCAATAGGGTTTCAATTTGCCCAACACGAGACCTCCTTTCGAGCAGTATCCATTCGCCGCCATTTCGAAGTATGGACGGCATTATGAGAAGAGTTCGACATCGCCCTCGACCCGCGACTGACGCAACGTCTCGCTGTAACTGAGTTCGCGCTCGATGATGGTGTCGTTGTGCAGACTGCGCAGCTTCTTCACCAGGACACGTCCGGTCGCGGGGAAAAAATAGACCTTGCGTGGATGATTCCCCAGAAGATCCTTGGCGACGACCGGAACACCCTCCGTCGCCAGGTAGTCCATAACGAAACGCGCATTGCGCTCGCCAACCACGTGATTTTTGAAACCGGGCAGGACATTGCCTCCTCCGAAGACTTTCGCCTCCAAATGTGCGCGACGGGCACCGAGCTTGAGCAATTGGTTGATCAGGATCTCCATGGCATAGTCGCCGTAGCGCATGGAGCGTCCAAAGCGGCTGTCCTCGTCGCGCTTGTCGTCGGGCAACATGAAATGATTGATGCCGCCGATGCCGCTGATGCGATCGCGAATGCAGGCTCCCACGCAGGAGCCGAGCACGGTCACCATCAGTAACTCTCGGGTCGATACGTAATATTCCCCAGGGAGAATTTTGACCGCATCCATGTCGAAATTGCGGTCGTAGTAGAGATTGGGCGCCAGAACTTCCTCGAAACGCTGTTGCATCTTGACCTGTCTCAGTTGCAAACGGTGGGGGCGTAGACGGTCTTGCCTTGTAGACGAAACAGCTCCGCCACATGCGTCAGACTCTCCGAATGCCCAACGAAGAGCCGTCCGTCCTGACGCAACAGCGGATGGAATCGCGCCAAGATCTTGGCCTGCGTCTGCTTATCGAAATAGATCATGACATTGCGACAAAAGATGGCGTCGAATGGCCCCTTCATCGGCCAGCGGTCCTCCAACAGATTCAAGGCTTGAAAACGTACCAGCGCGCTCACCTCCGGACGAACGCGCGCCATGCCTTTGTGTGGGCCCTTGCCGCGCAGGAAGAAACGCTTGACGTCGGCCTCCGGCATCTTCTCGATGCGTTCGAGCGGATAGATACCCCGCGCCGCCTGCTGAACGACATTGGTATCCAAATCGGTCGCCAGAATCTTCACCGGCGGCCTCCAGGACTCAAAGGCGTCGATCATGGTCATCGCCATCGAGTAAGGCTCCTCGCCCGTCGAACAGGCGGAGGACCAGAGCATGACCGGAGCGCGCCCTTGACGCCTGGCATCCAACGCGACCTGAGCCAACACCGGGAAATGGTGTGCCTCTCGGAAAAAGGACGTCAGGTTGGTCGTCAGCGAATTGATGAACGACTGCCATTCCTCGGGGTTGGCATCCAGGTGATCAAGGTAGTCATCGAAGGATTTCAGACCGTTCGCCCGCAGCCGCCGTGCGATCCGGCTATAGACCATATCGACCTTGGCCGCGCTCAGCGAGATCCCAGCGTGCGCGTAGATAAGCGAACGAATCCGCTCGAAATTCCGATCTGTGAAGAGAAACTCGCGCTCATTCATGGGCCGAGAGACGCATCGGACGCCGAGAACGGAAATGCATCAAGCACCATGACCTCCTGTCCGCAGGGAAACCCTCTACCATGAACGCCCTCGCCGCTCCTTGAGCGTCTAAGCGGTCAGCTGCGATTGCTCCACCAGGCCCATCTCGCTACTGGTCATGAGCCGCTCAATATCGACCATGATGATCATGCGCTCGTCCAACGTCGCGAGCCCATCGATATAATCCGTGTCCAGCACGGCGCCAAACTCGGGCGCCGGTCTGACCTGCTCCCGACTCAGCGCGATCACGTCCGAGACGCCATCCACCACGATTCCCAACACCCGACCCGCGATGTTGAGAATGATGACGACAGTGAAGGCGTCATACTCGACCTGCCCCAGATTGAATTTGAGGCGCATATCGATGATCGGGACGATCACGCCCCGCATGTTAATGACCCCTTTGATAAAGGTCGGCGAGTTGGCGATCTTGGTCACGGCGTCATAGCCGCGAATCTCCTGCACCTTCAGGATATCGATCCCGTATTCCTCGTCACCCAAGGTGAAGGTCAGATATTCCTGCGAATCTTCGCTGCGGGGCAAAGCGCCGTTATTGCGTTCTTCGTTCATGTTCATTACCCCTTCGATAGCCGAATTCAGCCACGGCCCCGGTTCATGCCGCCTTGCGGTTGAGTCTTACTAGGGCGTCCACGTCAAGTATCAGCGCTACCCGCCCATCGCCCATAATGGTCGCGCCCGAGACGCCCTCCACCTTGCGGTAGTTGGTCTCGAGACTCTTGATGACCACCTGATGCTGAGCCACCAGCTCGTCGACCTGAAGCGCGGCGCGTCCCTCGGCCGTATCCACGATCACCAGGATGCCGTCATCCTGCTGAACACCTGCCGCGCTGAGATGGAAGACGTCGCGCAGCACGATCAGCGACAGGTACTCTCCGTTCACGTGCACCACTCGGCCACGTCCGGAAATCGACTTGAACTGCTCTTGACGCGGCTGAATGGATTCCTGGATGGCGGTCATCGGCAGGATGAAGATCTCCTCGCCCATGCGCACCGAGAGTCCATCGAGAATCGCCAGCGTCAGAGGTAGACGAATCGTGAGATGGGTCCCCTGCCCAGGATAGGAATCGATATCGACACGACCGTTCATCTCCTCAATGTTGCGTCGAACGACATCCATGCCAACGCCGCGCCCCGAGATGTCGGTGACCTTCTCTGCGGTCGAGAAGCCGGGATGGAAGATGAGCTGCCAGACCTCCTTGTCCGATGGATTGTCCGGCATCGGGATCCCCTGCGCTTCAGCCTTGGCCAGCAGCTTGTCTCGATTCAGTCCGCCACCGTCGTCCGTCACCTCGACCACGACGCTTCCACCACGATGGCTCGCCCGCAGGATGATCTCGCCTCTCTCGGGCTTACCCGCCTCGCGCCGCCGTTCGGGCAGCTCGATGCCGTGATCGATGCTGTTGCGCACCAGATGATTGAGCGGATCGGCCAAACGCTCGATCAACCCCCGGTCGAGTTCCGTATCCTCGCCGATCAATTTGAGCGACACCTGTTTTCCGAGCGTCGCCGCCGTGTCGCGGACCACCCGTGGGAAACGGTTGAAGACGAAACTGATCGGCATCATGCGAATCGACATGACCGCCTGCTGCAGATCCCTGGAGTTGCGTTCCAGATTGGATAGACCGCTGAAGATACGGTCGTTGAGCACCGGATCGAGCAGGGACGCAGACTCGGCCAGCATGGCATGGGTGATGACCAGCTCACCAACCAGATTGATGAGCTGATCCACCTTCTCGACGCTGACCCGAATGGACGAATCGCCCGTCGCTGCACGTTTGGCCGGCGCTGCCGCGCCTTTGTGGGAGGTGGCATCGGACACGGGCCGATCACTGGCTCCGGCCTGATGCGTCGAAACCGCCTCACCCTTGGGCTCCGGCGCCCCAGGCGAGGTCGCGAAGAAGCCATAGCCCCGCTGCTGCTCGACCCGCTCGGAATCGGCAACGGCGACGACCTCTCCCATCCCCGGATTGCCGCCGAAAAGCCCGAACCCATCGCCCTCCTGATCGGAAAGCACCTCGCTTCCAGGCGCGTCGGCGAAGAATCCGAAACCGGCATCGTCCTGATCCGACGGCGTCTCGTCCACCACATGCTCGCTTCCGGGCGCACCCTCAAAGAAACCGAAGCCGTCATCCTCGGAGTCCAACGCATCGGCACGGACCGACACATCCTCAAGATCGCAAACGAAGGCGAAGGTCTCAAGCACGGCCTCGCGATCGAGGCGCGTCGTGAGGCGCCAGACGCAAGGCGCCGAGGCATCCTCGCTCAGAACCTCCAGACGCCCGACCTCAGTCAGCGCGTCCTTCAACGTCTGAGGATCCGAGCCTGGTTGAAGCTGCAAACTCTCAGGATGGAATTCGATCAGCCACGCCATCTCGTCCGTAGCGCCCCGAACGTTCGGATCGGCGGTCGCAACGGAGAGTCCGGCCTCGGTCCCCGCCAACGCGTCGAGCGTGCCGCACACCTGCGCGATACGCGGATCGTCGAACTCGCCCCCCTCTTGATGCGCCGCCAGCTGAGCCTTCAAGACGTCGCCAGCCTCCAGGAAGGTATCGATCATCTCGACGGTCGGACGCATCTCCTCCTTGCGCAAGCGATCGAGAAGGGTCTCAAGGACATGGGTGACGTTCGCCATATCGGAAAAACCGAAGGTACCCGCCCCGCCCTTGATGGAATGTGCCGCTCGAAAGATCGCGTTGAGCGTTTCGAGATCGGGCGCATCGACATCGAGCTCCAAAAGCAGACTTTCCATCGCGCCCAGATGCTCGCTCGCTTCCTCGAAGAACACCTGATAGAACTGACTCATGTCGATGGTCATACCCGTTCCCCCGGGGGTGTTGCCGCAACCCGATCAGCCAATAACCTTGCGGACGACCTCAAGCAGCTTCTGCGGATCAAAGGGCTTGACCAGCCAGCCGGTAGCGCCCGCAGCGCGACCTTGGCTCTTCATGGTGTCGCTCGATTCGGTGGTCAACATCAGAATCGGCACGGAGCGGTATTGCGGGAGCCCACGCAATTGCTTGATGAGGCTGAGACCGTCCAGACGTGGCATGTTCTGATCGGTGAAGATGAGGTTGAAATTTCCGGCACGGGCCTTGTCCAGGCCATCTTGGCCGTCAACCGCCTCCGTCACCGAGTACCCGGCCCCCTTCAAGGTGAAGGACACCATCTGACGGATTGACGGAGAATCGTCCACTGTAAGTATCGTTTTGGCCATTGGCTGCGCCCTGAAGTCGCTGTTGGTTCTGAATTGAAAGGGGCCGCGCGGTCCCAGCCCCCTAGATGATCAAAGACGCCCGGCGCCAGAAAGGCGCCAGGAAGCACGCACTCTAACTCGCTTGCATCGCCCGCAGCCAGTTGACCGGGTCCATTCGACGACGAGCGCCGAGGATCCGGCACCGATCGATCGAGCGCGGAATAAACCGGGAATGACATCAGGCTGGCGAACGATGCTTGCAACCCTCAGCCGCTGAGTTATAGGCCCAAAGCAGCACAGGAGCAATGAGGGTTCCCACGAACCCCATTGAATTAGGGACGCCGATCATAACCGAAAATTCCCACCCACATTGCGTTCAACGTGCCCGAATGGCGGCCGGCGTACATCGCAAGGAACGAACGTCGCCCGGCATCGTCGAACCTCAGCTACGCCGCCGTTCGGACGAGCGGCCACACTGCACGTCCGCCCCCGGTATGCGAGAATCCCACCCATTAGACGACTTGAGGTATTGCCGTCCATGCACCCGGAGGACAAGACGCATCCGGAGGCTTCGGCCTATCCGGACAGCCCGCCCCATCGCTGTTCAGCACTCACTCCACCGCGACCCGACCGACTCGGCGAGCGTCTGCTATGGGGACGCCTCTATGGCGCCTCTCCCGGACTGGCGATCGCCCGAGCCGCGCAGGAACACGCGGGGTTGGCGCTGGTTATCGCCCAAGACGTCCAGGCCGCCGTACGGCTGCGCGAAGAGCTGAGATTCTTCCTCGCCGATACGGATCTCCCCATCCTCGGTTTTCCCGACTGGGAAACGCTGCCCTACGATGTCTTCTCGCCGCTCCCCGAACTGATTTCCGAACGGCTACTGACGTTGCACCAGCTACCGGCGCTCACCCGGGGCGTACTGATCGTCCCGGTCGGCACCCTGATGCAACGCCTTCCACCACGAGACTATGTCGAGCGTCAGTCGCTGGTACTCAAGGTCGGAGACCGACTGGACCTCGACGCCATGCGTCAGCGTCTGGGCCGAGCCGGCTACTCTTGTGTCTCTCAAGTCATGGGGCACGGCGAATATGCGGTGCGCGGATCCCTGCTCGACGTCTTTCCGATGGGCAGCCAGACACCGCTGCGCATCGACCTCTTCGATCTGGAGGTGGAAAGCATCCGCACCTTCGATCCAGAGACGCAGCGCACACGCGAGCGGATCGAGCACATCCGGCTACTACCCGCACGCGAGTTTCCCTTCGACGAGGAGTCCATCGCCGGCTTCAGACAGCGTTATCGGGCGAACTTCGAGGGCG
Organism: Thiorhodococcus drewsii AZ1; assembly: GCF_000224065.1. Lineage (GTDB taxonomy): Bacteria > Pseudomonadota > Gammaproteobacteria > Chromatiales > Chromatiaceae > Imhoffiella > Imhoffiella drewsii. Next base: position 32,739 of record NZ_AFWT01000002.1, read on the forward strand.
ATCCGCAATCGAGCATCATTTATCGCGAGGTCTCCGAGGGCCGAACGCCCGGCGGCCTCGAATACTATCTGCCGCTTTTTTTCGACCAGACAGCGACCCTGTTCGACTACCTGCCGAACACGACGCTGGCCTTCGAACCCGAGGACGCGCGGGAAACGGTCGCCGCCTTCTTCGCCAACGTGGAACAGCGCTATGAACAGCGTCGCCACGACCGCGAACGGCCCTTGCTCGCGCCAAACGGACTCTACCTCGCACCCGATCAGATCGCCTCGGCACTCAACGGCCTCTCCGGCGTCAACTACCAGTCGCACGAGATCGCCGCGCGACGCCGTGGCTATGCGCGTGTCGGCAATTTCGCCACCGGGCTCTTGCCACCGCTCGCGATCCAGGCGCGCGCGGCTCAACCAGCCCAGGCGCTGAAGGATTTCATCGCCGCACCGGAACGCCGAACCCTGTTCGTCGCCGAAAGTACCGGCCGGCGCGAGATGCTGGCCCAGCATCTCGCCGGCTTCGAGATCCGCCCACGCCAGGTCGCCGGATGGAATGCATTCCTCGCGAGCGATATCCCCATCGGCCTCACGGTCGCCCCGCTCGAACAGGGATTGCTACTGGAAGACAGCGGAATCGCCGTCGTCACGGAAACCCAACTCTATGGCGAGCGCGTTCGACAGGAGCGCCGTCGACGTGCCCGCGAGCGCGACAGCGATGCCATCGTCCGCAACCTCACCGAGCTGACCGAGGGCGCGCCAGTCGTCCATGAGGAGCACGGCGTCGGGCGCTATCTCGGACTCCAGACCCTGGATGTCGGCGGCATGACTGCCGAATTCCTCGCGCTGGAATACGCCAATGGCGATCGACTCTACGTCCCCGTCAGCTCGCTGCACCTCATCTCGCGCTACACGGGCACCTCGCCCGAAAACGCGCCACTGCACCGACTGGGCGGCGATCAGTGGGAAAAGGTCAAGCGCAAGGCCGCCCAGAAGGCCCACGACGTGGCGGCCGAGCTGCTCGACATCTATGCGCGCCGAGCGGCACGACAGGGTGTCGCCTGCCCTGACGGCGGGGAAGAATATGCCTCCTTCGCTGCAGCCTTTGCCTTCGAGGAGACCCCGGACCAGCTGCGGGCGATCGAATCGGTCCTGAGCGATATGGCCTCGCCCAAGCCGATGGACCGGGTGGTCTGCGGCGACGTCGGCTTCGGTAAGACCGAGGTCGCCATGCGCGCGACCTTTATGGCGATCAACGGCGGACGCCAGGTCGCTGTGCTGGTGCCAACGACCCTGCTCGCCCAACAGCATTTCGAGAACTTTTCCGACCGCTTCGCCGACTGGCCGATCAGGGTCGAAAGCCTCTCGCGCTTCCGCACCGCCAAGGAACAAAAGGCGGTCTTGGAGGGGCTGGCAAACGGCACCATCGATATCGTGGTGGGGACCCACAAGCTGCTGCAGGCGAGCACCAAGTTCAAGAACCTGGGGCTCGCCATTATCGACGAGGAACACCGCTTCGGTGTCCGACACAAGGAGCAGCTCAAAAACCTCCGCAGCGAGGTCGATGTTCTGACCCTGACCGCCACGCCCATCCCGCGCACGCTCAATATGGCCCTGTCCGGCATGCGCGACCTCTCCATCATCGCCACCCCACCGGTGGAACGTCATCCCATCAAGACCTTCGTCAGCCCCTGGAACGACACACTGCTCCAGGAGGCGGTGCTACGCGAACTCAAGCGTGGCGGACAGGTCTATTTCCTCCACAACGAGGTGGAGACGATCGAGAATCAGGCGCAGAAGCTCCAGGCACTGATCCCCGAGGCTCGAGTCCAGGTGGCGCACGGACAGATGCGCGAACGCGATCTGGAACGGGTGATGCGCGATTTCTACCATCAGCGCTTCAATCTGCTGGTCTGCACCACGATCGTCGAGAGCGGCATCGACGTCCCGAGCGCCAACACCATCATCATCAACCGGGCCGACAAGCTGGGCCTGGCGCAGCTGCATCAGCTACGCGGACGCGTCGGACGCTCGCACCACCGTGCCTACGCCTATCTGGTGACGCCACCGACCAAGACCATGACGGCCGACGCCAAGAAGCGGCTGGAGGCGATCGAATCGATGGAGGATCTGGGCGCCGGCTTCACCCTGGCGACGCACGACCTGGAGATCCGAGGCGCGGGCGAACTGCTCGGCGACGAGCAATCCGGCCAGATCGCCGAGATCGGCTTCACGCTCTACATGGACCTGCTGGAACGCGCGGTCCAGGCGCTCAAGGCCGGACGCGCGCCCGAATTGGACCGCCCGCTCGATCACGGCACCGAGATCGATCTCGGGATCCTGGCCCTACTGCCGAACGATTATCTGCCGGACGTGCATGCGCGCCTGGTGATGTATAAACGCATCGCCAGCGCCAAGGACACGGAGGAGCTGAAGGAATTGCAGGTCGAGATGATCGATCGTTTCGGACTGCTGCCAGAGCCGGCCAAGAACCTGCTCGACATCACCGCGCTCAAACTCAAGGTCCAACCCTACGGTATCCGCAAAATAGAAGCGGGACCGGCAAGCGGGCGCATCCTGTTCGACGAGAGCCCCAAAATCGACCCGGCCAACCTGATCCGACTGATCCAGACCAAACCCAAGGAGTTCAAACTCGACGGTGGCGACAAGCTCAAGTTTTTCCGCCAGATGCCGGAACCGCAGCAGCGGTTGCGGCAGACCAACGCAGTGGTTGAGGAGTTGATCGGATAAGAAGGGAGCCGCCGATCAACGCCATCCCGGCATTCGATCGGCTCGCGGGAATCCCTTGCGACGCAAGGGAAACCGCACTCGGTCGGCGTTGACCTAGAGCAAGGGGATCAGGCCTTCTTCTGGCATTCAGAACAGATACCGTAGACCACCAGAGAATGATCCTCGATACGAAAATTGTGCTCGGAGGCGATTCGCGCCTGACGGTTTTCGATCGTGGAATCAACGAACTCGACGATCTTGCCGCATTTGATGCAGACCAGATGATCGTGGTGATCGCCGTGGTTGAGTTCGAAAACCGACTGGCCGCCCTCGAAGTGGCGCCGACACACTAGCCCCGCGCTCTCGAACTGGGTGAGCACGCGATAGACGGTCGCCAAACCGATTTCCTCCTGCTGGCTCAGAAGTTCCTTGTAGACATCCTCTGCACTCAGATGGCGCTTGCCACAATTTTCAAGAATTTTCAGTATCTTGACTCGAGGCGCCGTCACCTTGAGTCCAGCCTGTTTGATCTGCTGGCTTTCCAATTGAATCTCCCCGTCAGGTGCCAATGAGCCAAGACTGACCCAATTCGACACACCTTGCCATGCTCCCCCTGTAAACGGGTGCCGGCGCTGCTGTATGATGCTGCGGTTTATCGCAAAGTCGTTGTCAGAGCAAGATGCGAAAGATATTCAGTTTTCCGATGATTGGTTGGCTGGCGGCACTGGCTGTCGTGGGATGCGCACGGGAAGAGAAACCGGACGACTACCAGACATCGGTTCTGGAGGATCTGCCGTTCGTCTATAAAATGACGGTTCAACAAGGGAATATCATCACCGAGCAGATGGTCGACAAGCTCGAACTCGGGATGAACAAGCGCCAGGTTGCCTTCCTGCTGGGCACACCGCTGCTCACCGATTTCTTCCACACCAACCGCTGGGATTACGTCTACACCATCAAACGTGGACACCAAAGCATGGAGCAGCGCTCGCTGACGCTCTACTTCAAGGATGACGCCCTGGTCCGCATTGCCGGCGATATGCACCCGGACCCCAATCGCAAGGCCGCCCAGGAGCCTTCGGAGATACTGGTCACCGTGCCCGATTATAAAGAGCGCAAGGGCCTGATCACGCGTGGACTCGAGGCCGTCGGGCTGGAGCCGGAACAGTAATCGCCGAAACGATTCGGATCAAGCGGCGGCCGTCTTACCCGCGCCCTTGGTATCCGCGGCCCGCTGCTTGCGCGCCGCTTTGGGATCGGCGATCAGTGGGCGGTAGATCTCGATCCGGTCCCCATCCTGAGGGACCTGATTGAGCTTGGCAAGTTTGCCGAAGATACCGATCTTGTTGACCCCAAGATCGATCTCCGGGAAACGCGCAAGCACCCCGGACTGTTCGATCGATTCCTCGACGCTGGTTCCGACACGCACCTCGAGATCGCGCTGGAACTGCTCCGAAGCACCAACGTAGGCAATCGAGATCTGCAGATAATCGCTCACCGGTAGACCTCGTCGGCACGTTTGCAAAAGGCATCGACCAGCGTGTTGGCGATTTGGTTGAAAACGCTACCGAAGGCCTTGTCGATCAGCTTTCCCGAGAACTCGAACTCGAGCTCCAATTCCACCTTCGAGGCATCCTCACGCAAGGCGGTGAACGTCCAGCAGCCATGGAGCTTGCGGAACGGGCCATCCACCAGTTCGAGTGTCATCCATTGGTCGCGCTCGAAACGATTACAGGTACTGAAGGTCTGACGGATCCCCATGCGGGCGACCTCGATCTGACCGCAGATCTTTTCGTCGGTCTCCGACAACACGGACGTGCTACTGCACCAGGGAAGGAATTTAGGATAGGAACCGACGTCGTAGACGAGATGGAACATTTGCGACGCAGAGTGAGACACCAGCGCACTTTTCTTGACGGTAGCCACTATTTTTCTAACGAACCAACTTGTTGTTCTGAAACCAGCGGGGTTCAGGTGCCCGACATGCCGAAACCGGCTAGTCCGAGACCTGATCTCGCACGATATCGGCCAACCATTCGGCAAGCCGCCCTACCTGATCGGCATCCACGCCCTCGACCATCACCCTGACCAGCGGCTCCGTGCCCGAGGGACGTAGAAGCACCCGCCCCCGCTCTCCGAGTTCGCGCTCGGCCATCGCAACCGCATCCAGCACAGCGGGCGCCCCGACGACCTCTCGATTGCCGCCCAGCCGCACGTTGACGAGCCTCTGCGGATAGAGTTCGACCTCGTCCGCCAAGTCTTCAAACGACAGCTCGAGGCGATTGATCGCGGCCAGGACCTGTAGGGCGGAAACAATCCCATCACCGGTACTGGTACGGTCGCGGCAGATGATATGCCCGGAGGGCTCTCCACCCAGAATGCCATCGGAACCCCTGAGGCGCTCCATGATGTAACGGTCACCAACCTTGGTGCGCGCGAACCCAAGCCCCAGACGCCGCAACGCATGCTCCAGCCCCAGGTTGCTCATCAACGTCCCCACAACCTCGCCGCGCATGGTTTCGGCCGCCAGCCGAGACTTGGCGATGATATAGAGCAGACGATCGCCGTCGATCAAACGGCCGCGCGCGTCCACCATGAGCACGCGGTCCCCGTCGCCGTCGAAGGCGATGCCCAGATCGGCACCCTCGGCCACCACCGCCTTGCAGAGCGCTCCAGGCTCAGTCGAACCGACATCGCGGTTGATGTTGAACCCGTCGGGTTCGGTCCCGATCGAAACGACGCTCGCGCCCAACTCCTCAAGGACATGGGGGGCCGTATTGTAGGTCGCGCCATTGGCGCAATCGACGACGATCTTGAGGCCGCGAAAATTCATCGACGATGGAATCGTGCTCTTGCAGAACTCGATGTACCGACCGTTGGCATCCTCGACACGCTTGGCCTTGCCCAGAGCGCTCGACTCGACGGTCCGCAACGGGCACTCCAACTCCGCCTCGATCGCCATCTCGACCTCGTCCGGCAGCTTATCGCCGTCCGAAGAAAAGAACTTGATGCCATTATCCTGATAGGGGTTGTGCGAGGCCGTGATGACGATGCCCGCCGAGGCGCGGAAGGCCCGCGTCAGATAGGCAACGCCCGGTGTGGTCATGGGGCCAAGCAGGCGGATATTGACGCCTGCCGCCACCAGTCCCGCCTCCAGGGCCGACTCGAACATATAGCCCGAAATACGGGTGTCCTTTCCGATCAGAATTTTACCCCTGCCGTTGCCGAGCACCCGCCCGGCCGCCCAGCCGAGCTTGAGCACGAAATCAGGGGTGATATGTCCCTCGCCGACGCAACCACGAATGCCATCCGTACCGAAATAGCGACGCATCGATCAATGCTCTCCAGCAGGACGCGCGACAGAATCGCCGCCGGAAAGGTCTCCCTTACCCTCGGACGAACCGGCGGGACGCTTGGGCTCGTCGTCCTCCCAGTCGCGAGGCGGACGCGGGACGCGACCTTCCATGATGTCGCCGATCTGGGTCGAATCGATGGTCTCGTACTTCATCAGTGCCTCAGCCATGGCGTGGAGCTTTTCGATGTTCTCGACAAGCAAGGTCCGAGCCCGTTCGTAGTTGCGCTCGATGACGTCGCGGATCTCCTCGTCGATGACATGAGTGGTCTCGTCCGACACGCTCTTGTGCTGAGTCACCGAATGACCGAGGAACACCTCCTGTTCATCCTCGCTATAGGTCAGCGGCCCGAGTCGATCGGACAGTCCCCACTTGGTCACCATGTTGCGGGCGATCTCGGTGGCGCGATGGATGTCGTTCTGCGCCCCAGTGGTCACACAGTCGGGACCGAAGATCAGCGCCTCGGCTACGCGGCCACCGAAGAGACTGGAGACGCTGCTTTCCAGACGTTGCTTGCTGTAGCTGAAGCGGTCGTCCTCGGGCAGGAACAGCGTCACGCCCAGCGCACGACCCCGCGGAATGATGCTGACCTTGTGCACCGGATCGTGATCCGGGACCAGACGCCCGACGATGGCATGACCCGACTCGTGATAGGCGGTCAGTCGCTTCTCGTCCTCGGACATCACCATGGACCGACGCTCGGCACCCATCATGATCTTGTCCTTGGCCTTCTCCATGTCGTCCATGTCGACCAGCTTCTTGTTGGCGCGCGCAGCGAACAGCGCCCCCTCGTTGACCAGATTCGCCAGGTCGGCACCGGAGAAGCCCGGGGTTCCGCGCGCCAGGACCGACGCCTTGACGTCCTCGGCAGCCGGAATCTTACGCATATGGACCTTGAGGATCTGCTCGCGTCCGCGCACGTCTGGCAGCGGCACCACGACCTGACGGTCGAAGCGGCCAGGGCGCAAAAGCGCAGGATCCAGAACGTCCGGGCGGTTGGTGGCGGCGATCACGATCACACCCTCGTTGCCCTCGAAGCCGTCCATCTCGACCAGCAATTGGTTTAGGGTCTGCTCGCGCTCATCGTGCCCGCCGCCGAGACCGGCTCCGCGATGACGTCCGACCGCATCGATCTCGTCGATGAAGATGATGCAGGGCGCATGCTTCTTCGCCTGCTCGAACATGTCTCGAACCCGCGAGGCGCCGACACCGACGAACATCTCGACGAAATCCGAGCCCGAAATGGTGAAGAACGGCACCTTGGCCTCACCGGCGATAGCGCGCGCCAGCAAGGTTTTACCGGTTCCAGGCGGACCGACCATAAGGACGCCCTTGGGAATCTTGCCGCCGAGCTTCTGGAACTTGGCGGGATCCTTGAGGAAGTCGACCATCTCGGTGACCTCGTCCTTGGCCTCCTCGGCCCCGGCAACATCCTGGAAGGTGACCTTGATCTGATCCTCGGACAGCAAGCGCGCGCGGCTCTTGCCAAACGACATGGCTCCACGCCCGCCCGCGCCTCCCTGCATCTGGCGCATGAAGAGAATCCAGAGGCCGACGAGGATCAGCAGCGGGAACCAGTTGATCAGGATCTGCAGCAGCACGGACTGCTTCTCGGGCGGTGCGGCCTTGATGACCACGCCATGATTCAGCAGATCACCGACCAATCCGTTGTCCCCCGGACTGTAGGTCGTGAAACGCCGCCCGGACTCGTTGACACCCTCGATCGTCCGCCCTTGGATGGTGACCTCTTTGACGCCACCCTGCTTCACCTGCTCGATGAAATCCGAATAATTCAGGCTTCTTGGGGTCGATTGGGTGGTAGTGAAATTGTTGAACACGGACATCAGCACAATGGCGATGACCACCCAAAGAAGAATATTTTTCGCCATGTCACTCACGGCTTATTGGCCCCTAACGGTTGTCTGCCCAAAACGCTGGCACAGGTTAATCTAATGAAGTTAGCACCGACGCACTAGCGATTAAAGCCTTTTGCGACCAGATAAAGCTCTCGGCTCTGGGCGCGCGAGGATTTAGGCTTGCGGCTCGCGACCTGCCGGAAGCTCCCGCGCAAGTCGCGCAGATAGGCGTCGAACCCGGTGCCTTGAAAGGCCTTGACGACCATCGCCCCCCCTGGCTTCAACTGCTCGCGCGCGAGTTCCAGCGCCAGTTCAAGGAGGTACATACTCCGACTCTGATCGACAATGGACGTTCCGGTGATATTGGGCGCCATATCCGATAGCACCAGATCCAGCGGGTCCTGACCAAGCGCGACGCGCAACTCCGAGAGCACTGCGTCATCGCGAAAATCGCCTTCCAGGATCTCGACCCCGGCGAGCGGGTCCATCGGAAGGATATCAAGGGCGATGACGCGCCCCTTCGCCCCGACCAGCTGGACGGCGATTTGCGACCAGCTACCGGGTGCCGCGCCCAGATCGACCACGCGCATTCCGGGCGAGAGGACGCGATCCTTCTCCTGGATCTCCAGGAGTTTATAGGCCGCGCGCGAACGATATCCGTCCACCTGGGAGCGCTTGACGTAGGGATCGTTGACGTGACGGTCGAGCCAACGTCGACTGGATTTGCTTCTTGCCATGAATGGAACGGAAGGGATCAGGAAGGAGAAACGGTACGAAAGTCGGCCCGACATCAAGCCGGCGGATTAGGCTAACACATTCTGCGCAATGATCCCGCCGGAAATGGAACGGCTCGGCTGATATCAGAGGTCGTGAACCCAGCGAAACCGAAAGAGCTCAAGCAGAACACCCGCCGTTCCACCACCGAATAGACCACCCAGAATGGCCTGCTGGATTTCGAGATGCATGGTTTCGCTCGCAATCAGCGACACCCCATCGCCGAAACTGAGCAACGGGCCAGAGACCATCCAGACGCTGCCGGCCGCGACACCGGCGAGAACCGCCATGATGAGGGCCTCGACCACATAGCAGGAACGCGATTCGAGCCGAATGCGGCGAGACAGGGTCACCCACCAGCGCACAGTCGAGACATAGAGGATACCGTTAACGCTCACCACAAAGGCGAGAATTGCGAAGATCGGGAACGGCTCGGGATGAAGTGGCTCGGCGATCGCCAGCACGGCCCCACCGACCACGCCGGTCGCGAGACCAGCCAGCGCCTTGCCAGGGACGCTACGCGAACAGCGCTTAGGGAAGGAGATGGTAAGCCCGACAGTTGCCGCCAATATGGCCGCCACCAAGGCGACGTCCGAGAGCGACACCTGCCCCCCGAGCAGAATCAGCATGGCGACACCCACCATCGCGCCCACTCCAGTACTGATGAGCGCAAGCTCACGCGCACCGTAAAGAACCGCGCCCACGCCACCAGCAACCGATGCGGCAACGACGTAGGAAAAATAGCCAAACCCCATCCCCTTCAGGAGCAGCACGACCCCGATGAACAAAGGGGCGTAGATCATGCCGATCAGGCTCCAGACGATACCGCGCAGGAAGGCGGACCGAAAGCGTGATTTCAAGGTGAGATCTGCGACTTCAAGCGAGGCGTAGGGTCGAGCATTGGCAAATTCGGTCGAACTCTCGGGAGACATGAACACACCACCGCATACTGCTAAGGACTTCTGAACCAAGGATACATCAAGGCCGCACCCTTCCCCATGACCCAGCCCAACCACCGCACGCAAAACAGCCAAGAGGTGCTCGCCGATAGAGAAATATCATGGCGGATCATGGATCAATGGTAAGAGAACCGAGCGGTATGCGACGAGAAAGACCTCACACAAAGAAAAACGGGGCCAGTGGCCCCGTTCACGTATCCGATCCGAGGGACCGAATTCGATGCGATCAGCCGGCCCGCAGGGTCCAGGAGGCACACCAGCCGTTCAGGTTGATCAGCTTACCGGGGAACAACTGGCAACCCTTCCATTCATCCGTCGCACCCTCAGCGTCCGGAAGCATGAACTGGCAGTTGCCGCAATGCTGTTCTGCCGGAGGCAAGCCAGGACGAGCGGCCGCAAGGCGGTCGGACTCAGCGGCATTCTCATGGTACTTCAGGGCCGCTGCGGTCGGGTCATCGGGGGTCACGGCATTCGCGGGAGCCTGAGCGCGAGCGGTGCCGACACCGACCAAGTTGATCATCGGAATCGCTGCGGCGGTACCCAGCATCACTTTGACGGCGTCGCGACGGCTCTTGCAGATTGGCTTATCGGACATTGAGTCACTCCTGAGGGATTAGGCACAGTATTGAAGTCTCGACACTTCCGGCCTCAAACCGGAGGTCGTCGGCCATTTTGCATCACTAGCTCGAAAAAGGCGAGTCACGCACTTTGTGAATCGCGCGACGGGTCAGACCCCTATCAGTCGAGATAGGTTCCCGCGCCGAGGTAGCGCGCGCGCCAGTATGGATTGCCAAGGCGCGCGATACGGACCCGATTACGCGACGTCGACGCGTGCACGAAACGCTCTCGATCGATCATCAATCCAACATGATAGACGCCTGGCCCGGTCTTGAAAAAAACCATGTCACCCGGACGCGGGCGATCGCCGGAAATAGGCTTTGCCGCCTTTCGTTGAGCCTTCGCCGTTCGAGGGATATTCAAACCTACAACATGATGCGCGTAGAAGGTCAGCCCGCTGCAATCGAAGCCCTCTTTCGGCGTCTCACCCCCATAGACATAGGGTGTCCCCAACTGAGCCAGCCCCGCCATAACCACATCCGCCCGCTGGTTCGTCGTATCGTCGCCCTCCAGTTCCCCGACACTGGAACAGCCAGACACGAGAAACAGCCCACACGCAACACCTAAACAGACCAACAGCCGACGCGCACAAACCTTCATAAACAACTCACAGTTAGATTCATAATATGCTGTTTTAAATAAATAGATACGTACATAAAACGCCGATGTCAAGCAGGCGACACAGCGACATCGACGACCGCCACCACGCCGCCCGAGTCACGACGAAGGCTTTACGCGACCAGCCGCAAACCTTAAATTTATTAGATTGACAGAAATCAAATTTTCGTCCGTTTTCCAGCAACCCCTTACCCATGCAGGCGAACCTGAGACGGGTCCTCGCCGCCCCTCCTTGGAGTGCATCTCATGCCCGAAACCAAACACTGCCGGCTACTGATCCTTGGATCAGGGCCGGCCGGCTATACCGCAGCCGTTTACGCGGCCCGCGCCAACCTCAAACCCGTTCTGGTGACCGGCCTCGAACAGGGCGGGCAACTTATGACGACAACGGAGGTGGACAACTGGGCAGGCGACCCGGATGGCGTACAAGGCCCGGAGCTCATGGACCGGATGCGCCGACATGCCGAACGCTTCGAAACCGAGATCATCTTCGATCACATCAATGCGACCGATCTCAGCGGACGCCCGCTCAAACTCATGGGCGATTCGGCCACCTACACCTGCGATGCGCTCATCATCGCCACAGGCGCCAGCGCCATGTACACCGGCCTTCCTTCAGAGCAGGAATTCCGCGGACGCGGGGTCTCGGCATGCGCGACCTGCGACGGCTTTTTCTATCGCAATCAGAAGGTCGCCGTCATTGGCGGCGGCAACACGGCGGTCGAGGAGGCACTCTATCTCTCGAACATCGCCTCGGAGGTCGTACTGGTCCATCGACGCAATAGCTTGCGCGCAGAGAAGATCATGCAGAAGCAGCTGTTCGAGAAGGTCGAGCATGGCAACGTCCGCATCGCCTGGAGCCATGTCCTAGACGAGGTTCTCGGAGATGCGACCGGCGTGACCGGAATCCGCATCAAGAGCACTCAGGACGACTCCACCCAAGACATCGATCTGCACGGCGTCTTCATCGCCATCGGGCACAAACCCAACACCGAAATCTTCGCCGGACAGCTCGACATGGAAAACGGCTACATCAGGGTCCAAAGCGGCACCCAGGGGAACGCCACCGCCACATCCATTCCCGGGGTCTTCGCGGCTGGCGACGTGATGGATCAGATCTATCGACAGGCCATCACCTCGGCTGGAAGCGGCTGCATGGCCGCGCTGGATGCCGAAAAGTATCTCGACGCGCTCGCAACGGAAGCGATCTGACGTCCGCCCGGCTTGGAGCTGACCCGAGAGCCCATATCTCGATGCCATGGATGGCATCATCAAACCCACGCCAAACGTCTATAGGGTGACGACCCACGCAGCGATTCGCGAGATCCCCGCCTGCGACTGGAATCGACTCACAAGCCCGGACACCCCCTTCCTGCGCCACGAATTCCTGGCGGCCATGGAGGATCACGAGTGCGTTGGCGAGAAGCTGGGCTGGCTACCCATGCACTTAGCGCTCAGGGACGAGAACGAACGCCTGCTCGGCGCTGCACCTTGCTACCTCAAGAGCAACTCCTACGGCGAATTCGTCTTCGATTGGTCCTGGGCCGACGCCTATCATCGGCACGGACTGAGCTACTACCCCAAGCTTGTCATCGCCTCGCCCTACACACCCGCCACCGGACCGCGAATTCTCACCGAACAGGGCACGGCACGCGCGCAACATGCCTGCGCGCTCATCCAAGGTGCGGCCCGGGTCGCGGAACGCCTTGGCGTCTCTTCGGCCCACTGCCTCTTCAATACGGATGAAGAGGCAAGCCTCCTGGAATCGCAGGGATTCATGCGACGTGTCGGCTGCCAGTTTCACTGGGACAACCGAGGATACGAAAATTTCGACCAGATGCTCGATACCTTCACCTCGGCCAAGCGCAAGCAAATCAAACGCGAGCGTCGGCGCGTCACAGAGGCAGGGCTGCGCCTGCGCCGCGTTCGAGGCGACGACGTCACCGAGGAGGAATGGGATCGCTTCCATCGCCTTTATTGCGACACATTCGACAAGCGAGGAGGCCTCCCAACGCTAACGCTCCCCTTTTTCCAGGCCATCGCACAGGACATGGGCGAAAACCTTTTACTCGTGCTCGCCTACCAGGAAAATCGCATCGTCGCGGCGGCATTCAACCTCGCGGGCAGGCACTCGCTCTATGGACGGCATTGGGGATGTGCCGAGGATTTCCATAGCCTTCACTTCGAAGCCTGTTACTATCAGGGCCTCGAATATTGCATCGAACAGGGCTTGAACCGTTTCGAGCCAGGCGCCCAAGGTGAGCACAAGATCAGCCGAGGCTTCCTGCCAACCCGAACCTGGTCTGGCCACTGGGTGGCCGACCCAAGATTCCGAGCGGCCATCGCTCGATTCCTCGAACAGGACACCAGGGGCATGGATGAATATCTCGCCGCAATGCAGACACATAGCCCCTACCGGGCGCCTGCATGATGGAGCATCGCGCACACCGCCCGCCTCCTCGCCCGGTGCGGATAGTCGATGATCGCCCTACTCGATCCCTACGACCGGCAGTCGTTTCCAGACCCCCGCGTCGCGCTGCTCGAACCGAACGGCCTGCTCGCCGTGGGCGGAGACCTGAGCCCCGGACGTCTACACAACGCCTATCGACGCGGAATCTTCCCCTGGTTCAGCGCCGGAGACCCCATTCTCTGGTGGTCCCCCGACCCGCGTACCGTCATCTTTCCAAAACAGCTTCATATCTCCCGCAGCCTTCGAAAACATCTGCGCAAGCATGATCTCAGCGTCTCATTCGATCACGATTTTTTCGGCGTAATCCATGGTTGCGCCCAGCCGCGCGACGACCAGGGCGGAACCTGGCTCCTGCCCCAGATGATTGCCGCCTATCAAAGCCTCCACGCGATCGGGCTTGCCCATTCGGTCGAAGTATGGCGGGACAAGGAACTGGTGGGCGGACTCTACGGCGTCGCGATCGGTCGCGCCTTCTTTGGCGAATCCATGTTCAGTCGCGTTACGGATGCATCCAAGGTCGCGCTTGTCCATCTATGCAAGCGTCTTGCCGACTGGAGGTTTGGCCTCATCGATTGCCAGATGCGAACCGATCACCTCGTCAGCATGGGGGCGATCGAGATTCCACGCGAAGAGTTCCTAACGCTGCTCGAAGAACATTGCCCCCGATCCGGCTTCAATTCCAACTGGTTCGGGGGCTTCGAGGATCCAACGACGGCACTGGAAACGACTGATTCCAAACCAAAAACCCCGCGATCGTGATGAACCGGGGATCGTGATGAGTCCGCTGTCATGATGAATCAGAACGACAGGTCTCGACAGGATCGTCACATCGCGCTTTACACGAGCGCAGACCATCCATGCTCCTATCTCGATGATCGGCTCGCCAGGACGCTCTTCGTCGATCCGACCATCCGCGTCGACAGCGCAACCTATCAGGCTCTGATCGATCAGGGATTCCGCCGCAGCGGGACACATGTCTACCGTCCCGCATGCAACGGATGCAACGAGTGCGTTCCGGTGCGAGTCCCGGTCGAGCGCTTCGTACCGAATCGTTCGCAACGGCGCAACTGGAAGTCAAACGCCCCCGAAATCCTGCTCCGGGAACGCCCGGCGGAATTCGACGCAGAGCACTTCGCGCTCTATCGACGTTACCTCGAAAGACGTCACCCCGATGGGGGCATGGCGGAAGACGCAACAGAAGAGAGCTATCGCCGCTTTCTGGTCGACCCATGGGGTGGACAGACCCGATTCGTCGAGCTGCGGCTGGACGCAAGACTCGTCGGAGTCGCCGTGACCGATGTACTGAAGAGAGGCCTCTCCGCCGTCTACACCTTTTTCGACCCAGAACTGTCCGCTCGAGCCCCCGGAACCTTCGCCGTACTTGCCCAAATAGAGCTTACGCGACGCGTCGGCCTACCCTATCTGTATCTCGGCTACTGTATCTCGGACAGCAGAAAGATGGCATACAAGACACATTTTCGCCCGGTCGAGGCCTGGAATGGGCAGGAATGGCGTCCGCTCTGCAACGAAAAAGGGCGTGTCACCAAGCGACCCGCCGCTCACAGACGGAACGGCAACGGCCTCGAATGAAATGCCGCGAAGCCAATTCGATGTGATACAATCCGTGGGCTTTGATAGCCGAGTTGTTCACCTAGAAAACACACTATGTCAAAAGACGACGTCATTCAAATGGAAGGCACGGTCACCGAGACCCTGCCGAATACGGTCTTCCGAGTTCAGCTGGAAAACGGCCACAACGTGACCGCCCATATTTCCGGAAAGATGCGCAAGCACTACATCCGCATCCTCACCGGCGACAAGGTCACGGTCGAACTCACACCTTATGACCTGACCAAAGGCCGCATCGTCTACCGAGCCAGATAGGCTCAACACGCCGCGCCGCTTCGGCTGAGTCGGTTCGCCCAGGGCGCGAAAACCAGAATGCGACAGACTTGGTCGGCAACCGCCATCCATGGCGGCTTCGCTCTCTGCGCGAAAGATGGCGGACGGCTCTCCGCACGCTTGCGGATCGTTCGAGCGCCTGGACTAAATCCAGCGACGCACCTTCGAGCCGCCCTTCCCGCAGGGACGACTCATCAGATCAGGCACCGACCAGATCGCACACCTCGCCGTTGATCTCGAACGAGAGTTCCTCGCCGTCCGCGCAAACGCGCACGGAGCCCCCTCCGACCAACTCTCCGAACAGAAGCGCGTTCGCCAAAGGCTTCTTGATGTGCTGCTGAATGACCCGAGCCATGGGACGAGCACCCATCTTGGGATCGTACCCCTTCTCGGCCAACCAGCGACGCACGCCGGCATCGACCACCAACTGAACCTTCTTCTCCGCCAACTGCTGTTCGAGTTCGAAGACGAACTTGTCGACAACGCTATGGATGGTCTCCTCCGTCAGCGAGGAGAACTGAACCACCGCATCGAGACGGTTGCGGAACTCGGGCGAGAAGTGGCGCTTCAATGCTTCCATGCCATCGGTCGAGTGATCCTGCTCGGTGAAGCCGATCGAGCGACGCGAGGTCTCCTCCGCCCCAGCGTTCGTGGTCATCACCAGCACAACGTTGCGGAAATCGGCCTTGCGACCGTTGTTGTCAGTCAAGGTCCCGTGGTCCATGACCTGCAGGAGCAGGTTAAAGACATCGGGATGCGCCTTCTCGATCTCGTCGAGCAGCAGGACCGAATGAGGGTGCTTGTTGACCTGCTCGGTCAGCAGACCGCCCTGATCGAACCCAACATAGCCGGGAGGCGCACCGATCAACCGCGAGACCGTATGGCGCTCCATATACTCGGACATGTCGAAGCGCAGCAGCTCCATACTGAGAATCCGAGCCAACTGACGCGTCACCTCCGTCTTGCCGACACCGGTCGGTCCCGTGAAGAGGAAGGAGCCGATCGGCTTGCCCTCGTTGACCAAACCGGAGCGATTCATACGAATCGCCGACGCCAGCGCATCGATTGCCGGATCCTGGCCATAGACGACCATCTTGAGATTGCGATCCAGGTTCTTCAGCGATTCCGTATCAGACGCCGACACCCGCTTCGAGGGAATACGTGCCATCTTGGCGACGATGGACTCCACATCGGCGACGTCGATCCGCTTCTTGCGCTTCGAGGGCGCCATCAGCTGGACATAGGCACCCGCCTCGTCGATGACGTCGATCGCCTTATCGGGCAGATGCCGATCATTGATGTGACGACTGGACAGTTCGGCCGCAGCCCGTAGCGCCGGATTGGTGTAACTGACCTGGTGGTGACCCTCGAAACGCGATTTGAGCCCCTTGAGGATCTCGACCGTTTCCTCAACGGACGGCTCCTCGACGTCGATCTTTTGGAAACGCCGCGCCAAGGCCCGATCCTTCTCGAAGATTCCCCGGTACTCCTGATAAGTCGTAGACCCGATACAGCGCAGATCTCCCGACGCGAGAACCGGCTTGATGAGATTGGAGGCGTCCATGACACCGCCGGACGCCGAGCCCGCACCGATGATGGTATGGATCTCGTCGATGAAGAGAATCGCCTGGGGTTGGCGCTTGAGTTGCGCCAAAACCGATTTCAGGCGCTTCTCGAAATCGCCGCGATATTTGGTGCCAGCGACCAAACCGCCCAGATCGAGCGAGTAGATCACCGCGTCGGCGAGCACATCCGGCACCTCGCCATCGACGATCTTCTTGGCCAACCCCTCGGCAATAGCCGTCTTGCCGACACCGGCCTCACCGACGAACAAGGGATTGTTCTTGCGCCGCCGACAAAGAATCTGGACGGTGCGCTCCACCTCCTTCGCGCGACCGATCAGGGGATCGATTCGCCCCTGGCGAGCCATTTCGTTCAGATTGGTCGCGAAATTCTCGAGCGGAGAACCGCCGCCCTCCTTCTCTTCACCGCGAATCTCGTCGGCGTCGCCGGGCGACTCATCCTCTTGACTCTCGCCCGGAACCTTGGAGATCCCGTGCGAGATGAAATTCACCACATCCAGACGCGTCACGTCCTGCTGGTTGAGCAGATAGACGGCCTGCGAATCCTGTTCGCTAAACAGCGCGACCAAAACATTGGCGCCCGTGACTTCCTTCTTACCGGCCGACTGAACATGAAAGACCGCGCGCTGCAGGACCCGCTGGAACCCAAGCGTTGGCTGGGTATCCCGTTCCTCGCTTTCAGGGATGAGCGGTGTCGTCTCCTCTATGAAGGAGGAAATCTCCTTACGCAGCCGATCCGAGTCCGCACCACAGGCGCGCAGCACCTTAGCTGCGGTTGGATTATCCAGCAAGCACAGCAACATGTGCTCGACGGTCATATATTCGTGATGCTTTGCGCGGGCCTCCTTGAAGGCTCGGTTTAGCGAAAATTCGAGTTCTTTGCTCAGCATCGGCCTAATTCCAAGCGGGGGTTTATAAAACCGGGTTTATGAAATCATTGTCATGCTTCCGCACAGCGGTCCACAGGCAACACCTCAAGCCTCTTCCATCGTACACATCAGCGGATGCTGATTGGTGCGCGCGTAATCGTTCACCTGGGAGACCTTGGTTTCGGCGATATCCTTGGTGAATACACCGCAGACACCGACGCCACGCGTATGCACATGCAGCATAACTTGGGTCGCCTTTTCACGATTCATAGCGAAGAAGATCTCCAGAACCAGAACGACGAATTCCATCGGGGTGTAATCATCGTTCAATAACAACACCTTGAACAAAGGTGGACGGCGTAGCTTGGGTCGCGACTCTTGGACCGTGAGTCCAGAGTCGCGTTCCTCGCCTGGTATATCGTTGCTCATGATCTCGGATTCTAGTCAAATTTGATTCAGGGTTTTCGATCTCCCCCAAGAGCCGGAACGAGACCGTGCACCCGAACGAATCAACCGGGTAAAAACGGGATTCGAGCGCCCAGCAACAGATCCAGCAACCTTCTCGCAAACGGCCCGATCAGTCGATTTGACCAGCGAAATCAACTCACTATACTACGGAGTTGTGGTGTCAGCCGCCGGATTCAAGGTATGGCGCCAGAAGAAGAATAATTACCGCTAACGAGAGCCCCGCAACCCTAGGAGGAGTGCGTCAATGATCACCGGTGTCGTTAAATGGTTCAATAACGCTAAGGGCTACGGCTTCGTGCAACCTGATGGACGCGAAGAGGACGTTTTCGTTCACTTCTCGTCGATCGACATGGAAGGATACAAAACACTCAGGGAGGGACAGAGGGTCGAATTCGAATTGAGCGAGGGGCCGAAGGGGCTGCACGCGGCCAACGTCCATCGCGTCAGCTGACCATCCATTCCAGGCCGGACCACCCGGCCATGATCTAAGCGGGACACGGCTCTCGCGCCGAGGCCAACAAACGGACCCGACGCGAGAGCCGGCTTCTTACATCTTCCCGATCACCGCCGCGCCGAATCCAGAACAGCTCAGCTTGGTGGCGTCGTCCATCAGACGATGCAGGTCATAGGTCACGGTCTTGGCCGCGATCGCACCTTCCACACCCTTGATGATGAGATCGGCCGCCTCGGTCCAGCCCATGTGACGCAGCATCATCTCGGCCGAGAGGATGAGCGAGGCCGGGTTGACCTGATCCTTGCCCGCATACTTGGGAGCGGTACCGTGGGTCGCCTCGAACATAGCGACCGAGTCGGACAGGTTGGCGCCCGGAGCCATGCCGATTCCGCCGACCTGCGCCGCCAAGGCATCGGAAATGTAGTCGCCGTTGAGATTGAGCGTGGCGATCACCGAGTATTCCTTCGGACGCAGCAGGATCTGCTGCAGGAAGGCGTCGGCGATCACATCCTTGACGATGATCTCGCGACCGGTTTTGGGGTTCTTGAAGCTGCACCAGGGGCCGCCATCGATCTCGGCTGCACCGAACTCGGACTTGGCCAGATCATAGCCCCATTCCTTGAAGGCACCCTCGGTGAACTTCATGATGTTGCCCTTGTGCACCAGGGTCACCGACGGACGGTCGTTGTCGATCGCATACTGGATCGCCTTGCGGACCAAGCGCTCGGTGCCGTCCTTGGAGACCGGCTTGATGCCGATACCGGAGGTCTCGGGGAAACGGATTTTAGTGACGCCCATCTCGTTGCGCAGGAAGTCGACCAGGCGTTGCGCCTCGGCACTGCCCTGCTGCCATTCGATGCCGGCGTAGATATCCTCCGAGTTCTCGCGGAAGATCACCATATCGGTGTACTCGGGCTCTTTCAGCGGGCTGGGAGTGCCGCTAAAGTAACGCACCGGACGCAGACAGACATAGAGATCCAGCTGCTGACGCAGTGCCACGTTGAGCGAGCGAATGCCGCCACCGACCGGAGTCGTGAGCGGCCCCTTGATGGAAACGACGAAATCCCTGACCGCCTCCATGGTCTCCTCGGGCAACCAGACATCCTCGCCATAGGTCCGGGTCGATTTCTCGCCGGCATAGATCTCCATCCACTGGATCTGGCGCTTGCCGCCGTAGGACTTCTCGACCGCTGCATCGACCACCGCACGCATCACCGGGGTGATATCGATACCGATGCCGTCACCTTCGATGAAGGGGATGATCGGCTTATCGGGAACACTGAGGGAAAAGTCGGAATTGACCTGGATCTTTTCACCCGTGGTTGGAATCTGTATCTTCTGATAGGCCATATGCATCACTCTGTTGGCGGTGGAGAGAAAAGGCGTGATCCTACCATCCCGTCGCCTTTTTGAGCAGGGCCGAAGCGCCCGCCCCCGTCTCGCCAGCCCGTCAAACAGACCGTGACGCCTGGCCACTCAGGGCCAGGTCAAGGATCGAACGATTATTCGAAACCGGGTCTACGACCGCGAGAACCAGCCGTTAGATCGCAGCTCGGCGCATGCTCGAACAGCTCAACGAAGTTCTCCAGATCCTGCGCCACGACATCCAACACCCCCATCGGCCCGGCCTGGTTGACGCTAGTCTGGCGCCAATCCGGCTCGATACGACCCGACGTATCCTCCACCACATCTCGACCGGAATGCCGGGACATGGCGAGTTCCGCCAACCGTTGCTGCCGAACCTGATGCTCGAGTATCTGTTGCTCTGCGAGCCTGTCGAAAGATGTCATCTCCAACGTCCTCCAGATTGATTCGATGTTATCCATGACCCCGGCAGCCAGAACCACCAGCAAGGCACGCAACTGCTCGTCCATCCTGTCCGACTACGGAATCAAGTTAGCAAACGCGAACCTTCAGCACCTCCTCCCCATCGGGGTCTGTCAGATGGACCGCACAGGCGATACAGGGATCGAAGCTGTGCACCGTTCGCAAGATCTCGATCGGCCGATCCACATCGGCCAGGGCATGCCCCTCAAGCGCGGCCTCATAGGGGCCAAGCTGCCCGCTCGCGTCACGCGGACCCGCATTCCAGGTACTGGGAACCACGGCCTGATAGTTTGCGGTACGTCCATCCTCGATGACGATCCAATGCCCCAAGGCGCCGCGCGGCGCCTCCAGATGCCCCACTCCTTTGGCCTTGGACGGCCAGGTCGAGGGATCCCAGAACGTCTCGTTGAAGGTTCGCAGATCGCCGCCGCGAATGTTGGCAAGCAACTGGTCGTACCAGCCATCCATGGCCTCAACCATGACCTGGGTCTCCAACGCCCTAGCCGCCGTCCTGCCCATCGTCGAATAAAGGGCATCAAGCGGCAGATCGAGCGAGGCGAGCATGCCGTCCGTCAGCTCCTTGGTCCGCGTATGCCCGGTCGCATAAAGCATCAGGACCCGCGCCAGCGGCCCGACCTCCACAGGACGACCACGCCAGCGCGGTGACTTGAGCCACGAATACTGGTTGCCGACGTCCAGCTGCTGATACGGCGGCTCGGGTCCGGTGTACTTGAACTCAGTCTCGCCGCTGTAGGGATGCAGCCCCGCGTTCCTGCCAGCGTCATAGTCGTACCAGGAACGCGAAACGAACTCCTGAATCTCATCCTCGGCGTTCAGATCGACCTCGTGGAGATCGGCGAGATTGCGATCGAGGATGACACCGCCAGGCACCATATAGGAGCCGCTGTCGCCGAAGCCCTTGGCGGGAAAATCGCCGTAGCACATAAAATTGCCCACACCCTCGCCCTGCTGAAACCAATCCTTGTAGAAGCCCGCGATCGCGACCGTATCCGGCAGATAGACCTGTTCCACGAACGCATGCATCTCGGCGATGAGCGAACGCACCCGCTCCAGCCCCGCCATATCGAGCGCCGTCCCTGCCTGACTTCCAGAATCGATACTGATGGCGCAGGGCACACCGCCCACGACCAGATTGGGATGCGGGTTCTTGCCGCCGAAGATGGCATGGAGCTGCGCGACCTCGCGCTGCCAGGCGAGTGCCTCGAGATAGTGGGCGACGGCCATCAGATTGGCCTCGGGCGGCAGCTTGTAGGCCGGATGCCCCCAATAGCCGTTGGCGAAAATCCCGAGCTGCCCGGATTCGACGAAGCCCTTCAGTTTCTGCTGGACGTCGGAGAAATAGCCCGGTGACGACTTGGGATAGCGGCTGATGGACTGGGCCAGCTCGGAGGTCGCCTTGGGATCTGCGCTCAGCGCGGACACCACATCGACCCAGTCAAGCGCATGGAGGTGATAGAAGTGCATGACATGGTCATGCACGTACTGAGCAGCCACCATGAGATTGCGGATCAGCTCCGCATTGGGTGGGATGGGATACTTCAGCGCATCCTCGACGGCGCGGACCCCGGCCAATCCGTGCACCAGGGTGCAGACACCGCAGATGCGCTGAACGAAGGCCCAGGCGTCGCGCGGATCGCGGTCGCGCACGATCAGTTCGATGCCGCGCACCATAGTGCCCGACGAATAGGCGCTTTGGATCAGATTGCCATCCATCTGCGCCTCGATCCGCAGGTGACCCTCGATCCGGGTCACCGGATCGACCACTAACCTTGTGCTCATGCAGCCTCTCCTCGAATCGGCATCACCCTGCCAGTGTGCGGCTCATCACCGAGATGCTCGGCGACCAGCTCGACCAGACTCTCCACCCGCGTGCCCCAATGGTTCTTCTGGCGACCGGACTCGAAATTGAGCCGGCAACTGGCGCAGCTCACCACCACCGTCTCGGCACCGGTGGCATCGACCTGCTGCATCTTGATCCGGAACGAAGCGTCGCGCAGATGTGTCGCCCGCTCCAACAAAAAGATGCCGGCACCTCCGCCACAGCACCAATTGAATTCCCTGTTGGCCGGCATCTCCACGAAATCCGCATCCATGGCCTTGAGAAGGGCGCGCGGCTCATCGAAGGCCCCTCCCCGACGTCCGGTCTTGCAGGGATCGTGATAGGTGATCCGACCCTCGATCGGAGTCAGCTTCAACCGACCGGCCTTGGCCTGACGCCCCAGAAACTCGGACATGTACATCATCTCGAACGGCAGATCGCCGCCCTTGAGCATCGGATTCCAGCGCAGCGCAGGATAGGCGTGGCCGCACTCGGCGATGACGAGCGTCTTGGCACCAATGCGACGGGCGGCGGCGACGATGGGATCGACCTGCTTTTTCCACAGCGCCATATCTCCCGACAAGAGTCCAAAGTTCGCACTCTCGAACCCATCGCTACAGAGGGTCCAGTCGACGCCCAGATGATTCATCACCTTCCCCGTCGCCAGCAGCCCCTGACAGTTGCCGACCAGATCCACGGCGGAGCTGAGAACCATAACCTCGGCCCGCTCGCGATCCAGCGGAATCTCGATTCCGGCCTGCTCGCGGATGGTGTCGACCACGCGCCTCAATGTCTCGGCGGAGGCCCCGAACACGGTGCCGCGATGCAGTTGTTCCATGCGCAGAGCCGCCAACTCCGGCGGCACCAATTCTGCGGCAACGAGCGCGCTGCGTTGGTGATGCACGAGCGAAGCGATATCGATCCCCATCGGACAAACCATGGTGCAGCGACCGCACTCCGAGCACGAGTCGTAGACCAACTCCTGCAGCTCTTCGAGGTCGCTCAGCTTGATCGGACTCAGCACCAACCGATACCACCAGCGAAAGGGACCCAGTTCACGCTGGTAGACCCGCCGATAGAGATTCATCTTGCGTAGCGGGGCGTATTTGGTCTCGCCGGTAGCCTGGAAAAAGTGACAGGCGTTGGTGCACTGACCACAGCGGATACAGCTCTCCAGCCACACGGCCTCGTCCGCATTGGTCTCCGCGATCAGCGTGTCGATCGCCCTCCTCACCCGCACGGTTTCGGGAAGACTCGGGGGAGGCGCCATCTCGCGCAACATCCCGATTTGGGAGGCGAAGCCCTGGAAGACCTGATCGAAGGTCGGAAAAATCCGTTTCGGCACGGCGACGCTGCTCATATGCGGACCCCCTTGTGGGCATAGGCGACACCGCTCTGGGCGCGCGAGAAGACGAACCAGAAGGCATGCATCAGCTTTCCGAAGGGGAACCAGGCGAACAGCAAGGCCGCACTCAGGATATGAATAGCCAACATGGTTTCGTACCTCGGTCCCAGATGGGCGAACGCCATCAGCCCCGTCACCAGAGGCGCCGCCATCAGGACCCAAGAGAGATAATCGCCCCAGGTGGAGCAATAGACAGCCGGCTTCGACACGCGTCGGGCGATGAGCGCGAACAGAGACGCGAGGGCCAAGACTCCAGCCCCGACTCCGGCGGCATTCGGCAAGCCTGGCCAGGAGGCCCCGGTCAAACGGGTGATGAACTCGATGTGCGGGACGATCCCGATCACCACGACCAGCGTGGCGAGGTGGAAGACATAGGCCATGGCCGTCTGATAACGCGTCGCGGTCGTGAATTCGCCGCTCGGCCAGGCGCGACTGAAAACGGTTCGATAGCCCTTGAAGTTGCCGAAGGCATCCCTCGGACGGGACAGGTCGGCCCCGCGCGTCAGCACCAGAACGCCGAGCAGACGCCAAATGGTTCCAGTCGCCATGATGATGAGGGACCAATGGATCGCCGGCCCCCGTGCGAAATCCAACAGAGTCATGGATCGTTCTCCTCCTGAGTTTTTTGGCGGACGAATGAATCGTCCGGACGCATGCGACCCGCGCTCGGGTCATTCGTCCGAATGCATCTTCGTCTCTGTTTTGTGCTTCTTATCGCGTGCGAGCAGCGCCGCACCGGCGCCGGCAACGGCCCCGACCGAGGCCGCGACCGCAATCTTCGGCCCGCTGCCGAACTGTCCCATGGCGACCGAATCGTAGATGCCGCCCTTGTCCCAGAAATTCGGCTCGGAACAACCGATGCATCCGTGCCCGGACTGGATCGGGAAACTCGTTCCCTGATTCCATTTGACCTGCGCGCAAGCGTTGTAGGTCTCGGGGGCCTTGCACCCCAATTTGTAGAGACACCAGCCCCGACGGGCACCCTCATCGTCGAAGGTCTCCGCGAACAGACCCCGATCATAGAAGGGGCGGCGGTAGCAGCGGTCGTGAATGTTCTCGCCGTAAAAGGCCAGCGGGCGCCCAAGCCGATCCAACTCGGGCATGGAACCCATCGTCAGGTAATGCGCGATCAGACCCGTGATGGCGAGCGGCAGCGGCGGACAACCGGGGATATTGACGATCGGGCGATCCGTGATGATTTCCTCCACCGACATCGCACCCGTGGGATTGGGTGCCGCCTTGGGCAGTCCCCCGTAGGCCGCGCAGGTCCCGATCGCAATGATCGCGGCAGCGCCCGCCGCGCTGTCCTTCAGCATGTCGAGATTGCTGATTCCGGCGATGGTCGAATAGGCCTTGACCGAGGGAATGGACCCGTCGACCAGCAGCAGATACTGACCGGCGTTCTCGTGCATCGCCTCCTCGCGGGCGGCCTCCGCCGCCGCGCCGGAGGCCGCCTGCAGGGTGTGGTGATAGTCGAGCGAGATGAAATCGAAGATGAGTCCTTCAATGCTCGGCGTGTTGGAGCGGGTCAGCGCCTCGGTGCATCCGGTGCACTCCTGAAAGGAAAGCCAGATCACCGAGGGACGGCGAGCCTGTTCCAGCGCATCGGCCAGCGCCGAAACGCTCGCGGCGGGCAACGCCATCATCGACGCCATGGCGGAGCAGAACTTGAGAAAAGCCCTGCGACTCACGCCCTGGCGCCCTAGAAACTCACCCAGAGTTTCTCCAGTTGTCATCGCATCCTCCGTCGTCCTTTCTAATGATGATCATCCAATTTCGGCCAAGGTCATTTTCGACCTGAAACCGCACCTCATTGATTAAATCAATAACCAAGCCGCTCAGCATAAATCCACAAATACGAATGAAATAACAAGAACGATCAAGCAAACGTTCGAAAATTCCGCCACCCCACCTCATCCAGATTCACCCGAAAATGGAGGAAGGACGATTCGAGAAACATCATCCCAAAAGCTCAAGCGTACACAGATATAAGCACGCGAGGCTCCAAAAGTCATTTGACGCAGATCAATATGCGACCGCATTAATAAATACAAACCAATGATAAAGCATGATATTTAATGAGATTGGCTTATTAGCATAAGATTAATTAGCCATACAAAAACCAAGCAGCACACATTCATTTGAATTTACTGAAATACTCAAACGAATGGAATCGTGGACACCTCGCGCCAAAAGCACCGGCACTAGGATCGAGTCTGAAAGAATAGGGAGCAGATCGATTTCGATGGCGTTTCAAACGATGGGGCAAAAGATAGAAACGCGAGGGGGGCGAGTTTGAATTCATCCAATGGACTCTAAAAACAAAACGACTCGAAGAGGTTATCTTCGAGTCGCAGACCAGTCGGGCGCCGGAAGGGTACGAACAGCTACACGACCTTCGGACGCAGCCGAACGTTTCAGGAAACGAGTCCGTAGAGGAACACCATGGGCAAGCCGAAAACGATGGCGATCGAAAGAATCTCGCTCAGAGTCAGAGCTTTGAGAATGGCTAGAGCTTTCACGATGGGGAACTCCATGATACGTATCGGATTGAAACAGGGTCACACGGGCAACCGAACGAGGCGAGACAAGGGCGGCATCCACCCATATGAATATATTAGACTATTCTAATAT
The DNA here is from genome assembly GCF_000224065.1 of Thiorhodococcus drewsii AZ1. Taxonomy (GTDB): domain Bacteria; phylum Pseudomonadota; class Gammaproteobacteria; order Chromatiales; family Chromatiaceae; genus Imhoffiella; species Imhoffiella drewsii. Next base: position 59,086 of record NZ_AFWT01000002.1, read on the forward strand.
ATTCTTCAAACAAACGAACCCAAGCACCTTTGGATCCAAACCTCGAACCAAGGCTGGATCTCGCCCGATACATGGCTCAGGATGCTCGCCCTCCAACGCATCAACGATCGCCCTCCCCGCTTTCGGGGCTAGTTCCATTAGACGCCTTTCATGACATCCAAAACCCGCACCACATCACATCACCGCATCATCGTTGGACTCTCAGGAGGCGTCGACTCGGCGGTCGCCGCTCACCTGCTCAAGGAAGAAGGACATGAGGTCGAAGCCCTCTTCATGAAGAACTGGGAAGAGGACGACGAGGAAGGCTATTGCGCAGCCGCCGAGGACCTGGCCGATGCCCGCGCAGTGGCCGAACGACTCGATATCCGACTCCACACGGTGAATTTCGCGACCGAATACTGGGATCATGTCTTCGAGTATTTCCTCGCCGAGTATCGCGCGCTGCGTACCCCTAATCCGGACGTGCTCTGCAACCGGGAGATCAAATTCGCGGCCTTTCTCGATCATGCGCTGGGACTCGGCGCCGAGGCGATCGCCACGGGTCACTATGCGCGACTGACCCGAGACGAGAACGGCCAGCATCTGCGATGCTGCGCCGACGAGGGCAAGGATCAAACCTATTTCCTGCATCTTCTCAACCAGAGCCAGCTTGCCAGTGCATACTTTCCGCTGGCGGACATCACCAAGCCCGAGGTCCGGCGGATCGCCCGCGACCTCGGACTCGCAAATGCCCAGAAGAAGGACAGCACGGGGATCTGCTTCATCGGCGAACGCCGGTTCAAGGACTTCCTGGAGCGATTCCTGCCGCGCGACCCTGGCCCGATCGAAACACCCGAGGGCGTCCAACTCGGAGAACATCAGGGACTCGCCTATTACACCATCGGCCAGCGCCAGGGACTGGGGATCGGCGGCATCGCGGGAGGCCGCGAGGCCCCTTGGTACGTAGCCGTAAAGGATGTCGCCCAAAACAGGCTGGTGGTCGTGCAGGACGACGCGCATCCGCTGCTCATGTCAAATGAGCTGCATGCGCTCAGACCCCATTGGATCAGTGGGCAGGCTCCTCAAACACCCTATCGATGCCGTGCGAGGCTGCGTCACCGACAACCGCTGCAACCCTGTACCCTGCTGGAGGTCGACGCGACCGGCTGCCGCGTCGGTTTCGACGCCCCTCAGCGCGCCATCACACCCGGTCAGTCGGTCGTCTTTTACGATGGGGACGAATGTCTCGGCGGTGCTGTCATCGAGCGCGCAGTATGACCTCCTAACCAAGATGCATCGATTCCATGTCCACCATCAATCCAGCCGCCAGCAAGATCTGGCGCTCACCTCGGCTTCGCGTTCAAATGGGGCTAGAGTCAACCCAGCTGGAGATTGAAACCCAATGCCTCGTGACACTCTAGAACGCGTCATCGCGCTCGCGGGCATCTATCAAGCCGTCACCTGCGTTATACAGATCGCGCGCACGGGAGACACGGATGCGGATGCCATGGCACCCAGCATCCACAGCCTCTTCCAAATCGATGCCGCCAATGTGGAGACCGTTTTCGGAGAGCCTGGCGCGGTCGCGAGCGGAATGCGTCAGCTGGTCGCCCAACTGACGGGCCAACCGGAGCGCAACCTGGAGCTGACCCGCTATGTCGTACAGCTGATCAAGTTGGAACGCAGCCTGACCCAACGGCCGAAACTGCTGGATCGCCTCAGCGAAGGAATCGCCGAAGCCAAGGTCAAGCAGGAACATTTCGGACCGCTGCATGCCAATCTGCTAGCCCATTTCGCCGAACTCTACAGCGAGACGCTCAGCAGACTCGAACCCCGCATCATCATCCGCGGCGAATCGCTCCATCTGCGAAGCCCCGACAATCAGAACCGTATCCGGGCACTGCTGCTCGCCGGTGTGAGATCCGCCGTGCTTTGGCGTCAGGTCGGCGGATCGCGCTGGCAGATCCTGTTCAAAAACAGACAGATTCTAGCGGATGCCCGACGCTATCTCGCCGCGCAAGCGGCCTGATGGACGGCGGGCATCAGGGTCTCGAAATAAACACCTGGACCTATTGCACCGCAGCATGTGGCGTACAACCGAGTAGAACGGTAAAATTTCGGGTTGCACCGAATCACGCGAACCAGTCCGGAGCCTTATTAGATGCCCAACAGCTTCAACGCCAAGACCAACTTACACGTCGCAGGTCAGGATTACGAAATCTTCAAGCTCGACGCCGTTCCCGGTGCCGAACGTCTGCCCTACTCGCTGAAGATCCTGCTCGAGAATCTGCTCCGGAACGAGGATGGCGTGACCGTCACGCGCCAGGACATCGAATTCTTCGGTCAGTGGGACTCCCAGGCGGACCCTGCCAAGGAGATCCAGTACCGCCCCGCCCGCGTGCTGATGCAGGACTTCACCGGCGTGCCCGCCGTGGTCGACCTGGCCGCCATGCGCGACGCCATGGCCGCGCTCGGCGGCGATCCGCGCAAGATCAATCCGCTGCAGCCGGCAGAGCTCGTCATCGACCACTCGGTCCAGGTCGACCACTTCGGCTCGGATTCCGCCTTCGGCCTCAACGCCGAGCTCGAATTCAGCCGCAACAAGGAGCGCTACCAGTTCCTCAAATGGGGCCAGAACGCGCTCGACGGCTTCAAGGTCGTGCCGCCCGACACCGGCATCGTCCATCAGGTCAACGTCGAGTATCTCTCGCGCGTCATCTTCCCCAAGCCGCTCGACGGCAAGACCCAGGCCTACTTCGACACCTGCGTCGGCACCGACTCGCACACCACCATGGTCAACGGCATCGGCGTGCTGGGCTGGGGTGTCGGCGGCATCGAGGCCGAGGCCTCCATGCTGGGTCAACCGATCTCCATGCTCGTGCCCAAGGTCGTCGGCTTCAAGCTGACCGGCACCCTCAAGGAAGGCGTCACCGCAACCGACCTGGTGCTCACCATCGTCGAACGTCTGCGCCAGCACGGTGTGGTCGGCAAGTTCGTCGAGTTCTACGGCCCGGCCATCAGCACCCTGCCGATGGGCGAGCGCAATACCATCTCCAACATGGGTCCCGAGTACGGCGCCACCTGCGGCCTCTTCCCGATCGACCAGATCACGCTCGACTATCTGCGCCTGACCGGCCGCAGCGAGGAGCAGATCGCCCTAGTCGAGGCCTACTGTAAGGCGCAGGGCGTGTGGCACACCGCCGACGCACCCGAGGCGGAATACTCCGAGACGCTCGAACTCGATCTGGGCGATGTGGTCCCCTCGCTCGCCGGCCCCAAGCGTCCGCAGGATCGCGTGCCCCTGTCCGACATGGCGACCCACTTCCCGGCCGCCCTGGACGCGCTCAAGCAGGAGCGCAACATCCCGACCAAGGGAGCGGCCAAGGCCGTCGTCGATGGCCAGGAGGTCGAGATCTCCGACGGCTCCATCGTGGTCGCCGCCATCACCTCCTGCACCAACACCTCCAACCCAAGCGTGCTGATTGCCGCCGGCCTGGTCGCCAAAAAGGCCGCCGCCATGGGCCTCAAGCGCGCACCCTGGGTCAAGACCGCGTTCGGCCCCGGCTCCATGGCGGTTACCCGCTATCTGGATCGCGCCGGACTAACCGAACCGCTCAAGTCGCTCGGTTTCCACAACGTCGGCTACGGCTGTACCGTCTGTATCGGCAACACCGGCCCACTGCCCGAGCCGATCTCCAAGGCCATCGCCGCCAACGACCTCTGCGCCGTGTCCATCCTCTCGGGTAACCGTAACTTCGAGGGCCGGGTGCACGCCGAGGTGCGCATGAACTATCTGGCCAGCCCGCCGCTGGTCGTCGCCTACGCCATCGCCGGTCGTATCGACATTGATCCCTTCAATGACCCCTTGACCAAGGACGCGAACGGCAACCCCGTCTATCTCAAGGACATCTGGCCGAACCAAGACGAGGTGAACCAGGCAATCTCCGAGTTCGTCACCCCGGCCGAGTACACCACCGCCTATGCCGACGTCTTCAGCGGCGATGCGCGCTGGCAATCCCTGGCCGCCGCCGAGACCCAGACCTACGACTGGCCGGCAGACTCCACCTACATCCAGAATCCGCCCTACTTCCAGGGCATGAGCCTGGACGTGGCACCGGTGAGCGACATCGAGGGCGCACGCTGTTTGGCGCTGCTCGGCAACTCCATCACCACCGACCACATCTCCCCGGCCGGCGCCATCAAGCCCGACTCGCCAGCTGGCAAGTACCTGATCGAGAAGGGTGTGGATCCCAAGGACTTCAACAGCCTAGGCTCGCGTCGCGGCAATCACGAGGTGATGATGCGCGGCACCTTCGCCAACATCCGGCTGCGCAACCTCATGGCGCCGGGCACCGAGGGCGGCGTGACCCTGCATCAGCCCAGCGGCGAACAGATGTCCATCTATGATGCGGCCATGAAGTACCAGGCCGAGGGCACCCCGGCCATCGTCGTCGCCGGCAAGGAATACGGCTCGGGCTCCTCGCGCGACTGGGCGGCCAAGGGTCCACGCCTGTTGGGCGTGCGCGCGGTCATCGCCGAAAGCTACGAGCGCATCCACCGCTCCAACCTGGTCGGCATGGGCATCCTGCCGCTCGAGTTCATCAATGGCGACAGCGCCCAGTCGCTCGGCCTGACCGGTACCGAACGCTTCGACATCGTCGGACTGCAGAACGGCGAGGCCAAGCAGGTCGATGTCAAGGCGACCGCCGCCGACGGCTCGGTCAAGAGCTTCACGGCCAAGGTCCGTATCGACACCCCGAACGAGGTGGACTACTACCGCAACGGGGGCATCCTGCACTACGTCCTGCGCAAGCTGGCGGTCTAAGAGGGTTTCGAGCCATTCGGCGCAATAGGCATTCGCGATTGCGCCCTACTCAAACGCCGGTTCGAGGCCTGGCTCCCGACAGAGGGTCGGGTGACGGCTGGCAGGGGTGTCGACGGCATGGATGCCGTCGTCAAGCCTCCAGGGATGGATTTACGGCGTCCCCAGCCAGCCGTTACCCGATCCGGGAGTGCCCGCTTATTTCGTGGCCTGACCGCAACAGGTAGCAAGCCCCCCTTCTTCTTGCTTTCCCGCACATCCTGGGGCAGCCTTCAACCCTTTCCGAATCGAGGCTAGAGCCTACAGTGGCCGGCCCCAACCCATCACGATCATGAAAAATCCGGAGCAATCCATGCCGATGGAGCTATCCACCCTCACCGCCGTGTCCCCGGTGGACGGACGCTATGCGTCCAAAACCGCCGATCTGCGGGCCATCTTCAGCGAATACGGACTCATTCGCTGCCGCGTCCAGGTGGAGGTGCGCTGGTTCCAGGCATTGGCTCGCCATCCCCAGATCACCGAGGTCCCGCCGTTCTCGGACGAGGCCAACCGGCTGCTTGACCAGATCGTCGCCGACTTCGATCTCAGCCATGCCCAGCGCATCAAGGAGATCGAGCGCACCACCAACCATGACGTCAAGGCGGTCGAATATTTCCTCAAGGAACGCATCGCGGACACTGCCGAACTGGCCCACGTCGGCGAGTTCATCCACTTCGCCTGCACCTCCGAGGACATCAACAACCTCTCGCACGGGCTCATGATCCGGGCCGGCCGGGACGAACAGCTGCTCCCGCAGATGGATCAGGTCGTCGAGGCAATCCGTGACCTGGCGCATCGCTACGCCGATATCCCCATGCTCTCGCGCACCCACGGCCAGCCGGCAACGCCGACGACGCTCGGCAAGGAGATGGCCAACGTGGTCCAACGGCTTCGCGCCCAGCGCGCGCGCGTGGCCGAGGTCGCCCTGCTGGGCAAGATCAACGGCGCCGTCGGCAACTACAACGCCCATCGCGCCGCCTATCCGGAGATCGACTGGGCCGCCTTCTCGCAGGAGTTCGTCGAGTCCCTCGGCCTGACTTGGAATCCCTACACGACCCAGATCGAGCCGCACGACTACATGGCCGAACTCTTCGACGCCATCGCCCGCTTCAACATCATCCTGATCGACTTCTGTCGCGACGTCTGGGGCTATATCTCGGCCGGCTTCTTCAAGCAACGCACCGTCGCCGGCGAGGTGGGCTCCTCGACCATGCCGCACAAGGTCAATCCGATCGACTTCGAGAACGCCGAGGGCAACCTCGGGATCGCCAACGCCGTGCTGGAGCACCTGGGCCGCAAGCTGCCCATCTCGCGCTGGCAGCGCGACCTGACCGATTCCACCGTGCTGCGCAACCTCGGCGTCGGCGTGGCCCATACCCAGATCGCACTCGCCTCGGCCATGCGTGGCATCGGCAAGCTGGAGGCGGATCCGGAGCGTCTCGCCGCCGACCTGGATGCCAATTGGGAGGTGCTGGCCGAGCCCATCCAGACGGTGATGCGCCGCTATGGCGTCGAATCGCCCTACGAGAAGCTCAAGGAACTGACGCGCGGACACCGCGTCGGCCCGCAGCAGCTCGCCGAGTTCGTGGACAAGCTCGACATCCCCGCCGAGGCCAAGGCCCAGCTCGCCGCCATGACGCCGGCCACCTATCTGGGCGAGGCCGCTCGACTGGCGCGCGAGATCTGACAGATCCCGACCCTCAGCGGAAAAGATCGACCTCGGCCCAAAGTCGAGCGCGATCGATATTTCGAGCGCAATAAAAAAGGCCGATCATGCCAAGGCATGATCGGCCTTACCACAAGCCTCGGTCGGGGGGGTGAGGCTCACTGGACCTGAGTTGGCACCGGGTCTTAAGCGACCCCAATACCAAAAAATCGGGAATGTAGTGCGAGATTTATTCTGGCGCTGGTGACTGACATAAGGGAGCGCCGAGCTGGAGGCCTATGCCACGCCGCAGAGGATGCAGCGTGCGCAGCGGCCTCCAGTTTCACCGAAGATCAACCTTCGTAATCGGCCTTGATGGTCACGCGACGCTGCTCGACGGAGTAGATGTCGACGCCAGGCAGCATGTCGAGCTCACCACGGCTCTCGACGGACATGATGTCCTCGGAAGGAATACCACGGCTGATCATGTAGTCATGCACGGTCTCGGCACGACGCATGCCCAGCTGATAGTTGTAGGCCTCGGAACCCTTGGCATCGGTGTGACCGACCAGGGAGATCTTCTCGCGCACCGGGGTATCGTTGACCTGTGCGATGTAGTTGTCGAGACGCTGCAGTTCGCCATCGTTGACGATGTTCTCGAGCCGGTACTTGTCGAACTCGAAGTTCAGACGAACGTTGAATTCCTTCGGAACCGGAGCAGGGGCCACGCAAGGCTCCAGATCGTTCGGGCCGTGCAGACTCTGCCAGCACTCGCCGTAATTGGTGACCCAAGCGGTGCCTTCCGGCTTGGCCGACCAGAAATGCTCGTTGTTGTAGTCGCCTGCAACGGCCATGGGGGCAGCCAGCACCGCCGCCACCGCGAACGGAGCCGCCAGCGAGGCAAGGCGTAAAGTGTTCTTTTGTTTGCGCATCTTTCGTTTCCTGTTCAGGTGGGTGGAGAGGATCGAATCGGGAATCCTGGCTTATCGCTGAAATGCACGTCAGTAAAAAACAACAGCGTCGTGATTTTTTTCTTTAGCGCCGCAATTCCGCTCTCCCGAAACTGAAATCCAAAATAATTGGGTGCGGGCGGCGATGGATCGACCGCTCTGGGACACAGACATTTTAGCCCACAACAGGAACATAAGTGCAACTTTTTTATAGTTTAGATGTATATTTGCAACGATCGTTATCCCAATACAACAAACAGCCGAACAGCCGAGCTAACAGCGGCCTTCGGCGCACACGAACCGGCATTGAAAGCCGTGACCATTTCACAACAGACCCGGCAAACAGGGCATTGAAGCGGCGGCCAACAGCAGACATTTTCAGATATCGGCAACAACCGCCCATCTCAATGTTTTCACCCGGAACCGATCCATGCAGCTAGAGTCCGCTTTTGACGACCGCATCCTCGGGGCCTCGAAAGGGCCGATGACGCTCGATCGAAGCAATCTGATCCGACATGCCAGCGCCCTTATGGCAAGCCAATCGCGCCGAGAGCTCGTACTGTTCGGACGAGACCTCGACCCCCAACTCTATGACAGCCAACCATTTCTCGATGGCGTCAGACGGCTCGCCCTGCATCGCCCGTCGATCTGCGTTCGGATTCTTCTGTTCGACACACGCAAGGCGACAGGCGCCGGTCATCGTCTGATCGAGTTAAGCCGAAAGCTCACCTCCCGCATCGCCATCCAGCGCGTCTGCGAGGACGACCGCGAACGGCTCGACGCCTTCCTGATCGCGGACGAGCGCGGCTATATCCGACGGCGTCTGGCCGATACCATGGAGGCCGTCGCCGATTTCGACAACCCCCAGGAGTCGCGCCTACTGCGGATGGATTTCGAGCAGATGTGGGAGCGCAGCAGCCCAGACACAGAGATGCGACGCCTCTTCCTGTGACCGATCGCTGATATCGACGCCCTCGCCGTTATTCCATGTGTTCCCGAGAATCCCGCCCGAGCCAACGCACCATGCACACGCATCCCCCCACACCCAGAAGCCCGATCGGACGCCTCGGATGGCGACGACTGACGGCGATCAGCATCCTCGCGATCGGGGCCGTCACCCTGGGATGGACCTGGTGGGCCGAGGCTCATCCTCGCCAAGAGCGGGCACTGCGCGTCTTCGTCCATCAGCAACTCGAACAGCTCTTTCCAGAGTCCATGTCGATCGAGCGGGATAGCTGGTATGGGCTCATCGAACGACGCCCCGCAACCCCCGAAACGCCTGCACGGGTTCTGCTGGTTCACGGGCTGGACGAGCCAGGCACAATCTGGGACGACCTCATTCCCGCACTCGACAAGGCGGGCCTGAGCGTCTGGGAGTTCCGCTATCCGAACGATCAGGGCGTCGATCAGAGCACCCGATACCTGGCGAAACTCTGGCCGCAGCTCCCAAAGGACCTGCCCATCGCACTGATCGGACACAGCATGGGCGGACTGGTGATCCGTGACTTCGTGACGACCTGGCTGACACCAAGCGCCGGAGCGACACACGTGCAAAGCGCCCCTCTTCTCGGAGTCATTCTGGTCGGCACCCCAAATCATGGGTCAGAGTGGGCGCGATTGCGTGTCTGGCTGGAATTGCGCGATCACCTGAGCGGCGAGCGCGAGCGGCGCTTCTCACTCTTCTCAGCACTACGCGACGGAACCGGGGAGGCGAAAATCGACCTGCGACCCGGAAGCGATTTCCTCGAAGCACTCAACGCCCGACCCTGGCCGGCAGAAATCCCCATCCAACTGATCGGAGGACGCCTGATCCGACCCACGGAAACGATGGAACAGAGCATCGCAACCATCGGGGGCGAACTTGGATCGGACGAGTTGACGAAACGACTGGGCGACTGGTGGTCCAGTCTCGACAAGGGGCTGGGTGACGGGGTCGTAACGCGCGCATCGCTCAGCCTTCCGAACGCAGATCCACCGATCCTCGTCGAGGGCTCTCACCGAAGGATACTGCTGCGTGCCCGAAGCGGAGACCCGCAACCGCCAGCGATCGCCCCCATTCTGAAAACACTGGAACACTGGATCGTCGCCAGACGCAACCACTGACTCGGAGCAAGCCTCAAGGTACAGCCTGATCCCCAACGCGCCGAATCCGCCCGTCGAGACGCGGAGCGATCACACCCTGCTTACGGATGGCCTGGATGAGCAGGTCCGAAATCAGCCGACCGGTCATCACCGGTTCGACCATCGCCGTAAAGACGGCATAGCCGTCGCCACCCGCCGCCAGAAAGTCCGACACCACGACAGAATAGAGCCGACCCGGATCGATGGGCCGACCCGCGATAGAAGCAGACCTGAGATCGCGCCCAGCGATCTCGTAACGCACCCCAGAGACCTGCAGAAAGCCCCCGGGGCTATCCTCGGGATCCATGGAAGCGCTACGCTCCAGGGCATCGAGGATCTGCCTTCCGCTCAACCGCCCCACGACCAGTTCGTTCCTGAACGGAAACGCCTGATAGATCTGCTTGAGCGAAATGCGTCCACGCGGAATGTCGGCACGAAAGCCACCGGCGTTGAAAAAGGCGACATCCGAGCCCGTCTCGGAACGCGCCAGGTCGGCCAGGAAATCGCCGAAGACCGCCTCGCCACGTCGAATATCCCCGCGCCGGGCGCTCAGATCGACCCGGGTCTCACCAATCTCCTCGCCCAGACCGGCCTCCGCCTGATCGACGATCCGCGCGATCTCACGCGCCATCTCCGGATCCTCGGGCAGACTCGCCTCGATCGGAATCAGACGATAGCCCCCCTGACGCATCGCCCCATCTCGACACACCAGATCCATCCGGCCGAGCCACTCGCCACGCTCGCCAGCCTGCAGGATGGGCACACCGGACTGGACGACCGGCTGCTGCAGCACATGATGGTTGTGACCACCGACGATGAGGTCGATCCCCCCCACCGAGTCGGCCAGACGTCTGTCCTGGGCCAGCCCTAGATGAGAGAGCACCACGACCAGATCGGCCCGATCGCGCAACTTCGGCACCAGCCGACGCGCCACGGCGACCGGATCCTCGACCTTCACCCCAACACTGTTGCGCGGATGGGTCGTCAGCAGCAGTTCGGGTGTGACGAGACCGACCACGGCAACCTTGATGCCCTCCTCGTCCAACAGAATCGAATCAGGGGTCGGCAGCGGCTCGGGGACGACACGCACGTTCGCAGCAAGAAAGGGAAATCCCACCTGCCCCGCCAAACGACGGAAAACGTCCAGCCCATAGTCGAATTCGTGATTTCCCATGACCGCTGCGTCGAGGCCCATCCGATCGAACATCAGCACATCGGGCACACCCTGAAAAAGGGTCGAGGTCAGGGTTCCCTGCAACAGATCCCCCGCGAACAGCAGCAGAACCGGACGTCCGGAATCCTCCGCGCGCACCCGAGTGACCACCTCGGCCAGACGCGCGAGACCTCCCCGGAATGCCTGGCCATCCAGATCCCGGAAGGGCTCCAGTTGACCGTGGAAATCATTGAAATGAAGAATCGTCAGTTCATCGCCCGAACGGCAACCGGCCAGCGTGGACCGCGCGCCGAAGGCGGCAATGACGAAGAGTAGAACAACCGTCGAGCGCCAGCGGATCCACATAGCCAAGGACCTGCACATCAAGGACGGAAACGAAAAGAGGCCTGATACGCGCCGGACGCTCGTTCAGACCGCACGCAGGGGCAACGATCAGGAATGTGGACAAATGACGTGAAGAGTGACGCCAAACGTCCAACAGCAGATTCAGGGAAGTGACGGATCGGGTCGCACTGCATTCGCGGCGCGACCCGACTTCAAGCTCGGCGCTTAGTTCAACGGAGCCATGTGACGCATCCACGCGGGCATCGGCCGAGCGATCGGTGCAGCCTGCGCGGGAGCAGCCTCAGCCTTGACAGGCTCAGCAGCCGGAGCAGCGTCAGCCTCGGCAGACTCGGCAGCCGGAGCGGCCTCAGCCTCGGCAGGCTCAGCAGCCGGAGCAGCCTCAGCCTCGGCAGGCTCAGCAGCCGGAGCAGCCTCAGCCTCGGTAGGCTCAGCAGCCGGAGCAGCCTCAGCCTCGGCAGACTCGGCAGCCGGAGCAGCTTCAGCCTCGGCAGACTCGGCAGCCGGAGCAGCTTCAGCCTCGGCAGACTCGGCAGCCGGAGCAGCTTCAGCCTCGGCAGACTCGGCAGCCGGAGCAGCCTCAGCCTCGGCAGACTCAGCAGCCGGAGCGGCCTCAGCCTCGGTAGGCTCAGCAGCCGGAGCAGCCTCAGCCTTGGCAGGCTCAGCCGGCGCCGCTGGCTGAACCAGCGCCACTTCACCAACCCGGGCCAGGTTCGCCGAAACCTGGGCCTGATCGAGCGACCCACGATTAACGACGAGAACCTCATGAGAAACTGTGTAGATCCCACCCAGAACCATCAACAGCGCCCAGACAGCGACGACGGTTACGCCCGCATTGTACTCATCCAGCATGGCCTTGAATTTAGCAAAACGACCAGCCACGACTTCATTCATTAGGTGCATCCTCATGTTCGGATAACGATAAATTGAAAAATTGCTTGCAATCAGCTAAGCCTTCCTAGGCTGCCTGAACGGGCGATTCGGTTCAAGCGAGATCGTGAGATTCGAGCACCCGCGCGAAGAGACCAAGATCCACATCCGACAAACCGTTCGCTGAATGCTCCAGGTCATGTGTCGGTTTCATTAATCCTCAAGATTGAGTCAGCCCGAGGACGCCCAGCACCTCCGTGCGCTATATTTTCACGGTTGTTTAGCGGCGTTATCAACCAACCAGCGCTAAACGCTCGCGGCTACGCCCCCGCCTCTGCAATCGCCTCAGCCGAATCGCCCCAATACGGGCGTACGCCGTCGGCGTCCCGCCGAGCGCCGCATGATCTCACAAGATGACCTTACGAATTTTAGCGACCGGAGAACGAACACGATGACCGACTACGTCCGCTGGCTGAGCGACCTTGGGATGAACGACGTACCCATCGTTGGAGGTAAGAACGCCTCCCTCGGCGAGATGATCCAAAATCTAACTCATCTCGGGGTACAAGTCCCTGGCGGTTTTGCGACCACAGCCGACGCCTATCGCGACTTTCTCGCACGCGACGGGCTGGACGAACGCATCCAATCGGTTCTGGATGCGCTGGACGTGGAAGACGTCACCGCGCTAGCCGAAGCCGGCCCACGCATTCGCGGCTGGGTCATGGAGCAGCCCTTCCCGCCCGAACTGGATGCCGCCATCAACGCCGCCTACGAGAAACTGACCGCCGAGGCCGGAACCGATGCGGTATCCTGGGCCGTGCGCTCGTCGGCCACCGCCGAGGACCTGCCGGACGCCTCTTTCGCCGGCCAGCAGGAAACCTTCCTCAACGTCCAGGGCATCGACAACATCAAATACCGGATCAAGGAGGTCTTCGCCTCCCTGTTCAACGACCGCGCCATCGCCTATCGCGTTCACCAAGGCTTCGAGCATCGCCACGTCGCCCTGTCCGCCGGCATCCAGCGCATGGTGCGCAGCGACCTGGCCGCCTCGGGCGTCATGTTCACGCTCGACACCGAGTCCGGCTTCCGCGACGCCGTCTTCATCACCTCCAGCTACGGCCTGGGTGAGATGGTGGTCCAGGGCGCGGTCAACCCGGACGAGTTCTACGTCCACAAGCCCACGCTTCAGGCCGGCCGGCCGGCCATCCTGCGCCGCACCGTCGGCGACAAGGCCATCCGCATGGTCTACAACGCGCCGGGCGCCGACTCCTACGTCAAGACCGAGCCGGTCCCGGAAGAGATGCGTCCCCTGTTCAGCATCACCGACGCCGAGATCGAGGAGCTGGCCAAGCAGGCGATCCAGATCGAGCAGCACTATGGTCGACCGATGGACGTCGAATGGGCGAAGGACGGCACCGACGGCAAGATCTATGTCGTCCAGGCCCGTCCCGAGACGGTCCAGAGCCGCACCGGTAACGTCATCGAGCGCTATATGCTGCGACAGAAGGGACCGGTCCTGACCAACGGGCGCAGCATCGGCAGCCGTATCGGCGCAGGCAAGGCGCGTATCGTCGAAAGCATTGCCGACATGCATAAGGTCGAGGCCGGCGATGTGCTCATCACCGACATGACCGACCCGGACTGGGAACCGGTCATGAAGCGCGCTGCCGCCATCGTCACCAACCGTGGCGGTCGCACCTGCCATGCAGCCATCATCGCCCGCGAGCTGGGCGTGCCCGCCGTGGTCGGCTGCAACAACGCCACCGACGTGGTCAAGGACGGACAGGAGGTCACCGTCAGCTGCGCCGAGGGCGACACCGGCTACATCTACGACGGCATGCTGGAGTTCGACTACAAGACGGTCGAACTCACCGCCATGCCCGAGATCCCGGTCAAGATCATGATGAACGTCGGCAACCCCGACCGCGCCTTCGCCTTCTCGGCCACGCCGAACGCTGGCGTCGGTCTGGCGCGTCTCGAATTCATCATCAACAACATGATCGGCATTCACCCCAAGGCGCTGCTCGAATTCGACCAGCTCCCCGCCGACCTCAAGGCCGAGATCGCACCGCGCATCGCCGCCTACCCGAGTCCGCGCGAGTTCTACGTCACCAAACTGGCCGAGGGTATCTCGACGCTGGCCGCAGCCTTCACGCCCAACACGGTCATCGTGCGCATGTCGGACTTCAAGTCCAACGAGTACGCCAACCTCATCGGCGGCCCGCGCTACGAACCCGAGGAAGAGAACCCCATGATCGGCTTCCGTGGCGCCGGTCGCTACGTGGCGGAGAACTTCAAGGACTGCTTCGAGATGGAGTGCGAGGCACTCAAGCGCGTGCGCGACGACATGGGTTTGACCAACGTCGAGATCATGATCCCCTTCGTGCGCACCCTGGGTCAGGCCAAGGCGGTCAGCGAGGCATTGGCGGCACAGGGTCTGGAGCGCGGCAAGAACGGACTGCGCCTCATCATGATGTGCGAGCTGCCGTCCAACGCCGTGCTGGCCGATGAGTTCCTCGAATACTTCGACGGCTTCTCGATCGGATCCAACGATATGACTCAGCTCACCCTGGGTCTGGACCGCGACTCCAGCCTGGTCGCCGAACACTTCGACGAGCGCGACCCGGCGGTAAAGAAGATGCTGTCGATGGCCATCGCCGCTTGCCGCGCTAAGGATAAGTACGTCGGCATTTGCGGTCAGGGACCGTCCGACCACAAGGACTTCGCCGACTGGCTGCTCAAGGAAGGCATCAGCAGCATCTCGCTCAATCCCGACACGGTGATCGACACCTGGATCTATCTGGCCGAACAAGCCAAGACGCTCTGATAAGCCCCCTTCGATCGCCGACGGCAGCCGCTGTCGGCGATCGATTCTCCCCTCGACGCCCTTTCCGAGACCGAAAGCGGGCCTGAATCGCCCTCTATTGACAAATATCAGCGCGAGAGACCGGTCGAATACCGGTATCTTGAGCGGATTCGATCAATCCGGTCCATCACCATTGAATCTACTCATCCTCTGTACCTTCCTGGCGGCAGGAATCGCCCTCGCCCCCGTCCTCATTCAACGCGCCTATCGGGCACCTCGCATCCCAGAACAGGGCACGCCCGCCGATCGCGATCTTCCCTACCGAGAGGCTCGCATCGAGACGCGCCAGGGCAAACAGCTGTTCGCCTGGCTGATCCCAGCCGACCAAAACGCGGAACCGGCTCCGACCGTAATCATTCTTCACGGCTGGGGCGGCAATGCCGAGCAGATGCTGCCCTTCGCCGTGCCGCTGCATCGTGCCGGCTTCGCGGTGCTGCTCTTCGACGCCCGCAATCACGGACGCAGCGATCCTGACGGGCTCTCGTCGCTGCCACGATTCGCGGAGGATCTGGAAGACGCGCTCGACTGGGTTGCCCGATGCCCGGAGGTGGATCCGCAGCGACTGGCGGTGCTCGGTCATTCGGTGGGAGCCGGCGCGGTCCTGCTGACGGCATCGCGACGCCCCAGACTCGCGGCGGCAATCAGCATCGCCGCATTCGCCCACCCCGAGCAGTTGATGGAGCGGCATTTGCGCTCCAAGCATATTCCCAGACCGATCGTCTGGCTGGTACTGCGCTTTATCGAATACCGCATCCAGGCCCGATTCGACGACATCGCCCCCTGCCAGACCATCCGCCGGGCGCAATGTCCGGTACTGCTGGTGCATGGCGAGGACGATGCGCGCGTTCCGTTTGAGGAGGCGAATCAGATCCATGCCAACCGACAGGACGATCGGGTCGAGCTACTGCCGATCCCCGATGCCGGACATGAATCTATCGATGCGATCGACCTTCACGCCGATGCGCTGGTGACCTTTCTGTCACGACACATCGTCACCGATCAGCCCCGCTCCTCAGCGGATACCTCGCCTTTCGACGCGCCGGAATCCGCATCCTGTTCGCCCGCCACATCTCCGGCAGACTCCGAAATCGTCTCCTCGACCTGCTGACTCCCTTCTGCGTCGCGCAATCCAAGCAGGACCAGATCCACGTCGGGAAGGATGTCCGAGAACTCGACGCCGTACATCTCCCAGATGGAGATGAAGAGCGAGGCGATCAGGGGGCCGATGAAGACACCGGGAAGACCGAACATGAAGATGCCGCCGAGCGTGCTGAAGAAGATCATCAGTTCGTGCATCTTGGTGTCCTTACCGACCAGCATGGGTCGCAGGACGTTGTCCAGGCTGCCAACGATCAGACCGCAGAACAGGGCCAGAAGAACGCCGCTGAGCACCTGGCCATCGAGGATGAGGAAGACTACGGCGGGGATCCAAACCAGGGCCGCGCCGACATTGGGGATGGTGGAGAGGACCGCCATGACGCTGCCCCAGAAGACGGCGTTGTCGATGCCGACGACGGCGAAGGCGATCCCGGCGAGCGTTCCCTGCAAGAGTCCGATCAGCAACGAACCCTTGAGGGTCGCGCGGGTGACCGAGGTGAACTTCTCCAGCATCAGGCGCTCTTCGGCGGTCTTGAGCGGGAGGTAATAGAGGATCTTCACCATCAGCTTCGGTCCATCCATCTGCAGGAAATAGATGCTGTAGAGGAGGACGAAGAAGAGGAAAACAATATTGGCCGTACCCAGGGTGAACGAGGAGACGGACTCGACCAGGAAGCCGCTGGCGAGACTCGCCGCCTGGCTGAGGTGCTCGAGGATGAGATCGCGATGCTGCAGCAGAAGGTCGTAGAACGGCAGATGCTGGAGATAGGCGGCAAAGGAGGTCGGATCCTCGATGACGCCCTTGAAACGCTCGGTGATCACCTGGCTCACGTCGAGCGCCTGGGCGACCAGGACCCCAACCAGCAAGGCCAGCGGGATGAGGACCATAACCGCGACGACCAAAAGAGAAAGACCGGAGGCCAGATGGCTCCGGCCTCCGAGCAGTCGCTCGAAACGCAGATAGAGCGGGCGGGCGAGCGCGCTGAAGAGCCCGGCGAGGAAGAGGACCATCAGGAACCCCTGGATCATCGCCAAAAAGAGCGCAGAGATCCCCAAGGCCATCAACAGGATGACGACCTTGTTCACACGGTCCTGACTCGCTCGATCCGTCTTCAGCATCGCCCGGCTCCTGGGCGCCGTCTCGTGCGCCCGGTCAGTGTCCGCCGCCCTTGAGCGCGGCATTCATCCCCTCGATAGTGTCCTTGGCGTCGCCGAAGACCAGCGAGGTGTTGTCCTGGTAGAAGAGTAGGTTGTCGACCCCCGAGTAGCCCGGCCGCATCGAGCGCTTGAGGAAATAGACCTGACGCGCCCGCCCGGCCTCCAGGATCGGCATGCCGTAGATGGGGCTCGATTTGTCTTCCTTGGCCGCCGGATTGACCACGTCGTTCGCGCCCACCACCAGGACCACGTCCGCGCTGGGGAACTCGGGATTGATCTCGTCCATCTCCAGCACGTTGTCGTAGGGAATATCGGCCTCGGCGAGGAGCACGTTCATGTGACCGGGCATGCGACCGGCGACCGGATGGATGGCAAACTTCACCTCCACGCCGCGCCCTTGCAGCAGCTCCATCAGCTCCTTCAACGAGTGCTGGGCCTGGGCAACCGCCATGCCGTAGCCGGGCACGATGATGACCTTGCCCGCATCCTCCATCCAGTAGACGGCATCCTCGACCGAGGCCGACTTGACGCCTTTCTCCGCCGCCTGGGCACCAGCGCTCTCGCCACCGCCGGACTCGGAACCGAAACCGCCGAAGATCACGTTGATGATGGAGCGGTTCATCGCCCGGCACATGATGAAGGACAGGATGGCGCCCGAGCAGCCGACCAGCGCGCCGACGATGATCAGCAGATTGTTGTGCAGGGTGAAACCGGTCGCTGCCGCCGCCCAGCCCGAGTAGCTGTTGAGCATCGAGATGATGACCGGCATGTCCGCACCGCCGATCGGAATGATCAGGGTCACGCCGAGCGTCAGAGCCAGCAGCGTCATGGCGATCAGCGAGAGCAGGCTGCCGGTCATCGCGAAATGCACGGCGAGCGCTACCGCAAGCAGTCCGATCAAGGCATTGAGCAGATGCTGTCCGGCGAACTTGACCTGGGCGCCACTCAGCAGCCCCTGCAGCTTACCGAAGGCGATGACAGATCCGGTAAAGGTGATGGCGCCGATGACCACACCGGCCGAGATCTCGGCCATCAGCACCGGATTGAGCAGATCGGCGCTGCGGTGGTGCAGGAAGGTGCCAATGCCGACCAGCACGGCCGCCATGCCGACGAAGCTGTGCAAGGCCGCAACCAGTTGCGGCATGGCGGTCATCTGGATACGCGCGGCGAGAATGCTGCCGATGACGGCACCGGCGGCGACGCCGGCGATGATGAAGCCGTAGGACTGAACATCACGCCCCATCAGGGTCGCCGTGATGGCGATCAGCATGCCGAGCATGCCGTAGACGTTGCCCCGGCGCGCCGTAGACGGATGCGTCAGACCCTTGAGCCCCAGAATGAAAAGGATGGCCGAAAGCAGATAGGCCAGGGCCTGTTGATTGATCGAAAGTTCCATCGCTGACCGCCTCTATTATTTTTTCTTCTTGAACATCGAGAGCATGCGGTGTGTCACCAAGAAGCCCCCGAAGACATTGATCGAGGCGAGCAGAACCGCGAGAAAGCCGAAGAATTGAACCACAATCCCGGCATTGGGATCGCCAGCGACCAAGAGCGCGCCGATCAGGACGATGCCCGAAATGGCGTTGGTCAGGGCCACCAGCGGGGTATGCAGCGACGGGGTGACGCCCCAGACGACCCAGTAGCCGATGAAGCAGGCGAGGACGAAGACGTAAAGGGCAACGATCGAGGGATCCAGTGCCTCGGGCATATGCGTAACTCCAAATCGTGATTGTGTGGGCGCCACCACCGAACGGCGGAGGCGCTGCGGACGTCGGTCAGGCGGCCGACTCGACCAGCATGGCCGCGGTGATGTCGTCCTGCGTCAGATCCGCGAGTTCGGGACCGGCCTCGCCGGGACTCACCATGATGTCGAGGAGATTGAGCAGGTTGCGGGCATAGAAGGCGCTCGCGTCCGCCGGGACCATCGCGGGATAGTTGGTGAATCCCACGAGTGTAATGTTGTGACGGACCACCACCTCGTCGGCGACCGTGAGCGGACAATTGCCGCCGCTCGCCGCCGCCAGGTCGACGATGACGGACCCCGGACGCATACGCTGGACGACATCTTCCGTCACCAGCACGGGCGCCGGACGGCAGGGGATCTGCGCGGTAGTGATGATGACGTGGGCCTTGGCCAGCGCGTCGCCGAGTGCCGCCTGCTGGCGCGCCTTGGCCTCGTCCGAGAGCTCCTTGGCATAACCGCCCTCGCCCGCCCCGCTCTCGCCCAGGTCCAGATCGATCGGCTTGGCACCGAGCGAGAGGATCTGCTCGCGGGTCTCGGGGCGCACGTCGTAGGCATGCACGTCTGCACCCAGACGGCGAGCGGTCGCGATCGCCTGCAGACCGGCGACACCGGCACCCAGCACCACGACCCGCGCCGGCTTGGCCGAACCGGCCGAGGTCATCATCATGGGAAAGAAGCGCCCATAACGGGCCGCCGCCTCAATGGTCGCGCGATAACCGGCGATGTTGCTCTGCGAGGACAGCACGTCCATGGATTGGGCACGCGAGGTGCGTGGCATGCGCTCCATGCCCAACACGCGCATTCCCTTCGCCAGCATGGCCGAAAGCACTGCGTCCTCGCCACAGCTCTCCAACAGACCGACATAGAGACCGCCCGCGCGCATCGCCTCGACGTCCTCGGCATCCGGGCGCCGAACCTTCAGCAGCAGGTCGACATCGTAGGCGCCAGCGCGGTCGGTGAGACGCGCCCCGGCCGCCTCATATTCGGCGTCGGGAAAGCCCGCAGCAATCCCGGCACCGGACTCGACCAAGACCTCGAAGCCCTTGCCGACCAGTTTCTTGACGACCTCAGGGATCGAGGCGACCCGCGTCTCTCCGGGGCAGGT
The DNA here is from genome assembly GCF_000224065.1 of Thiorhodococcus drewsii AZ1. Classification (GTDB taxonomy): domain Bacteria; phylum Pseudomonadota; class Gammaproteobacteria; order Chromatiales; family Chromatiaceae; genus Imhoffiella; species Imhoffiella drewsii. The sequence goes on from NZ_AFWT01000002.1 coordinate 78,999, forward strand.
CTCCGAGGGAATTCCGATCTTCATGGTGATTCGCCTTTTATTGTTCTGTCACCGCCTTCGAGGGCGGCAAAAATCTTGGCATTATGGTAACCGACCTGGATCCCCGCAACCGGGGATCGGACGACATCGGCGCCGAGCCTCGGGAATGCGGTGGCGCGCGCCCCAAGCGACAACGACACCGCTTCGGGCACCTACATCGCCAAGGCCGCATCGGCGCGGGCACGGATTTCGGCCAGCGACTGATGCCCCTGGATCCGTCCGTCCTCATAGACGCATTGCAGCGCTGGCCGCCAGCCGGACTCCAGCGGCTCCTCCTCGCGCTGGGTGCGCCAGGTGCCGAACTCGGGGTTGTGCAGCAGGGTGAGCCGGCCGGGTTTGGACGCCTTCTCGGGATCGGTGCGCGGCTGTTTGGAGACATCGCGCCAGACCCCGTCACGCCGGATGGCGCTGGCCTTGAAGGCGAAACGCTGGGTGTCGCGGTCAAGCCGCTGCAGCAGCGCACCGCCCATCCCGAAGGCCAGGTTCTCCACCGAGAATCCGGCCCGCTTGACCTCGGCCAGGATCTCGCCGATCGAATCCAAATCGATCCCGTCGCCCTGAATGACCCGCACCCCATCGAGCACCCGGTAGCCCTTGGCGTTGACCCGAGCACCATAGCCCTCGGCCAGCTGTTCCAGAGTGCGGCGCACCATGGTCGGCGGATGTCCCGAGTCGGGCCGGATCACCAGAGTCGCGCCGGACTCTCGGACCTGGTCGCGCAGCTCCTGGCTCCAATAGCCGACCGCGCGTTCCAGATCATAGGAGTCGGAGACGACCGCCAGCATACCGCCGGGGCGGGCGAAACGGTCGAGCATGTTGCGATAGGCGTCCAGCTCCCCTTCCTCGCCCCAGGCGGTGACAGTCGCGTGCTCGGCCGCCGGGATCGAGTAGGCCGCCATCTCGGCATCGTAATAGCGATTGGCGGCGATCACCCCGACCAAGGTATCCGACCCCTGGAAATTGACCAGATGCGCGGCACCCCCGAGCGCGGCGGATTCGAACGAACTGACGCCCCTGGAACCGAAGTCGTGCAGCATGAAGGGCAGCCCGTCGAGCGACTCGGCCGTGTCCTCCAGATAGCGCCGGATCAGACCCTTGATGTGCCAGCTGATGGTCGCGACCGTGGTCGGATACCAGATGGCGCGCAGGATGGCGGTCTCGGCGTACTGTCCGATCCAGGGCACCTGCGGATCGGTGGACTCCACCGTGGCCAGCACCTGGCGCACCGGTACCACGCTGCCCTCGGCGACCGCGCACAGCCGGAGCGGCAACCAGCCGCCGTGCCGGTTCAGGATGTGTTCCCAGCCCGCGCGGTTGAAAGGCGCACCGGGCAGGTGACGGGCCTGGAAGTCTGCCGCCTCCTCGATCATCTCCCGAGTGATCGGCCGCGACAGATAGTCGCGCACGAACATCTGCAGCCCGAAGAAGAGCGTGCGCGGAAAACGCCCGCCGCGCGATTCCACATAGCTGAAGACCGCCTCGGTGCCGGGCGGATACTGCAGATAGTGCGAGAGCTTGTAGGAATCGCTGTTGAGAATGAGGTTGGCGTTCAATGGCGACGGAACGGATGCGTTCATTGGGTCTCTCCCCTATGGCCCGGAATCCCCGGGAATGGGCCGGCCCGGATCGGGCCGGCGATCGGAGGCGCGCGGTCGTGTCAGACGGCGCGCCCGAGCAGATCCTGGACGATGTGGTAATGGTCCTCGTAGATCCGCGATTCGAGCGACTGAAACTCGGCCAGCGAGATCCACTGCGCCTTTCGGGCATCGCTGCCGCCCTTGACGCGCGGCAGGGGTCCCGGACGCAGTTCGAACAGAAAGGCATCCGTAATGGTACGCCCGCGCAGCGATCGCTGCGGGTCGTCGTAGCGCGCCCGGGCACGAATGCTGCCGCGCAGAACCGGCTCGGGCACCTTGATGCCGGTCTCCTCGCGCAGCTCGCGGATCACCGCGTCCTCGATGGTCTCATCGACGTCGAGAAAGCCGCCGGGCAGGGCCAGCAGACCGCGCCCCGGCTGGGCGCCGCGCTCGACCATGAGGATATGGCCCGCCTGCAGCACAACGGCATCGACGGTCTGGAAGATGGGCGGATAGGGCAAGGCCGCAAACTGTGAGCGATAGCGACGCACGAAGGCCCATTCCTGCCGCAGCGCCTCCCAGGCGTCCGGCTCGGATCTGATCCAGTCGCGCAGATAGGACTTGACCCCGTCCGGCAGAGGCTGGGCGGCCAAAATCTCGTCCAGGTCGGACACGCCCTCGCCCAGCAGGACATCGCGGATCTCAGTCGCCGACAGCATGGAGACCGGTTCGACCGGGCTGAAATCCCACTGCGGAAAGAGATCCAGATAGCTGGAGCTGTGATCCTTGCGATGACCCACCAGGGTGATGGAGGCCTCGCCGCCGGCCACGGCCGCGACGATCCCATCCACGGCGCCCTGCACCCCGGCAACCCAACTCGACAGATTGTAAAGCCGGTCGGCAACGCCCGTGATCACGACCCGCTCGCGCAGCTCTGCGGGCAGCGCGGACTCGATCATCTCGCGCCGCTCGGCATAGCCGAATGGATCGCGGATATTGCGCGGACGGTTGATGGATCCGACCAGGACGACCAGGTTGGAAGCCAGATCGAGCGCCTGACGCACGCAGGCGAGATGGCCGTCGTGAAACGGCTGAAAGCGGCCGATATAGACCGCGAGATCGTAGCGATTCATGGGAATCCCCCAATGAATGTCTGTGGGATCACCGTCTATCGGCGATCACGGCGGAGAGCCGCCGATGTCGTCATAAGCTACGCCAAACAGAGTGGAAGTCAATTCTGTCCGTTTGGAACCAAAGAGGCGTCATCATCAGCGGCTCACTGAATTGACACTCGATGAACACGGTCAGTAGGATCTTCGTCTTACCAAACCGGAGACCACGGCCGTGAAGCTGGTCAAGCAGGTCAAGCTCGCGTTTCACGCCGGCAGATCCCACAAGGTCTACGAGATCGATCTGTGCGAAGTGGGCCGCGACCAGTTCGTCGTCAACTTTCGCTACGGCCGATTCGGGGCCACGCTGCGCGATGGCTCCAAGACCATCGCGCCCGTGAGTCGAGCCGAGGCCGATCAGGTCTTCGACAAGCTGGTCGATGACAAGATCACCAAGGGTTACGAGCCTGCCGAGGCGCGGGCCGATCGTGCCCCACCCTCTGCTCCGGCGCCTAATCGGACCGCCAGCGTCCAGGACGAGAACGCGCCCCAGACCCAGAATGACGCCCGAGCCGAGGCCGTGCTGCGCCGTCTGCGCGATGCAGACCAATCCCGCTCGGACTGGCCGCTGGAACGCGCCATTTGGCGCGCCGGTGAGTTGGAGCTGCGCGAGGCCGAGCCCCAGATCCTCGCCATCCTCCGGACCTGCGAGCCGCGCACCCATGCCCTGCGACGCTACTGCTGTGCGTGGGCCTTGGGCCGCAGCGGATCGATCACCGCCATCGAACCGCTACGCCGCATCTTCGAAAGCCCACGAGAGCGGAGCGATCTGCGCCAAATCGCGGGGGAAGCCCTGAGGTTGCTCTACAGCGACGCCGATCGCGAGCGGTTTCTCAGGGGTCTGATCGACACCCTGCCCTCGGCGCTGAAGACGCCAGCCAGGGAAGGCCCCGCGACCGAGGCAGCGCGGGTTCTGAGGGGGCTTGTGGAACGCAACGACTACGAGCCGCTGCATACCGCCTATCTGATCGGCAACGAGCACCTGGCGCCAGCGGTGCTCCAGGTGCTGTCGGAGCTGCCCCCATTCGCCGACAACAGCTTCCGCGCGCTCAAGCGCATCTACAAGTGCGCCGAGCTCAGACGGGACGGCCGCGCCTTCGGCCTGCTCGCCTTTCGCTTCCAGACCGAGCGCGGCGGCAATGCCTGGAGGCGCGCCTATCTCGTCAGACGCAGCTGGCGCCTGCTGCGCCGTCTGGGCGAGCTCGGCTCCAACGACTGGGTCGGCCTGGCAGTCGGTGCACTGGTGCCCTTCACGGATGCGCATGGCGGCGAGATCCAGGTCCGGCAGCAGGTGCGTTACGACCATCGAGAGAGGCGTTATTACGAGACCCAGCAGCTATGGCCGCCCTTTGCTGGGTACTGGGTCTTTTGTCAGCTGCTCTATCGCAACAGCAGGCGCTTCCGCCCCGACAAGGGGCACAAGACCTTTCGCGCCGAAGACCGCGCCGCGATCGAGCGCGATGTGCCGGAGCGTGAGGAGGCCTTTCCGGAGCTGTGGGACCGATTGCCGCAGGGCCTACTGCACCTGCTGGACGAGAGCAACTGCCTTCCGGTCCACCAGTTCGCGGTTAAGGCACTGAGGGACAATCGCGCCTTCTGCGACCAGCTCGACACCGACGCCCTGATCATGCTGTTGTCACGGCCGTATGAGGTCACGGCCCAGCTTGGGTTCGAGCTGGCCGAGCGGCGCTATGACCCCATGCACATCGACTTCGACCTGGTGTCCGCAGTCGCCTGCTGCGCCTACGAGCCCGCACGCCAGGCCGCCTTTCGCTGGATCGAAGGCAATCGCCAGCCCTTCCTGGCGAACAGTGGCCTGATCGCGGCCCTGGTGCTCGCGCCCCACCAAGACACCCGCGACTTGGCGAAACAGCTGCTCCTCGGGGCCATCATGCCCGAGCACCAGGCTCGGGTCCTGGTTGGGCGAATCCTGTCCGCCCTCCTGCTGCTCGGCCCGGACGACGCCGACCGAGCGGCCGGAGCCGTGGACGTCGTCATCCGGGCTCTCGCCGGACAGCTGCAGGCGATCGGCGACCCGGTGATCCGCGACCTGGCGGCGCATCCGCTGGTGGCGCTGCGGGAGCTGGCCGGGCACATCCTGCTAGCGAAAGGAAGCGCACAGGTCGCCGACGACCTGCTGCTGGCCCTGTTGCGCTCGGAGACGTCCAGCTTGCGGATCATCGGGGCACGACTGGTAGGGCAGCTCCAGGATCAGGAGCTCACCCAGCGTCCGGAGCTACTGTATGCCCTGACCTGCAGCGAGCACGCCGACCTGCGCGAGACCATCCGACCGGTGCTGGCCCGGCTCGTCGAGCGCGACCCGGCGTTCGGGGCCGCGTTTGCCGCAATGCTGGTAGAGGGTCTGCGCCAGGAGGCGCCCGATGGCGTACACAGCCATCTGCTGAGTCTCCTGCGCGACGAACTGTCGGCCGCACTCCCCGTCTTCGGAAAAGACGAGATCTTCAAGCTCCTGCGCTGCAAGGTCCCGCAGGCCCAGGAGTTGGGCGGGCTGCTGCTGCAGCGCGACACCTTCACCGAGCCGCTGACCATCAAGGAGATCGTTCGGCTCGCCAACCACCAGGTGCTGGCGGTGCGCCAGGCCGGCTGGCAGCTCAGCGAGCGCAGTGTCGATCGCCTCAAGCAGTCGATGGCGCAGACGGTGCGTCTGCTGGACGCCAAGTGGGACGACTCCCGCGAATGGGCCTTCGGCCTGTTTCGCGACAGCTTCGATGCGAACCAGTTGACGCCCGAGGTACTCGTCGCCATCTGCGACAGCGTGCGCCCGGACGTCCAAGCCTTCGGCCGCGAGCTGATCACCCGCTATTTCGACTCGGCGCATGGCGAGCAGTATCTGCTGAAGCTAGCCGAGCATCCATCCGAGGCGCTACAGCTGTTCGCAACCAACTACCTCGAACGCTACGCCAGCGGCAACGCGGTGCGGCTCGGCGAGCTGGAGCCCTACTTCGTCTCCATCCTCTCGCGCGTCAACAAGGGACGCATCGCCAAACGCCGGGTACTCCAGTTCCTGGTCGCCGAAGCGCTGGCAGACGAGGCGAGCGCCCAGTTGGTGGCACGGATCTTCACGCGCCAATCCGTGACCATGGTCATCGGTGACAAGGCTCGGCTGATCGAAGGCATGGTGCGGATCCAACAGACCTGGCCACGGATCGCGCTGCCGCTGCAGCCGATCAATGCGCCGGAGCACGACGCACCGTCGAGCCGCAGGGGGGAATATGGAGTTTAGCTACGCCTATCGCGGCAGCTCGTCGGTGCAGGGCGGTGCCGATCGCACGGATATGTCCTTTGCTCCGGACACCAAGCGCGCCCCCACCTTCTTTCGCGGCGAGCTGGCGCAATCCCTGCCGTTCCGCGAGGCCATCAGCGCCCTACACGATGTCGTGGTCTCGGATCTGCGGTTCCAGCCCAAGGATCGCACCGCCTACATGCAATGGCTCGCTACCCAAGATGAGCTCGATTGGGCGCAAGTGCTCCAGCAGCGCGGCACCCTGGGGCAGCAGATCGAGACGCTGCGTCGTGAGCTGGACGGGCTGCGCCGCACCAGCTCGGAGCGGATGGCCCCCTTCTATCGGGCGCGAAAACGCTATTTCGATTACCTCTACCGCACCGACATGGACTATTGGTACGTCCTGGATCCGGTGATCACCGTCCATCCGGACGAGCTCTTTTTCGAATGTTTCTCCCAGGACGAATCCACCTACGGCAAGCTCGGCGCCAGCTACGAGGTGTTCACCAGCCTGGGTGAGCGCGCCTGCGGCACCACCAATGTGGACTATTCCCAGGCACTCTACGACGAATTCCAGAAGATCCGTAGCTACAAGACCACGCGGCTGGAGGTGGATCCGTCCGGCTTCGAGGTCGAGACGACGAATGAGGACAGCTACAAAGAGGTCAAGATCGACCTGCCAGACTCCTGGGTGCGCGGCTTCCTGCAGGTAAGTTCAGCGATGAGCCTACCGGCCATCACCTTCGAGCTGCACCCGATGGACATCCACAACTTCTGCTTCGTGCTGCGGCGCCACAAGGAATTGCACGGACCCCGCTCCATGCGCTACCTGCTCACGCCCGGCCAACCGGTCAAGGTCGTCTTCGAGCCCTGGAACATCGAAGTGATCTGCGCGCGCTCGATCTATCAGGGCGACACGGCCGAAGAGGTGCGGGTCTGGGGACGACGGCGCATCCATATCCTCGAGCGGCTGGTGCCGGTCGCCAAACGTTTCGTCGTCCATCTGCTCGGCAGCGGCCTCCCCGCCTTCTATGTCGCCGACCTCGGAGACATGAGCTTCACGCTGGGGCTGTCGGGCTGGACCGCCAACGACTGGTCCAGCGCCGGCAACTTCGACCTGATGGCGCCGCGTACCGACGTCGACGACCTGACCAAGCGTCGCGTCTTCGATGCCCTGAAGGAAAACTGGTACGAGGCCCCGGAGTCGCTGGCCCGGCGGCTTCAGCTCGACCGTTCCATCGTGCTGGGCGCACTGTCCGCCTACACGCAGGCCGGCCGTGCCATCTTCGACATCGACAAGGGCGTCTACCGGGTCCGTGAGCTGTCGCGCGAACCCTTACCGATGGACAGGCTGCGCTTCGCGAGTCCCAGGGAGGAGGCCGCAACGCGTCTGGTCGAAGCGCATCGCGTTTCGGTTCGGAGGAACGCCGCCCCGGATCAATGCCTGGAGCTCACGGGCACCGTCAAGGACGGAAAACACGTCCATCGAGCGATGTTGTTGCTCGATGCGGATCGACGTATGATCCAGGCTCATTGCAGCTGCAATTTCTATCAGCAGAACAAGTTGTTCCAGGGGCCATGCGAGCACATTCTGGCGCTGCGCATGGCCAAGAGTGAAAAACGTTCCTTTTGGAACCGGTTTCGGTGAGGAGGATCAGGCTGTCGTGGTCATCCCTTGTCGCGTTGCTCTCTAGAGGCGCGACATCGGAAGCGGACTCATCCTTTGCATTCTGGGCGGCGGATCGCCGTCTTTGCCAAGTGGTTATTCATGCGTCACTAGCTCGCTCTTAACTGTGGCGATACTGCCCCCTAGGTGCCTTTGCCGGTTGAATCCCTTGGATTCAAAGGTGCACCTAGGGGGCGTATCGCCTGGAGTTGAGACGATCTAGTCCTGAGTCATTCGAAAGGACTCCGCGCCGCTCCGGCCCCCTCCTCACCACCCTCATCCGTGCCTGCCACCTCACCACATCCGGGCCTGTCGACCATCACCGCTGGTGCCCTGATCGCGAGGCCCGTCGATGCTCGCGCCTTGTGGCTCGCCACCATCGAAGCGGCTAGTCTTTCTCGGCGCGTCCCGCACGCTCGAACAATGGCTCGCCGTCAGACCGCCCCAGATGCACGCCAACAGACCCGAGCCGAGCCGAGCCATGAGCCAACCCTCCTCTCGCCAAGCGCTGTACGATCGCATCCGCAAGAGCTCGAAGGACTCCGTCATCGTCGAGGAAATGATTCGCCTCGGATTCTGGCCGGCCGCCGGCACCATGCCGGAGGACCCGGCGGATGAGATCCGCCGACGCGCCGAGCTCGAGGCCCAGCTGCGCGCGCTGCGCACCGAGCAGACCAGGCTTCACAATATCGAGGCGCTCAAGCGCGAGGTCCGCAAGCGGCGCATGGCCGAGGCCCGTGAGCGCCGCAAGGAGACCAAGGCCCGCAAGCTGGCCGAACGCCAGGCGCGGGCCGAGACCTGGAAGGCCAAGAAAGAAACGGATATCGGATTTCTCGGGGAAGGAGTGTCCGCCGGGCTCGGGCACAAGGGCTGCGACGCCGAGCGGTTGGCCGAGCACGGCCTTCCCGAGCTCGCCGACGCGGCGGCGGTGGCGGCGGCCATGGGGATCGACCTCGGCACCCTACGCTTCCTCGCCTATGCATGCACGACCAGTCGGGTCAGTCACTATGTGCATTTCTTCATTCCCAAACGCACCGGCGGTAAGCGCGCGATCTCGGCGCCCATGCCCAAGCTCAAGCATGCGCAGCACTGGATCCTGGCCAACGTGCTCGACCCGGTCGCGCTCGACGAGCATGCCCACGGCTTTCGTCACGGGCGCTCCATCCTCACCAACGCCCAACCCCATCTGGGGTCCCGGGTGGTCGTCAACTGCGACCTGCAGAATTTCTTCCCCACCGTCAGCTATCGCCGTACCAAAGGGCTGTTCCAATCCCTCGGTTATGGCGAGCAGGTCGCCTCGATCTTCGGACTGATCTGCACCGCGCCGGAGACCCAGGAAGTGGAGCTCGACGGCCAGCGCTATTTCGTGGCGCTCGGCGATCGGGTCCTGCCGCAAGGATCGCCGGCCAGCCCGGCCATTACGAACCTCATCTGTCGCGGCCTGGATCGGGCGCTGGAGAAGACCGCCCGTCAGCTCGGTTTTCGCTACACGCGTTACGCCGACGACCTGAGCTTCTCCTCCGACGATGCCAATGCAGACGTGGGCCGATTGCTGGGACGAGTCCGGTGGCTGGTGCAACGCCACGGGTTCGTCGTCCACCCGGACAAGACACGGGTGCTCAGGCAGAGCCGGCGACAGGAGGTGACCGGGATCGTGGTCAACGAGCGCCCTGCGGTGCCTCGGGAGACCCTCAGGCGGTTCCGCGCCACGCTCTTTCAGATCGAAAAGGACGGCCCGGCAGGCAAGCGCTGGGGCCGTGCCACAGGCGATAACGGCGTCGACCTGATGGCCGCCATCGAAGGGTTCGCCAACTATGTCGCGATGGTGGATCCGGCCAAGGGTCGGCCGCTCAAGGCGCAAGTGGCCGCGCTGATCGCCCGCTACCCGAAGCAGGCTACCCCCTTCAAGGGCCGCAGACGCCCCAGCCAATCGACTGACAGCCCGACGAGCGAGCCGAAGCGCGACGCTACAGCGCCCGAAGTCGTCGATGGCACGAAGAAAAAGAAGAACTGGTGGAAGCTGTTTTAGACGCTGACAGCATGAGATTTCAACCTGAAAAGAGGAGATGAACCGCAAAGGGCACAAAGAGCGCAAAGAATTTCAACATGTTGCCCGCGAAGCGATGCTCACCCAAGGGGTGAGGCGATGCAGCAAGGCAACTCGATGTTTTTCTTCGTGTCCTTCGCGCCTTTGCGGTTCCAATTGCCGAATTTAGGCTCAAGCGTGCCAGGGAAGGGTCGTCTGCAGAGATCGGCATCCCGCTCGGCGCACGCCTCGACCCGATACGACCAAAAAAGGAGCCGATCATGGCCGACCAATTAGAGTATCTCGAGCTCTCCGAAGCGGAAGGTAGCGCTCACAAGTTCTACGAAGTCGCGGTGAACGACTGTCTCCTGACCATCCGCTACGGGCGTATCGGCGACCAGGGACAGCGCCAGGAAAAGAGCTTTCCCAGTCATGAACAGGCGCTCGCCGAGGCCAAGAAGAAGATCAGCGCAAAGAAGAAGAAGGGCTACGAGAACGCGGTGATGGGGGTTCGCCAAAAACGCGCGATCACCCGACGCGCCACCGCCAGCTCGCCATCCAGATCCAAGCCATCGCCGGTGATCTGGCGCTTCGAGACCGGCGCCGCCACCTTTGGCATTTTCGTCGACGAGACGTCCGTGTGGGCCGGCACCCAGGCCGGGCGTGTCTTCCGTCTCAGCCACGAGGGCAACGTCACCCATCAGTTCAAGCTGCCCGACGGCGTCAAATGCATCGTCGCCGACGACGATTGGCTCTACGCCGGCTGCGACGACGGCAAGGTCTACGACCTCTCGTCCAAGGCGCCAATGGTGGCCTACGAGATCCACGAAAGCACCGATATCTATTGGCTCGATATCGCCGATGGCGTGCTCGGCGTGGCGGACGCCAACGGCAAGATCGTGATCATCAACCACGACGACGAATCCCAGTGGGAGAAACAGTCCCGTGGCAAGTCGGGCTGGATGGTGCGTTGCGACGAGCTTGGCGTCTACCACGGCCACACCGGCGGCATCACCATGTACGACTGGGAGGATGGCACCCAGATCTGGCACGCGAACACCGATGGCCAGGTCCTGTTCGGCTGGCAGGAAGAATCCCATGTCTATGCCGCCACCAGCGCGGACAAGGTGCTGCAGTTCACCAAGCGTGGCGAGCCGGGTCATACCTATGTGTGTGACAGCACGGTCTATTCCTGTGCGACTGCGGAGGATGGCAAATACGTCTTTGCCGGTGACAACAGTTCATCCGTCTATTGCTTCGCCGAGGACGGCAAGCGGATCTGGAAGCTGGCCACCCGCTGCGGCTCGGCCCTGTCCATGCAATACCATCGCGATCGCCTCTATATCGTCACCTCGGACGGCACGCTCGCCTGTCTCGACGTCTCCGATGCCGCGATCGAGGCAGCAGAAGCCGGCACGGTGCCCGAGGCCAAGACCTTTACCGCACCCACGGAGGCCGCCGCTGCCCAGGTTCAATCGAGCGTCGAGCGCGTCGACAACGCCGGTGACAAGGTGGTGGTCGAGTGCTATCAGGAGGGCTCCAAGTTACGGGTACGAGTGGTGAGTGCAGGCTATGAGGCCTGGAACGTCCAGTTCCCGAAGAACATCCGCGAAGCGGGTCGCCGCTATGTCGTGGACGAGCTGCGCCCCTCCTCGCGCGGCAACTTCTATCGCGCCTATGGCGAGATCAAAAGGCTCGACGACTGATGTCACCCCGCATCGGCAGCCACTCGCGAAGTGGATAGCCGACCGCCCCGAATCCTGCATGAAGGAACCCATCCTGCGCGGGTGGCGCAACGCCTCGAACCCCTTTTCGGGATACGAGCGCTTTCCCGAGGATGCGGACGGGTAGGTAACCGCCTGAGCATGCGCTAAAGAGGCGAGTCGAGCGGTCGGGATCCGGGCCAGATGTCGGACCTCTAGCTGCGGCGCGCCTCTCTTGGAAGGAGGCCGAACTGCTTACGGAATGCCGTACTGAAGTGGCTGACGTTGCTGTAGCCCAGCCGCGAGGCGGTCTCCGTCACGCTGTGACGCTGCAGCAACCGGCGCGCGACCATCATGCGCTCGCGCTGGAACAGCGCATAGACGCTGGTTCCGAACATGGCCTTGAAGCCGCGCTTGATTTTGAGCTGATTCAGCCCGGTTTCCCGTGCGAGCTGTTCGATCGTGGGCGGCCTGCTCAAGTCGCTCAGCAGGATGTCGCGAGCCTCGATCAGGCGGCGGCGCTCGCGCGCGCAGACCCCCGAATCGCAGGCCTTGGGTCGAATCGATTTCAGATGCCAGGCGAGGAATTCCAGGCTGGCCGCCTGCACGAGAAGAGAGGATGGCGACTCCTCGGCCAGCAGATGACCGAGCCGGACCGCCGCATCCTGGATGCGCATGGAGACCGGATTGCGCAGGAGACAAGACTCGCATGCCCGATCCGAGCAGAATCCCTCGTATTCCTCGCCGGCGAGGTCCTCGAGCAGGGCCGGGGCGATGCGCAACTCGACATTGCACCAGTCGGCGCTGCATTCGAGGTGGAAGCGCCCACCGGGGGCGAACGAGGCGAGGACATTGGTCTGATCCAGTTCGAAACGCTGCCCGCCATGACGCACCTGCGTCCGTCCCCTCAGCTGGCAGTTGAAATGAACGCGCGCCTGCTCGTTCTCGTCCGCCACCGCGTACAGCTCCCAGCAAGCGGCGGACGAGGCCACGGAAACCGCCAGCCCCGGCTGCACCTGGTGCGTCCTGACCCTCAGCGCCGAGGCGCAGAAGACATCCACCCGAGCCGGATTCTCGAAAAAGTCGGCCGACCGCAGCAATTCCACCTCGCCCCCCGCCCGCACGATACCACCGCTGCGTCGCACATCGACCTCACTGAATTGATCCCGAATACGCACCATCAAAAAAGATACTGAGAAACATTATCATTTGCAACAAACACCCGATCCATGAGCAGCGGATTCCCGATCGCCCTCCGCAAATGATCCCACTGCGGGTGAAATCGTCCCGAATCGGGTAGTGCCCGGCAAGGCGGGCCGCAGAGGATATCGAGCCTGAAGCGACATCCTGCGATTCAAGGGCTCGATATGTCTAACACTCTGCTCCATTCCGCGCCGCTGCATTTCTGCATGGGGCTGCTGCTCGGATCCTCGATCGCCGTCGCCCCGGCGTTCGGCGACGAACCCGGCACGACCGACGAACCGGACGCCGTCGCACTGCCCTCCATCACCGTGACCGCCGAGAAGACCTCCGCCATGGAGCAGGATGTTCCGGCAAGTATGACGGTCGTGACGGGTGACACCTTGGAACGCTCGGGCGCCGAGGAGATGATCGACGTCGTGCGCCAGGTACCGAACATGTACATGACCAAGGCGGGGCAGCACGCCTCCGTGGCCTTTTTCTCGATGCGCGGCATCGCGCCCTTCATGGAGGCAGAGCAACCGATCGGCTTCTTCGTCGACGGCGTGCACTACCGAAACGTCGACCTGGAACTACTGGATATCGAGCGTGTGGAAGTGTTGCGCGGACCCCAATCGGTCCTCTACGGACGCAACACCGAGGCGGGGGCGGTCAATGTCATCACCCGCGACCCGGAACCCTTTCGCGAGGCGACGCTCTCGGCCGACATCGGCAACTACGAGCGCAGAACGGCCAGCGTGATTCTAGGCGGCCCCCTTGGCAGCAACGACTGGTCATACCGGCTGGCGGCCAGGGGTCTGGTCAGCGACGGCTATTTCACACGCGTCCCAGACGGTCGCGACAACGTCGACGAGGCGCGCGACTACAACGCCCGGTTCAAGCTGCGCTGGAACCCAGACGATACCTGGGACCTCATCGCCACCTACGACGGACAGCGCTACCGCGATAGGTCCACCAACATCGCCCCTTTGAGCCAGCTGTACGCACATCCGCACGACGTCTACTCCGATTACGTGGGCGACAACGACAGCGACGTTCATAGCGGGAACGTCCGCGCGATCTATCGCGCACCGGAATTCACCCTGACCTCCATCTCGGCCTATACGAACGAGGACAAGACGTCGACCTACGACGTCGACGCCTCGGCGTTCGACCTGCTGCGGCTGACGACCGATGTCAGATATTCACGCTACTCCCAGGAACTGCGTCTGAGTTCCCCGGACAGGGCCGGCGGACCACGATGGCTCGCCGGTTTCTACTATTTCAATCAGACCGAACACAACGAGTTCGCGATGGACATGGGCGGCATGGGCTACGGCGTTCAATCGGCCCAAACCAAGACCCGCACGCGCAATCTGGCAGCCTTCGGACAGGTCACCTGGCCACTGACCGAGCGTCTCTCGCTGATCACCGGTCTGCGCTACGACCACGAGCGCAAGAGCGCCGACAACCATCAAATCTGGACCGCCATGGGTGTCGATTTCGTGGACAACCGCGACATGACCTTCAAGGCCTGGCTGCCGAAGCTCGGGCTGGAGTACAAGCCCCTCCCCAACCTGCTGACCTACGCCATCTTCTCGAAAGGATACAAGGCCGGCGGCTACAACAACCTGGCCGACCGCGGGAGCGAGGTATACGACGCCGAATACACCACCAACTACGAAATCGGCCTGAAGCACACCAGCACGGACGAACGGCTGCAGACCCGGCTCTCGCTCTTCTACATCCAGTGGACCGACCAGCAGGTTGAGGAACTGATACTGACGGAATCCAACCTCACCAACGCCGGCGAGAGCGTCAGCCGCGGCATCGAGCTGGAAACGGCATGGCAGGCGACCCGGTCGCTGCTGCTCAAGGCAGGCGGGGGCTGGAACGACGCCCATTTCGTCGACTACGACTATGGCGGACAGGACCTCTCCGGCAAGCGCCCCCCCAACGCCCCCGGCTACACCTACAGCCTGAGCGCGGATTACGAATTCGGCAACGGCGCCTACGCCCATGCCGGCTGGCAGGCCAACGGCCCCGTCTACTTCGATTCCCCCAACACCCAAAAGCAGACCGACTACGGCCTCCTCAATCTGACAGTCGGCTACCAATTCGACCGCTACGAGGCCGCGCTCTGGATCCGGAACGCACTCGACGAGACCTACGTCACCCGCGCCTTCGACATCGGCGGCGGCACCTACGCGGGGATCGCGGGCGATCCCCGCACCTACGGCCTGACGCTGACGGCACTCTGGTGAACCCGCGATGACCGGATCAACGCGCACGAGCGAATACCGTAGCCTGGCCCTGATGTAGGTCGGTCAGGGGTTGCCGACCGGGCTCGCCTTCTACGCCCTGGGCACCCTAACCCGCGACGCGGGCTACAGCGTGGCCGACGTCGGCCTGGGCACCGTACGGGCCGTTCTCGAAGAACCAGATCTCGTCGCGACGCAGCAGTTGCAGGTCCATGAGGGGTATCATGGGTCTCGAGTCCGCGCATACGCACTTCGTCATTACGAAGTGGTCCGAACTGCTCACACACGCAAAGGGTTGTACCTCAATGGATATTCCTCGGATATTCAACATCACCGAAAGCGCCCACCGCATCCATAACCCGATCACACCCGACAAGCTCGCCACTCTCGGCGCGGCACTGCGTCTGAAGCCGGGGACCCGAGTGCTCGACCTGGGCAGCGGTTCCGGTGAGATGCTGTGCACCTGGGCGCGCGATCACGGCATCATCGGCACCGGCATCGACATGAGCCCGTTGTTCACCGAGCAGGCGAAATCACGTGCCGAAGAACTCGGTGTCGCCGATCAAGTCACGTTCATCCATGACGATGCTGCGGGCTACGTCTCTGACGAGAAGGTCGGTGTGGCAGCCTGCATCGGTGCCACCTGGATCGCCGGAGGCGTCCTCGGCACGATCGAGCTTCTGGCGCGAAGCCTGCACACAGGAGGGATCATCCTCGTCGGCGAACCCTACTGGCGACAGTTACCGCCCACGGAAGATGTTGCCAAGGGATGCCTTGCCGGCTCGATCTCGGACTTTCTTCTACTCCCGGAGCTTCTCGCATCGTTTCGGCGCAGTGGCTACGACGTCGTCGAAATGGTTCTGGCCGACCAAGACGGCTGGGACAGATATGAGGCCGCGAAATGGCTCACCATGCGTCGATGGCTTGAAGCCAATCCAGAGGACGCGTTCGCCAGTGATGTTCGCGCCCAACTGACCGCCGAACCCGAACGCTACGCCGCTTACACACGTGAATATCTGGGCTGGGGTGTGTTCGCCCTGATGCCGCAGTGATGCATAAGCGGGAGAACGCTGATTGATCGCCGCTCCTGTCAGGGCCAAGGATGGCCCGCCATGTTCGAGCACGCGAGTGCTCGAACATGAAGCGCGTCGAACACCCCGCTTTCGACGCACGAGCTGACTGAATGCCAGGAGGCATCAGATCACGGCGGTTTTCCCGCCGGAAGCGGCTCCGCCATCGAGATTGTCCTTGAGCATCTTGATGATCTGCGAGGAGATCTCCTCGATCGACTGGGTGGTGGTGTTGAGCACCGGAACCTGCAGGCGTTTGTACATCTTCTGGGCCTGTTTGATGTCATCCTGGCAGCGCTTCAGCGAGGCATAGCCGCTCCCGGGACGACGCTCCTCGCGGATGAGTTGCAGCCGTTGCGGCTCGATCGTCAGTGCGAACAGCTTGTGCCTGCAATCGTAGAGGAGCTGGGGCAAGTCGCCGCGCTCGAAGTCTTCCTCGGTGATGGGATAGTTCGCCGAGCGCAGACCATAGTGCATGGCCAGATAGAGACAGGTGGGCGTCTTGCCGGAACGCGACACGCCGGTCAGGACCACGTCGGCGCGATGGAAATTGTCCGGTCGGATGCCGTCATCGTTGGCCATCGCGAAATTGATGGCCTCGATGCGCTTGGTGTAGTAGCTGGGCTTGGTGATGGCGTGGCTCTGGCCGGATTTCAGACTCGGCGGCACACCAAGTTCGGCCGACAGCGGCCCGACGAAAACCTCGAAGAGTTCCACGTAGAAACAGTTGCCGCCCTTGAGGATGTCGCGAATCTCGTGGTTGAGCATGGTCGCGAAGACGATCGGCCGCGCGCCATCGCGATCGGCGGCCTCGGCCATCCGCTGGGTCAGCGCCTGGGCACGCAGTTCGGTGTTGATATAGGGCATGTACACCTGCTCGAAATTCACGGTATCGAACTGCGACAGCAGGCTGTGACCGAGCGTCTCGGCGGTGATGCCGGTACTCTCGGAGACGAAGAAGACGGTGCGATTCATGAGGTCTCTACAACTGAAACTGATGATTGGAATCGACGGCGAGACTCGCCGCAACGATCAGGGAGGAGCTGAAGCGCATGGCTCGGCAGGACTGCACCTTATTGAATCACAACCGGGCCGTGTGACCCATGTCAATGTGATCTATATTGGAATTTGTTGATATGCAGAATATCCGGCGCGGGATGATAAGGGAGCCGCCCACCGGAACCTTCCCCACTTGGCTGAGGACCACTCAATGGCCACCATCGACAACGACCAAGACCTCCGAGCCGCGCTCAACCAGCTGAATCCCGAGCAGCAGCGTCTACTCGGCTCCCGCTTCGCGGAGCGCGTCATGCATCTGAGTCGGGACGAGCGCACCAACCGCGCGATCGCCACCGGACTGCGCGCCGACGCAAGCCCCGGAGAGCTGGAGGATGCCTTCAAATCCGCAAAGTCCTATGCCGTCACGACCTATACCGACTGCGGCAAGGACACCGACTGGATGGCGCAAGCGGATCACTTCGTCGCCGCCTCCATCACCGCCGCGCTGATGCCGGAAGCACTCATGACCGAAAAGCAGAACCGCGCTTGGAAGGCGGCGGTCCAGGCGCGCATGGCGCTCAACTGCGCCATGATGGAGGACGACAGCGCCTCCGAGCATGAAGAGGTCGAGCAGCAGCATAGGATCGCCAGCGAATTCCTGAACTGACTCCGCCCGACGCATCCGCGAATGCCCGACTGCCCCCCTGGCTGGTCGGGCATTTGCGTCTCGCCCAACGCCATGCGCCCCTCGACCGGCTTCGCGACATCCTCGCCGATCGGTAGGTCAATCGGTCATCCGCTCGGGGCGTCGCTCGACGCCAGCATGGCATCGTAGATCTCCCAGGCTTCCATGGCCCGTTCGGCGTCGATCTTTTCGATCGCCTGCCCCAAATGGACGA
The DNA here is from genome assembly GCF_000224065.1 of Thiorhodococcus drewsii AZ1. GTDB lineage: Bacteria > Pseudomonadota > Gammaproteobacteria > Chromatiales > Chromatiaceae > Imhoffiella > Imhoffiella drewsii. The sequence continues at coordinate 96,831 of NZ_AFWT01000002.1, forward strand.
CGAGATAATCGCCGACCTCGATCGATTCGTGCTGCATCAGAAATAGGCTCACTTCGCGCTCGACACCCTTGGCCTCGCAATGAGCCAGGAAGCCATCGATGGAGCGGACCTGCATGGGGATTGCGAAACACATCCTCTAAATCTCCGAATCGACCCGGTGGGGATGGGGATGAGGCTATGCTTGTCGGCGTCGTCCATCAAGACTGGTAAGCCCGCATCATGAAACCACGCACACTCGTTCTCGGACTCGGAAACGTCCTCATGACCGACGAAGCGGTCGGCGCCGAGGTGATTCGTCGTCTCTCATCCGATCAGACACTGGACCCATCGATCACCTGCATCGACGGCGGCACCTTGAGTTTCACGCTCGCCGCTCCGATCGGCGATTGCCAGCGCTTGATCGTGGTGGATGCCGCCAAGCTCGGAAAGGCGCCGGGCGACGTGCGTGTCTTCGAGGACGTCGAGATGGATCATCAGTTGCGCTCCAACGCCAAGAGCGTTCACGAAGTCAGCCTCTCCGACCTCATGGACATGGCGCGTCTGACCGACAGCCTGCCCGATCAGCGCGCCTTGATCGGCATCGAGCCCGAGTTCATCGGTTGGGGCGAGACCCTAACCCCAGCGGTCGAGGCGGCCGTTCCCATCGCGATCCAACGCATTCACGACCTGCTCGCGCGCTGGGATAGCGAGTAGACCGGAGGCGCCTGATATCACCAATTTCAGAATCTTATGAATTTCAATGCGAATTAATATTCGATCATGCTGAACTGCTAACAAAGATGCGCTGCATCAAATCCGAGGACGCCGAATCGGCCTAGAATTTTTCTTACATATCGCGACGTCGAGGGTCGATCATGTCAGGCTCGGATCAGATTCCCGTTTCCATCGAATCAAGCGCCTCCTGCTCGGGCAAGCCTCGCGACTACGGGAATGCTCGCGCCGTCCTCGGCCAGATCCGTCACGCCCTGGAACGCTTGATCGCCAGCGGCGAAGAAACCCGCATCGACCTCAACGCCATGCCTTTCGGGCCTGGCGACCTTGAACACCTGACGAACTGCTTGGGCACCGGCGAGGTCCAGGCATCGGTCGAGGCGCTCGGACCCACACGCATTCAGGAAACCGCGATTCCAGGCGTTTGGCTGGTGGACTATCTGAACGCCGAGAACCAGCGCCTCACACTACACATCGAGATCGCCAACGTTCCGCAGATCCTGTGTCCGCAGCCTCAGGATCTCGCGCTCGCGATCGATCGGCTCGATGCCCGCCTGGACGGCACCCCGGCACCGAACACCCCGCCACTATCGTCCTGACACCATATTGAGGAGGGACCATGGCTGCCCGCGAAACCCCCGACAAGACCCTTGGCGAAAGCCTGCGAGACATCGGACTGTCTCGTCGTGGATTCCTGAAGTTCTGCGCCGCGACCGCGTCCATGATGGCCCTCCCACCGAGCATGGCACCGGCGATCGCCGCCGCGCTCGAACAGGCCAGACGCCCCTCGGTCATCTGGCTGTCCTTCCAGGAGTGCACCGGCTGCACCGAATCCCTGACGCGTAGCCATAGCCCGAGCGTCGAGGAACTCATCTTCGATTTCATCTCGCTCGACTACCACCACACCCTGCAGGCCGCAGCTGGCGAGGCCGCCGAGGCGGCCCGGCTGCAGGCGATGGAGGCCAATCGCGGCGAGTATCTGGTGATCGTCGACGGCTCCATCCCAGGTCCAGACGCCAACCCTGGATTCTCGACGGTCGCCGGTCACAGCAATTACGACATTCTGATGGAAACGGTCGAGCACGCCGCTGCCGTAATCGCGGTCGGGACCTGCGCCGCCTTCGGCGGACTGCCTCAGGCCAAGCCCAACCCGACTGGAGCCATGTCGGTGATGGATCTGGTGAAAGACAAGCCGGTCATCAACGTCTCCGGCTGTCCACCCATCCCCATGGTCATCACCGGCGTACTGGCGCACTACCTGACCTTCGGACGACTGCCGGAGCTGGATGCCTACCACCGCCCAATGGCCTTCTACGGCCAGTCGATCCACGACCGCTGCTATCGCCGGCCCTTCTACGACAAGGGCTTGTTCGCGGACAGCTTCGACGACGAGGGGGCAAAGCTCGGCTGGTGTCTCTACCGGCTCGGCTGCAAGGGTCCGACCACCTTCAACGCCTGCGCCACCATGCGCTGGAACGCGGGGACCAGCTGGCCGATCGAGTCCGGCCATCCCTGTCTCGGCTGCTCCGAGCCAAGCTTCTGGGATGGCGGCGGTTTCTACGAACCGGTCTCGGTACCCATCGGAACCAGCACAACGACGCTCCTCGAAGCGGCGGCGGTCGGCGCGGTTGCCGGTGCCGGAATCGCCACCGTCGCCCGCAAAGGCAAGAAGGACGCCGTGAAGACGCGCCAGCCCGTCACGATCGAAGAACTGGAGCAGAAACTATGAACGGGTCGATGGAATTTCTGCTGTGGGTCAAGGGTCCCCTATTCACCATCGCCATGGTGATCTTCGCCATCGGTCTGCTCGCGCGCCTGCTCGAAATCTTCCTGCTCGGACGCGCGCCCAATTATGCCGAGGCCCGCGCCGGCGAATGGCTGCCGGGACTGCGGACCATGATCGCCCGCACCGTCGCCGATCCCGGCACCTTCAAGCGAGCGCCCTTCAACGTGGTGGTCGGCTGGCTCTGGCACATCGGCTTTCTGATCGCGCTGCTGCTGTTCATCCCGCACATCGAGCTGTTCAAGGGCGTGCTCGGCCTCTACTGGCCCGGACTGCCCAACCCGATCGTCGACCTGGCCACGGGCGTGACCCTGGTCGCCCTGGTCGCGACCCTGGTCCATCGGATGACCCACCCGGTGAAGCGCCGCATCAGCACGACCGAGGACTATCTGGTGTGGACGGTCGTGTTCATGGTGGTGCTGACCGGCTATCTGGCCTATCACCGCCTGGTCGAGCCCTACCCGCTCGCCCTGGGGATGCACATCCTCTCGGCCGAGCTGCTGCTCGTCCTGCTGCCATTCACCAAGCTGACGCACATCTTCACGGCCTTCATCGCCCGCTGGTACAACGGCGCCGCCTTCGGCCGCAAGGGGGTTCAGTCATGACCGAGCTCACACTCGAACGCGGACTCGCGGCCTTTCGCGCCGAGATCGACGCACCGACCGCCGCCTTCTTCTCCAGCTGCGTGCATTGCGGTATCTGTGCCCAGTCCTGTCCCTTCTACCTGGAAACCGGCGATCCCAAATACACGCCCATCCTCAAGCTCGAACCGCTGCGTCTGGTCTGGGAGGCCGAATTCACCCTCTGGGGCAAGATCAAGGGCCTATTGGGTCTGCAGCAAAAGGTCACGGATGCGATGCTGGCGGAATGGGAAGAGCTGCTCTACGACTCCTGCTCCATGTGCGGACGCTGCTCCATGGTCTGCCCGGTCGGCAACGATCTAGCCTATATGATCCGCAAGTCGCGCGAGGGCATGGTCCAGGCCGGCCACGCGCCCGAGGGACTGATCAACGCCTCGATCCGCGCCATTACCACCGGCAGCCCCATGGGCCTGCAGTGGAAAACCCTGGCAGTGCAGATCAAGCACGTCGAGGCCAGCACCGGACTGGAGATTCCGGTCGACAAGCAAGGCGCCGAATACATGGTGCTCATGTCCTCGATGGAGATCATCAACTTCCCCGAGTACCTGGAAGCCATCACCAAGATCTTCGATCACGCCGGAGTGACCTGGACCCTTTCCACAGAATGCTTCGAGGCCACCAACGCCGGCATTCAGATCGGCAACAAGGACATCGCCGCGCAACTGGTCGAGCGCGTCGTAGCGGCGGCCGAGACGCTCAAGGTGCCCAAGGTCATCAGTCCAGAGTGCGGACACGCCTTCACCGCCATTCGCTGGGAAGGCCCCAACCTGATCGGACGCCCCTACCCCTTCCGGGTCTTCCACATCGTCGAGGTGTTGGAGGAATTGCGCGCGGCGGGACGCCTCCAGACCGAAGGCAAGGAGAGCGATCGACTCTCGATGCACGATCCCTGCAACCTGGCCCGCAAGAGTGGCGTGATCCAGCAGCAGCGCAACCTCATCGATCTGGTGGCCGAGGATTTCGTCGATCTCAAGGAACACGGCAAGTTCCAGTGGTGCTGCGGCGCCGGCGGCGGCGTCAGCTCCAACGAGCGCGCCGAAGAACTCAAGATGGCGGCCTTCAAACGCAAAAAGGCCCAGATCGAGGAGGTGGCGCCCGAGCGCATGGTCACCATGTGCGCGACCTGCCGGACCCAGCTCGAAGAGGGTCTGGAGACCTTCAATATGGAGATCCCGGTCATCGGCCTGACCGAAATGATCGCCGAGCATCTGGTCGAGAAACCGCGCGCCGCCGAGGATGACGCCGAGGCCTGATCCGCCGGCCAGCACCCGACAATTGCGGGGCCGGTCCGCCGACCCCGCGCAGGAGATCCGCCAACATGAGTGAACGACTCGTCGTCGACCCCATCACCCGTATCGAGGGCCATCTGCGCATCGAGGCCCGGATGGACGGCAGCAGCATCGCCCAGGCCTACAGCTCGGGCACCTCGGTGCGCGGCATCGAGACCATCCTCAAGGGCCGCGACCCGCGCGACGCCTGGGCCTTCGCCCAGCGCATCTGCGGCGTCTGCACCCTGGTTCACGGCATGGCCTCGGTGCGCTCCGTCGAGGATGCGCTCAAGATCGAGCTGCCCGCCAACGCCCAGCTCATCCGCAATCTCATGATCGGCGCCCAGTACGTACACGATCATGTGATGCACTTCTATCACCTGCATGCACTCGATTGGGTCGACGTGGTCAGCGCACTCGACGCCGATCCCAAGGCGACCTCGGATCTGGCCCAATCGATCAGCACCTGGCCCAAGTCCTCGCCCGGCTATTTCGCCGACACCCAGAAACGCATCAAGACCTTCGTCGAATCGGGACAGCTCGGCATCTTCGCCAACGGCTACTGGGGCCATCCGGCCTACAAGCTGCCGCCCGAAGCCAACCTGATGGCGGTGGCCCACTATCTGGAAGCGCTCGCCTGGCAGCGTGACGCAGCCCGGCTGCACGCCATCTTCGGCGGCAAGAACCCGCACCCGAACTTCGTCGTCGGCGGCGTCGCCTGCCCCATCGACCTGAACTCGGATTCGGCCATCAACGCCAAGCGGTTCGCCGAGGTGCTGGACATCATCCAGTCGATGCAGACCTTCGTCGATCAGGTCTATATCCCGGACACCCTCGCCATCGCCGGTTTCTACAAGGACTGGACCGAACGCGGCGAGGGCCTGGGCAACTTCCTCTGCTACGGCGATCTGCCGAGCGTCGGAAGCATGGACCCGGCCAGCTTCCTGTTCCCGCGCGGGGTTATCCTGAATCGGGACCTCTCGACTCTCCACGAGATCGACCTCCACGACGCGAGCCAGATCCAGGAGTTCATCGCCCATTCCTGGTACGACTACGACGCCGGCAACGATCAGGGCCTACATCCCTACGACGGCGAGACCAACCTCGAATACGACGGGCGCGGCGGCGTCAAACCGCCCTACACCCAGCTCGATGTCGAACAGGGCTACTCCTGGATGAAAGCGCCGCGCTGGAAGGGACAGGCGATGGAGGTCGGCCCGCTGGCGCGCGTCCTCATGCTCTATGCCACCGGTCATGCACAGACCAAAGAGCTGGTCGAGATGACCCTCTCCAAGCTCGACCTGCCGATCGAGGCACTCTTCTCCACCCTGGGCCGCACCGCCGCCCGGACGCTGGAGACCAAGATCATGGTCGATGCCATGCACGGTTGGTACGAGGCGCTGATCGCCAACGTCAAGGCCGGCGACACCCGAACCTTCGACGACAGCCTTTGGACCCCGTCCTCCTGGCCTTCCGAAGCTCGTGGCGCAGGCTACATGGAGGCTCCGCGCGGCGCGCTGGGACACTGGATCGTCATCCGGGACGGCAAGATCGCCAACTACCAGGCCGTGGTTCCCTCGACCTGGAACGCCGGCCCCCGCGACGGCACGGATCAAGCCGGGGCCTACGAGGCGGCGCTGGAGGACAATCATCAGCTTGCGGACGTCAAACAGCCGATCGAGATCCTGCGCACCATCCACTCCTTCGATCCCTGCATCGCCTGCGCGGTGCATCTCACGGACCCGGAATCCGGCAAGCAGCTGCAGATCAAGATCGCCTGACCGACGCCCCACACATCCGACGTCCCATCGTCTCGGACGGCGCCCCAATCCCAAGGGCGCCGCCCATCGTCCCCTCCCCGCACCGATCGATCGCCAGTTCACACTGCGGACAACCCACAGTCCCGCATCCAAACCCTGGTCCGATTCGCTTGCCCGCGTCGCGCGCCGGTATCAGAATGGTGGTTTATGGAGCCACGATCAGGAGGAATGCGCAGACCGACCGATGCAACACCGGGCGCCCGCCGCAACGCCGAGCGGAGAAAAGATGTGCAACGGATCCCAGTCCAGGATTCGATCTATAGGTAAATTTAGGTGGCGAGTCGATCTCGCCGATGCACGGAGCTGAAAGGCGACAGGTCGTTTGACCATGGTATCGACAGCCCCCCATTCTGACCGCTTACCGACGGCCGTGACCGCTGTTCGACGCACCGCCGCCACGGCGACTCCCAGACCGAGCGCCCCAGACCTGAGCCGGAGCGCACCTCGTCCCGGAGGGGATTAGGTCACGGGACCGGACTGTAAATTCAATCATATGGCGTCCGGCGGATCAGCTTACGTCAGCCGTTCACCACACTAATCATTGGAACCGATGCCCCGATGAAGATACTCCTGGTCGACGATTCAAAATCTGCGCGCTACGCGTTGCGACTTCAACTTCAGCGCCACGGCATTGAGGTCGAGACGGCCGACTCGGCCGAATCCGCCTTCGAGGTTCTGCGCGAGAGCCTCCCGGACGCCATCCTCATGGACCACATGATGCCTGGGCTCAACGGCTTCGAGGCGCTTGAGGTCATCCGCGAGGATCCACGTACCGCCGCGATCCCCGTCGTCATGTGCACCTCGCACGAAGAACCGGAATTCGTCGCCACGGCCAAGAAGAAGGGCGTCTTCGGCATCCTTCCAAAATCGGCAGCCCCCGATCTGCTACCCGAAATCCTGGAGCGTCTGCACACCGAACTCGACGGCGGAGCGCCCCCGGCCCCGATCAAAGAGCAGGGAACAGCCCCGCAAGCGGCGCCGGCCGGTCTGTCCGAGGAGGCCGTGCTCAAGCTGATCGAGTCCAGACTGGAAGCTCGGCTATCACGGGTTTTGCCCGCATTTGTGGAGGAAGTGCGTCGGGATCTGACCGAAGGACTGCGGAACGAGACGAACCATATCCTCGACGAGCGCCTCGCCGCCGATCAGGCCGCCCAGCGCACCGCACCCCCGAAGCCCACCATGGCCGATCTGCAGGCTATCTCGACCCGTCTGGCGACCGAGACCCTGCCCGACCTGGTCAAGCGCGGCATTGAGGCCGAGCGCGCCTCCCTGCTGGAATCCTTCGAGAAGCACATGCGCGATCAGCGTCCTCGCGGGGGCGCCGGTCAAGGACAGGATGAGACCGAGAACACCGCCAGGGCGGCCGCAGCGGCACGCCGCGAGACCCAGGAGGCCATCGAAGCCGCGCTCGTGTCATCCCAGCAATCACTCCAAGCGGTCGAGCAATCGCTGCGCGGAGCCATGGGGCGCATCTACACCCTGGTCGCGCTCGCCGCACTGGCCGGCATCGGGGCCGCCGCCGGAGTCTATTTCTTGCTTCAAGCCTGAGGATCGGGATGCATTTCTTCACATCGACCGAGCACGCCGCCGAGGATGCAGCGGCGTGCCCCGAACGACGTTGGTTCCTCGAAACGCTGGCGGCCGCCTCGGTTGGCGCGCTGGTCGGCTGGCCCGATCTCACTGAGGCGAAATCCACCGGTTCACAGCTTGAGGGACAGGTCTCGCGCCTGGTCAAAAGGATGCGTCGGCAAGGTCTGATCCTGGCCAGCGAAAGCACCTCCTGGTCCGTCTACGACTTCACAACCCGCACCAAGCTCGTTTCCATCAACGAGGCCGTCCCCCGCCAGGCGGCGAGCATGATCAAACCCTTCGTCGCACAAGCCTATTTCTATCAGGTCTCCCAGGGTAAAAAAGGCGCCCGTTACACCAATTCGGTGCGTCATACCATGGAGCGGATGATTCAACACAGCGACAACAGGGCGACCAACAGACTCTTCGATCTGGTCAGCCGCCACGGTGCCGGGCGCGGCCCGCGCGAGGTGGAGGCCGTGCTCAAAGCGAACGCGCCAGGCATCTTCAAGCAGGTTCAAGTGGTCGAGAAAATCCCCGCCAGCGGCGCAACCTACGCCAATCGCGCGTCCGCCTGGGATTACAGCCGTTTCCTCTACGCGCTGCACCACGGAAAACTGCCCTACAGCAAGGAGATGCATCGATTGATGCGTCTGCCGAACCACGACCGCATCACCACGCGTGTCGCCAGCATGCCGTCCTCGGTACATGCCTGCGACAAGACCGGCTCCACGGCCAAGCTCTGCGGCGACATGGGCATCATCGAGGCACGCGACCGGTACGGTCACACCCATGCCTACACCATGATCGGCATCATTGAGCGTCAAACCAGAGCTCGCCACTATGGCAGCTGGATCTCAAAGCGCAGCGATGCCATCCGCGAGGTCTCGAACCTGGTCTATCTGTACATGAAGGATCGGCATCGACTGGTCTGAGTCAGCCAGAGGGTCCAGGCTGACCATGCCGCATGGCGGCGCCTTCTGGTAGTCTTCATCGGTTCAGCGAAGACTCGCCTCACACCGATCGGACATGCACCATGAAGACTCAGCCACTCATCCTGCGCAAGGACCAGGAACGCCGCCTGCTCGCCGGCCATTGCTGGACCTACAGCAACGAGGTCGACACCCAGGCGACCCCCCTCAAGTCACTGGAACCCGGACAGCCGGTCGAGATCCTGAGCAGCCACCAGCGCTGGATCGGTCATGGTTACGTCAATCCGCATTCGCTCATCAGTGCGCGCATTGTCAGCCGCGACCCGAACCATCCGCTGAGCCCCGCGCTCTGGCTTCAGCGCATCCACGATGCGCTCACACTGCGCGAGCAGCTCTACCCTCGTCCCTATTACCGGCTCGTCTTCGGCGAGAGCGACGGCCTGCCCGGACTCATCGTCGACCGTTACGGCGATCTGCTCTGCGTCCAGATCACCACGGCCGGCATGGAGCGGGCGCGCGGCGAGATCCTGGCCGCGCTCGAACAGGTGGTTCGTCCCAAGGCGATCGTGCTGCGCAACGACACCTCGGTGCGTACCCTGGAGGGCCTGGAGCAGAAGGTCGAGGTCGTCCTGGGATCCCCGGAGGACGCGGTCACGCTGATCGAGCACGAGCTGGAATTCGTCATCTCGCCCCTGACCGGACAGAAGACCGGCTGGTTCTTCGATCAGTCCGAGAACCGTGCCCGCCTCGCCCGCTACGGCGTCGGCAAGCGGGTCCTGGACGTCTGCAGCTATATCGGCGCCTGGGGCGTGCGTGCGGCGGCGCTGGGAGCCGAGCAGGTCACCTGCGTGGACAGCTCGGAATCGGCGCTCCAACGGGTCGCCGAGAACGCCGAGCGTAACGGTCTGGCCGACCGCGTCGCCAGCATGCAGGGCGATGCATTCGAGGTTCTGCGCGAGCTGCGCGATCAGGGACAGCGCTTCGATACCGTGCTCCTGGATCCGCCCGCCTTCATCAAGCGCCGCAAGGACGAGAAAGACGGCACTCAGGCCTATCAGCGTCTCAACCGACTCGGCATCGAGATACTCGAACCGGGCGGTCTGCTGGTCACCTCGTCCTGCTCGTTCCACATGGGACGCGACACCTTCCTACGGACCGTCCAGCAAGCAGGTCGACGCGCCGGACGCAGCCTGCAATTGCTCGAAGCCGGACAGCAAGGCCCGGATCACCCGGTGCATCCGGCGATCCAAGAAACCGCCTATCTCAAGACGCTGTTCCTGCGCGCCCTGCCGGCATTCTGATTCAGCCGCCAGCCGCCAGCCGCCAGCCGCCAGCCGCCAGCGATATCATCTCGCTGGTAGCTGGTAGCTGGTAGCTGGTAGCTTTTTTCCATGCCCCTACATAGACTTTCTCATGCCTCATACGCGCCTTGCCGTCCGGCATCGGCTCAAGATCCAACCATGAAAGTCACGCCAAACCCCATGCAGCACATCGAGCCAAGTCATCATCGTAAAACCTGGAGATCGCGGATCGCCTCGCTTCCCTCGGGCCTGTTCGGCGCATTGGCGCTGGCTGGGCTCATCGGATTGGGCGGATGCGCCATGCAGAAAGACACGCCGCCCCCGGTTACGGGGCCCATCGACAAGGTCGTGGTGAAAAAGTCGGCGCGACAGCTTGAACTCGTCATGAACGGCAAGGTGGTGCGCCAGTATCGCATCTCACTCGGCGGATCCCCCGTGGGACACAAATACCGCGAGGGCGATCAGCGCACCCCGGTCGGCGACTACGTTCTGAACTGGCGCAACGCCAACAGCAACTATTACAAGGCGATCCACATCTCCTACCCCAACGATCGCGACCGCATGGTCAGCCGCCAGCTCGGATACAACCCGGGCGGCATGATCATGATCCATGGTCTGCCGAATTACGTGCGCTCGGAGAATCTGCGCAAGCAGTACGGGGGGCGCGACTGGACGCACGGCTGCATCGCGGTCCAGAACCATGAGATCGACGAGATCTGGCGCCTTGTCCCGGACGGCACGCCGATCCAGATCCTGCCCTGACCGCGCCCTGCGGTGTCCCTCGGGGCCTGGAGCGGCAGAGATCGCCTAAGGCCCCTTCCCATCAAGTCGGCGGCTAGCTCGCGGGCGCCCGCCGGACCAGAAGCCGACGCACGTCCGCAACCAGGACGACCAGCAGGAAGACGGCCATGGCGAGGCTTCCGGTGATCAACGAGTGCCAGGCGGTGACCGACTCGACCCAGCCGGCGGCGGCGTAGAGCCCTAGCCCCAGTGCGATATAGCCGAGCACACGCCCGATCTCGTAAGGCACCGGATAGTACAGTCGCCCGAGCAGATAGGACATGAGCACCATCGAGCTGTAGCAGACCAGATGCGCCCAGGCCGCACCCTGGTAGCCATGGATGGGCACCCACCAGAACAGCAGGACGATGGTGATGAGCGACCCCACCATCGACACGCCCGCACCCAAGAGGGTGCGATCGGTCAACTTGTACCAGATGGACAGGTTGACATAGACCCCGAGACAGAGCTGCGCCAGCAACAGCACGGGCACCACGTCCAGACCCTCGCGATAGGCATCGCCGACGAAATATTTGAAGACGTCCATGTAGAGCACGACCAGCAGGAAAAGGAAGACGCAGCAGATCACGAACCAGTTGAGCACCAGCGCATAGGTCTGGCGGGCGTCACTCTGTTTGGCATAGCTGAAGAAGAAGGGCTCGCCGGCGTAGCGGAAGGCCTGGATGAAGAGCGACATGAGGATCGAGAGCTTGTAGCAGGCGCTGTAGATACCGAGTTGGGCGAGATTGGTCTCGGCATCGTAGGGCAGCAAATACTTGAGCGCGGCGCGGTCGAGCATCTCGTTGATGATGCCGGCGAAGCCGATGACCACCATCGGCAGCGAATAGCGGATGAGACGCCCGAAGAGGACGGTATCGAAGACGCGGAGCCCGCCCCTGAATTGCGGCGACAGCAGCACCAGCTTGATCAGGCTCGCCGCCAGATTGGCGACGAAGACATAGCCGACGCCGATCTCGGGGACCCAGAGCCGGCCGAGCAGCGACGCCGGATCGGCCTCGTAGGCGTGCCGGCAGAAATAGATGAAAAAGAGCGTCAGGCCCACGTTGGCCCCGATCTCCAGCAGCTTGACGATGGCGAAACGACGCGCCTGGTTCTCGGCCCTCAGCCGTGCGAAGGCGACTGCACCGATCGAATCCAGGGCCAGAATCGCCGCGCACCACCAGATGTATTCTGGATGATTCGGATGGCGCAGCAGATCGGCGATCGGCTGGCTCAACATCAGGAGCGTGACGAAGAAGAGCCCGTTGGACAGCACCAGGAATCGAAGCACGGTCCCGTAGACGACCTCCGGCGGCCAGTCCCCCGTCGAGCGGAAGCGGAAATAGCCCGTCTCCAGCCCAAAGGCCAGGACGACCGCGAGAAACCCCATGTAGGCGTAGAACTCGGCGACCACACCGTACTCGACCGGCGCAAAGCTGTAGGTGAGAAAGGGAACCAGCAGATAGTTGAGGAAGCGCCCGAAGACGCTGCTGACGCCATAGATGGCCGTCTGAGAGGCGAGACGTTTGATCGGATTCAAGGTGAGGATCCAGGCAGGTCGCGGATGGAAATATCGGGCGGCATTCTAACCATTTCCGCGAACCTCGCACCCCGTCAACGACGTTCTTCTGCAGGCGCGACCGGCTTGAGCGAACGCCCAGGTCGCCGCAGCGACATCTGGCTGGGAGGCGGCTGCGGGCGCGCCTGGGGCACAGGCGGTGGCGGCCTGCGATGATGATGGTGCCCGGATCGCCAGCCCCAGGGAAGGACATAGACCGGCTCACGCGCCCGCTCGGCCTCCGCCTCGTACTGCTTGGCCCGCGCCTCGGCGGCGGCGATCTCGGCAAGACGTCGGCGCTCTTCCAGCTCGGCCAGATAGGCCCGGCGTCTCGCCGTTTCGCGCGCCTGACGCTCCGCCCGCATCCGCCGGCTCTGGTTCATCACCGAATAGCGATCGTCGCCAGGCGCGGCGAACGTCCCGGTCTCCGGCATCGGCAGCGTCTGGACCGGGCGCCCCTCCATCTCGGGGACGCGATCACTGAAATGCACCTGGCCCTGGTCGTCAGTCCAACGATACAGGGCCTCGCCCGCGCCCACGCCCGCACCCACGCCCGCAGATGCCAGAAGCATGAATACCAAGCCGATGGTCCAAAACGCTGACATCCTCGACCTCCAGTCCTGTTCCGATCCGCCCCTCACCCAGACTTACGGCCCGATGGCGGCTTGAAGTAGTAGCTCAGTTTGTCGGAGAGATTGAGATATTCGATTTGATCCTCGGTCAGGTCGGATCGGTGCAGACTCTTGCTGATGTCGACCTCCTCCTCCGCCAGATCCAAGATCAGTGCCTCATCCTGGGGGATCTCGGGCGAGTAGAGCAGCACATTGGGCTTGAGCAGATCGGCCGGATTGATTGTGACCACCAGGGCAACGCGGTCGTCGGCGAGCTTGACCACCGTCCCAGGTGGATAAACGCCCAGATTGGTGATGAAGGTCGTCAGCACCTTGGCGTCGTACCACTTGCGCTCTTGCGAATACATGCGCGAAACCGCCTGGTGGGGCGAAAACCCGCGCTCGGCGCCAAATCCGTTGCAGAGATTGTCGTAGCGATTCACGACCGCGATGATTCGTGTCAACATCCCGATATCGCCCCCGGACAGACCCTCTGGAAAGCCGCTGCCATCCAGATGCTCGTGGTGCCTGGAGATGACCTCGATAACCGCCTTGGGTAGACCCGAAATCGCACGTGCGATCTCGGCGCCATAACGCGGATGCTGCTCATAGAACTGACGCTCGGCCTTGTTAAAGGCCTCCTTCTTGAGCAGGATCTTCGGCGGAATCTTCTGATGACCCAGGTCATGAAAGAGCGCCCCCATACCGAGCAAGCGCAACTGGGACTTTTCCAGCGACAGCTGCTGACCGATCACCAGGGCCAGCGCGGCCACGTTGACGGCATGGAAATAGCTGTTCTCATCCTGGTGCTTGAGATTGACCAGCTGCACCGTGGCCTCGGAATCGGCGGTGAGATCGTCGACCATCTGGACCACGAGTTCCTGGGCCTCCTCGACCGCCTGCATCGGCGAGGATCGGAGATGATTCATCAGGGTCTTGGCCGAGCTAACCGACTGACTGTAACGCTTCGAGCATTGGTTGAGACGGGATCGGCGCTGTTTGAGAACTTCGATACGCCGCCGCTTCTCCTCCCACAACGCCTGAGAGAGATGCTCCTTCACCTCGTCGGTCAGGGGCTCCTCCTCCACCGCAGGCGCCTCCTCTCCCTCGGGCGCTGGGTCGCTGCGATTGGGGTCGATGCGGATCGAGGCGATGCCGAGCTGACGCAGGGCGTCGAGCTGTTTCTGGGTGCGGATCTTGAAGCTGCCGGTCAAGAACGGGTGGTTCATCCACGGCAAATCGAGATGCACGAAGAGACCGATCCGCAGCTGGCTCGTGTCGACGGTTGTATTGCTCACATCATGGACCACACCAAACGCAACTTTCCAGATCCTGAATGTCGCCGCCGACCCTCGGCAGAGACCCGCAAGCATAGGGTATAGAATCGAAATTCAGCAAATGGCGTCACCCTAGGACGCACACAACGCGGATGCGCCCAGGATTGGCGCGCTTGATTCTCAACCGAACGGCTTGTAGCTTGCATCATTAGGAATTTTCTAGCCTTATCGACGCACCCGAGACCGAAAGAAGTGACCGACTACAAGAACACCCTGAATTTACCCAAGACCGGCTTCGCGATGAAGGCCAATCTGGCCCAGCGCGAGCCCGAAATGCTCAAGCACTGGGAATCCCTGGATCTCTACGGACGCATCCGCGAGGCCCGCGCCGGCGCGCCCACCTTCATCCTGCACGACGGTCCTCCCTACGCCAACGGCAATATCCATATCGGTCACGCGGTCAACAAGGTCCTCAAGGACATCATCGTCAAGGCGCGCACACTCGACGGGATGAACGCACCCTATGTCCCCGGCTGGGACTGTCACGGTCTGCCGATCGAATTGCAGGTCGAAAAGAAAAAGGGTAAGCCCGGCCAGAAAATCTCGGCGGCCGAATTCCGGGTTGCCTGCCGCGAGTATGCCGCTAAACAGGTCGATGGCCAACGCGCGGACTTCAAGCGGCTCGGCGTCTTCGGCGACTGGGAGCGTCCCTATCTGACGATGGACTTCGGCTTCGAGGCCGACATCGTCCGCTCGCTGGGGCGTATCATCGCCAACGGCCATCTGCAGAAGGGCGAGAAACCGGTGCACTGGTGCATCGACTGCGGATCGGCGCTGGCCGAGGCCGAAGTCGAGTATGCCGACAAACAGTCGCTCGCTATCGACGTGCGCTTCCCCGTGATCGACCCCACCCTGCTCGCCGAACGCTGTCACGGGACCCCGAACGGCTGCGGAGAGGGCCCGGTCTCGGTCGTCATCTGGACCACCACGCCCTGGACCCTGCCCGCCAACCAGGCGGTCGCGCTCAATGCCGAGCTGGACTACGTCATCGTCGAGGCCGACTCCGAGACGGGCAAGGAGCGGCTCATCGTCGCCGAGGGTCTGCTCAAGGACACCATGGACCGCTGGGGCATCGAGCACTATCGGGTGGTCGGCTACGGCCGCGGCATCGATTTCGAAGGAATCAAGCTCCGCCACCCCTTCTACGACCGCGAGGTGCCGGTTATCGTCGGCGAACACGTCACGCTCGATGCCGGTACCGGTGCCGTGCATACCGCGCCCGGGCACGGCCTGGAGGACTACATAGTCGGTCAGCGCTACGGCCTGCCGGTCGACAATCCGGTCGGCGGCAACGGTCGCTTCCTGCCCGGAACGCCGCTCTTCGAGGGCGAAAACGTCTTCCAGGCCAACGAGCACGTGGTCGAGATCCTCAAGTCCAAAGGGGCTCTGATGCTGGAGACCCGCTTCACCCACAGCTATCCGCACTGCTGGCGCCATAAGACCCCCATCATCTTCCGCGCCACGCCCCAGTGGTTCATCAGCATGGACAAGCAGGGGCTGCGCGAGGGCGCGCTGCACGAGATCGAAAAGGTCGACTGGATGCCCGAGTGGGGCCGCAATCGCATCGAATCCATGGTGCAGGGACGTCCCGACTGGTGCATCTCGCGCCAGCGCACCTGGGGGGTGCCCATCACCCTGTTCGTCCACAAGGAAACCGCCGAGCTCCATCCGCGCACCCAGGAGCTGATCGAAGAGGTCGCCAAGCGGATCGAGACGCAGGGCATCGAGGCCTGGTTCGCCCTTGAGCCCTCGGATCTGCTCGGCGACGAGGGCGCGCATTACGACAAGGTGCACGACACGCTCGACGTCTGGTTCGACTCGGGCGTCACCCATGCCTGTGTGCTGGAGCGCCGAGAGGGCCTGAGCGCGCCGGCCGATCTCTATCTGGAAGGCTCCGACCAGCATCGCGGCTGGTTCCAGTCCTCGCTCATGACCTCGGTCGCCATGCATGGCCATGCGCCCTATCGCCAGGTGCTGACCCACGGCTTCACCGTGGACGCCAAGGGCGAAAAGATGTCCAAATCCAAGGGCAACACCGTCAGCCCGCAGGACGTGATGAAGACGCTCGGCGCCGACATCATCCGACTCTGGGTCGCCGCCACCGACTATCGCGGCGAGATCAGCGTCAGCGACGAGATCCTCAAGCGCACCGCCGACGCCTATCGGCGCATCCGCAACACCGCGCGCTTCCTGCTCGCCAATCTCAACGGCTTCGACCCGGCGGCCAATCTGGTCGCGCCCGCCGACATGATCGCTCTCGACCGCTGGGCCGTCGACCGCGCCTGGCGTCTGCAACAGGAAGTGATCGCCGCCTACGGCGACTACCAGTTCCACCTCATCTATCAGAAGGTGCAGCAGTTCTGCGTGGTCGATCTGGGCGGTTTCTATCTCGATGTCATCAAAGACCGCCAGTACACCACCCAGTCTGACAGCCTGGCGCGGCGCTCCTGCCAGAGCGCCATGTATCACATCGTCGAGGCCATGAGCCGCTGGCTAGCGCCCATCCTCAGCTTCACCGCTGACGAGATCTGGCAAGCGATCCCAGGCGAGCGTGCGGAGACCGTCTTCACCGAAACCTGGTACGACGGGCTCTTCGCCCTGGACGACGGCACCCCGATGGACCGCGATTTCTGGGATGCCATCATCGCCGCACGCGTCGCCATCGGCCCAGCCCTGGAAGGCGCCCGCAAGGCCGGACAGATCGGCTCCTCGCTGGATGCCGAGCTGGATCTCTATGCCTCGGATGACCGATTGAGGCAACTGGAAGGGCTCGGCGACGAACTGCGCTTTGCCCTGATCGCCTCCGAGGTACGAATCCACCCGATTGCCGAACGCCCGGAGACGGCATCGGTCACGGATCTCGACGGACTCGCCGTCCTGGTCACGCCATCGGACCACGTCAAATGCGCGCGCTGCTGGCACCACCGCGCCGACGTCGGCACCAACGCCGAGCATCCCGAGCTCTGCGGACGCTGCGCCGAGAACGTCACCGGAAACGGCGAGATCAGACGCTTCGCTTAGAGCCCGCAGCTCCCAACGGGAGCATGACCGCTAGACCTCAGGATACCCGGCGCATCCTGCGCCGGGTATCGATTCGGATTTACGCATATGGCGGGTCTGCAGCCCGGATGAAGCGATAGCGAAATCCGTGGCAGCACCAACCGGCAAGCGAGAAGGCCACACCGCCCCACCCGCGTCCAAGCCGCCGGGATCTCTCGGCAAACCTGGCGCTTTAGGTATACTGCCGAGCGACCGGGCAAACGCTGTCTGCTCTCATTTTTCCGTCTCTCAGTCGCGCATCCTCGACGCCTGATCGAGGGTCCAAAAGAGGAACACGACTCTTGAAACACTGGCTTTGGCTTTCGCTCTTCGTACTGGCCCTCGACCAGGCGACCAAGTGGTCGATACTGGCCCTGATGAAGCCGTTCGAACCGGTCGAGGTATTACCGCACATCAATCTCACCCTGATGTTCAACGAAGGTGCGGCATTCAGTTTTCTCTCGACAGCCGGCGGCTGGCAGCGCTGGCTGTTCTCGGGGCTGGCACTGGTAGTGAGCCTGGTCCTGGTCGGCTGGCTGCTGCGGCTCAAGCCGCATGAGAAGGTCCAGGCGGCGGGGCTTGCACTGTTGATCGGCGGCGCGGTCGGCAATCTGATCGACCGCGTGCTGCTCGGACATGTCATCGACTTTATCCAGGTCTACATCCCGGTCATCCCGCTCGCCATCTTCAACCCCTGGCCGGCCTTTAATGTCGCCGACAGTGCTATCACGCTCGGGGTCGCGGCGCTCTTCTGGATCTTCCTGGTCGACGATCTGCGCCAGGGCCGCGCATCCCGCAACGCGACCCCATAGTTCGCCGCGCCCGGCCCGATCCACGACGGGAAAAGGCCCGACAAAACCACAATGGGATCGAGAACTTGGATATGATGTGCCTTCGACACAGGCCATCACCGTCGATGACTGGAAGAACGCGGCCTCGCCTTTCCATCAAGTTCCCGATCGCTCGGGTCGCCGTTAAGGGTAGTCAACGGGGATAGCATCCCTGCATTCATCAGGCCGACCTGGAGCAACATTCAAATCGCTCCGGATCTGGATGAACCATCGCATCGCCCGATTCGCCCGAGAGCCGTCTCGACGAATCCAGAATCACACACAGGGCACGCCGACCTGGCTTTACCGCGAGTTCGATTCAACGACAAGCGACCGATCCAGGCTTACAACCTGACTCAAAGACACCTCAGACCAGAACTTTCCACACGACCGCACCCCTGACGCCCCAGAGGCCATCGACGCGACCGATCGCGCGAGCCGGGCGCCGGCTCGGCGGCAGAGGCACGTATGAAAATCGGCATCCTTTCGCGCAATCCGTCGCTCTATTCGACCCAGCGTTTGGTCGAGGCGGCACAGGCCCGCGGACACGAGACCAAGGTCCTCGACGTCCTGCGCTGTTACATGAACATCACCTCGCACGCACCTTCGATCCACTACAAGGGCGAAGAACTCAAGGACTTCGATGCCGTCATCCCGCGTATCGGCGCCTCCGTGACCTTCTACGGCACGGCCGTGCTGAGACAGTTCGAGATGATGGGGGTCTATCCACTCAACGAATCGGTCGCCATTACACGCGCGCGGGATAAGCTGCGCTCGCTGCAACTGCTGGCACGCAAGGGCATCGGTCTGCCCATCACCGGCTTCGCGCATGCGCCGGACGACGTCCAGGACCTGATCAAAATGGTCGGTGGCGCCCCGCTGGTCATCAAGCTGCTAGAGGGCACTCAGGGCATCGGCGTGGTCTTGGCGGAGACGCAACAGGCGGCCGAAAGCGTGATCGAGGCGTTCATGGGCCTCAAGGTCAACATCCTGGTCCAAGAGTACATCCGCGAGGCCCAAGGCGCGGACATCCGCTGTCTGGTGATCGGTGACAAGGTCGTGGCCGCCATGAAGCGTCAGGCCAAGGAAGGAGAATTCCGCTCCAACTTGCATCGGGGTGGAAACGCCTCGCTGATTCGCATCACACCGGAGGAGCGCTCCACCGCGACCCGCGCGGCCAAAATCATGGGCCTCAACGTCGCGGGTGTCGATATCCTGCGCTCCAATCATGGACCGGTCGTGATGGAGGTCAACTCATCTCCCGGCCTGGAGGGTATCGAGTCGACGACAGGCAAAGACATTGCCAGCCTCATGATCGACTTGATCGAAAAAAACGCGGCACTCGGCAAGACGCGAACCAGAGGTCAGGGCTGATAGACGCAACGATTGCCTGACCGGAGCCCCGCAGCATGCGGGTATAGATTTGCGCCATCTCGATGCCTGGCGTCGGGTCGAAATTTCATGACAGACACTATTGAGGGCGATCCAGCGCAGCTGGAGCAACGTACTGTGCGCGTTGGCAGCGCTCGTCACCAGCATCAAGAAACGCAAATCTCTTGATATAATTACTGATCAGTTCCGCGCTTCAGCCGAACCCGTATTGGCTCCGTGCAGGAAACGCGGAGGCACTCGAAAGGCAGCTGGCATCTAACCGGACCCCATCGCAACGAACATGTCAGACCTCGGCGCCCATGTCCCTCAGATCCTCCCACTCCCCCGGAGCACACCATGGCCAACGGCTTCGTACTGGTTCTATTAAGGGAGCTTCGAGAGAACCTCAACAAACTGCGCCAGGGTCTCGACGAACGCCTGGACTCGGGTAACGCCCATCTAGAACAGATCACCACCAGCCTGGGCCGCGTCGAAAGCGATCTGAACGAGCAGCGCAAATTCAACCGCCAGATCGCCCTCAATCAGGCCAAGCACGAGGAGGTGCACGCCAGCAGCATGGAGCAGATCCAGATCGAGCTACGTGAGTTGCGCGAGCAGGTACGCCAACTCAAACAGGGGCGTTGAAGGCGCGATCCAGCTATTTCGGTCTCACTTGGATGCCAGCGTGAGTTGATTCTTCTCGTCGTCGATGGTCATGCGAAAGCGCCCAAGCACACTCATGCCGAGCAGCGAATTGCCGCCAAGACGCTGGTCGTCGATGAACGCGACCTCGACATCCGAGATGCGCGTCTCGCCCAACCAGATGCCCGAGAGCTTGCCGACGTACGCCTCGACCGAACCGTTCGCGGTCTGGACCGACTGGCTCCGCGTGGAACTCGGGCTCATACCGAGCGTCGACATCAGCGAAACCGGCAGCACCACCTGATCCGCCCCGGTGTCGATCAGCATCGACTCCTCGGTCTTCTGGCCGCCAATCCCTTCGAGCGTCAGGGTCACCGCATGGGATGCCCCCTTGCGCGTGGTTTCAAGCACGATCTCGTTGGCCTTGGACGCACCTCCGTCGTCAGACTCCGAGGCCCCGTCCACGCTGCTGACCATGGGGGGCGGAACATAGGCCGCCTTCTCACCCAGTATGATCACCCGCTCGACACCGCCATCCGGTGACTGAACAATGATGTGGTCGAACGCCTCCAGCAGCGTGTCGAGCCGCACGCGCAAATCGGCCCCAGCGACATGACCGAGTACGCCCTGAGTCTGCTCGATCCCGCGCAATTTGAAGCCGTGCTCGGACATCAAATGCTCGAGCTCGACCGCCACATCGACCTGTCCCGAGCGGGACGGAGCATCCTCCGCGCAGACCAGCCCGCCAAACAGCAAGAGGGGCGTCACCCAATACCAGTGGACCATGGATTTCATCGTGTCCAGACTCCGAAAACGGATATAAAAGCGGGTTTCGAGGACGATTGGCAATGGGTTGAAGAACCCGCGAAATCACCTTCGCGCCACCGCATACGATAAGACGAAAAAGGCGATAACAGTCGAAATGCTTGCACGTATTATGGACAATTGGCGCATGCAGCGACTGAACCTGCGCTTTTGCACGACCTGACTCCGACCCCATGCCAACATCCATCATTCCACTGCTACGCAAAAAACCGACCTGCCCCACCCACGGCTGCGAGCTGATCCTGTCCAACCATGGCACCAAGCCCAACCCCTATCATTATCTGATCGAGGTGGTGAACACCCCGCTGCTCTATTGCCCCCAGTGTCTGGAGACTGGCCAGCACACCTCGGTCGAGGTCGAGCCGGCGGCCTCCATGGCCTTTCTAAAGCAGCTGGTCCGCCTGCTGGACAAGAGCACATTCCCGGGACTGCTCTCCAAGCCCAAGATCCGGGTCGACTTCAACCCGACCAAGACCATCATCGATCTGGTTCCCGGAGGCGGATTCGAGCGCCCCTTCGAAGACGCGATCCAGGAAGATATCGCCGCGCCTTCCAGCACGCCAGCCGACCCGGAGCAAAACCCGGAGCGTCTGACCGGAATCGAGCCTGTGGCGCCGCGCCACAGGCTCGACCAGCTCATCCTCGACCCGGAAACCCTCCAGCAGATCCGCGAGGCCACCAACGTGCTGCTCTCGCGCGATCTGCTCTACGAGACCTGGAATCTCGCCTCGGTCGCCCGAACCGGGCGTCGAGTCGCGCTCAACTTCTACGGACCGCCCGGCACGGGCAAGACCCTGGCCGCCGACGCCGTCGCCGATCTGCTGGAGAAACGGATTCTCAAGATCAGCTATGCCGAACTGGAGTCCAAATACGTCGGCGAGACACCGAAGAACATCAAGGCCGCCTTCAGCAAGGCGCGCGAGACGGATGCCCTGCTCTTTTTCGACGAGGCCGACTCCATCCTCGGCAAACGTCTCGTCGACGTCTCCCAGTCGGCCGACAACAGCATCAACGTCGCCCGCAGCACCACCTTGATCGAACTCGACAACTTCGAGGGCGCGGTCATCTTCGCCTCCAATCTGGTGAGCAACTACGACACCGCGTTCCTGCGCCGGATGCTCGCCCACGTCGAATTCAAACTCCCCGCAACCGAACAGCGCGAGCGCATCTGGCGCAGCCACATCCCAACCGAACTCCCGCTCGCCAAAGACGTAGACTTCGCGACCCTCGCCGACTCCTCGAAAGGCGCAGCGGGCGGCGATATTCTGAACGCCGTCCTGCTCGCCGCCTCCTATGCCTCGATGCGTCCCAGCGAATCCAGAGTCGTGACACTCGCTGATTTCGAGCGCGCCATTGGATTCATCCTCGAAGGCAAGCGCAAGATCCTCAAAGGCCCGCTCGTCGCCGAGACTGGCTCCGTCCCCTGCGGTTAAGTGTTATCCCGGATTCATCCAATCGACAAGCGGATTAGCATAACGAACAAGATGCTGTTGCGACTCCAAGCCAAATCAGGCAACCTCATCTGAAATGCTTGAGAAATAATGACATACGAATTTTAAAAACGTAATCGGGCATATCAATCGAACGCGATCGAACTGCTGACCGAGGAACGACCAAAAGCGCAGTTCGAATGCCCGTTCGGCCCGCCCCTTCTCGACCAAATTTGGATGAAAAGGAGGCTCTGAAACATGGAAACACCCCGCAACAGCTGCCAGATCGCAAGTCTTGACGAGCGCCGGTTACGGCGGCTAGAAGAAGCGATCAGCGTCACCCGAACCAAGCTCGACGTCGTCGGGATTCGGATCGAATGGCTCGGGCGCAAGCTCCTGAGTACCGAGCTCGAGCGCGCGGACCTTCGCCGCGCGCTCGCCGAGCGGACCTGGGAATTCAATCTGCTCCACCACCGATTGAGACACGAACAGCAAGCAAGCGACGATCAGATCGAACAGGATCTCGCGCCGATCGAGCACGACTCCTCGGAAGCGGGGCTAAGCTGATTTCGAACAGGCAAACCAGCCGTCTGCCGCCCGAGCACCTCAGGGCGGGGCATATCGGCCGCAAGCCACGCCAGAACGCCAGGGTGAAGCCGCCGGACCAAAGAGAGGGCCGCATCGCCGCCCCGCCCGAGACACAGCATGGGAATCCCGATCTGGCCGGCGGCGATGGCCGCCCCGACAAGCGCGGCGAATTCGCGGCAGCCGCAGCGAACGAGACGCCGATAAGGGTCACTCTCGCCCACAGGGGACTGCAACCTCATCCCCCCCGCGTCCCACTCGCACGCCACCCCAACGAACAGCCCACAGCCAGCCAATTTGGCACGCTCCACGGCATGGCGGCCACGACTCAATGCGACATCGAGGGCATGCTTGTTCAGCGGACTCGGCTCGATTGATGACCGGCCGCCCGAACCGTCGCCGAAGGCTCGGGCTCCGCATCCCTCTGCCGCCCCCAGATGGCACACCTCGGTCTCGGGCCATTCGCTCTCTTGACGAACGGATCCGGCAAAGACACGCAGCCCCGGACTCCAAACCCGATCGATACGATCCTGGATGACCCTCGGGTCCTGTCCGTCGGCGAACACCACGAACCGCAGCGGAGCCGTCAAACCGCCAAACGGCTCGACGCACCTCGGCGCGGCCGGAACGCTCAGCCAGTCGGGCCTCCGCGCATCGGATTCCCGTACAGCGCCCCGCCTGGAAACTGGGGTTTCGAGGAATGCCTCGACGCGCGCGCCGACAGCCGTCATCGACGTGCACGCCTCAAAGCCGCATCCAGGCGCGCCCAACCCGATTCATCGCCTGGCAGACCAAAACGCAGACTGTCCGGGGCATCGAAACGACGCACCAAGATGGCCTGTCGAGCCAAGACGTCCTGAATCCGCTCGGCCTCATGGGTTCTGACCCATTGAAAGAGCGCCGTACCACCGGCGGGCGACAAGCCATGTCCATCGAGCAGATCGGCGAGACGCGCCGCGCGCCGATGCAGAGAGCGGCGCTCCGCCTCCTGCCAGGCTCGATCCGACAAGGCCAGACGCGCGACCTCGCGCGCCGGACCCGACAGGGTCCAAGGCCCGAGCAGCCGTCTCACACGCTCGCGCAAACCGGGCTCGGCGAAGAGAAAGCCGACCCGCGCACCGGCCAACCCGAAGAACTTGCCGAGCGAGCGCAGCACCACCAGCCCCTCTCGGCCGGCATGCGGCAGCAGGCTCAACTCGGGGGTCGTATCCATAAATGCCTCGTCGACCACTAGCCAGCCACCGCGCTCGGCGAGACGCGTATGCCAATCGAGCAACCGATCGACCGACCAGCGCCGTCCGCTCGGATTGTTGGGATTGATGACGACCAGCGCATCCAGCCTTTCGGCCCCATCGCTCAAACGATCCTCGATCTCGGCATCGTCCAGCTCGACCACTCTGTGCCCGGCGCGACGCCAGGCATGGGCATGCTCGCGATAGCCGATGCGCGGGATCCCGACCCGACCCGGATCGCGGAGCATGGGCAAGGCCTGGATGGCCGCCTGCGAACCGGCCAGCGGCAAGGGGTTCGGGGCGCCATAGTAGCCGGCCGCAGTCGACTCCAAATCGTCCTCGTCCTCAGGAAGGCGTCCCCAGCAGGTCGCCGCAAGCGGCGGCACGGGCCAAGGCACGGGATTGATGCCGGTTGAGAGGTCGAGCCAATCGGAGACTGGAATGCAATAACGCTCGGCGGCTTGGCGCAGACGTCCGCCATGCTCGGGTGGTGCCAAATCGATCAGAGGAAGATCTCCAACGCGGATAGAAACGAACGGCCAGCCCCTGCAACGGAACCGGACAACAGACATCCGAGCAAGCCACATCCTCGGATTAAGCCGATCAATCTGCCATTCGCACGCCATCACCGCAAGTGCAATGGATCAGCCGTCACTGGAACAAGCAACCGGGCGACGCTAGAACATCCGAGCCTGTGCGAGCCTCGTAACACCCCGAGCGAAGAGGCTTATGAACCAACCACCATCGAGGAACCGAGCCACGCCTTAATTTGGACGCGATTTCTCATGAAACGGCCCAAACCTCGACGCGTATTCGATCTTCACGACTTGGCGACACTGCGCTCAGCAGGTATCTTGCTCCGCTGCCTTATCATCAGACACGGATTCGAGACTCTCCCAGCAGAATAGGTCTTGTTGCTAATGTCATTTCTCGCCAGTATCGAACCCGATTCGTTGACGACCGTAGCGCCAATCGTCCTTGACGCGGACCGCGCGACAACGACGAGGCTCGACTCGCCTGATGTATTTGCGGCAATCCATTTCGTTCTGGGTCCGAATCGAGATCCTATCTAGAGGAAACCACATGCCCTCCGCACGAACCCTTTTCATCGGACTGCTGGCGTTGCTCGCCCCTTTTGGGGTCTTTGCGTCCGAAACGGCCGAGCATCTCGACCTCAATCTGACGACCCATTGGGTCGGTTACACCGCACTCATTGTCTTCGGCCTGGCCTACGCGCTGGTGATGGCCGAGGAATTCCTGCATCTGCGCAAGTCCAAGCCCGTCATCATCGCCGCAGGCATCATCTGGTGCCTGATCGCCTTCATCTACACGCAGATGGGCGAGCCACACCTCGCCGGCGAGGCGGTTCGCCACAATCTGCTCGAATATTCCGAGCTGATGCTCTTCCTGCTGGTCGCCATGACCTACATCAACGCTCTGGATGAGCGGCTGGTCTTCGATGCGCTGCGCGCCTGGCTCATCCGCAAGGGATTCGGCTTCCGTTCGCTGTTCTGGATGACGGGCATCCTCTCTTTCCTCATTTCCCCGGTCGCCGATAACCTGACGACAGCCCTGCTCATGTGCGCCGTGGTCATGGCGGTCGGCGGCGACAACAAACGCTTCGTCACGCTCGCCTGCATCAACATCGTGGTTGCGGCCAACGCCGGCGGTGCCTTCAGCCCATTCGGCGACATCACCACCCTCATGGTATGGCAGAAGGGTATCGTCGACTTCTTCGGTTTCTTCAAGCTGTTCGTGCCAGCCATCGTCAACTTCGTGGTGCCTGCGACGATCATGTTCATGGCAGTGCCCAATCTCAAACCGGACGCCGCGAACGAAGACGTGCATATGCGCCGTGGCGCGCGCCGTATCGTTCTGCTGTTCCTGGCGACCATCGCCACCGCCGTGAGCTTCCACAACTTCCTGCATCTGCCCCCGGTGATCGGCATGCTGACCGGTCTGGGCTACCTGCAGTTCTTCGGCTTCTACCTGAGAATGACCCACCACAAGGAGACGACTAAGGGTAACAATGACGACCTGGTCGGCGACATGCCGCCCTTCGACGTCTTTAGCAAGGTCGCGCGCGCCGAGTGGGACACCCTGCTCTTCTTCTATGGCGTCGTCCTCTGCGTCGGCGGTCTGGGCCAGCTCGGCTATCTGGCGATGACCTCCGAACTCATGTACGAGCAATGGGGCCCGACCCTCGCGAACGTCTCGGTCGGCGTGCTCTCGGCCATCGTCGACAACATCCCCGTCATGTTCGCGGTTCTGACCATGAATCCGGACATGAACGAGACCCAATGGCTTCTGGTCACACTCACTGCGGGCGTCGGCGGATCTCTGCTCTCCATCGGCTCGGCAGCGGGCGTGGCACTCATGGGCCAAGCGCGAGGGACCTACACCTTCTTTGCCCATCTCAGCTGGACCCCGGCAATTGCCTTGGGCTATCTGGCAAGCATCGCGGTCCACCTCTGGATCAATTGACGACGACCCACCGCCCACGCGAGGGGAAACGCCCTTCCCTAGCTACGCTGGCCGTCACCCTGCTCCTGACTTGGGGCTGGGCGACGGCCAGCGCCGGCTCGCCGGACACCAAGACTCGGCATTGCCGAGCACTGAAGGTCTTGGACGGCGATTCAGTCGTACTGAGTTGCTCGGGGAAACGGATCGAGGTCCGGCTGCATTGCATCGATGCACCGGAGAAGGACCAGCGCCCTTGGGCGAATCGATCAAGGAGCCATCTGCGCCGCATCCTGCCCGACCGCATCCTGATGGCCCCCATCGAACACGACCGTTTCGGCCGTGTCGTCGCCGACCTCTACAGCGATACCTCCAAGCGGCAATTCATCAATCTGGAACAGGTCGCCAGCGGCAATGCCGCCGTCTACCGTCGCTATTGCAGCGACCCCCAGTTCCAGCGCGCCGAGCGCAGGGCGCGCGAGGCAGGACGCGGGATTTGGAGCACGCCCGGGCTACATCAAACGCCCTGGCGCTTCCGGCACAACAACCGACGCGGCGCTCGATCAAACGCGCAGTAGCTGTCCGGTCAAACCATCACGAATCCGCGAGGGCCGATTCGCACCCGAACAGGCGCCAGCCAGCACATAGTCCGGCCCATTCTCAAAACCCAGACGCACCTGCACCGCGGTTCGCGCCGGTCGAAGCTGGGCCCGATTCGCGCTAGTCGAGACAATCGGACCACCATAGGCGCGACAGAGCGCGGCCGCGATCGGGTGCGCCGTCACCCGAACCGCAAGCGTCTCGAAGCGACCTGTAAGCCAGTCCGGCGTCCGCTCACTCGCGGGAAAGAGCCAGGTATTGGGTCCCGGCCAAGAAGACCAGATTTCGCGGAGACGATCCTCGGGCAGAGACTCCACGAAAGGCTTCAGCTGATCTTGATGCGAGGCGATGAGGATCAGCCCCTTGGAAACCGCGCGCTGCTTGATCGCGAGCAGGCGCTCCACCGCTTCACCGTTCCAGGGATCGCACCCCAGACCAAAAACGGCCTCGGTCGGATAGGCGATCACCCCGCCCGAGCGCAGGCATTGAACAGCGATACGGAGACGATGCGACGAAATGACGGACATGGGGGATACTCAATCAGCGAACAGGTGGACACGTATCGAAGAGAAGTCAACGCAGCCAGAAAACAGGATCGGCGCCCGAACAAGCCGTTACCGGATCTCGCGCCCTGGAGCGGCACTCGCATTTCGCTGAGACACCCACAGAACGTAGACTCCCGCTATGGAAATACGCGGAACACTCTCCTATAGTTTTGGGCTGCGTCGTCCACGGTTGTCAACGTGAATACACCGCTCCCAAAGCCCAAGACCAAGCTCGATACCTGGATGGACCTCATCCGCCAGCAGAAGATGCCCGTCTTCGACGCGACGGTGCAGAAGATATTCAGGATCTCACGCGACGACAAGGCACCCTTATCGGACCTGGCCAGTATCATCCTTCACGACCCGGCCTTCACGGCGCGCGTGCTCAAACTCGCCAACTCCATCCATTACAACCCATCGAGCACGGCCATCAGCACCATCACCAGGGCCGTGATCGTGCTCGGAATCAACGCCGTCTGCAACATCTCACTGACCCTCTCGCTGGTCGAGGCCACGATCGAGGGCGCGGCCAAGCAGCGCTTCGCCCGCGAACTGGGGCGAGCCATGCACGCGGCCGTACAGGCGCGCGGCCTCGCCATGGCGCGCGGCGACAAATCGCCGGAAGAGGTCTTCATCGCCACCCTGCTGACACGCATCGGTGAACTGGCCTTCTGGTGCTTCGGTGGCGAACTCGGCGAACAGCTCGAACGACTGAGCAACACCCCGGGCATCTCCCCCGAACAGGCGCAAGAGCGCCTCCTCGGTTTCCGTTTGAGCCAGCTCAGCCGACAACTCATCCACGAGTGGCACCTGACCGAGCTTCTCCAGGATACCGTCGATCATCCCACCAAGAGAAACGACCGCGTTCTGACACTCGCGCTCGGCCATCAGATCGCGCGCTGCGCCGAGGAAAAGGGTTGGCAATCGCCAGACATGGAGAAGCTGGTGAACAAATCCGCAATCCTCGCCGCACTCTCGAAGAACGACGCGCGCAGCATGCTGCACCAAGAAGCCAGACAGGCATGCATCATGGCGACCGATTACGGCGCCGACTTCGCCGCCCCATACATCCCGCAACCTGCGTCCTCGCGCGACCGCAGCCAGGAGCCGACCGGGGCCGAGACGTCCATTCTCGCAAGCAAGCCCGCTCCGCCCCCGTCTGGAGGTCTGCCCTCGGACCAACTGACACAGATGAAGATCCTGCGCGAACTCGCGACCCTACTGGCCGAGGAACGCTGCGACCTCAATGTCATCATGGAACTCGTGCTGGAAGGCATCTATCGCGGCATTGGAATGGACCGGGTTCTATTCGCACTGACCACCCCCGACAAACGCATCGTCAAAGCCAAATACGCGCTGGGAGTGGACAACGAGCGCCTGATGCAAGAATTCCAGTTCGTGCGCGCACCCGGTCAAACCAACATTCTGTTCGAGACCCTGGACCGCAAGCTGCCGCGACTGGTGAATGCCCGCGATCAGGAGAGCGGCACCACGATACCCGAGAGTCTCGAACGTCTTGTCGAATCAGCCACCTTCATGCTGGCGCCCATCATCGTCAGCAATCAATGCATCGGAGTGCTCTACGCAGACCGGGGCCCGAGCAAACGACCGCTCGATCCGACGAGCTTCCAGGATTTCAAGCATTTTGCGTATCAAGCCAACATGGGGCTGACCCAGATCCGATCGCGTCAAAGGGGGTGACATTGTGCGAGGAGCGGAACGAAGAAAGTCGTCTCTATCTCTGATACTGGCCTGCATGCTCGCGCTCATTCCGGGAGCCGGAGCAAGCGCGCGCCCGATCGATCTCATCGTCATCCACGCCACCGGCGGACCTGGATGCAAGCACGGACGGCTATGGCATGCGCCGGGCGGAACCCTCGAATCGAACCTGCGACATTTCGCCACCCACCCCAATATCGGCTATCACTATCTCATCGGGCGCGACGGGGAAACGGTCGCCGGCACCCCGGAGACGCAGGTCGCCTTTCACGCACGCGGACGCAACTCCTCCTCGATCGGCATCGAGCTGGTCAATGACGGCAACGGCAAGGACCCCTTCCCTCCCGCTCAGATCAACGCACTGATCGATCTGCTCGCCCGACTGCTGCACCGGTACGACCTCACTCCTGATCGGATCCTGGGTCACAGCGAGGTCGATCGACGCGCCTTCGTCTGCGGCAAGAAACGCTACAAGCTCAAGATCGATCCAGGCGGAGAGTACCCCGGATCGAGCGGAAATTTTCCCTGGAAGCGCGTCAGAGAGGCACTGCGCTAATCGAACGGCACGCTAATCGCGCGGTGCCCAGAGCGACGCATACTCACTTGGATTCGAGCGGCTGTTCCTCCGCCTCCTCAATCGCCTCGCGATAGCCGCATTCCTTCTGCGGACACACCTTGGCTGCACCCTTGGTCTTGGTGACCTTGAGGGTCAGGATGGGCCAACTGCATTTGGGGCAAGACTCGGCGAGCGGAGCGTCCCAGACGGCATAATCGCAAGTCGGATAGGTCGAGCAGGAATAGAAAATCTTGCCGCGCCGCGACTTCTTCTTCTGCAGCGTCCCCTTGCCACATTTGGGGCAGGCAACGCCCGTATCCTCAGGCTTTTCCAGCGGCTCGATGTGCTTGCAGTTGGGATAAGCGCTGCAGCCGATGAACTTACCGTAACGCCCGCGCTTGACCTCCAATGCCGAACCGCACAGCGGACAGGACCGCCCCTCGACGATCTCTGGGGCCTCCTGCTCTGCCTTGTCGGCGTTCAGGTCGCGCGTGTAGTCGCAATCCGGATAGTTGGTGCAACCGATGAAGCGTCCGTTGCGTCCGAGCCGGATCGAGAGCTGGCCGCCACACTTGGGGCAGGTCTCGTCGATACGCTCCTGGGTCACATCGCTGCGCTTGACGTGCTCCTGGGTGTGATCGACCTGATCCTTGAAGGGCCGCCAGAACCGCTCCAGGAGCGGAATCCATTCACCCTCGCCGCGCGAAACCGCGTCCAGATCGTCTTCGAGTCGCGCGGTGAAGTCGTAGTCGACATATGAGGTGAAGTACTCAGTCAGGAACTTGTTGACCACACGCCCGACATCGGTCGGCGAGAAGCGCTTTTTGTCGAGCACCACGTATTCGCGATCCTGAAGCGTCGAGATGATGGAGGCATAGGTCGAGGGACGACCGATACCGAACTCTTCCAACGCCTTGACCAGCGACGCCTCGGAATACCGAGGCGGGGGCTCGGTGAAATGCTGCTCGGCGCGGACCTGAATCAACTCGACCAGATCGCCCTCCTTCAGATCGGGCAGCATGCGCTCCTCGTTGTCGTCGGCGCTCTTGGCGTCGTCACGACCCTCGAGATAGACCCGCATGAAGCCGGGCTCGGCGACCACCGACCCGGTCGCGCGCAACAGATTGCCCGCCCCGGCGCTCAGATCGATCGCCACCTGATTGATGAGCGCATGGTTCATCTGACAAGCCAAGGTGCGCTTCCAGATGAGCTCGTAGAGCTTGGCCTGCTCCACCGTCAGGTGGGCCTTAATGGCCGACGGCTCGCGCAGGATGGAGGTCGGACGAATGGCCTCGTGGGCCTCCTGTGCATTCTTCGACTTGGTCTTGTAGTGCCGCGCCTGATCGGGAAGATCGTCCGCCCCGTAACGCTCGGCGATATGGGATCGGATCTCGGTCAGCGCCTCCTCGGCCAGATTGACAGAGTCGGTACGCATGTAGGTGATGAGACCCACGGCGCCGCCACCGACGTCGACGCCCTCATAGAGCTGCTGGGCCACGCGCATGGTGCGCTGGGCCGTGAACCCCAGCTTGCGCGCCGCCTCCTGCTGCAGGGTCGAGGTGATGAAGGGCGGCGCGGGGAAACGCTTGCGCTGCTTGCGCTCGACCTTTTCGACCTTGAGCGTGCCATCGGCGGCCTGCTCGAGCGTCGCCTTAACCTCGGCGGCACGCCCCTCGTCGGTGATGCTGAACTGTTCGACCTTCTCGCCACCGAAGGTCGTCAGCTTGGCGCTGAATGATTTCGCGTCCTTGCTCGCATCCGCCTCAATGGTCCAGTACTCCTGACGAACGAATGCCTCGACCTCGTTCTCGCGCTCGCAGATGAGACGCAGCGCCGGACTCTGAACCCGTCCGGCGGACAATCCGCGACGGATCTTCTTCCACAGCAAGGGCGACAGATTGAAGCCGACCAGATAGTCGAGCGCACGGCGCGCCTGCTGGGCATTGACCAGATCGTAGGAAAGCTCGCGCGGATTGGCGATCGCGTCTTGGACGGCCCGCTTGGTGATCTCGTTAAAGACCACACGGTACACGGGGCGCTTGCCAAGCTGCCTGCGGCTCTTCAGCAGCTCGTAGAGATGCCAGGAGATCGCCTCACCCTCGCGGTCCGGGTCGGTCGCGAGATAGAGGGTGTCGGCCTCCTTGAGCTTCTTGGCGATCGCCTGGACGTGCTTCTCGTTGCGATCGATGATCTGGTACTTCATGGCGAAGCCATGATCCGGGTCGACCGCTCCCTCCTTGGGGACCAGGTCGCGGACGTGTCCGTACGAAGCGATCACCTCGAAGTCGGCTCCGAGGTATTTCTTGATGGTCTTGGCCTTGGCCGGCGATTCGACGATGACGAGATTCATGCGGGATTCTATTGGATTTGGCGTCGTTTCTTTAGGTTAAACCCAGGGCGAAGCTCGACGTCAAGGGCCTTTGGCAGAATCGCCAATGTGTGGATGCAATAGGAAACCGGTGCAATGCGCCCCTCTCGCGGACGCAAGACGGACGCGATTCGACACAAGAGCATCAGCCCCTCCCTGAAAGACGGTGCCGAACCGAGTTCGAGATCAGTGCAGATAGACGGGATCTTCGTTGTAGAGCATATCTTCCATCTGGGTAAAGGCATCCTCTTGCCCCGGACGATTCATCAGGACCAGCAGCGCCACCCATTTGACCTCGTCCGCCAGGACCTGAGGATGATCGATCGCCAGCAAGCGATCGATCACGAGTTCGCGACTGACCGGATCCAGGATCCCCCCATGCTCCAACGACATCAGCAACCCCCGCACCTCGGGATCCAGCTTGCTGCATTCGAGATCGCTGTAGACACGGATGGAGCCGACCGGATGGAGATGTCCCTCGGTTGCCTCGACGCCCACGGCGAGTTCGTCGAGCCAGCGCAGAGCCTTATCGATCTCGTTCTGACTAAAGCCGGCCTGAGCCAGCTCGTCCTCAAGCTCGCTTTGCTCGACAGGAGGCTGACCATCGCCATCCATGTAATTCTCGTAAAGATAGATCAGGACATCGACCATATTTTCGTACATCAGCCAACCTCGATGGCATCTTCGACCCAAAGATCGAAGCAAACGCGCGCCGATCGGCGCCAAAACGGGTCTTCGCTAGCCGGAAGAGCGGCAATAGCGTCCACCCGGCACCGATGATACATGACCATTCAATTCCAGGAGCAACAACATGGACATCACCTGATCCGCCGGCAGCCCTGTGCGCGCGATCAATTCGTCCGGGGCCATCGGGTCGAATTCCAATGCATCCAGCAGGCGTCGCTCATCCCCTTGCAGACCCTCGGCGGACATTCCGGCTACCGGAGAGGGAGGCGACTGACTGGCAGACGCCAAGGCCGCATTCAACAGTGGCGCCAATTCAGCCAGGATATCGGAGGCGCTTTCGACCAACCTGGCGCCGTCGCGGATGAGACCATGACACCCGCGCGCCAAGGGATTGCGGATCGAGCCGGGAACGGCGAAGACCTCACGTCCCTGCTCCAGGGCGCAACGTGCCGTGATGAGCGAACCGCTCTTGAGCGCCGCCTCCGTGACCAGCACCCCGAGACTCAAGCCACTGATGAGCCGGTTGCGACGCGGGAAGTTACGCGCCAGCGGCCCCCGTCCCGGCGAAAACTCACTGACCAGGGCTCCGTTCTCGGCGATACGGCAGGCCAAATCCAGATGGGAGGCCGGATAGACCAGATCCGGCCCCGTCCCCATCACAGCAATGGTTTGCCCGGATTCGAGCGCGGCGGTATGGGCCACACCGTCGATTCCGACCGCAAGCCCACTGGTGACGACCAGCCCCCAGCCCGCCAACTCGCGAACGAGCTCGGCGGTGATCTCGCGCCCGCCTGGGGTCGGGTTGCGACTGCCGACGACGGCGATCTGAGGCTCGCGAAGCAGTGCGGGATCGCCTCGGACATAGAGCAGCGGAGGCGGATCCGCAATCTCCGTCAACTGCGGCGGATAAAATGGATCGTCGATGGCGATCAGGTGGGCATCGGGACGCTCGCCCCAGCTCAGAATGGCCTCGACGGCCTCGGTATCCGGCTGTTTGAGCGCGTCCACACAGGCTGGCTTGAGCCCCAGCTCGGACAGCGCCGATCGGGACGCGGCAAGCACGCCGGCCGGATCGCCGAAATGCTCGCAGAGACGCACGGCGGTACGCGGACCGATCCCGGGCGCCGAGAGGAGAATGAGCCAGTCGCGGTTGGATCGTCGAGCATCGCGCAACGATCCAAGCGGCGAGGGATCAGGATGGGGGAGAGGCAATCCAATCGCCGACGTTGATGAAATGGCTCGCCTTCAGAATCACACCGAAGCTGACTCTTTCAAAGGATCGAAAGACCATCAGGACGCCAGACTGCTCGAACGGCTTGAAATACTTCTGATTGTTACGACGGAAGTCCATATGCAACGGGAAGGGGGCGTTGGAGTCCGGTTCATCCGCGCGCCAGCCTTTCTTCTCGTAATCGCTGCCGAACCAGAACTCGCTGGAGAGCGGTCCCGGACCGCGCCAGTTCGGCTCGTGGGCACCGCTCTTGACCATATCCCGCTCCTTGGTGCCACCGATGTAGGTCTCGAAGACGTGTCCCGGCTCGATCCCGTCACGCGTGCCTCGATTGATAACGACGACATCGTAGGGCCCGATCTGGGATACCCCGTTGAGCACGGAGATGATGCGCCCGCGCAGCCCCTCAGGCGCCGGATGCGGGAAGAAGTTTTCCAACCGACGCTCCGCATCGCCCGGAATGACGCGATCCCCAATCGAGACCTCGCGTTCCATGCTCACGACCTTCAGCTTGGCCGGATCCCCGATCCGCTCCAGCTGCGCATCGGCGACAAACACAGCCTCGTAACCGAGCAATTCGTTGCTATCCGGATCCCTCAACTCGTCACCAGGACGCAGGATCTGGAATGCCGTTTGGGTATTGGTGCGGATGCGGCGGACATAGATCGAATCGCCGACCCCGGCGATCAGATGCTCGTCCGGAAAACCGACCACATAGGGCGCGCGCTTGATGTCCTGCGCATCGGCGACGTAGGGCCGGGTCAGGAAGGGCGCAATGCTTGAGATCCGAATCGTCGGCACCGCCGCCGAAAGCGGGGAGGAGCGCACATGCGGAGTCAGCCGCACCACGCGCGGCCCGGCACCGCGTCTGGCCCGAATGCGCGGCTCGCCGCCGACCATGGTCAGCTCCAGCACGTCGCCCGGATAGATGAGGTCCGGATCCCCGACGCCGGGATTGGCTTGCCAGACCTCAGGCCAGAGCCAAGGATCCCTCAGAAATCGCCCAGCGATATCCCAGAGCGTGTCACCCGAGCGCACCACATAGGTTTGAGGAGCATCGGGTGCAAGCTCGGCCCCGGAGGCGACCGGAACCAGCAGAATCATTGACCCCAAGAGGAGCGACACTCGAACGAAATGGCGAATAGCGACGCGCATGGACCCTCCACGATGGTCGAAACGGGATTCACCCGCCCCTACTAAGGGGTGTAGTATCTTAGCGATAGTAGCGCACACGACTTCATAACTTCCACCCGTTCGCACTCCTGAGAGAAAGCCTATCCGGATCTTACGGCTCCCGGCTCGTAGCGTACGAGGTGGAGACTTCCCGAAACATATTGCATTCCGACATCAGAGATGGCCAAGCTCGATATCCTCACCTTTCCCGACCCCAGACTGCGCCTGAAGGCGCTGCCCGTGACGCAGGTCGACGACTCGGTCCGCGAGCTGGTCGACGACATGCTCGAGACCATGTACGCCGCGCCAGGCATCGGCTTGGCCGCGAACCAGGTCGACGTGCAGCGCCGGATCGTGGTGATCGACACCTCCGAGAACCACGACACCCCCCTCTGCCTGATCAACCCCGAGATTCTCTCGAAAGAGGGCAAGACCCAAATGGACGAGGGCTGCCTCTCGGTGCCCGGCTTCTTCGAGCCGGTCACGCGCGCAGAGGCGGTCACGGTCAGCGCGCTCGATCGCGATGGCAACCCCTTCACCCTGGAGGCCGACGGGCTGCTGGCCGTCTGCATCCAGCACGAGCTCGATCATCTGGACGGCAAGCTGTTCGTCGATCACATCTCCATACTCAAACGCCAACGTATTCGCCGCAAACTCGAAAAGGATCAGCGCCAAGCCCAGGCCGCAGAGCCACGCCGGGGTGCCATCTAGTGCGTCGCGTCTTCGTCTTCCCTCATCCCACGACACCGAGCGCGAGATCCTCGTCCGATCCGAGCCTCTCCCACCGACTGCAACGCAAGGATCGCCCATGAACCGGCTGAAGGTCATCTTCGCGGGAACGCCAGAATTCGCGGTCCCGAGCCTCGCCGCGTTGATCGCCGCCGATCTGGACGTGGTCGCGGTCTATACCCAGCCGGATCGCCCGGCCGGACGTGGCAGAAAACTACAGATGAGCCCGGTCAAGGAGTTGGCGCTCAACGCATCCATTCCGGTGTTCCAGCCGCTCAGCCTGAAGCGCGACCCGGACGCGGTCGCCCAGCTGCGATCGCTCGACGCCGATCTCATGGTGGTGGTGGCCTACGGGCTGCTGCTGCCCACGGATGTGCTGGACGCACCCCGGCTCGGCTGCGTCAACGTCCATGCCTCGCTGCTGCCACGCTGGCGTGGTGCCGCACCCATCCAACGCTCGGTGCTGGAGGGCGACGCCACCACCGGCGTCTGCATCATGCGCATGGAGGCCGGACTCGACACAGGTCCGGTCTACCATCGAGTCGAAACGCCCATCGCGCCGCGCGAGACCGGCGGGTCGCTGCACGATCGCCTCTCGACCCTGGGCGCCGAGGCCCTGACTGCGGCCTTGCCCGGGATCGCCGACGGCTCGACCGAGCCCGAACCGCAAGACGACACGGCCGCCACCTACGCCCACAAACTGAGCAAGGAAGAGGCCGCGATCGACTGGTCTCTCAGCGCTACGGCCATCGAACGCCAGATCCGTGCCTTCGACCCCTGGCCGGTCGCACAGACCCAGCTCGACGGCGAAACGCTGCGCATCTGGGACGCCGAGGCAGAAAACGACACCGACAGCGCGCCACCCGGTACGGTGTTGGACACCGGCAAGAGCGGCATCCGCGTCGCGACCGGTGCGGGACAACTGCGCATCACCCGCCTCCAGCCATCGGGAAAGAAACCCATGCGCGCGGCGGACTATCTGAATGCACGCAACCTGGACGGCGCTCGCTTTGGTTGAATCCGTTAGAACCAAGGCCGCCCCGGCGGGTGCACAGGCCCGCGCCATGGCGGCACGCGCCGTCTATCGGGTCCGAGACCGTGGCGAATCACTGACCCGAGTCATCCGGGACTCACACTCGACCGAATCAAGCGTGGATCATGCCCTGATCCAGGAGATGAGCTATGGCACGCTGCGCCAGCTGCCGCGCCTGGAGGCCATCTCCGCTCGCCTGCTCAACCGCGCACTCAAGCATGGCGACCGCGATCTCGACGCACTCATCCTGGTCGGGCTCTATCAGCTGAGCGCCATGAGCACACCGCCGCACGCGGCCGTGTCGGCGACGGTCGATGCCGTCCGACTGCTCGGAAAGGCCAACAAGGCACCGCTGGTCAATGCACTGCTACGCCGCTTCCAGCGCGAGCGCGAGGCGCTGGAGGCATCCGTCGACTGCGACCGAGATCTCCAATGGCTGTTCCCCGCCTGGCTGCTCAAGCGTCTGCGCGCGGACTGGCCAGACGATTGGCAGCAGATCGTCGAGGCCAGCAACGACCGGGCCCCCATGAGCCTGCGCGTCAATCGCATGCACCTCGACCCGCAGCAATACGCCGAACGCCTCGCCGCGGCCGACATCGGCTCGACGCCCATCCCAGGCTCCGAGGCCGGTCTGATGCTGAACCGGCCGCGTCCGACGCGCGAGCTCCCCGAGTTCGACCGTGGCTGGGTCTCGGTCCAGGACGCCGGCGCACAACTCGCCGCCCAGCTACTCGACGCCCAGCCCGGACAGCGGGTGCTGGATGCCTGCGCCGCTCCGGGCGGCAAGACCGCCGCGATCCTCGAGCGGGTAGGCAATCAGGTTGAGCTGACCGCGATCGATCAGGATCCGACACGTCTCGCCTCGGTTCAAACCCTTTTGACCCGATTGGGATTGACTGCCGAGGTCGCGGTCGGCGACGCCAGCGATCCGTCCGGAGACTGGGCCGAGCGCCGTTACGATCGCATCCTACTCGACGTACCCTGCTCCGCCACCGGAGTCATCCGCCGCCACCCCGACATCAAGTGGCTCAGACGTGAGAGCGACATCGAGACGCTCCGCGAGACCCAGCGACGCATTCTCGACGCCATCTGGCCGCTCCTCGCGCCGGGAGGACGCCTGCTTTACGCCACCTGCTCGCTGCTGCCGCAGGAGAACCAATCCCAGATCGCCGCCTTCCTGTCGCGCCAGCCCGAGGCGCGCGAAATCGCGCTGGAGACGGAGCGCGGACGTGCGCTGCAGCATGGCCGTCAGCTCCTGCCGACAGCAGGCGGAAGCGACGGTTTCTATTACGCCCTGATCGAGAAGGACACCGCATGAGGTCTCCGCGCCCGATCAGACTCAGAATCTCACTCCAATTCGGGATCGCGCTGTGCCTCGCAGTCGCGCTCGCCTCGCCAATCCTCGCCGAGGACGACTTTGATGTGCGACAGGCGCAGATCCGACTCGTCGATGGGGTCTATCGGCTGAGCGCCCAGATCGATTTCAACCTCAGCGACAATGCCTTGGAGGCGCTCGGCAACGGGGTGCCACTGACCATCGTGACCCACATCCAGGTCCGCCGCACCGAAGCCTGGATGTGGGAGGACAGCCTGCTCGACCTGCAGATCCGCAACGCTATCCGTTACAAGCCGCTTTCGGAGAACTACGAGGTCTACCGCCTTCCGGGCTCGACCGGCCGTAGCTTCGTCACCCGCGAGGCGGCGATCCGGGCGCTCGGCGAGTTGAACGATCTGCAGCTCGTCGACCAGAAGGATCTCGATCCGGACGAGGACTACGAGGTCCAGCTCAAGGTCTTCCTGGACATCGAGCAGCTGCCCCTGCCCCTGAGACCCCTCGCCTATCTGATGCCCTCCTGGAAACTCGCCAGCGGGTGGACCAAGTGGCCAATAACACGCTGAACTGGCGGCGCGGACTCGGCACCCTACCGGTCGCGCTCCTGATCGTGGGTCTGTTCGTCGTCCTGGTGCTGATGCGGGACGCCGTACAGAACTCCGAGACCCTGAGCCGCGCCTTCGTCCCTCTGCTCGCCGTGGTCCTGGTTGGCCTGGCGGTGCTGGCGGTGCTGGTGCTCGTCAACGTGGTCAAGCTGGTGCGACGCTACCGTCGCCAGGCGGCGGGATCACGCCTGACCGCGCGTATCGTCCTGCTCTTCGCCTTCATCTCGCTGTTGCCGGTGGGCGTGGTCTACTACTTCTCGCTCGGCTTTCTGCTGCGCGGTATCGACAGCTGGTTCGACGTCGCCATCGGCAAGGCGATGCAGGACGCCCTGGTGCTGAACCAGGCCTCGCTGGACCTCAACCAAAGGGTCCTGAGCAAATACACCGAACAGCTCCTGGACAGCATCGAGGACCGATCTTCGACCGCGATCGCACTCAGCCTCAACAATCTGCGACGCCAGGCGGGTGCGATCGAACTGACCGTCTACGGTCAGGGCGGCATGGTCCTGGGGACCTCAAACGAGGATCCGACCCAGCTGGTCCCCAATCACGCCGAGCGCGAGATCCAGCAGAGCGTGCGCGCCGGGACCAACTATGTCGGGCTGGAGACGGGCACCGGCGAGGATCTGGTGGTGCGGGTCCTGGTCCAGGATCCGCGCGGGCGCCCGATGCAGATGCAGGCGATCTTCCCGACCTCGGCACGCATCAGCGAGCTCTCGACCCGACTCGAAGACGCCTACAACCGCTACACCGAACTCGCCTATCTGCGCCAGTCGCTCAAGTTCAGCTTCTCGCTGACCCTCTCGCTGGTGCTTCTGTTCGGACTCATGGCGGCGCTGATCGCGGCCTTCCACACCGCGCGCCGGCTGGTCGCGCCCATCGCCGATATCGCCCGAGGCACACGCTCCATTGCCGAGGGTGAATACGAGCAGCAGATTCCGCTGCCGAGCCACGACGACGAACTCACCTTCCTGGTCGCCTCCTTCAACGCCATGTCGCGCCGCATCAGCCAAGCACGCGACGCCGCCGCGCGCAGCAAACAGGCGGTCGAGACCCAGCGCAACTATCTGGAAACCGTCCTCGGACGCCTGTCCTCTGGCGTGGTCGCCTTCGACGACAACCAGCGCATGCGCACCACCAACCCGGCCGCGCGCAGCATCCTGGCACTGGAGTTCGCCGAGGACGCAGGCCCAACGCTGGAGCGGATCGAGCACAGCCAGCCCTGGATCACCCCCTGGACCGAGACGGTCCGCAAACACCTCGCCGCAGGCCATGCTTGGCGGGCGGAGGTGACGCTGCAACGCGCCGAGGGCAACCAAACCCTCATGTGCCGAGGCAGTCCCTTGCCGCTCTCGGACTCCAAGCATCGTGGCCACGTGGTGGTCTTCGACGACATCACCTCGCTCATCACCGCCCAGCGCAACGCCGCCTGGGGCGAGGTGGCGCGGCGCCTGGCGCACGAGATCAAGAATCCGCTCACCCCGATCCAGCTCTCGGCCGAACGCCTGCGCCACAAACTGCTACCCAAGGCAGAGGAGGCGAACGCCGGCTTCATCGACCGCTCCACTCGCACCATCATCCAGCAGGTCGAGGCCATGAAGGCCATGGTGAACGACTTCTCCGACTATGCCAGGACGCCGCAGATTCAACAGACACCGCTCGTATTCGATCAGCTCGCGCAGGAGGTTCTGGATCTCTATCACAGCGCCGGCACACCCTCGCTCGACATCCAACTCGGCACGCCGGGGATCTTAGTGCGGGGCGATCCGTTGCGTCTGCGCCAAGTCATCCACAACCTGATCAAGAACGCCCAGGAGGCATTGGAAGGGCATGACGCCGCACGCATCCAGGTCTCCACGGAACGCTTGGAGCAAGAGGAAGGCCCCTTCATTCAATTCGTGGTCGCCGACAATGGACCGGGGTTCGAACCTCAGCTCATGGATCGACTGTTCGAGCCCTACGTAACCACCAAGGCCAAGGGCACCGGGCTCGGTTTGGCGATCGTCAAGAAGATTATTGAGGAGCACGGCGGTATGATCACGGTCGAAAACACCGGTGAAGGCGCCCTCATCAGGGTTCGGCTGCCGGTCTGGCAAGCCGCCTCGTCGGCGGCCCAAGGTCAGGAGCAACACACAGACTCATGAGCGCAACCCATATACTGGTAGTCGACGACGAGCCCGACATTCGCGGCCTGGTCAAAGACATCCTCGAAGACGAAGGCTATACCGTCGCCATCGCCGAGAACGGCGAGGCCGCGCGCCACGCCCTACGCGACCGACGTCCAGATCTGATCCTGCTGGATATCTGGATGCCCGACATCGATGGCATCACACTGCTCAAGGAATGGTCGGAAGAGGACGACCTCCCCTGCCCCGTCATCATGATGTCCGGCCATGGCACGGTCGAAACGGCCGTGGAAGCGACGCGCCTGGGCGCCTACGACTTCCTCGAAAAGCCCCTTTCGATGGCCAAGCTCCTGCTGACCGTCGAGCGCGCGCTCGAAGCGGACAAGCTCCAGCAGGAGAACATCGGACTCAAGCGCCGCGCCCCGCAGGTTCACGAGCCGGTCGGGCGCAGCGCCGTCATGCAGCGCCTGCGCGAGCAGGTCAAGCGCATCGCCCAGCACGACACCTGGGTGCTGATTACCGGCGAATCGGGCAGCGGTCGCGAGACCTTCGCCCGTTATCTGCACTCGCAGAGCGCCCGGCGCGAGCGGCCCTTCGTGGATCTCAGCGTCTCCTCGCTGGCCGGCGGCAATGCCTCGCGCGAGCTCTTCGGCACCGAGGACGGCGAACACACCCATTACGGCAGCCTGGAGAAGGCGGCGGGCGGCACGCTGCTGCTCGACGAGGTCGCCGACATGGAATGGGAGGCGCAATCCAAACTCCTGGGCGCGCTCGACAGCGGATCCTTCCTCCGGGTGAGTGGCAACGAGCCGGTACGCATCGACGTGCGCATCGTCGCGGTGACCCAACGCAACCTCGAAGACGAGGTCCGGGCCGGACGCTTTCGCGAGGATCTCTTCTACCATCTCAACGTGGTCCCGCTGAACATCCCGTCGCTTCAGGAGCATGCCGAGGACGTTCCCGATCTATTGAATTTCTATCTCGATTATTTTGCCACGCACGAGAAGCTGCCCTATCGCCGCTTCAGCGTCGGCGCCCAGAACTTCCTGCGCAACTACCCCTGGCCGGGCAACGTCCGCGAGCTAAAGAACCTGGTCCAGCGCGTCCTCATCCTGGGCGCCGGCGACGAGATCAGCCAGAAAGAGGTCGAGAGCGCCCTGGGCGCGCCACCACCGGTCCAGGCGCAGGCACTGGAAGGGCTCGTCTCCTTCGACCAGCCGCTGCGCCAGGCGCGCGAACAGTTCGAGAAGGCCTACCTGGACTACCAGCTCGAGAAGCACGCGGGCAATGTCAGCAAGATGGCCAAGGAGGCCGGAATGGAGCGCACCCATCTCTACCGCAAGCTGCGTTCGCTCGGCATCGAGATCAAAGAACGCCGATGAGGGATCAGCTTCCAGCCGCCAGCCGCCAGCCGCCAGCGGAGCAATCGGCACGCTCGGCAGCCGACCATCGCCTTCTGCAGGCTCCATGGCCATCGCCCCTGGAGCGCCTTGGGCGCTCCTCTTCTAGCTGGAAGCTGGAAGCTGGAGGCTGGAGGCCAGCATGAAAATCATCATTCTGGGCGCCGGCCAGGTCGGTACCTCGGTGGCTGCCAATCTAGTCAGCGAGGCCAATGACATCACCGTCGTCGACCACAACCCCGATCTGTTGCGCGAACTGCAGGATCGCTTCGACCTACGCACCGTGATGGGCCACGGAGCCCATCCGGACGTATTGCTGCGCGCGGGGGCCGAGGACGCGGACATGATCATCGCCGTCACCAACAGCGATGAAACCAACATGGTGGCCTGCCAGGTCGCCTACACGCTCTTCCACACGCCAACCAAGATCGCTCGGGTACGCGCGCCGAGCTTTCTGGAACAGCCCAAGCTGTTCAGCTCCGACGCACTGCCGATTGATGTGGCCATCAGCCCCGAGGCGCTGGTCACCGATTACATCATCCGTCTGATCGAAAATCCTGGAACGCTGCAGGTGCTGGACTTCGCCGGCGGACGCATCCGGCTGGTCGCGGTCAAGGCCTATTACGGCGGCCCCTTGGTCGGCCAGGAGTTGCGCACGCTCCAGGAGCGCATGCCGCAAGTCGAGGCACGGGTGGCCGCCATCTACCGTCAGGACCGCGCCATCCAGCCCGAGGGCGACACCGTCATCGAGGTCGACGACGAGGTCTTCTTCCTCGCCGCGCCAGTGCACATCCGCGCCGTCATGGGAGAACTCCGACGACTCGACGAGTCCTACAAGCGACTCATCATCGCCGGCGGCGGCAATATCGGCACCCGGCTGGCCAAGGCGCTGGAGCAGAGTTTCCGGGTCAAGATCATCGAGCGCAAGCTGGGACACTGCAAACGCATCGCCGAAACCCTTGAGAAGACCATCGTGCTGCATGGCGACGCGGCCGACCAGGATCTGCTCCTGGAAGAAAACATCGAGAGCACCGACGTCTTCTGCGCCGTGACCAACGACGACGAAGCCAACATCCTCTCGGCCATGCTGGCCAAGCGGCTCGGTGCGCGCAAGGTGATGGCACTGATCAATCGCGCCTCCTATGTCGATCTGGTACAGTCTGGCTCCATCGATATCGCCATCTCGCCCCAGCAGGCCACCATCGGCAGCCTGCTCAAGCATGTTCGACGCGGCGACGTGGTCATGGTCCATTCGCTGCGGCGCGGCGCGGCCGAGGCGATCGAGGCCATCGCGCATGGCGACAAGATATCGAGCAAGGTGGTCGGGCGCGCCGTCGGCGACCTCAAGCTTCCGAAAGGGGCCTCCATCGGCGCGCTGGTGCGCGGCGATGCGGTGATCATCGCCCACAAGGACACCCTCATCGAGTCCGAGGATCACGTCATCCTCTTCCTCCAG
Source organism: Thiorhodococcus drewsii AZ1 (assembly GCF_000224065.1). Taxonomy (GTDB): domain Bacteria; phylum Pseudomonadota; class Gammaproteobacteria; order Chromatiales; family Chromatiaceae; genus Imhoffiella; species Imhoffiella drewsii. The sequence goes on from NZ_AFWT01000002.1 coordinate 141,117, forward strand.
GACAAGAAACGCATCTCCGAGGTCGAACGCCTATTCCAGGTCGGCGTGACCTTCCTCTGACCCGACCCACCGATATTCGCGATCCGGATCTATGAAGTTCACCGTCGTTCGGAAGGTCCTGGGGCTGTTGCTGACGGTCTTCAGTTTCACCATGCTCCCCCCAGTCGTGGTCGCGCTCATCTACCAGGAGGGCTCACCCGGCCCCTTTCTGATCGCCTTCGCCATCATTCTCGGCACCGGACTCGCGATCTTTTTCCCGGTTCGCCAATCGCGGCATGTGCTGCGACTGCGCGACGGCTTTCTGGTGGTTGTGCTCTTCTGGACCAGCCTTGGCCTGGCCGGGGCACTGCCCTTCCTGCTCGCGCCGCACCCCGATATCTCGGCGACCGACGCCGTCTTCGAGTCGCTGTCCGGACTCACGACGACCGGGGCGACCGTGATCCTCGGACTCGACGATCTACCCAAGTCGATCCTCTTCTACCGTCAGCAGCTTCAGTGGCTGGGCGGCATGGGCATCATCGTCCTGGCCGTCGCCGTCCTGCCCATGCTCGGTATCGGCGGCATGCAGCTCTATCGGGCCGAGATGCCTGGCCCCATGAAGGACTCCAAGCTCACTCCGCGCATCACGGAGACGGCGAAGGCGCTCTGGTACATCTATCTCTGGATGACGGTCGCCTGCGCCCTCGCCTACTGGGGCGCAGGGATGACGCTGTTCGATGCCATCGGGCATGCCTTCTCGACCGTTGCCATCGGCGGTTTCTCGACCCACGATCTGAGTATGGGGTACTTCAACAACCCCTTGATCGAGATGATTGCGGTCTTCTTCATGCTGCTCGCGGGCATGAACTTCACGCTCCACTTCGCCGTGGTGCGGCGCCAGAATCTCGGCCTCTATTTCCAGGACAGCGAGTTCCGCTTCTATCTGCTGATCATGGGGACTGTCACCTTGATCGTGACACTGGCGCTCTACTACACGGACACCTACGTCACCTGGAGCGATGCACTGACCAAGGGGCTCTTCCAGGCCGTGTCGATCGGCACCACCACCGGGTTCACGACCGCCGAGTTCTATTTCTGGACCCCCTTCCTGCAAATCCTGCTGCTGTTCGCCAGCTTCATCGGCGGCTGCGCCGGATCGACCGGCGGCGGAATCAAGGTGATCCGCTTTCTGCTCCTCATCAAACAGGGGATGCGCGAGATCGACCGGCTCATCCACCCCAACGCCCAGCTGCCGGTGCGGATCGGCGGCAAGAGCATCGACCATCGCGTCGTGGATGCCGTCTGGGGGTTCTTCTCGCTCTACGTGGCCTGCTTCATCCTCATGTATCTGATGCTGGCGGCGACCGGACTGGACCTGCTCACGGCCTTCTCTGCGGTTGCGGCCTGCATCAACAACCTGGGGCCGGGTCTGGCCCAAGTCGGCGCCCATTACGCCGACCTTTACGACCCTGCAAAGTGGATCCTCTGTTTCGCCATGTTGCTCGGGCGCCTGGAAATATTCACACTCCTTGTATTGCTAAGCCCGACCTTCTGGCAACGCTGAACGCGGCCCCGCGCGGAGCGAATCGAGGGCCATTTACTCAGAACCTCTTGGAAGAGGTCTAAACATGGCCTTGGCACAGCCTTGCCCCAATGAATGGGCTCCAGATCACCCTATCGACGCTGTAGATCAGATAAGATCGGCCAATTGAGATTCCGTCGTCCCGAACAGCCCCGAGCCTCTAGACAATCCACGCCAAGACAAGGTATTCCCCAAACATGAACCCAATGCGCCGAATCACCGTAAACAGCCGTCTATGGATTCTGATGGGAATCGTCGCCCTGGGAATCGGCATCGGTTTCGGTGTGGCACTCTGGGAACTACGCGTCATGCTGATGGACGAGAAGGCCACCCAGCTGACCAAATTGGTGGAGACGGCAACCAGCACCATCAACGCGCGGTATCGCGCGATGAGCCAAGGCGCCATGGATGAGACAGCCGCCAAACAGGCGGCACTCAAGGAGCTTTCCACCCTCAGATACGAAGGTGGAAACTATTTCTGGGTGACGGATCTCTCCGGACAGGCCGTCATGCACCCGCTCAAGCCGGAACTCGACGGAACCGACACCCGTCCCCTGACCGACGCCAACGGCAAGCGTTTCTGGGAGGAGATCTGGAAGAAGGCAAACGCAGAGGGCCGAGGCACCGTGTCCTATGCCTGGCCCAAGCCCGGCGAGACACAACCCGGACCGAAGCTCGCCTATTTCCAAACATTCGAGCCCTGGGGTTGGGTCGTCGCCACTGGGATCTATATCGACGATGTCGATGCCTCCTTCAAGGACAACGCGATCATTCTTGCGGGCGTCGGCGGCCTGGTCCTGCTGATCGTGCTCACCCTCACCGCATTCACCGGGCGCTCGATCGTGACGCCGGTCCGCGAGGCAACCCACGCCATGATCGATATCGCGCGTGGCGCGGGCGACCTCACCAAGCGCCTCGCAACCGAGGGACGCGACGAGGTCGCCGAACTGGCCGCTGGATTCAACGCCTTCGCATGCAAGACCGAGGGCATGGTCGTCCAAGTCGCTCAGGCCACCATCAGGATCGCCGCAGCGGCCGAGGAACTGACGGCCGTGACCGAAACCAGCAGCGAGGGCATGGAGCGCCAGCGCGGTGAGGTCCAACAGGTCGCCACCGCCGTCACCCAGATGTCGGCCACCATCCAGGACATCGCCCAAAACGCCGAGGCCGCCGCCGCCTCGGCATTCGCGGCCGACAGCAGCGCACGCGAAGGCGGAGAGACAGTCAAGGGCGTTCTGGAAGCCAACCGGCACCTCGCCGCCGAGGTCGAGCAGGTCGCGGGAAGCATTCATCGCTTCAGCGCGCAGAGCCAATCCATCGGCAGCGTGCTCGATGTCATTCGCGAAATCGCCGAACAGACCAATCTGCTGGCCCTGAACGCGGCGATCGAGGCAGCGCGGGCCGGCGAGCAGGGACGCGGATTCGCCGTCGTCGCCGACGAGGTGCGCACGCTGGCCAGTCGAACCCAACAGTCCACCAGCGAAATCCATAGCATGATCGAGACACTGCGCACGGTGGCCAAGGAGGCGGTGGAACGTATCGAACGGGGCGAATCCATTACGACGGACACCCTGGCGCAGGCGACTCATGCACAGGAGGCGCTGGACCAGATTCTGGACTCCATCGGTAACATCCGCGATATGAACACCCAGATCGCCAGCGCCGCCGAGGAGCAAGCGGCCGTGGCTCAGGAAATCGACCGTAGCGTCGTCAGCATCTCGGAGCTATCGGAGGATTCGGCACAGCACTCAGAACATACGGTCGCAGCCAGTCGCGAACTCTCCCAACTGAGCGCGGACCTTCAGACCATGGTCGGCCATTTCAAGGTCGGAACCAGGCAGGCATGACGTGTACACTTTGCCAAGCCCTTCCCGAAACGGCTCCAGCCCCACGCGCACACTCGGGGTCCGCGCATAAGACGCTTAGCGAACGAGCGCATACCCAATGACGCCGGATTGAGGTTCGCTTCAAGGCGACATGGATGTTGACAGAAATCGCCTTGACCGTCATTTGATAGCGGGAGCGGAGGTACTGCGCCACATACACACGAACGAGCAGCGATCTCGTCGAACCACTCGACGCCCTCAGCCGTGACCGATCGATATGGAACCGCTACCCGCACTGATACCCTAATGGCCTCCGAAACACATCAGATCCTCGTCATTGAGGACGATCCCGCCCACGTCGAAGCCATTCGACGCTCGCTCGAATCTGGGGAACAGTTCGCCTGCATGCGTGTCGCCACCTCGCTGACCGAGGCTCGACGATGTATCGTCGAATCGTCCCCCGACATCGTCATCGCCGACCTCAATCTATGCGATGGCAAGGCCTATGATCTGATCAGCGATCAACCCGATCCCGGCTTCCCGCTGCTCGTCATGACCAGCCATGGCGACGAGCAGATGGCGGTGCAGGCATTGAAGGCCGGCGCCTTGGATTATGTCGTCAAGTCGCCCGAAACCCTTGCCCAGATACCACGACTGCTCGAGCGGGTGCTGCGCGAATGGGGACATATCCGCGAGCGTGCGCAGGCACAGCGCGCACTGCGGGAGTCGGAGCGCCGTCTGATGGACATCATCGATTTCCTGCCGGACCCAACCTTTGCGGTCGATCGCGAGGGCCATCTCATTGCCTGGAACCATGCGCTGGAGCGCATCACCGGACGCGACAAGTCGCGCGTGCTCGGGCAACACATTCACAAGCAATACTCCGCCTTTTACGACACCCCTCATCCAACGCTGCTGGACGCGGTCCTGAATCCCAAGGTCGATTTCAGTGCGGACTACGACTACATCAAGCGCGACGGCGACCAAATCGTCGCCGAGATCTTCAGTTCCAGGCTCAACGACGGGAAAGGCGCCCACCTGTGGATCGTCGCCGCACCACTGTTCAACACCGACCGGGAACTCGTCGGAGCCATCGAGTCGATCCGCGATATCAGCGACACCAAACAGGCCCAAATCGAGCTGCAGCAGGCCTACGGCGAGACCCGCGCCATCACCGAGGCCGTACACGACATTCTCTACATGGTCGACCGGAGCGGACGGCTCATCTGGTGGAACAAGCGGCTCGAAGAAGAGACCGGCTGCTCGGGCGAGTCGTTGCGCAACCGCCCCTTCTCGGACTTTTTCGTCGAAGAGGACGTCAAAAAAATGCGCAACGCGTTCGAGAATGCCTTGAATAAAGGCTATGGCGAGGTCGAAAGCCTGGCGCTCACGACCAATGGACTCCGCACCTATCGCTACAACGGTGTTCCCGTTCGTGACTCTTCGGGCACCATCATCGGCGTCGCCGGCGTCGGCCAGGACATCACCGCAAGCGTACGCAACCATGAAGAGCTACGGCTCGCCGCGACCGTTCTCAAAAACATCCGCGAAGGACTCATGATCTCGGATGCCCAAGCCAACAAGGTGATCGCCATCAATCCGGCCTTCACCGAGATCACTGGCTACACGCAAGCCGAGGCGCTGCAGGGCACCACCCGAATGCTCCGATCGGGGCGACACGACCCAGCCTTCTACCAGGCCATGTGGGCCTCGATCAAACGCTCGGGACACTGGCAGGGCGAAATCTGGAACCGCCGCAAGAATGGAGAAATCTTTCCGGCCTGGCTGACCATCAGCACCGTGCGCGACGAGTCGGGCGAGATCAGCAACTACGTGGCCGTCCTCTCGGACATCAGCAAGATCAAGCAATCCGAGGCTCAGCTGGAGCACCTGGCCCACTATGATCCCTTGACCAACCTGCCGAACCGCCTGCTGCTCAACTCCCGCCTGGAGCACGCGATCCAGCGCGCCAGGCGCAACAACACCAAGGTCGCCGTGCTCTTCATCGACCTGGATCGGTTCAAGCATGTCAACGACAGCCTCGGCCATCCGGTCGGGGACGAACTGCTACAGGCGGTCGCGCGGAGACTGTCCGGCCGCATTCGCAGCGAGGACACGCTCGCACGCCTCGGCGGAGACGAATTCGTCGTGCTGCTGGAATCCATCGCCAAACCCGGCGAGTGCGGACTGGTGGCTCAGATGATCATCAGCCTCATGCAACCACCCTTCCGCCTGAGCGACGAGCGCGAGATCTTCATCGGCGCCAGCGTCGGAATCAGCATCTACCCGGATAACGGCGCGCATGCCATCGATCTGTTGCGCAATGCCGATACCGCCATGTCCCAAGCCAAAATCCAGGGGCGCAATACCTATCGCTTTTACATGGAGTCGCTCACGCGGGCGGCCAATGCGCGGCTGACGCTCGAATCCAAGCTCCGTCACGCACTGGACAGCGAGGAGTTCCTCGTCCATTTCCAGCCCCAGGTCTCCATGTCAAACGAACGCATCCTCGGCGTCGAGGCGCTGGTCCGATGGCAAGATCCAGAGGAAGGACTCATTCAACCAGACCGGTTCATCCCCCTAGCCGAGGAAACCAGGCTAATCGTCCCGCTCGGCGCCTGGGTGCTGAGGCAATCCTGCCGCCAGATGCGCATCTGGCGCGATGCCGGTCTGCCACCCATGACGATCGCGGTCAATCTGTCGATCCAGCAGTTTGCCCAACGCGACCTGGCGGTTCAGGTTGCCGACATCCTTGAGGCGTTCGACCTGCCCGCCAGCTGTCTCGAACTGGAGCTGACCGAGAGCATGATCATGCAAAACGATGCGCACGGCATCGACATCCTCAACGAACTGCAAGAACTGGGGGTCGGGCTCGCGATCGACGATTTCGGAACCGGCTATTCCTCGCTCGCCTATCTGAAACGCCTGCCGATCGACACGCTCAAGATCGACAAGAGCTTCGTCGATGGCATCCCAAACGACCGCAACGATGCTGAGATCGCCACCACCATCATCGCGATGGCGCACAACCTCAAGCTCAGCGTCTTGGCCGAGGGGGTCGAGACGCCCGAGCAGCGCATCTTCCTGCGAGATTCGGGCTGCGATAGCTATCAGGGATATCTCTTCAGTCGCCCCGTTCCGGCGGAATCGATCGAAGCCCTCTTCAGGCATCCCCCCAAGATCGACTGACGCACCGACTCACAGCGGCCGGATCCGAAGCGTTCGGATCGATTCAACCTCGGCCCAACGCCGCTCAGCTCAACTCCATTATGAAATCGGCGATAGATTCCGGATCGTCGAGTGGAAGGGTTTGCGGATGCGCGGCGGTTGGCAGGGGATCCTGTGTCGCAACGGCAATGATATCGGGGTCGGACGGATAGAGCGGGGGCTGACCGAGAATCGCGCGATAGACCTCGATCTTGGGATAGGCCGCGTGCTTGAAGCCCTCCACCAAAATCAGATCGAGACGCTCGCATTCGAAACGCGCCAGCATTTCGTCCAAATTCGGATCGTCCTCGCGCGCGCGCTCCTCGACCTGGAGCGCCCAGCGGGCCCGCGACGCCAGGAGGGTCTGAGCCGCGCCCGCAGCGCGAATCTCAAAGCTATCCTTCCCCGGAACATCGAGATCGAATCGATGATGGGCATGCTTCAGATAACCGACCCGCAGCCCCTTGGCGGTGAGCTCAGCGACCACCCGCCGCAAGAGCGTCGTCTTGCCGCTGCCGCTAGGCGCCACGAAACCGAAGACGGGGAGCGTCCCCTTCACCGAAGTGGAACCAAATCGCTCACGCTCATCCATCGTCCGCACTCAACCCTTTTCGCCCCGAAGCATGGCCATGACATCCGAGATCTGCTCGCTCGCCTCGGCGATCACATCGACCTCCTCAGTTTGCCCCACCCGCCCCAGACCCAGTTTGTAATAGGCGGGAACGTCATAATAGCGCGGCAGCGGTCCACGCGACTCGGATTGATGCAGGCGATAGAGACGCGCCAGGAGGACGATGTCGCAATAATCGGGACGATCATCTTGATCCCTGTACCAATGGTCGGACTCACGGACCACCCGCACCAGCTCGGACCCCAGACCCCAATCGTTCACCACCAGCTCGCCGACCATGCCCTTGAGTCGCAGAATCGCCGCGTCCAGCTCATCGTCCGCGATCTCGCGCTCATTACGGCTGACGAAGTCGATGATGGGCACCACACCGACGTCATGAAGCAGCCCGGCCAACAGCGCCTGCTCGGGATGAAATCCCTCGCACTGCCTCGCGATTACGAAGCTGAGCGCCGAGATATGCACGCAGCGGTTCCAGGCGGCCTTCATGTGATGTTTCATGAGCGGAGACTTGCTCTTGAACACCTGCTGCATCGAGAGACTCATGACCACCGATCGGGTCATCTCCATGCCCAGACGAATGATGGCGTTGCGCACATCGGCGATCGGCTTGGCGCCCCGATACATGGGGCTATTGGACAAGCGGATCAGACCGCCGGTGACGGCCAGATCCATCTGCACGATGCGTGCGAGACGGGAGGAGGTGATATTTGGATCATTCATCGCATCCTGGATCGCCCGCGCGATCTTGGGCAGCGGGGGCAGGGACAAACGACCGTCCTGACTGGCCTGATACAGACTGGCGAGCAGACCGGTTTCCGTTTTGCTGAGCTGCGTCCTCTGAAGCGCCTCGTCCGATTTCGACGGATCTGGATCGAGGGCCAGGAACAACTGACGATCGAGGCGCAAGAACTCGCAGTCGGTCAGAAACACGGCATGGTCGCGCAGTCGATTCTCCGAGAAGACCGGCTGACAGGCCCGCATGGTCCCCGCCTCCAGGATCTCTTTGTCGTCCCCCTTGAAGAGACAGACCTTCCCCGACAGCAGGTATCCCAGCCAGGGATGCTCTTGAATCGCGGTCATCTTTCGCCCCGCAGACACAGTGGCAATCTGTCCGGAATGGGCGAGCCGCGCGCGATCCTCCTTAGCCAGCTGATGAACAGGGGCCAGGTCGTCAAGCGTCGATGCCGAAAGCGAGTGAGTCATGCGTTTCATCCAAAGTGTTCGCCACTACAACTATAGATTGACCCAAGCGGTTAAAGCCCGTCCAGTCTCTATCGGCCAGGATGCCCCATCCGACGGGGACTTTGGACATTCTCGCGACGACAGCGCAGAATGCATACCCTACGGAGGCGCAACACCTTCCTCGCGGCATGCGCCGCAGGTCCGCCAAGCGGATCGCTCCCAAGCATTCATCACGATTAGACTCAGCATTCGCACCCAATGGCTCAATACATTTACACGATGAATCGGGTTGGCAAGATCGTGCCGCCCAAGCGCGTCATCCTGCGCGACATCTCTCTCTCATTCTTCCCCGGCGCCAAGATCGGCGTACTGGGCCTGAACGGCTCGGGCAAGTCCTCGCTGCTACGCATCATGGCCGGTGTCGACACCGAGATCGAGGGCGAAGCACGCCCCCAGCCCGGCACCAAGATCGGCTATCTGTCTCAGGAACCGCAGCTGGATCCGAGCAAGGATGTGCGCGGCAATGTCGAGGAGGCGCTCGAACACATCAAGGCCGCGCTCACGCGTCTGGATGCCGTCTACGCCGCCTATGCCGAGCCGGACGCCGATTTCGACGCGCTCGCCCAGGAACAGGCCGAACTCGAGAACCTGATCGAAGCGACCGACGGCCACAATCTGGACCGCACGCTGGAGGTCGCCGCCGACGCCTTGCGTCTGCCGCCCTGGGATGCCGACGTCACCAAGCTCTCCGGTGGCGAACGCCGCCGCGTCGCGCTCTGCCGCCTGTTGCTCTCCAAGCCCGACATGCTGCTGCTCGACGAACCGACCAACCATCTGGACGCCGAGTCGATCGCCTGGCTGGAGCGCTTCCTGCACGAGTATCCGGGCACCGTGGTGGCCGTCACCCACGACCGCTACTTCCTCGACAATGTCGCCGGCTGGATTCTGGAGCTCGACCGTGGCCACGGCATCCCCTGGGAAGGCAACTATTCCTCCTGGCTCGATCAGAAGGAGAAGCGTCTGGAGCTGGAACAGAAGCAGGAACAGGCCCGCATCAAGGCCATGAAGCAGGAGCTAGAGTGGGTGCGCTCCAACCCCAAGGGTCGGCATGCCAAGAGCAAGGCGCGTCTCGCCCGCTTCGACGAGTTGCAATCGCAGGACTTCCAGGCCCGTAACGAGACCAACGAGATCTACATCCCGCCGGGTCCGCGTCTCGGCGATCTGGTGATCGAGGCCGAGGGGTTGAAGAAGGCCTACGGCGACAACCTGCTCTACGAAAACCTCTCGTTCAGTCTGCCGAAGGGCGGCATCGTGGGGGTTATCGGCCCCAACGGCGCGGGCAAGACCACCCTCTTCCGCATCATCACCGGCAAGGAACAGCCCGATGCCGGCACCCTGAAGGTCGGTGAGACGGTGCAGGCGGCCTATGTCGATCAGAGCCGCGACGCGCTCGACGACAGCAAGACCATATGGGAAGAGATCTCGGACGGTGCCGACAACATCATCGTCGGACGCTACGAGATGTCGTCGCGCGCTTACTGCGGTCGTTTCAATTTCAAGGGAACCGATCAGCAGAAGCGCATCGGCGACCTCTCGGGCGGCGAGCGCAACCGCGTCCACCTGGCCAAGGTACTGAAGAGCGGCGGCAACCTGCTGCTGCTCGACGAACCGACCAACGACCTCGACGTCGAGACTCTGCGCGCACTCGAAGAGGCGCTGCTGGTGTTCCCCGGCTGTGCCGTGGTCATCAGCCACGACCGCTGGTTCCTCGACCGTATCGCCACCCACATCCTGGCGTTCGAAGGCGATTCCGAGGTGGTCTGGTTCGAGGGCAACTATGCCGACTACGAGGCCGATCGTCACCGCCGTCTAGGCACCGAGGCCGACCAGCCGCACCGCATCAAGTACCGCCGTCTCTCCGCCTAAGATCCGATCATCAGCCACCGGCTTCCAGCTCACAGCAGTGTAGCGAGAAACGGGTGGCTGACTGCCGACCGCCTGAATTGGCTGCAAACATGACTCAAACCGATCGACTCCTGACCCGACTCGACGCGCTCGTCGACCGACTGGAACAGCTGCTCCCATCCGACACACCAACACCCGATTGGAGCGCGCACGCCTTCCGCTGGCGCGCCAAGGCCGAAAGCGGTTGGCTGCAAGCGGTTCATGCAACGCACCGACTCGAACTCGCCGACCTGCTGGGATTGGAGCGACAAAAGGAAGAGATCGACCGCAACACCGCCCAGTTCATTGCCGGACGCGGCGCCAACAATGTCCTCTTGTGGGGCTCGCGCGGCACCGGCAAGTCTTCGCTGGTCAAGGCGGTCTTCAATCGCTACCGCGACCAGGGGCTGCGTCTCATCGAGGTCGACAAGGACGACCTCATCCAGTTGCCCGACATCTTGGACCTCATCTACAACCGACCCGAACGCTTCATCCTCTTCTGCGACGACCTCTCGTTCGAGGCCAACGAATCGAGCTACAAGGCACTCAAGGCGGCACTCGACGGCTCCATCGCCGCGACACCTGACAACGTGCTCATCTATGCCACCTCGAATCGCCGCCATCTGCTGCCCGAGTTCCATTCGGAGAACCGCGAGGCGCGCATCCAGGACGGCGAGCTGCATCAAGGCGAATCGGTCGAGGAAAAGATCTCGCTGTCCGATCGCTTCGGTCTCTGGGTGTCCTTCCATCCCTTCAACCAAGCCCAGTATCTGGAAGTCGTGCGCCACTGGCTCGAACGCCTGAACGCCGAGCCCGACACACACGGAGATTGGGAGCTGATCGAACGCTCTGCCCTGCAATGGGCGCTACGCCGAGGATCGCGCAGCGGACGCACCGCATGGCAGTTCGCCAAGGATTGGGCCGGACGCGTCAACTGAGGCGACGGAACCGCACAGGCACGAAAGGGCGCGCAGGTCTTTCTTGGCGTGCCCCGCACCTGCGCGGTTCAACGCCTGTCTTCAAACCGAAGGCCGGAAGAGTCTCAGATAGTTCTCTGCGGTCAGGGCTGCGACTTCATCCCGATCCATGCCGCGAATCTCGGCAATGCAATCGGCGACATGCTGAACATAGCGCGGCTCGTTCGGTCGGCCGCGATGCGGTACCGGGGCGAGATAAGGTGAGTCGGTTTCGATGAGCAGACGATCCAGCGGCACCTGGCGCGCCACCTCGCGCAGATCGGCGGCATTGCGGAAGGTGAGGATCCCCGAGAAGGAGACGTAGAAGCCCAAATCGAGTCCCTGTTTGGCCATCTCCCAGGACTCGGTGAAGCAATGCAGCACACCGCCGACCGCGTCGGCGCCCTCCTCGCGCAGGATACGCACCGTATCCTCGCGGGCATCGCGCGTATGGATGATGAGCGGTTTAGCGCACGCACGCGCGGCGGCGATATGGACGCGGAAACGCTCGTGCTGCCAGGCGAGGTCGCCCTCGCTACGAAAGTAATCCAGCCCCGTCTCGCCGATCGCGACATTACGCGCGTCCTCGGCCAACTCGACCAGACGCTCGAAGGTCGCCTCGATCCCGTCTTCATGATTGGGATGGACACCGACCGAAACGTCCACCTCTGGATAGGGATCGATCAGTCGGCGCATCGCAGAATAGCTTTCGAGGTCGATGCCGACACACAGCATGCGACCGATACCCGCCTCTCGGCAGGCGCGCATCATGGTGTCGAAATCGCCGGCATGGTTCTTGAGATCGACGCGGTCCAGATGGCAGTGCGAATCAACGAGCATCAAGGATCCTTACATGGTGTGATTAGGGCGATCCGAGGTCAGCGCACCGGCGAGATAGTCCTCGATTTTGCGCCGGGCAATGCCCTTGTCCTGATCGCTGAACTGAACCCCGACACCGATGGAGCGGTTTCCCTCCGCCCCGGACGGGGTGACCCAGACGACCTTGCCGGCCACCGGGATGCGATCCGTCTCGTCCATCAGTTGCAGCAGCAGGAAGATCTCGTCGCCGAGCTGGTATTTCTTGGCGGTCGGGATGAAGAGCCCACCGTTCTTGATGAAGGGCATGAATGACGCGTAAAGCGCGCTCTTGTCCTTGATGGCGAAGCTGAGGATCCGCTGCTGTCCCCCGAGTCCACCGAGGGGATTGGAGGGCATGCTCATGAGTCAGTATCTCCGGGTTTCGATGCGCTGGCTGAGCCGGAACCAGTCGATGGCCAGCGCTTCCAGCATCAAGGAATGATTCAGGTTGCTATCGGCGAGCGCCCGACTCTCCATAATCCGCTTGAGAAACCGATGGCCCGCCGCCGACTCGATCCGCTCGGCCAGCTGACTGAATGCCTCGCGCTGGTCCGGATTGATGAGTTTGACCGCTTCGGGGACCGCCTTCAACCGCAAGAGGTCACAGACCCAGCCGCTCAACCAATCGAGCATCTGAGCCGGACCCTGGGCAGTCCATGCGGCCGCCTCGACAACCGGGTCGCGCCGGCCCAAGGCAAGATCGATAAAGCCTTCGAGTCGCTGACGCCTCTGATCGAAGAGATCCTGATCGAACTCGACCAAGGCCCGTAAGGGCGCGCCGTGGGCCAAACGCAACGGGATGATCGGATCCATATCCGGGCACGGTAGACGCCCGCTCAACCACGCCAGCGCAACGGATTCATCCGGAATCGGCACCTTGATCTGCAGGCAGCGGCTACGAATGGTCGCCGGTAGCTGCCCGGAGTGCTCGGCGATCAGACACAAAAGGGTCTGGCCCGAGGGTTCCTCAAGGGTTTTGAGCAGCGCATTGGCGGCGGATGGATTGAGGTGGTCGGCCGGGTCGATCAGGGCGACCTTCCAGTCCGCACGGCTCGGGGTCAGCGATTCATGCTCCGAAAAGGTCCGTATCGTGCCGACCGAAATCTCGCGCGACTTGCCGCCGGGCTCCGGACCCACCCGAGTCAGATCCGGATGACTGCCCGCCGCAAGCAGCAGACAATCCGGACAGTGTCCGCAGGCGTATCCCTCGGCATCACGTGCCCGACAGAGCAGCGATCGGGCGAATGCCTCGGCGAGTTCGCGCTTACCGACCCCCTGAGGACCGGTAATGATCATGGCATGCGCCAACCTCTGGGAGTCGCGCGCGGCCCCCACACGCGACCAGATTTCATCCAGCCAAGGCGGAAGTCGGACCGAGCCGGGATCAGCCGTCGCGTTCATGGGGCCGCATCAAGCCTCGCTATCCCAGTGCCTGACGAAGGATTCGACGAGCGATCGAACTTGACGGGTGACCTCATCCAGATGGGCCGCTGCGTCGACCACCCGATAACGCTCGGGCGCCGCCTTGGCGCGGGCCAAATAGACGGCCCGAGCCGCCGCGAAAAAGGCCAGATCCTCGGCCTCGAAGCGATCGGTCTCGCCACCATTGCGCGCCCGGGCTCGGGCCAACCCCATCTCCGGGGGAAGATCGAGCACCAGCGTCAGATCGGGACGCAGATCGCCCTGGACCAGGGTCTCCAGCGTTGCGATGCGCCCCGGATTGACCCCGCGCCCACCGCCTTGATAGGCATAGGTCGCATCGGTGAAACGGTCGCAGATGACCCAGGTTCCGACCTCCAGGGCCGGCCGGATGGTCTTCTCCAGATGCTCGGCGCGCGCGGCGAACATCAACAGCAGTTCGGCGGTCTCGTTCATCCCCCGATTCTGCGCATCCAGAAGCACCGAGCGCATCCGTTCCGCGATCGGCGAGCCGCCTGGCTCGCGGGTGGTGACGACCCGACACCCAAGCTCCTGGAGCAACGCCGCCAGGTTGGCGATCTGGGTCGACTTTCCGGCCCCCTCGATCCCTTCCAGGGTGATGAAACGACCGCGCGTGACAGAATTCGAGTTCATGGCTTGCTCAGGATATAGCGCCGGACCGCACGATTGTGCTCTTGGAGCGTCCGGGAGAAGGCGTGGGTTCCATCGCCCTTGGCGACGAAATAGAGGCTGTCTCCAGCGGCCGGCCGCACGGCGGCACGGATTGCGCCACGCCCAGGCAGGGCGATAGGGGTCGGCGGCAACCCATCAATCACATAGGTGTTATACGGAGTGTCGGCACGCAGATCGGCCCGACGCAGATTGCCGTCGAACTGCTCGCCAAGTCCGTAGATGACAGTCGGATCGGTCTGTAACCTCATGCCCATGCGCAACCTGCGCACGAAGACGCCGCCGATCTGAGGGCGCTCCGCCGCGACGGCGGTCTCCTTCTCGATAATGGAGGCCATGATGAGTGCCTCGTAAGGCGTCGAGAACGGCAGGTTGGGTTCGCGATCCTCCCACGCCTCCTCCAGGATCCGATCCATGCGCCGCATGGTCTGCTTCAGCAAGGCGAGACGCGCCATGTGACGCGGAAAGCGATAGGTATCCGGGAAGAAGAGCCCTTCGGGATGCATACCCGGCCGCCCCAAACGCTCCATCAGGGCATCGTCGGACAGTTGAGAGAGCGGCTCGCCAGTCAACGCTTCCTGGGCGTCCAAGACAGCCAGCGCCTGACGGAAGGTCCGGCCCTCGACGATGGTCAAATCGTATTGGATCACCTTGCCCGAGACGATGTGATCGAGGAAGGCCGAGGGGGTCATGTCCGGGGTAACTGCATACTCGCCGGCCTTGATGGACGACTGCTGACCCTTCCGATAGGCCAGGGCGACGAAATAATAGGGCCGCGCCAGAATTCCGCGCTGCACCAGGTCATGGGTCAAGGCATTGAGCGAGGTTCCGCGCGGGATCTCGACGACCGCCCTGGGTCCGGAGACCGACAGCGGGG
The DNA here is from genome assembly GCF_000224065.1 of Thiorhodococcus drewsii AZ1. GTDB lineage: Bacteria > Pseudomonadota > Gammaproteobacteria > Chromatiales > Chromatiaceae > Imhoffiella > Imhoffiella drewsii. The sequence goes on from NZ_AFWT01000002.1 coordinate 156,268, forward strand.
TCTTCAGAAAATGTTGGTATTCAAGCGCAAGACCGCCAACCAGGGACAGGGTCGCCAGCAGCAAAACACCGAGACTGATACGCCAGATCATGGATGGCCCCTCCTCATTCAGGCCTTCGAGCGGCCGACCAGAACTCCCGCAGAAAGGTCCAGGGCAGGCCATCCAGTGAATAGGAATGTCCGTCGAGCTCACGCACGGGCCAGACGCCAACCAGCGTGTTGGTCAGCAAGAGTCCCTGGGAGCGCTCGATCTCCGATGGCCCGAGCGGCTCGACGCGACAGGGAATGCCGGCGGTCTCGGCCCTTTCAAGGAGCAGGGCGCGACGCGTCCCGGCGATACCGGCCCGGTCGACCGGAGGTGTCCGTAGCGCACGACCGTCCCAGAGAAAGGCGTTGGTCATGGTCCCGCCGACCAGGAATCCGGATGGATCGAGCATCAGCCCCTCCTCGATCGTCCCATTCTCGGCCTCCAGACCATCCCACTCGCGACGCGCGAGCACCGAATCCAATCGATTGAGGTGCTTCATCCCGGCCAACGCGGGGTTTAACGAGGCCGGCGTTCGACAATAGCGCGCGCGAATCCCCTCCTCCCGGAACCGATCGACCCCGGAAGCAAGAGGATAGACCAAGAGCAAACGATGCGGCTCAGGCGCAGCTGGAGGCCGATAGCCTCGACCACCACGACCACGGGTGACGAGGATCTTGAGAACCGCCGAATCGAGTCCGGCGACGAGCGCCCGCACCTCGCGACCGAGGTCGTCCGCAGCGGGAAGCGGGATACCCAGACGCTGGGCACCAGCATACAAGCGATCGAGATGACGACGCCACTGACAGGGACGTCCATCCTGGATCAGAACCGTCTCGAACAGACCGTCGCCATACTGAAGCCCACGATCGAGAACCTCAATGAGTTCGGCCGGACGGCCATCGATAAAAACCACCGGGGACGCATCAAGCGTCCCCGGTGGTTTCAGTCTTTCATCCGTCATGCCCAGAGTTTCAACGCGCGCGTTGAAACCCGAGTCAGGCGCGCCGGAAGATCAGGGTTCCGTTGGTGCCGCCAAAGCCAAAGGAATTGGACAGCGCAACCTCAATCGGCATCTCACGCGCCGTATTGGGCACGTAGTCGAGATCGCAGTCCGGATCCGGAGTCTGATAGTTGATAGTCGGTGGAGCCACCTGATCGCGAAGCGCCAGAATGGTGAAGATGGCCTCGGCACCACCAGCCGCGCCCAGCATATGACCGGTCATGGACTTGGTCGAGCTGACGCACAGCTTGTAGGCATGATCGCCGAATGCACGCTTGACGGCGCGCGTCTCAGCCGCATCGCCCGCAGGAGTCGAGGTGCCATGCGCGTTGATGTAGTCCACCTGCTCCAGGTTGAGACTCGCATCGTCGAGCGCCGTGAGCATGCAGTTCGCCGCACCCTCGCCGTCTTCCGACGGAGCGGTCATATGGTAGGCATCCGAGTTCATGCCAACGCCCACCAGCTCGGCATAGATGGTGGCACCGCGCGCCTTGGCGCGTTCGTACTCTTCGAGCACCACCACGCCGGCACCGTCGCTGAGGACGAAACCATCGCGTTCCTTGTCGAAGGGACGACTCGCGGCCTCCGGTGCGTCGTTACGGGTCGAGAGCGCACGTGCTGCGGCGAATCCACCCAGACCGACCGGTGAGGTCGCCATCTCGGCACCACCCGCGACCATGACGTCGACGTAGCCGTGACGGATCATGATGGCGGCCTCGCCGATGTTGTGCGCACCCGTGCTACAGGCGGACACGATCGAGTAATTCGGACCCTTGAGACCGAATTTGATCGACAGGTTGCCAGCCACCATGTTGATGATGTTAGCGGGCACGAAGAACGGCGAAATGCGCCGCGGTCCCTTATCGCGATACGCCTGGTAGTTGTTCTCGATACCGGTGATTCCACCGATGCCGGAGCCGATCGCGACACCGATCCGACGGCAGTTGGACTCGTCGATCTCCAACCCGGAGTCGGCGATGGCCTGACAGCCGGCCGCCATGCCGTAGTGGATGAACTTGTCCATCTTCTTGGCTTCTTTTTCCGAGATGTACTGACTCGGATCAAAACCATAGATTGGACCGCCGAAGCGGGTACTGAACGGTTCGATATCGAAATGGGTAATGGGCTTGATCCCGCTTCTGCCAGCCAGAATGCTGTCCCAGGAGGATTTGACATCTAGACCAACGGGGGCCACGAGGCCCAAACCGGTGACGACTACCCTTCTTCCTGCCATTACTTACCTCTATCGTTCAGAACGCCACTTTCGACGAGCCCGATCCGCGCCCAGATCCATTTGCGGCGCGTGGCGGTACGCATGATCGCGAATCCGGCCTCAGGCCTGATGCGCGTTGATGTAATCGATGGCCTGCTGGACCGTCGTGATCTTCTCTGCGTCTTCGTCCGGAATTTCGGTCTCGAACTCTTCTTCAAGGGCCATGACCAACTCCACGGTGTCGAGGGAGTCCGCACCCAGATCGTCGACGAAGGACGCCTCGGCGTTGACTTCTTCTTCTTTGACGCCCAATTGCTCGACAACGATTTTACGAACTCGATCTTCAACGCTGCTCATAGGAATAATTCCTCCGGATGAAAAGAAATGGCCCCTTCTGGACCAGGGCGTATTCTAGTGACAAACGATGATCGATGAAAGCCAAGATCGGCTATAGCGATCATCATTCAAAAAACTGATTTAAAAGGAGTATTTGATTTAATACCGTCTACATCACGCCATGTGCATGCCGCCATTGACATGCAAAGTTTCACCCGTGATGTATGCGCCACCCGGCGAGGCCAGAAAGGCGACCGCGCTTGCGATCTCCTCCGGCTGACCAAGCCTGGCCAGCGGGATGGCCGAAAGCAGGCTTTCGCGATGCGCATCGGGCAGCGAGCGGGTCATATCCGTATCGATGAAGCCCGGCGCCACACAATTAACGGTCACACCGCGTGAACCCACCTCACGAGCCAAAGACTTGGTGAAGCCCATCATGCCGGCCTTGGCCGCCGCGTAGTTGGTCTGGCCGGCATTGCCCATGGCACCGACCACCGAGGCGATGTTGATGATGCGTCCCTTGCGGGCCTTGGTCATGGCGCGCAGACAGGCCTTGGAGAGGCGGTACAGAGAAGTCAGGTTGGTATCGATCACCGAATCCCACTCATCGTCCTTCATCCGCATCAGCAGATTGTCGCGCGTGATGCCGGCATTGTTGACCAAAATACTCGGCGCGCCGAACGCCTCGGTCATCTGGGCCAGCGCCGCATCGACGGAGGCTTGGTCGGAAACGTTCAGGACCAGCCCCATACCTTGGTGACCGACCTCGGTCAGCGCCTGACCGATTCCAGCCGCGCCGGATTCCGTCGTGGCCGTCCCGACAACGGTCGCGCCCTGTTCGGCCAGGAGCATGGCGATCGCACGGCCGATTCCACGAGAAGCGCCGGTTACGAGCGCGATTTCACCTTTAAGCATGGGCTGTGGCCTCCAGCGCCGCCTCTAGAGTCTTGGGATCGAAGACCGGCAGCGTCTTCATGTTGTCATCGATTCGTTTGCATAGACCGGTCAATACCTTACCGGGGCCGCACTCCAGAGCGGTCTCGACGCCTTGCTTGGCCACCGTCTGCACGGTCTCGACCCAGCGTACCGGACTGTAGAGCTGACGCACCAGGAGATCCCGCAATGACTCGACCGATTCTGCGGAGGTCACGCTGACATTGTGCAGCACCGGAACCACCGGCACCGACAGGGCGATATCGGCGAGACGCTCGGCGAGACGCTCGGCGGCGGGCTGCATCAGGGCGCAATGAGAGGGCACGCTGACCGGCAACGCCAGCGCGCGCTTGGCACCAGCCGCCTTGGCGGCCGTAATCGCACGTGCGACCGCAGCACTCTCGCCGGCAATGACGACTTGCCCGGGGGAGTTGAAATTGACCGCCGACAGAACCGCACCCTGCGCCTGTTCCTCGCAGACGGCGAGCACCTGCTCGTCAGCGAGTCCGAGCACGGCCGCCATGGCGCCCTGCCCAGCGGGCACGGCCTCCTGCATAAACCGCGCACGATCTGCGGCAAGACGCACGCCATCGGCGAAGGAAAGCGACTCGGCCGCGACCAGCGCGGCATATTCACCGAGGCTGTGGCCCGCCATCAGGGCCGCGGATCCGCCGCCGGCCTGAAGCCAAGCGCGCCACACGGCGATCCCGGCGGCCAGCATCGCCGGTTGGGTGTTCTCGGTCAGATCGAGATCCTCTTTCGGACCCTGACTGACGAGTTGCCAGAGATCTTTGCCGAGCGCGTCGGACGCCTCCTCGAAGGTGTGGCGGACGCTGGTATAGGATTCGGCAAGCGCATCGAGCATGCCGACGGACTGCGAGCCCTGACCGGGAAAGAAGACTGCGAGAGTGTTTGCCATTGGAAAGGATGCGTTGCGATCTATTGAGGTTTTCGGAATCGACGGAGGTGCGGGGCTCAGTAACGAACCAGCACGGATCCCCAGGTGAAGCCGCCCCCGAACGCCTCCATCAGCAGCCGTTCGCCACGTTGAACGCGTCCATCCCGAACGGCCTGATCGAATGCCAGCGGGATCGAGGCCGAAGAGGTGTTGCCGTGCTCGCCGACCGTCACCACCACCCGCTCCATCGGAAGGCCCAGCTTGCGCGCCGTCGCCTGAATGATGCGGATGTTCGCCTGATGCGGAATCAGCCAGTCGACATCCGACTTGCTCATGCCGTTGGCCTCAAGCGTCTCCTCGACGATCCGCCCGAGCGTGGTCACGGCGAAGCGGAAGACCTCGTTGCCCTTCATTTCGACATAGGGGGAGCCCGTATGGGCGTTACCGACACCGGCAGGTACCTGCAGCAGGTCCTTGTAGGCGCCGTCCGCGTGGATATGGGTCGAGATGATGCCGGGCTCGTCCGATGCCTCCAGCACGACTGCGCCAGCACCATCGCCGAACAGCACGCAAGTGCCACGATCGTTCCAATCGAGGAGGCGCGAGAAGGTCTCAGCGCCAACCACCAGGGCGCGCTTGGCCGAACCGGTGCGAACGAACTTGTCGGCGATGCTCATCGCGTAGACGAAACCGGCGCAGACTGCCTGGACATCGAAGGCCGGGCAGCCGTGGACGTCGAGACGCTGCTGGAGCAGACAGGCCGTACTGGGGAAGGCCTGGTCCGGCGTGGTGGTCGCAACGACGATGAGATCCAAATCGGCGGCCTGGATTCCGGCTGCGTCCAGCGCCCGACGGGCGGCGGCCTCGGCCAGATCGCAACAGGTCTCGCCATCCGCTGCAAGGTGCCGCTTCTCGATACCGGTGCGCTCCAGAATCCAGTCGGCCGTCGTGTCGACGATCTTCTCCAGATCCGCGTTAGTCACCACGCGCTCCGGCAGGTAGCTGCCGGTCCCGAGAATGCGGGAATATTTCATCAAGCCGTTTCCCTGTACTGAGTGGGATCCAGATGTCGCCCGACCTGCTCGCCAATGCGTTGCGGGATGTTCGCGATAATCTCTTTCTCGGCGATATAGATGGCGTTCTCGAACGCCATCTGATCCGCGCCGCCATGACTCTTGATGACGATGCCACGGAGCCCGAGCAGACTGGCACCGTTGTAGCGACGTGGATCCATGGTTCGCTTGAATGCCTTGAGAATGGGCAATGCAGCCAACCCAGAGAGCTTCGTGAACCAGTTGCGCTTGAACTGGGCGCTCAGCGAGTTCCCGATGAATTTGGCCACGCCCTCGCTGCACTTGAGGGCCACGTTGCCGATGAACCCATCGGTGACGACCAGATCGATGTCTTCGAGATAGATGCCGTCGCCTTCGATGTAACCGATGTAGTTCAGGCCGCTGTTCACCAAAAGCTCATGGGCCTGCTTGACCTGCTCGTTGCCCTTGATCTCTTCCTGACCGATATTGAGCAACGCGACACGCGGCTTGTCGATCCCGTCGACGGCGGACACCAGCTCGCTGCCCATGACCGCAAACTGGAACAGATGCTCCGCCGTGCAATCGACGTTCGCACCAAGATCCAGCATGTGGGTGTGGCCAAACATGGACGGAACGGCGGTGATGATGCCGGGGCGATCGACGCTCGGCAGCGTTTTCAGCACGAAGCGCGCCGTCGCCATTAGGGCGCCCGTGTTCCCCGCGCTCACGCACGCGTTGGCCTCGCCCGCCTTGACCAGATCGATGGCGACACGCATGGAGGAGTCCTTCTTCCCCCGCAACGCCTTGGAGGGAGACTCGTCCATGCCCACTTCCTGCGAAGCGGGATGGATACGAATCCGATCCCTCGGCGCTCGCTTCAGAAGCTCCTCGATACGTGCCTCATTGCCGACCAGGATGAGGTCGACATGGGGATTCGCCGCCGCGAACTTGACTGCTGCGGGCACAACGACGCCTGGACCGTGATCGCCACCCATGGCGTCTAGCGCAATGGTACATCTCTGCTTCATGACCTTAGTCTTACGACCCAAACCGGCTGGATGTTGGAGACTGGAGCGAGCGCTCGCAATCACTCCGACTTGTCCACAACCTTGCGGCCGCGATAGAAGCCATCGGGGGTCACATGATGACGCAGATGCGTCTCGCCACTGGTCGGATCGACCGCGAGGGTCGGCTTGGACAGTGCGTCGTGCGAGCGGCGCATGCCGCGCTTCGAGGGGGTCTTGCGGTTTTGTTGGACGGCCATCGTACTCTCCACAGGCTGAGCGAAGTCAGGACTCAGCCGCTTCACCCATTAGGTTTCAATTCAAAATCCAAATCGACCTGCCGGCACTCCAGGATTACCCCAAAGACCGGAGGAAGTCAGTTCAGTTTCTCCGACTCGCGCTTGAGCGCAGCGAGAACGGCAAAGGGATGTTCATCCCGTCCATCGCTCGCCTCCGCCTCAGACGCCTTCTCACCGACACCGGAGGCGGCACCCTCATCGACGGGATGCCCCGGAGGGAGGCAGGCACCCGGCGCGTGCCGAGGAACGATCGGAATGGAGAGCAGCAGCTCATCCTCGATAAAATCGAGCAGACGCATCGAATCGTCCTCGACGACCAATACATCCAACTCATCCCCCAGCGCGTTCGCCACGTGGTCGTTAGGCGCCAGGGCCACGCGCGGCGCGGCCTCGACATCGACCAACAGGTTTCCCATACAGCGCTGGCAAACGAGTTTGAGCTGGGCTCGAATCTGGCCAGAGACCAGAAACCGCCCCGCCTCATCCCGCCCGAAATCGAGACGATAGGAGACCAACGAAGGCCCCGACTCGCCTTCGGAATCGACGACCGCCGCCACAACGCGCGGCAGATCGCTCAAGGCGACACGGCCAACGAACGAGAGGCCGCCTTTCGCCGCGCGCCAGGGGTCGAGATGCTCGGGGAGGGATTCCGACATAAGCCGGCAAAGTTAACCGATCAGGACTGACCGAGTCAATTGAAGCGCATCAATCCAAACAAGATTTTGAGACAAAGCTTGTGCAGCCAAACCCGTCTCACACGGCGCGGGGATCGAGCCCGCGTGATCGCGGCTCAAAGGACGTGGACGACAGAGGCGCGGGAGCCTTTGCTTTGGGCAAAAAAAAATCCCCGCCCTCTTCGCCGGAGTCGATGGCGAAGCGGAGGGGAAGTTCAAGTGTTACCGCACTCTATGAAGTATTGGATCTGAATCCATCCGCAACCTTCGCGCCCCTCAAGCCCGAAGGCCCCGAGGCATGACACGCGACTACGGCGTGCGGTTTATAATAAATAGCTCGGCGACGAATCGTCCGATGCTCCTCCTCGTCTTCTTCTCGTTAAATCTCTTGCTGCGCCCGTCACAGCCAAACCAGGCGCCTGATGGCGATACCCTGGGATCTGTCAACTGCAGGAATCACATTTCTGCAATTCCCTTCGAATTGCGAGGCAGAATAATCGACGAACGGCAACCGAGATATCCGTAGGACCACTCAGTTTCCGGTGCGCGCTAGAGATCGAGCCATTCCGGCCAGCCAGGGCGGAAGATCAAACCGAAGAGGAATCGGGAGGTACGAGGGCAATGCCGAAAGCACGGAGCCAGACGCCCCGATCGCCATGAGGAGCCTGGAGCCTGGGACGGCCCCAGATCATTTTTAGGGTGAGCGAACCGGACAGACTGCCGCCATGCGGCAGAGTTCGGCCAAATTGGACGCCTGCATCTTCTCCATCATACGCGCGCGGTGATTCTCGACCGTGCGCGGACTGATCCCCAGGTGACGCGCGATATCCTTGTTCGTCATCCCCTGGGTGGTGAGCAGCAGGACTTCGTGCTCGCGCGGGGTCAGCAGGCGAAAGCGCTCCAGAATCCCCTCCTCGGAGGCGGCCGTCTCGCGCCGCTTGCGATTCTCGGCAAAGGCCGCCTCGACCCGCTTCAAGAGGATATCGGTACTGGCCGGCTTTTCGAGGAAGTCGATAGCGCCACCCTGAATGGCACGCACCGTCGTCGGCACGTCGCCAAAGGCGGAGAGAAAAATGATGGGCAGCAGGCTGCCACGCTCCAACAAGGCGTTCTGTAGATCGAGCCCAGTCATCTCGGGCATACGCTGATCGAGCAGCAGACAGCCTTGATCTTGTGGAGAAAAGGCATCGAGGAAGGCTGCGGCGGAGGCGAAGCTCCTGGCCCGATACCCGGCGAGATCAAGGATGAGCGTCAGCGAATCGCGCATGCCCTGATCGTCATCCACGATGAAAACGGTCTGTACATCTGTCATTCCATTGGCCCCTGGACGCGAAGCTGCAAGCGAAGCACATCCTATCGCAAGGTAGATCAAAACATCCTGCTATTGTCGCAAACACTGCTACGCTTGTGACCCTCGACACACGACCAGCGGCCAGCGGCCAGCGGCCAGCGGCCAGCGGCCAGCGGCCAGCGGCCAGGATGATCGCACCAGCGAACGATCCAATCTAAAGTTGCCCCAGACGACAAGAAGCGCCATGACATCCCAGACCACGGCTTTCATCGCAATCGGCTCGAACATCGAGCCGGAGCACCATATCGAGCAGAGCCTCGCGCGGCTGAACGCGCTCCCGGGCACGCAGATCCAGCGCTGCTCCTCATGGTATCGGACCAAGGCCTGGGGCATCGAGGAGCAGCCGGATTTCGTCAACCTCGTGGTCGAATTGAGCACGCCACTGAGCCCGAGCGCCCTACTGAACGAGACGCAAGGGATCGAGTCCGATCTCGGCCGCGTACGTCATCTCAAGAATGGCCCGAGAACCATCGATCTGGATATTCTGATCTTCGGCGATCGGGTGATCGAGGAAGCCGACCTGCGCATTCCGCATCCTGGGCTCGCGCAGCGCGATTTCATGTTGATCCCGTTGATCGAGATCGCCCCGGACACCCTGCACCCGGTCCAGGGGTGCAGGATGAGCGCGCTGACCGATGAGATCATCTATCGCCAAATACTGGAATCGATCAGGCCCGGGGATAGAGCTCCGGAAGCGGCCCCTCATCCCCTTCATCCATAAGCGCGCCGGCCCGATCGAGCAGCGGACCAAGACGACTCCAAACGGCGCTCCCATCCCAGCTTGAGCCGGGCGGCGCATAGATGGCGCGATCGATCTCGGTCAGGACCTCCAGCGCATCCGCGTCATCGAACCGTAGCGCGAGCGCATTCAATCCGTTGGGCGACGCCTCGCCCCACATCGCCTGCCCCCAGAGGATGAGCGCCTGACGCGCCGCGCGCGGGTCATTATCCAGACATGCCTTCTCGATTCGACGTCGAGCGGCGGAGCGATCGAGACCGCGCAGCCCACCGATGCTCGGGCTCAACTTGGCGGAATCCCGAGCCGAGTCCCGTCTGACGCGCCGCTCGCGCAGCCACCAGACCAGTGTCGCGAGCCAGGCGAACCCAAAGCCTCCGGCCAGCCAGGGCCAGATTCCACTCCCCGTACCCGAGCCAGGCGACTGTGCCGGAGCCGGAACCATCACCGCAGGAGACTTGGGCTCGGGCGCAGCGGTGGTCGGCTCGGCCGTCTGAGAGCTGCCAACCGGCGGGGGTTGCACGTCAGGTGCCGGACTGGGAGCCGGCCCGCCGGCGACCTCGACCGTGCGCGCCGGAACCACCGCTACGCGCGGCAGGTCGGCCTTGGTATCCCACCAGGGCAGACGGATCTCGGGTAGCGTCAGACGGCCCGCACGGGTCGGTACGATGGCGGTCTTGAAGGTCTTGACAGCGGTCGGCGCCGCCGTCCCTGCCAGATCCTCGCTCTTGGGCTGATCGGGATAGACCTGAGCGCCTTCCAGGGTTCCAGTATCCAGATTGGGCAACTGGGCCGAGGTGGCGCCCTCGACCGTCAGGGTCAGGGTGCGTGTCACCGGCTCGCCGACCTTGAAGACCGGAGGATTCGGTGTCCATTCGTCGGCGATCTGCACCGAGGTCGCCGGCAACCAGATGGAGCCCGACTCCGCAGGCTGGGGGCGCACCTCAAGCGTCACGTCGTCCGCCCGCTCGATGATCCGACGGGTCGACTGACCGAACCCGGCGATATTGGGAAAGCCCTGGAACATGCTCCCACCGAAGGCCTCGTCCAGATCGGCGAATGGATCGCGCCGCGCACGACGACTGGTGTCGAGCACCATGGCTTCCAATCGCGGCGAGGCGATGGTCAGGGGTCCGCTCTGTAATGGCGTCACCCGGTAGCGGCGCTCGATGACGCGATAGAGCACGCCGTCGACGTATTCGTCGTAGCTGCGGTCGTCGCCGACCTGCTGGATGGTCGCATTCTCTGCGACAGGATCGGACAATGCGGCCCGCTGTGGCGGCTGGCGGAAATAGACCTTGATTCGATAATCGAATGCCTGCTGAACGTAAGGGGTGTGTTCGCTCACCTCCTCCTTGAGGAACAGCGGTTTGTTTCCCGTGCTCGCGATATTGGCCGAACCCGTCACCACCTCGACGGTGACCGGCTGACTCTGGCTCTGTCCCAGGGTAAGCGACGGAATCCTGAGCACGCCGGGGTGCTTGGGCGCCAACTCGATCGTCCATTCCCGCGTGCTCGACATCCGACCGTTGACGATACTGGTGGTCTTGCTCTGTCCACGGCTCAGGATGTCGAAATCGCGACTCAGAGGCGAAAGATCCGGTTCGCCTTGGGTATCGCCCTCGGCCACCAGTTGCAGACTGACGGTCTCGTTGGCATTGATGCGCGTGCGATCGACCCGTGCCGTCAGATCGGCGGCCTGAACAGCGAGTCCAATCGACAGCAGCAGCACGCCTAACGCCGCGCGCAAAAGCGGTGTGTTCAGCATCAGGGTAAACGCCCCTCTCGACGAAGATGTTGTAACAAGAAACGCTGACGCAACAATCCGGCCGGATCGTCTGGAACGCTGCGCAATTGGGCCTCCATCGCCTGCTGACGCTCGCGCTCGGCAGGCGTCAGATCATCCAGGCCAGACCCTGACTTGGACGCGTCCTGCTCGGAGTCCGGGTCGGATTGCGCCGCATGCAATCGACGCTGGATCGCTGCGTTCGCGTCAGAGTCTCGATCCGAATCGGCCGATTCATCCGACGATGCCCCCAGCGCGTCCTTAGAGAAATCCTCGGCGCTGGGCTTGGATCCGGCCGACCGATCGGCGCCCTGGGACTGATCGCCATCCGCCGCCGATGTGTCGCTATTCGATTCCGAGCCCTTGGATGACTGCCCCGCCTCGGACTCCTGCGACGACTGATCGGACGGTTCGCCCGCATTCGAGGTTTGTGGGGTCTGCCCCGAAGCCTTGGATGACTCCTGGTTCTGTGCCTGACTCCCAGATTGGCCATCACTCCCATCAGGCGCCTTGTCCTGGTTCTGGCCAGAATTCTGGTCCGCGCCAGACTCGCCCGAGCCGGACTGATTCGATTGCGACTGGTCTTGCGCGTCTTCTCCTCCCTGGTCTCCAGCAGATTCGGAACCCTGTTTTGAGTCGCCCTTCTGCGACGGATCCTGCTGTGACTGGTCTTGCTTCTGCTGAGAGTCCTGCTGACTCGAATCCTGATCCTGGCGCTGTTTCAGGAGCTGCTTGACCAGCTCGAGATTATGCTTGGCGTCGGCGTGATCCGGGTTCTGTTTCAGTGCGTGCTCGTAGGACTTCACCGCCTCGTCGAGCCGACCGAGCCGCGCCAGCGCATTGCCTCGATTGTAATCCGCCTCGGGGCCTTGCAGATTGGCCAGCGATTCCAGCGACTGATCGTAGTGCCCAGCACGATAGTGCGCCGCCGCGCGCCAGGACGGGTCGGAAAAACGCTCTGCCGCGCCAGCGGCATCGCCCGCATCGAGCCTGTGCGCGGCCTGCTGATCCGGGCGCGCCCAGAGATCCGACCAACCGAAGGCGTAGCTCGGCTGCGGCGGCAGGAAACAGACGAGCATCAGCGCCGGCAACAGCCAACCGCGACGGAAGGCCAGTGCCGCCAACGGCAAGACGAGCAGCAGCAGCCAGGGCCCCTCCTCGCGCCAGCGGTCGGCGATCAGATCGGTCTTCTCGACCGTCGCGTTCAAGGCGGACGTGGAGTCGACGAGTGCCGCCGTATCCCCCTCGCCAACCTTGGCAACCAGGAAGCGTCCGGCACCGGCACGCGCCAGCTCCTTCAGCCGCTGACTGTCGAGGCGCGCCATAAGGATCCGCCCGTCGGACGCCTTGAGAAAACCGCCCTGAGGATCCGGCACCGGCGCGCCCTTGGCGGTGCCGACCGCGAGCACGGACAGATGACGTCCCTTGGACGCCAGAGCGTGCGCCTGTTCCAGCGCGCCGGCCATCGACCCCACGTCGTCCGTCACCAGGATGAGCGTTCCGCCGTTCGACTTGGCGCGATCGAGCATCTCGCCCGCCAGCTTCAGGGCCAGATCGGTCCGGCGCGGTCCAGGCACCGGGATCAGGTCCGTACTCAACTGGGGCACCTGGGCGGCGATGGTCCGCGCATCCGTGGTCAGGGGCGACACCACGAAGGGCTCGGAACCGAAGGCGATCAGACCCACCTGCCCCTCTTTGCTCGCCTTGAGCAGATCCTGGATCTCAAAGCGCGCCCGAGCCAGACGCGAGGGCGCGAGGTCGGCCGCGTTCATCGTCGGGGACAGGTCCAGCAGGATGATCCGCTGCGCAGCGGTCGTGAAGACCGGTTGAGGCAATCGCTCCCAGACCGGACCGGCGAGTGCGAGCACCACCAGGGCGCTGGCAAGGGTGAACAGGAGCAGCGGCAGACGCCGTCCCGCCCCCGACGTCTCGCCGACCAGAAGGTGTGGCAACAGATGGGCGTCGACCAGTCCGCCCCAGACCGAGTCGCCGGATCGGCGACGCCAGGCCACAACGGCGATCAGCAAGATCGGCACCAAGGCGAGAAGCCAGAAGGGTCTCAATAGATGAATGTCGGGCATCGTCAATCGATGACCTCCCTAGAAATCAGACACGACGAACGGCCGCGTTCAGCGCCAGCCCGGTCGCCAACATCAGGGCGAGCGCGGCCGGCCAGACGAAGAGCGCGCGCTGAGGCCGATAGGTCCGCTCGTCCCGCTGGTTGGGTTCGAGCCGATCGAGTTCGGCATAGATAGACTCCAGCTGCTCGCGATTGGTCGCGGCGAAGAAGCGGCCACCGCCGATCTTGGCGATCTCCTTGAGCGTGCTCGGATCGAAGTCCGACCCTTGTCGCACCAGGCGCATGCCGAAAGGCGTGCGGATACCGACATCGCCACCACCGATGCCGATGGTGTAGATGCGCACCCCGGCCTGGGCGGCCAGCTTCGCCGCCGCGATCGGGTCGAGCGCGCCCGCCGTATTCTCGCCGTCGGTGAGCAGGATCAGTACGCGATTGCCCTCGGGCTGGTCGCGCAGACGCTTCACCGCCAGCGCGATGGCGTCCCCGATCGCCGTCTCGCGACCCGCCAATCCGACCACGGCCTCGCGCAGCATGGTCGCAACCGTCTCAGCGTCGAAGGTCATGGGCGTCTGCAGATAGGCCTGGGAGCCGAAGAGGATGAGCCCGAGTCGATCCTCGGCGCGACGCTCGATGAAACGCGAGGCCACCGCCTGGACCGCCGCCAGTCGCGAAACGGCGTGTCCGTTCAGCTCGTAGTCATCCTGTTCCATGCTGCCCGAGATATCGACCGCCAGCATCAGGTCGCGCCCGGCGATCGGCAGTCCGATCGGATCGCCGACCCATTGTGGCCGCGCCGCCGCCAGCACCAGCAAGCCCCAGGCCAGCAGTGCAACACCGACCCGCCAGCGCGAAATCCGGCCAGGTCGAGACGTGGTTTCCAGGGCGAGACGACGGTAGAAAGGCAGACGCAATGCGGCGCCCGCCTCCTCGGACGCACGCGGCAGAAATCGAGCCAGCAGGGGCAGCGGCAGCGTGGCAAGCACCCAGGGCCAGTCCAGTTGAATCATGATGCAGCCTCCGCGTTGGCGCGAATCCAGCGCTCGGCGAGCTGGATCAGACCATCCGAATCGGTCTTCTCCAAGCACCGGCCGCGAAACGAGACCTTGAGCAGGGCACGCCCCGGTCCATCGCTGAACCCGCCCTCGCCGCCCGTGGCGTCGAGAAAACCCAGCCAGTCGCGCCCACTGAGTCCGGCGACCCGCTCGCGCGGAAAACGCGCCAGCGCCACACGCCGGAGCAGACGCGATAGCTCGGCGACGAAACGACGCTCATCGCCGTCACGCTCCAGGCTCGTGCGCAGCTCGACCAGTTGCGCCAAGGCCGCGCGCGGCATGGCGCGACGTCGCCGCCAATGCCTCAACCCGATCGAGGCAACCGCAAGCACCGCGAGCAGCAGGACGAGCAAGGCCCACCAACCGGGCGCAGGCGGCCACCAGCTCACTGGATCGGGCAGATGCCAGTCGCTCAGACCGGCCAATGGATCGGCATTCATCTGCGCCCTCCCGTGGACCCAGCCACTCGACCGCCCCCCAACGCCAGCGCCAATGCCGGACCGACCGCATCCTCGGTCGTGAGCGAGACCAGATGGGCCCGCTCACGTCGCGCCAGCTGCTCCAGACGGTCGCGCTGCTGGGCGAAATAATCCTCATAGGCGCGTCGCGCGGCAGCGCTGGTCAGGTCCAGAATGCCCCGCTCCTGCTCGGTCCACACCGGATAGCGGCCGGGAGGCGGCACGCTCGACTCGATCAGATCCTGGACCTGGACCAGGATGAGCTCGCTCCCAGACGTAATCTGGGATGCCCAGCCGCCACGCTCGGCCGAGAGCTCGGCAAAATCGCTGACGACGACCACCAGGCTGCCTGGACGCACCAGTCGCACCAAGTGCTCGGCGGCCGATTCGATCGAGGCATGGCCGCCGCCACTCTCGATGCCATTCGCAACGCGGGGCGCTGCGGCGAGACGGTCGAGCAGCGGCAGCAGCGCGGTACCACGCGCGGCCGGACGGCGCTCCAGATGGCTCGATTCGTCGAAGACCAGACCACCGACCCGGTCGCCGCGGTCTGAGGCGGCCCATCCGAGCAATGCGGCAACCTGGGCGGCGATCACCGACTTGAAGGCGACACGGGTCCCGAAACGCATGCTGGATCCCTGGTCGATCAGCAACCACACGGGCCGCTCGCGCTCCTCGCGAAAGAGCTTCACATGAGGGACGCCGGCGCGTGCCGTCACGCGCCAGTCCATGTTGCGCGGATCGTCTCCGGGCTGATAGCGACGCGACTCGTCGAACTCCATCCCCCGTCCGCGAAAGCGCGAGAGATGGCCGCCGCTACGGGTCGCGAGCACCCGGCCGCGCGGAGCCAGATCCAGACGCCGGGCCTGACCGCGCAGCGCGATCAGCTCCTGGAGCCCGATACGAATTCCGCGCGGCGGAGCGTCGCCACCGGAACGATTGCTGCTGAAGGGACTCATGCGACGCGATCGATCAAGGAGCAGGCACCCGCGCCAGGAGCGCGGCGATGAAGGCATCCGGGCTGTGACCGGCCGCCTCCGCCTCATAGGACAGCAGTACGCGGTGACGCAGCACATCGGGCGCCAGCGTCTGAACGTCCTCGGGTGATACATAGTCGCGCCCGCTCAGCCAGGCCAACGCTCGCGAGCAGCGATCGAGCGCGATGGTGGCGCGCGGGCTGGCACCGAAACGCAGCCAACCGTCGAGATCCTGTGCATAGGCCCCCGGATTGCGGGTCGCCATCACCAGATGGACCAGATAGTCCTCGACCTCCGGGGCCATGTAGAGCCCCAGAATGGCCTGGCGCGCCGCGAAGACGTCGGACTGCGAGACCTCGACCCGGGAGGTTTCGGGTGGCTCGCCACGCGCCTCGTCCCGGGTCAAGCGCAGGATGGCACGCTCGGTCGCGAGATCGGGATAATCGACCCGTACGTGCAGCAAGAACCGGTCGAGCTGCGCCTCGGGCAAGGGATAGGTTCCCTCCTGCTCGATCGGGTTCTGGGTCGCCATCACCAGGAACAGCGGCGGCAAGGCATAGGTCTCGCGCCCCACCGTGACCTGACGCTCGCCCATCGCCTCCAGCAAGGCCGACTGCACCTTGGCCGGCGCCCGGTTGACCTCGTCGGCCAGCAGCAGGTTGTGGAAGATGGGCCCGCGATCGAAGCGGAAGCTGCCGTCGTTGGGACGATAGATCTCGGTCCCGGTCAGGTCGGCCGGCAGCAGGTCGGGGGTGAACTGGATACGGTGAAAGTCGCCCTCCAGCCCCAGCGCCAACTGTTTGACGGCGGTCGTCTTGGCCAGACCGGGCGCGCCTTCCACCAGGAGGTGCCCGTCGGCCAGCAGCGCGATCAGCAGTCGATCGATGAGCGCGCGCTGGCCCAGGATGTTGCGCCCGATCTGTTCGCGTAGCGCGGAAAAGGTTTCAGCCAGCCCGCTCGCCCCGGTCTGTTTCCGCAGCGAGGGATTCGGCTGCGTCGTCTGTGTCTCGTCCAAGGTCAAGTCGATCTCCGTTGTACCAAAAGAGCGATCGGCCTCCAGCAACCGGCCGCCAACCTTGCGGCGGCACTGCCTCCGGCCTTGCTGGAGGCGGGCATCTGGAAGCGGAAGACGCTCATCTATTGTCGATGTCGAACTCGACGCCTTCGGCCGTCGGTTGGGAATACAGTTCCAGATTCGGCGGTCTATGTCCGTTAAATCTTGTTAATCGTGAGGGCTTGGCCAGATTCGGACGAGGTGTTCGAGCAGGTCGCCCGGACGCTCCAGCAGACAATCGGGGCCTGCCGAGGCGAGTCCCTCTGGCGCGGTGTAACCCCATGATACGGCAGCGAATCCGGCGCCGACATCGCGCGCGGCATCCAGGTCGCGCAGCTCATCGCCGACATAGATCAGATCGGCGGCCCGAATGCCCTCGCGCCGGATCAGACCACGCAAGGCCCGCGCCTTGCTGAAGAGCCCGGTGCCGCCGATGACGACGTCGAACTGGTTCAGACCATAACGGGCGACATAGTCGCGCAGACTGGATTCGGCGTTGGAGGACAGCAGACCGAGCCGGTAGCCGCGTCGATCGAGTTCGAGGAGGAGCTCGGGCACGCCCTCGACCGGAGGCGTCTCCATCAGCTCGGCACGCATGGCGGCACGCATGCGTCTGGCGAGCTGGGGTACGCGATACAGGGGCACGCCGAGGATGCGGATCACGTCGCGGACATGCATCCCGCGCATATCCTGGAGCTGTTCCCGAGTCAGGTCACCGCAGCCGAAGGCGGGACCGACCGACTGCAACGCATTGAAGGCGGCATCGAAGCTGTAGACCAGGGTTCCATCGAAATCGAAACAAATCTGAGGCAAGGCAAGACTCTGAAACAGAGGTCGGGTGGACACCGAACCCACCCGACCGAAGCGACACATCGACCCTATGGGCCGACCTGAACCAGGATTTCCGAACCGCTCGGCAACACCTCGACTGCCGCGCCGGACTGGATGAGCTGCTCGGTCTCCATCACCTCCATCACGGCATCCAGCACCTCCGAATCCTTCTGGGCGATGGCGTTCAGCGCATCGCCGACGATCGCTGGACGCGCCGCAGCAGCCTCGGCCATCTTCTGGGAGACCTTGAAAGCGGTCTGACTCTTGATGAGGCCGACCCGGTTCTCGCCGTCCTGCTTCATGGCGCTGGTCACCTGCACCAGACGCTTGACCACCTTTTCGGTGATGTTATCGACCATCTGGCGATCGGTGAAGGCGACCTTGCGGATATAGACCGAACCGAGCTTGTAACCCCATTGCTCGGACAGTGGCGAGACCGTCACCCGCACCCGGCGGCTGAGCTGATGGCGATCCTCCAGCATCTTGTCCATCTCCAGGTTGCTCAGGGTCGAGATGGTGGAGCTGGCCACATTGGCCTGAAGCGAGGACTCGGGATTGGCGTTGCGGAACAGATAGGAGACCGGATCGCTGACCTGCATCTCGTACCAAATGCCCACACCCATGGGCGTGCCCTCCTCCGAGTTGACCATCTGGTCGCGCAGATAATGCTGACGCAGCGTGGTCGGAACGCGATACAGCTTGCCGAAGAAGGGTACCAGTAGCGCCTTGACCCCGAAATGGGCCAGCGGAAAACGCAGCCCCGGTTCGTCCAGGGTACCGATGACCTTGCCGAACAGGGTGAAGACCTGTGCCTGGCGTTCGACAACGACCGCGTACAGACCCAGGATTCGGGCAATGGCGAGCAACACTGGGATGTAGACGACGCCGAGCACGAAGGCGATGACCACACCGATCGAGCTATCCAGATCGAGAAACATGACGACCTCCGGGTGCTGGAATCAGCGGAACGCCGATGTGGTTTGAATGATGCGAGCGGCCTTGCCGAGCAACGGCACGCGCAAATTGCGCACATAGCCCCTCAGGGCATCCGGCCCGCCACTGGTCTTGATCCGCAGCAGGGTTTCGGCCAGCTCCTTGAGCGGTGCCACCTCGGCCTGGGCGTTGTTGCGTGCGATCTCCACGGCGCGCGTGCTCATGGTGATCTGCTGTTCGGCATCGGCGCGCGCGGTACTGATGTCGGCCGCGACCTGATTGCGGGTGGTATTGATGGCCGAAAGCGCCCGATCCACCTCGGGCGGCGGGTCGATCTGGGTGATGAGCGCCGCGTCCAGCTCGATCCCATAGCGTGCCCAGGTCGAGCGGCATTGCTGTTCCATGTAATCGTTCAGTAGCGGCAGATTCTTGCGCAGGTCGTTGATTGAAACGCCCTCGGACAACTCGGGCGCGCTGCCGGCATCCGAGGTCTCCGGATCGGCAACCAGGCTCGCCCCCTTGGGGTCGACGAAGTTGGCGATACGCTCGCGCAGCACCGAGATGAAATAGCCCATGACGTGCTCAAGCGGACTGTCCACGCCAAAAAAATAGGCATAGAGATTTTTCTCGGAGACCCGGAAGCGGATCTGGCCGCCCACGCCGGTGGTGAGGTTGTCCTTGGTCACGGCCTCGACGGTCATCTGTGTCTTGGTCGGATCCCAGGTCAGATCGATCGCCTGGGTGACGACACGGACCTTATGGACCTCTTGCCAAGGCCATTTGAAATAGGGCCCGCCGGGACTGATGGTACGCAGACGCGGAAAGCGGTAGCGCTCCTGCTCCTCCGCGTTCAGCGAATCGTCCTGGACCATGACCTTACCGAGTCGCTGGGCGCGACCGAAGGAGGTGATGATGGCGCGTTCGTCCGGTTTGACGGTGTAGAAGGCGCGGATGAAGACCTTATAGACGAGATAGAACGCCAGGCCGAAGAGAAAAGCGGTCACATACATGAGCTCTCCTGGTGCGATAGACGGAAAGGCAATCCAATGGTACAGCCTGCGCGCGCCTCCCGCCGATCGCATCAGGCCGCCATGCCGGCACGCCCCAGTTCGGGGTCAGTCGCTCTTAAATCCGGCGGCGGCGTGGCTCCCATCGCAAAAGGGCTTGTTCTTGGAGGCCCCGCAGCGACACAGAAAGACATTCTCGCCCTGCCAGGCGACGCGCCCAGAGCCCGCCTGGATCGTCAGCTTGCCCTCGACCTGCACCGGGCCATCCTTGATGGAGCGCACCACCACCGGACCTCCGGTCGACTGCAATCCGCGACCACGGTCGCCGACCGCGCCGCCGTCCCTGAAACCGGCGCCCTCGTGACTGCCGTCGCAGAAGGGTTTGTTCTTGGAGGCCCCGCAGCGACAGATGGCCGCGCGCGTGCGCACACCGGGCATGTCATCGGGCGCGTTCTCGATCTGGATGTCGCCCGTCAGATAGTAGGGACCATCGCTGGCGATCATCAGCCGGTTCTCGGTCGGCGGGGATTCGGGTTCGCCAGACTTGTCTCGATAGGTGAGCGCACCGCTCGGACATCGCTCGACCACCTCGCGCACCTCCGCCTTGGTCACGGCGTCCGGGAGGCACCAAGGCTCGCGCCCGCCGACGAAGAGATCGCCCTTCGCCTTGCCGCACTCGCCGACATGGATGCAGAGCCGACTGTCCCAGCGAACATCAATCTCTTCGCCCGGAAAATCGACACAGGTTTGTTCGTCGCTCATGGTTCTGTCCTCTTGGCATGATCCTAAAGATTAGGCGCAGTCGAACCCGCAAAGGACGAGAAAATGGGGGTTCCAATTGGCCCGTTGCGGACAATCGCTGCATGAAGGGCTCGGTCCATCAGCTTGGGGCGGATCGAGCAGAATCCACGACGGCCGCCCTCCCTGCGCGATTGAACTTCCGAGAGCTTGCCCTATCCCATGGGTCATATGCATCGCCAGTCGTATCGGCACTTCAACGCGCTCCATCGACGCAGAGAATGACGCCGACGGGGCGCTCTCGGACCGGCACTACCCCGGCCCAAGACTCCGCTAACCCACTGGAGATGAGGCTATGAGATCACAGACAGTCCGCTCGTCACGTCCACTGCTCGACGGCGCCCCCTCCGTGCATCACATCGAGATCGACGAGCCGCTCGACTGGCTCAAACAGGGAGTCGCCACCTTCGCCCAAGCACCGGGACACAGCCTGCTCTACGGCACGCTCTTCGCCCTCGCCTGCTGGGGTTCGATCGGGCTCACCTGGTCCATGCCCTGGTTTGCCCTCGCCTTCCTCACCGGACTCATGTTGCTCGGCCCCTTTCTGGCGGCCGGACTCTACGTGGCCGCACGCCAGCAGGAGTCAGGACAATCCGTGAGCATTCGCGACAGCCTGAATCTGCTCTGGCTCAGACGCACCAATCTGAGTCTCTTCGTGCTCTTTCTGGGTCTGATCACCGCCGCCTGGATCAGGCTTTCCGCTCTGCTGTTCGCGATCCAGTTCGACGCACTGTCGCCCAGCATCGACAGCTATCTGGGCATGTTTTCGGGTCATTTCGACCCCTTGATCGCCGGATTCTTCCTCGGTATCGGACTCCTTCTCGCCATCACCGTCTTCGCCACCAGCGCCCTCGCCATCCCCATGATCCTGGACCGGGACGTCGATCCGATAACCGCCATCAACACCAGCCTACGCGCCTTCGCCATCAACTGGCCGGGCATGCTGGTTTGGGCGGCGAGCATCGTCACACTAAGTGGAACCGGCATCCTCACCGGATTCATCGGCATGGTCGCCCTCTTCCCGCTGCTCGGCTATGCAACCTGGCACAGCTATCGCCGTATGGTCGCTTGACCAGGCGAACCCCGTTCTTTTGAATAGAAATCCGAGGCGTTCTCCCACAGGACCAACCTGGCCCCCTCCTCGCCGAGCACGTCGATCACCAGTGACAGATCCGCGTTCAAGAAGGGACGCGGTGCCCGCGTCGAGGGAAGGTCGGTCCCGAACATGAGCGCCCTCGGATTGCTCCTGTGGATCGCGAGCAAGGCGTCTCCAACATCGAAATCAACCCGGCCAAAGCCGCTCGCCTTGACCCGAACGCCCTGCTCGACGAGACGCAGAAGACGCGGCAGCCCTCGCTTGGACAGCCCCAGATGATCGATACTCACGACGGAAAGACGTCGCAAAAGCGGCTCCAGATCGGACAGGTCACCCGTATCCGCATAGACTTCGCTATGCCATCCGACCAGATCATGGACACGCGCTGCCAGCGACTCGACCGTCCGCAGGGACATCGACCCGCCGCGTCTCAGGTTGAAACGCAGACCCCGAATGCCCCGTGCATCGAGGCGCTTGATCGCCCGCTCGGAGACAGTCGCCGGAAGCTGAGTAACGCCAACAAACCCCGGACCGAGCCGTTCCAGCGCCGCAAGCAGATAGCCCTGATCGAACCGTTGAAACGAACCGGACACGACCGCTCCACCAACCACACCCAGAGACGCGGCGCGATCCAAATAGTCGCCGACTCCGAAAGGCTCGGGTACAAATCCCGCATTGGCCCACAGCGGAAAATTCGGATCGATGATATGGAAATGCGCGTCGAAGATCTTTCGCATGCCCGCCCCCTACCACAGATCAATGAGGACATGATGAACCGCAAACGCCCAGCCTTCTCTCCCGCCCAACCACGCTATAGGTTACATGCAGCAGTGTCGCTCGCGGCCTTGGCCCTCGGCCTCTTCAGCTCCACAGGAATCGCAATGGATCAGGAACGCCGTGTCGAGGACTCGGCCCAGCAGGGGCTGGCCGTCACCATCTACAACCAGGATCTCGCACTGATCAAGGATCAGCGCCAGGTCACGCTGGAGCACGGCGAGAACCGGCTCGCCTGGCGCCAGGTCTCCGCACACATTCGCCCCGAGACTGCTCTACTGACCTCGGTCTCGGAGGACGTGGGCCTGACCCTGCTGGAACAGAACTTCGACTACGACCTGCTCACACCCCAGAGCTTGCTGAAAAAATATGTCGGACGGAAGGTCGAGGTCGTGCGTACCAACGACGCGGGCGAACGCACCACCGAGTCGGCCACCCTGCTCGCAGTCAATGATGGTCCCGTGCTGCGCTATGCCGACCGCATCGAGACGCAGGTCGTTGGACATCTCGCCTTTCCCGATGTCCCGGACGATCTACGCGACGAGCCGACGCTGGTGCTGCACCTGAGGGCCTCCGAGGCGGGCGAGCGCGATCTGCAGCTCTCCTATCTGACCTCGGGTCTGTCCTGGAAGGCGGACTATGTCGCCGATCTGAGTCAGGACGAGCGCACCATGGATTTGAGCGGTTGGGTCACGCTCACCAACGCCAGCGGTATCGCCCTCCGCCAGGCGCAAATCCAGCTGGTGGCCGGCGAGGTCAATCAGGTCAGCAACGAACATCCGATGCCGTTGATGCGCAGCAAGATGGCCATGGCAGCGGCGGCGCCCATGCCCGAGGAAGAGGCGCTCGCCGAATATCACCTCTACACCCTGCCCCGACAGACCGACATTCTGAATCAACAGACCAAGCAGGTCGCGCTGCTCAGCGCCAGCCAAATACCCGTGACCAAGGAGCTGGTCGTTCGCGGCCAGCCCTATGCCTATCAGTCCAAGACTGGAGACGGCTGGAGCAAACTCGCGGTGGAGTCCTTGCTCAAATTCGTCAACCGCGATGGCTCGCTCGGGATTCCGCTGCCCAAGGGGGTGATTCGGGTCTACACCAAGGACAGCCAGGGACATGCCCAATTCATTGGCGAGGACGGGATCGACCACACCCCGAAGAACGAGACCGTAGCGCTCAAGCTGGGCGAGAGCTTCGATGTCACCGCACGCCGCAAACAGACCGCCTTCAAAAAGCTATCCGGATCCTCGGCCTATAACTACGCCTACGAGGCAAGCTTCGAGATGGAACTCAAGAACGCCAAGCCGACACCGGCCAAGGTCCGGGTCATCGAAACCCTGCCGGGCGATTGGGACATCCTCAAGGAAAGTCAGCCCCACACCAAGGAGGCGTCCAACCTGGCCTCTTGGGTAGTCGAGGTTCCAGCCGACGGGGGCACGACGCTCAGTTGGCGCACTCAGGTCCGATTCTGATCCGCGACACCTCTGTCAGACCGGCTCCAGGTGCCATCAGGCCCGCTCCACGGGAAAGGTGAGCACCTGATCGATATGATCGGCCTCGGCCGCGATCATCAGCAATCGATCGAGGCCCAGAGCCACACCGGAGCAGTCTGGCATTCCGGACGCGAGCGCCGCGAGGAAGGCGTCGTCGACCGGCGGCTCGGGCAGGCCCAGATCGCGTCGGACCACGAGATCGTCCATGAAGCGTCGACGCTGCTCGTCGGCATCGGTCAGCTCGTGAAACCCGTTGGCCAGCTCGATGCCCTCGATATAGAGCTCGAATCGCTCGCCGGCCGGAAAGGGACCCGGTCGAACGCGGGCCAGTGCCGCCTGCGAGGGCGGATAGTCGTGAAGGAAGGTCATGCCGCCACGACCGAGTCCGGATTCAAGCCGATGGGTCAGCAGCAGGTCGAGCCATCCATCGCGATCGAGTTCCAAATGGCCCGCATCCACCATCCCGGCGTCGGCCGCCGCGCAGCGCAGACTCTCGATACTCGCCGACCAGGGATCCAGGTCCAGTTGCCGCATAAAGAGATCCCGGTAGCGGATCCGCTCGTCGGGC
The DNA here is from genome assembly GCF_000224065.1 of Thiorhodococcus drewsii AZ1. Classification (GTDB taxonomy): domain Bacteria; phylum Pseudomonadota; class Gammaproteobacteria; order Chromatiales; family Chromatiaceae; genus Imhoffiella; species Imhoffiella drewsii. The sequence continues at coordinate 180,681 of NZ_AFWT01000002.1, forward strand.
ATGTCGGGACGCCCCAGGATTGCGCGCACCAGGTCCGCGACCTCGTTCATGAGACGCTGGTGGTCCCAGCCCGGCCGATACCATTCCAGCAGGGTGAACTCGGGGTGATGACGGCGTCCACGCTCAGCGTCGCGGAAGACCTTGCAGATCTGGTAGATGGGTCCCGAGCCTGCAGCGACCAGACGCTTCATCGCAAACTCGGGAGAGGTGTTCAGATAGAGCGCCCGATCACCGCCCGGCCCCTCGATCGAGGTTCGTAGGCTGGCGAGCGCCGGATCCGTCACCGCAGCGCGCGAGAGGATGGGTGTCTCGACCTCCATCACGCCAGCGGCGGCGAAGAAGGCGCGAGCCCGACCAAGCAGGTCGGCCCGCGCCCGAATCCGCTCCAGCGATGCGCTCGGCCGCCAGTCGGCGCCCTCGAACTCGCTGGAAGGATCTGGAAATTCGGTCAGATGTCCGACCCCGTTCGAGGCCGTCGTCATGCGTCCTTGGCGCGCGACACGTACTCACCGGTGCGGGTGTCGACCTTGATGAGCTCGCCGGTCTGCACGAACAGCGGAACGCGAACCACGGCACCAGTTTCGAGGGTTGCCGGCTTGCCGCCGCCACCGGAGGTATCGCCTTTGAGGCCCGGATCCGTCTCGGTGATCTCGAGTACCACGAAGTTAGGCGGCTCGACGGAGAGCGGAGCGCCGTTCCAGAGGGTGACCTTGCAGATGTCGTTATCTTTGATCCACTTGGCGGCCTCGCCGACGGCGGGCGCGTTGGCGGTCATCTGCTCGAAGGTCTCCTGATGCATGAAGTGCCATTCTTCGCCGTCGTTGTAGAGATACTGCATCTCCGTATCATGGACATCCGCCGCCTCGACGGTATCGCCCGACTTGAAGGTCTTTTCGACCGTGCGACCGGTCTTCAGATTGCGTACACGCACGCGGTTGAATGCCTGTCCCTTGCCGGGCTTGACGAACTCGTTCTCAACGATGGTGTACGGATCCCCGTCCAACATGATCTTGAGTCCGCCCTTGAATTCATTGGTGCTATAGAAAGCCATGTCATCCTCAGTGTCTGTGAAGCTAAACCGGAGAATGTTATCCCAAACCATGGTGACTTGTCAGAGCGAGACCTGGCGGTCGGCGCTGACCAATTCTTTCACCAAGCTCGACGGGCTGCTGGACAGTCTCGGGCTGGAGAGGCATGAGATTGCGGACCTGGATCCAAACCCGGACGGCTTCCGGCTCCTGGTACCACGAGGCTTCGCCGCGCTGATGCGGCATGGCGACCCGATGGATCCCTTGCTGCGCCAGGTGCTACCACTGCGAATCGAGCGCGACAGGGTCGAGGGCTTCGTTGCCGATCCGGTCGGGGACAGTGCAGCGGACCGGGGAAACGGCCTACTCCAGAAGTACCGTGGGCGGGCGCTGCTCATGACGACCGGCGCCTGCGCCATCCATTGCCGTTACTGTTTCCGTCGCCATTTTCCCTACGCCTCGCTGCCCGCGCGCGGGACAGGCCACCAGGCAGCCATCGCGCAGATTGCCGAGGACGACTCTCTGAGCGAGGTCATTCTCAGTGGCGGCGATCCGCTCATGCTCGATGACGCACAGCTGCGGCAGCTTCTGTCGGCGCTGGACGCCATCCCGCACCTACGTCGGCTGCGGATCCATACCCGACTCCCGATCGTGCTGCCGGAACGCATCACCGATGAACTCTGCAGGATGCTGACGGCGCTGGGTCTGCAAACGATCATGGTCATCCACGCCAACCACCCCCATGAACTAGGCATCCAAACCGGACGAGCGCTGCGGCGATTGACTCGGGCGGCGGGTGTAACGCTGCTGAACCAAAGCGTCCTCTTGAAGGACATCAACGACGACCCGGAGGTCTTGGAGCGTCTGAGCGAACGACTGTTTGAAAACGGGGTCCTCCCCTATTACGTCCACCAACTGGATCGCGTGGAAGGGGCCGCACATTTTTCGGTTGCGGACGACGAAGCGAAACGACTCATGGATTGTCTTCGTCAACGTCTGCCCGGATATTTGGTTCCGCGCCTGGTCCGGGAGATCCCCGGAGAGGGCTCGAAGACGCCCGTCGACTGAACGCCGACACCGATTGAAAAACACGCACTAATTGAGGAAATACCCAAACGCGTTGCCTTTCGAGTCGAGTCGTCGCATCCTAGAACGCATACGAGATTCGAGACCTCCATCGCCCAGCCCAGAAACCCACAGCATGTCACTGCACACTCAAACAGCGAACCTGCTTCTGATCACCACAGAAACCAGTGAGTCCGAAAGACTTTTAGGAGGACTGCGCGAAGAGGGTTTGGCGTCGAAAAGCGTCAGCGTCCCGAATGCAGACCGACTCGCCGAGACACTCACGCAGCGTGGCTGCGACATCATCATCTGTTTCGCCAGCGACCGCGACCTCGATCTCGACGCCGTGCTGACGGCCTACCGCAAGCTGAGCGCGGACGTTCCACTGATTCTTGTCACCGATGGCGACACCGACGCGGGTCTCACGATCAAGGCACGCCGCGCCGGCGTGCGCGATCTCGTCGAAAGCGGCGACAGCGAACGCCTCAAGCTCGCGGTCGCCCGCGAACGCTCCGATCTATTCCGGCGACGCGAGGCGGACACCCTGAGCGGACGACTGAAGGACTGCGAACAACGCTCGCTCGAAATCATCGAAGTCACGAGCGCCGGGGTCGCCTTCATCCAAGACGGTCTGCATGTGGAAACCAATCCGGCCTACCTGGGCCTCTTTGGTTTCGAGACCAAGGATGATGTGCTGGCGACGCCCTTCCTAGACTTGGTCGAACCCGCCGCGCAGAAACGGGTTCGAGACATCCTGCGTGTGAACACGTCCCAAATCACATCGACTCCGATCGAGTTCGATCTGGTTTGTCGCCGAACCGATGGCAGCCCGTTCGGCGCCCACCTGCTCGCGGCACCCTCCGAGTTCGAGGACGAACCCTGCCTGCGTCTGATCCTCCAAACAAACGCCTCCTCGCCCGCCCCCAATGCCAGCAATCAGGCCCAGGGAACCGGCAACGAGATCGGCCTCATCAGCTTCCTTGCCGAGATCGAGGCACACATTGGCAACGAACGTCTCGTCGACAGAGACTTCGCCATTTTCTATATCCGTATCAAGAACAGCGCCGATCTCCTCCGAGATCTTGGACTCACCCATGCGCTCGAACTCTTCGAGGAGTTCGCCAAGACGCTCGTAGAGATCATCGCTGGAACGGGATTCCTTGCGCGACTCGGAGACGACGGTTTCGGACTGATCGTGGATGATCTGGGGGCATTCGAGGCCAAGTCCTTGGCAGAACGCATCACCAGCCAGGCGCGCCTGCCCGGCCAGCGCCGCGCGACGAACGACACCGCCGCAGATTGCGAGATCGGCTACTTCCTCGTGAGCGACCGAGCGGCGGCGGCCGAGGACATCGTCAACGCCGCACATCGACTCTGCATCGGTCACGACTTCAGCGAGCGGAATCATGTGCCCGGACAGCAGCCGCCGACCTCGCTCGCCGCGCGGGTCAAGCAAGAGGTCGAGGACGAAGACGGCGACGTCAACATCGCGCGCAAGATCGAATACGCGCTGCACAACGATCAGCTCAAGTTGGTCTATCAGCCGATCATCAGCCTGATGGGCGACAACCAGGAGAACTACAGTGTTCTGGTACGGCTGCTGGACGAAGAAGAGAACCTGCTCGAGGCCAAGGATTTCATCGGCCCCGCCATCCGCAGTGGACTGATCGAGGAGGTCGACAAGTGGACGATCCGCTCGTCGATCCGGGTCATCGGCGAGCAGCGCAAGGCCGGACATAATCTCAGCCTGTTCGTCAATCTCTCCGAGGATACCTTCAGGAACCCGAGCATCGTCCTATGGATCTGCGACTGTCTGCGCGAATTCGACGTCCGAGGCAATTGGCTCACCTTCCAGTTCCAGGAGGAGCTGGTGGTCGGCAACCTGGCCAGCCTCAGCAAATTGGTCGAGACACTGAAGAAGATCAAATGCCGCGTAGCGATCAACCGATTCGGGGTCAGCGAACGGCCGGAACTGATCCTGCAGGGGCTCTCGCTCGATTTCGTCCTGTTGAAACCGAGCTTCGCTCAGGGACTCGCCGACGACGCCGACAAGCAGCAGCGACTCCTGCAGCTCGCAACCCTGGCCAAGGAATTCAACGTTAAGAGTATCGTTACCGGGGTCGAGGATGCCCGCGCCCTCACCGTACTCTGGACGGCCGGGGTCGATTACGTGCAGGGCAATTTCCTCCAGCGCCCCTCCCCGACACTCGAAGTCCAGGCCTAACCGACAGCCCCGAAATCAGCGCCCCATTGAGGGATAAACGAAGGTCTCCGCTGGGAGGCTTTTCACCTGAGGCTTCTGGGGCTTCTGCTTCGACAAGCCGGTTCTGCGCTGTGTCAGCTCCTCCAGATGGCTCTTGAGCAGCGAGTTGTTCGGCGCGTTCAGCCGGCTCATCAGACGCGTCGGCATCTTGTAGCTCGGCGACTTGGTGCCAGACGACTCCAGCGGCCCCGGCCAAACGTAATCCCCACCGACTCCAGGGCCCCTCGGCGCAAACCCAATCGTCGCCGACGGTGTCGGCGCACCCGGACCCACCATAGCAAGAACAGTCTCCAGAGGCATTCCGAGCAGCGTCTCCGCCCGTTTGGAATAGAGGGAGACGCCCTTCGTCCTTAGATACCGCGTCAACACCTGACGGGTGTAGGCCTGGGTCTCAGGAAACGCGACGACTCCACCCCCTTGATCCATGGCGCCCTCACCCGCGTTGTAGGCCATGACCGCATGACCCAAGCTGCCGTATTTTTCGATCAGACGCTTCAGATGGCGTATCCCAACGTCCAGATTGGTCTCGACGTCGAAGAGCGCATCCGGCGAGGTTACACCATAATCGCCGGCCGTTTCAGGCATCACCTGCATCAGCCCAATGGCACCAGCCAACGACACGGCATGGGGATCATAGGCCGACTCGACAGCGACGAGCGCGTTCAGCAACAACGGATCCAGCCGATAGCGCGCGGCATAGCGATCCATGGTCGCCCTGATGCTCGAGCGCGACGGAACGGGACCTTCGGGCGGCTTGGGCACCTCGCGGGCGACAGGTTTCTCCGGCTGTACCGAAGCCGCCTCCGATGTCGTCTGCGCGCCGACCGCAGACTGATCGACGGAGACCGCCACCTCTCCCCGGCCGCCATCCTGTTCCACCGCGTCGGCCGCCTTGCAGACCGCGAGATGGGAACTCAGGACACACAGGAATGCGAAACCCAAACTCGGCGCGACAGCGCCAAGAGGTCGCACGCATCGCGCGCGAAACCCAGGGCCGGCTCCTAAACCTGGAAGAGCGTAAAAATCGCTGGTAACACTGCTTTTCATAACTCCCCCTAACGGACATGCAAGCGCATCTGCAACGGCAACTCAAGACAAGCAGTCAATCAAGGGCGGAAACACCGAACAAACACCCATTGACCGACCAAACAACACAGACCGAGTTTGTTAAACTGCGGCCTCGACTTAGCCGGGCCGATCTTCGCGTAGATCAGGCACCATGCCTCTATGGACGTCAATCACCCCTGGGAATTCGAAGATGTACGAATCTTTTTTTGGACTCGACGAAAAACCATTTTCGCTCCTCCCGGACCCCAGTTTCTTCTATCTCAGCAAGATCCATCAAGAGGCGTTGACGCTCGTCGAATACGGGCTCTATAACCAATCCGGATTCACCGTACTGACCGGCGAAGTCGGCTCCGGCAAGACGACCCTGATGCGTTATTTGCTCGGTCAGCTCGATGACGAGCTGACCGTCGGGCTCATATCGAACACCCATCAATCGCTCGGACAGATCATGGACTGGGTCTGCGCCGCATTCGAGCTCGATGCGCCGAGCGGTAAAAAACTCGATCAACATCAAGCCTTCGTCGACTTCCTGCTAAAACAATACTCAAAGGGCAAGAAGACCCTGCTCATCATCGACGAGGCGCAGAACCTCGGTCTCGAAAGGCTCGAAGAGATCCGCCTTCTATCCAACATCAACGCCGACAAGGATCTGGTCCTACAACTCCTACTTCTCGGCCAGCCGCAGCTCAGACAACAGCTCAGAAAACCCGAGTTGGAGCAGTTCATTCAGCGTGTTTCGGCGTCCTATCATCTCGGACGCCTCTCATCCGAAGAGACCTTTCACTACATCCGGCACAGACTTCGCGTCGTCGGCGGCAGCAAGGAGATATTCACCCCGGACGCCTGCCATGCCGCCTTTCATTACAGCAAGGGCATCCCGCGTATCATCAACCTGATCTGCGAGACCGCGCTCGTACTCTCGTATGGCATGGGGGAAAAGATCGTCACCGGCAAGGCGATCGACGACTTCGTCCAATCAGAGGCCTCGCACCTGCTCTTCGCTGTCGACTCGGATGAGCGCGTGCCCTTGACCGAAGAGGCCGTCCAGCGCTTTATGGCATCCGTCGGCTATACCCAAGAGGAGCAAGCCCCTCTTCTGGAAGAACCGGCACCCGAGGTTGGCGTCGAGCGCAAGGAAACAGAGACCGAACCCACCTCGGCCGAATCCCAGCCCCATGACCGAAGCCACTTCAACGCAACGGATGCCCCCCAGGAGCCTGCGAGCGGCGACGCGCACTCACCCACTCGATCATCAGCCGAACCCTCTTCTCCCGCGCCTGAGCCAGCGCCCGCGCACGAAGCCCTACATCCAACCAAGCGGCAGCCAGCCAAGGCTCTCGGCTTGGTCGTGCAAAGCGTCGCAAACCGCGAGGCCGAGGACGCCATTCCGCCAATCCGCCTCACCGAGGAGGACCTACCTCAGGCGGATTTTGCTGCCGCCCAGCAGTTAATCGAATCCGGACAGGTTCCCAAGCGCCAACGGACGAAAGAAATCCTCGCCATCACTCTGGGGCTCGGGCTGGGATTCGTTTTGGCGCTCTCGTATGTGCTCTGGGGACATAAAGAGCGGCCCCAAGAACCGGCCGTGGCGGAATCCCAAGCAGCGTCGACCGATCCGACAGAGACCGAACAGACGAGCGCTGCGCTAGAGACCCCGCAAACGCCTCCACCGCCCGCCGCTGTAGACGCAAATCAACCATCGACCGTGGCCTCGACGACGGATGCGACCGAGGACCCAACGCCCGTAGCAACGGATGAAACCGCCGTCATGGCTCAGACGCCAAAGACCCCGGAAGCGACCACACCCGCATCGGCCCAACCCGAGAAGCAGGACTCGACAGCCTCGACGGAAGAGCCAGACACATCCATGGCCCAGGCTCGGCCTGTCGAGGAGACCGCCGATGCATCCGTGTCGACCCAAGATGACAAGAGCAACGGACTCACTCAGGTCGCACAGGAGATCGCCTCCATGGGCCTCTCCCCAAAACGCATCGCACCCGACCGGATTCGGACCAATCTAGCCGATCGGGTTCAGTTCGGACCCGGTAGCGCAGAGCTGGACCAACAGGCGCTGACCCTAATCATACGCCTCGCCGACATCGCCAAGCAGGACGCCAGGCTGGATGTCGTCGTCACCGCACACACAGACAGCAAGGGAAGCCGCGCACTCAATCAGTCGCTCTCCGACAGGCGTGCGGCCAAGGTAGCCGACATGCTGATTGCGGCGGGTATCGCACCGGAGCGGGTCAAGGCCGTCGGCAAGGGGGAGGATGAACTCCTCGTCGCACCCAAGGTGGAGCAGGAACGCGGCCCCTTGGTCAACCGTCGAATCGAGATCGATCTGATCGAGACCCAACCACCCGAGCCGAAAAACGCGCCCGCTCTACTTCCCGATGAGCTTCTGCGGAAAAACATAGGTCAGATATAGATGGAGCGAGTTGGAGACAGCCGCTTCGTCGCTGAGATCGTATTTCTGCCAGCGGTAACGATAACTCAGTCCAAGGTTCAGCTCTTGGGACAATTTGAACTCAAAGCGGGGCGAGATGGCGAAATAGTCACGATCCGAACTTGAGGCGGCATCGTCCTCAGTGCGATTGCGATAAGCGTCGGCAGTCAGCCTGAAATTCCATTTGTGGCTCAAGGGACGCGTGAAGGAGAGCGCCAAAGAGGTCGTATCCAGCAGTTCGCCATTACTGCTCGGAAGCATGGAGCGAGAGACGGAGAAATCCAGACCACCGACCTCAAATCTTTTATTGAGCTCGAACTGGAACAGCGGGCCGCTACTGTCGCTCTTCTGCACGCCGAGCCACGTCGGAACCTCTGACGAAGTCTGTCTCACCCCGGCATAGGCGCTAGCGGACAGCGTCTCGGAAAGCTGATAGCTCGCCCCAAAAAGCAATCCGGTACTATCGGATTTCAGGCCCACATCGCTCGCCTCATAGCGATCGAAGGTCACACGCGTAAACGCCTGAGCCCGCTCGCTCAGGGCATAAATGAAGGTGAGGCCCGCCGTCGTGTAGTCGTAGTCATAGAGGGGAATGACGTCGACGTCCTCATAACGGATGTCCTCGTAACTGAGCGTCATCTCGACGCTTCCACGCGGCGTCAGCTGATAGGTCCAGGTCGGCTGGACGTAGAAGCGCAGCCGGCGCTTGTTGGCCTGAACATATCCAGAGGTCGAAACCTCGCTCGTAAGAGTCGAGTCGTAATTGAACGCCCCGTTTAGCTTGAAGGTGCTGCGGCCAAGATCATAGGAGGCCAGAGCGTTCAGCGAACCGTCGGTCTTGTCAAGATCGGATGCCTCGAAATACCGACTCGACGTGAGGTTAGCACCGAGTTGGATATCGCTAATCTCGGTGCGCCGCCCGGCCTTAACGTTGGCCCGAACGTTCGCGACCGAGGTATTCCTCTCGTTACGACTGGTGAGACGTACATTATCATCGTAGTAGGCCTCAAGAACCGCGAGCGGCTTGACATACCATTGGTCGGCAACGGCAATGGAACTGCCGAGAACCAGTGGCAGATACAAGAGCGACACACGATACGAAAGGCATGCACGATATTGTTGCTTATCCATAATCGCCATCGATGAGTACCCAAAAATCGATACGTCCCATTGCCATGACCATGTCACACAAATTGTCGGGACGCCGCACTTAACCTCATGAGCGTTATAGATCGCAAGAAGTAAAACCGACCATATAAATCAATTCCCCACAGATTCATATGTCATGAGATACGCTCAATACTATCGCCAACGAACACACACTAAGGCACGACGATGACATCGCCGGCTTGAAGCATGATGTTCTGCTCCAGCGCTTGACCGCGCCGGATATCCTTATAGTTGAACAGGATCGAGCGCTGCCTGCCATTCTCCGTGCGCAGCACCTTGATATGCTTCTCATCCGCGAAAGGAGTCAATCCGCCAGCCATAGCCAATGCCTGAACGACGGTCACGTCGCGCGTCACCAGCGGAAAATCGCCCGGCTTGTTGACACGCCCCATCACATAGATCCTGTTACCCGGAATCTCCTGCAACGTCACGGTGACGACCGGATCCGAGATATATTTCTTCAGCCGCTTCTTGAGCGCCTGGTTCAGCTCCTCGACGGTCAATCCGGATGCCTTCAGATCGCCGGCCAGGGGGAACGAAATACCGCCGTCCGGGCGCACCAGGACCAGCTGCTCCAGGCCCGGCTCCTGCCAGACCGAAACCGCGACAATGTCACCGGCTTGCAGACGATAGCCCTCGGGCACCGCCCGGTCGGCTTGGGCGGGCATCGCAACCGTTATCACGAATAAAACCAGAAGCCCCAATGACAGTTCCAACACTCGGGATCGCGAAATGCCCGATCTGTTCAGTAGCGCCATCTCGATACTCCTCTATTCAATAATTCCAGGAATGAATTACACCATCGCACTATCGCTTTTTCCAGCGACTCACCATTCAAGCGAACAGGCAGAAAGAAAAAGCTGACAGGGTTTCACGATCGTCCGCCCTCGCCTTGCTTCAGTCTATCGCCTCTATTTCATCCGCAATCTCGTTCAAAAACGCTTGGGAGTCAGCCATTGGCGACACCATGCGGAACATGACCGGTCGCAACGTGAAGGCTCGCCGCCTCGCAATGAGCTTCCTGATCGTCGAAAAAGATGTCAGCGTCGAATGCGCGCAGGAAATCGGCCTTGCGCATGCCGCCGAGAAACAACGCCTCGTCGATCCGAATGCCCCAGTCACGCAGGGTACGAATCACACGCTCGTGCGAAGGCGCCCCACGCGAGGTCACCAGAGCCGTGCGCAGCGGCGAGGCGTCTTGGGGAAAGAGGGCCTGAAGTCGATGCACGGCGACGAGGAAGCCCTTGAACGGCCCGCTGGCCAGCGGCTCGTGCGCCGAGGCGAACTCGCTCGCGTTGAACACATCGAGCCCTTCCCGGCGAAACAGACGCTCCGCCTCGTCCGAGAAGAGGACCGCGTCGCCGTCGAAGGCAATGCGCACCTGGCCCTCGTGCCCCTCGGCCGAGGGCGCGGACGCAGGTAGAACGGTCGCCGCCGCGCAGCCCGCATCCAAGGCTAGACGCACATCCATCGGATCGGCCGAGAGAAAGAGATGCGCCCCGAACGCCGAAACGTAGCGATAGGGACTCGCGCCACCGGTGAAGGCCGCGCGGGTGATATCCAGGCCATGATGATGGGCCGATGTGAGGACCCGCAGCCCCGTATCAGAGCTGTTGCGCGACAGCAGGATGACCTCGACACGCCCACGCTGCTCCAGCGTGGCATTGAGGCTCATCAGCTTCTTGACCAGGGGAAAGGCGACGCCAGGCGAGAGGATGTCCGACTCGTGGGCGACCTGATACTCTCGGTAGGCATCGACCCCCTGCGTCTCGAAAACCCGATGGGACTCGCTGAGGTCGAACAGCGCCCGAGAAGAAATGGCGACGACCAGCCGAACCGCCTCGATATCCTTGGAGCCTACCGACATCGTCGACCTCGGAGAAGATGGATCGGATTTCCCGAGGTCAGCACACCTGACTGCGAATTCGAGGAATCACCAGGGCATGAACCCATTCATAAATTGCATCGGGCGACTGATACTCTGATTCATGACCGCCATGTCGCGACGCATGGAAGAGGTCGAGGCCGTCATGTTCTGCATCGAACGATCCATGTTCTGCATACTCGCCAGCATCGGCTCCAAGGCGTTGACATCGCGCGCCATCGAGTCGACGGAGACGGACATGGTCCGCATATCGGAACTCATCTGGGCCATGTTGTCCGAGATCGACTGCATGTTGCTGGCCAGCACTGTCATGTTGGTATCGACACTGATCGCCAGATAGTGCACGTCTTTCGCCAGACTGAACACCAGATAGAACCCATAGGCCGCCAGGATGATGAAGGCGAAGAGACTGGGATAGACGATCAGCTCCCATCGCTTGGCGCTGGTCTCGAACGCCTGAGACAGCCTATCGATCGCGAAGGCGTTGATTTGGGCATCGACGCTATCCAGGTTCGCAGCCTGTCCATCGGCCGACTGGACCGATGCGGTCGAGTCCGTGGGCTTCTCGTTGTCCTGCATATTGGGAATTGCGTCCTACCTTGCTGGAATGATGCGTGCGATCTGGTTATGCGTGCACGGAGTGCCCGCGATAGAGCCGATCGATCACGTCGGTTGGGAGATTAACAGAATTGACCGAATGCGCAAAAAGCGCCGCCGGACAGGACGCCTGCGCCCACCAACGGCCAATGGCGTCCGACACACCCGACATCAATGCGTGTCACCCACGAGATGCGGATAGAGCGCGGCGGCCAATCCAAGAAACTCGCGCGCCGCCTTGCCTCGGGACTCGAGTTCGAAGACGGCCAAGCCTTCACTGAACGAGCGACGAAAGACCGTGCGCTGGGACAGACGCGGCTTGATGAAACGAATACCCGGCAGCGAGACCAAGGCTGCGGCGGCCTCGTTGGTCTCCTGCACGGCGTGGTGCGTATCGCCACGGTTGATGAAGCCCAGCATCTCGATCGGAGTCGAACGCTCGACCTCGGAGACAGACTGGATGTAACGCTGCGTCGACCAGATATCGGCCTGCGAGGGCGGCACGGGGACCACCACACGATCGCACAGCGACATGGCTAGGCGCATGCTGTCCATGTCCGAGGTCCCGACGTCGATCAGGGCCTCGTCCGCCGAGCGTAGCGTCTCCTCCGAGAGCGCGCCCCGATCTCTCACCTCCAGGCGTGGCGAGAACCCCTCCTCCTTGCGCACATCGGCCACGTCCGTCAGGGTCGCCTGGGGATCGGCGTCGACGAGCATAACGTCCAGCTCCGCCATCGCCAGCCACACGGCGAGATTGAAGGTCACGGTGCTCTTACCGGAACCGCCTTTCAAACTACCGACGATCGTGATCATGTCATTCTTCCGAGAAGGGGTCTGCCATCCTGTGATCCGCTGACGGACTAGCGCTGTGTCGGGGGGGGCGATTCCATGCGGCTATAGCCGGCCGGAATGTCGAACAGTGCGTCCGGTTGGTCGCCAACCTGAATCCTGTCGAGCTCGCGGACATAGCCGCCCGGAAATTCCTCGCGCACCGAAAGCTTCAGCTCGGGGTCATACCACTGAAAGGTCTTCACCGGCTGCTGATTGGGCGCGGCGCTCGTCATCTCCCATTTCTCGACAGCGCGGCCATCGATCGTCTCCTTACCAACCATCCGCAGCTCCATGGATTGGCCATTGGGCATCCGGTATTTGAGCGGTAGACCGCGCTCGACATCGATCCATTGGACACCGGTGAGGGTCTGACCGTCGCGCACGACCGACATCTCCCACTTCACCGCCGCGCGTCCACCGACATCCTCCTCGCCGACCTTGCGGCAATTCACCCCGTCCAGCCCCGCACAGGGATCGGCGTTGGCCGACGCAGGCGAATCCTGCCGATCGGCTGCCAGGTCACGCTCCATGTAACCCTTTCGATCGGGAAAGAGCAGCAGCTCGCGACCCTGAGTCTGATCGGTGATGCGCACGACCTCCTTGCCCTGTTGGTTCATTTCCACACGCATCCGGCCATCACCCACATACATCTTGCCGGTCGACACCTGACCGTCCGGCCCCCGGCTGACCATGTCGGCCGAGAATTGGGTTCCCGCGATCTGAGCCCCGGCCGTCGCCATGACTGCCGACGACAGGAAAATCGCAATCTGAACGGTTCTTCGAATACTCATTATGTCTCGCTCCCCTGGTGTGTCGCTTTAGATCACGCCGATCGGGTCAGTCGATCCACGGCTCCGAACCAGCGTCCGTGCGATCGATTCCGCCCGTCATCTGGGCCCTGTCCAGCCCCAGTCAACGCCAGCCTTCGGGCTGGTCATATCCGTTGCCACCCGGCGGCTGCATCGAGTCGTAGAGATCTGCCGGGCGCCGGCCCTCCTCACCGGAGTCGAACGGACGCCAAACCGAATCCTTATCATCGGTGGCCTGTCGACGCTCCGCGTCCGAGAGCGGACGAAAACGATACCGGCTCGCGTCCTCGCCAGCACGGACGGCCCCATTCAACGAGGGATCGTCACGAAAACGATAGCCCTGGGCCGGAACCGATTCAGAGAACCCCGAACCCACCGCAGCGGAACCGCCCCTCCAGCGCGAATCGAGCGAGCCATCCGAGCGAAGCCCGTAGCCATCGCTCGAACGCGGCGTATCGCCCCTCGGAGCGAAGCGCCATGCGTTCGCGTCCTGCGGCGAATAGACGTCCCCCGGCGAAGGCGCTCCGTAGACACTGGGGCTCGCGCTCCAACGCTCCGCGACCGACGGCTCCCCCCAAGACCGAGCGCCCGAGGACGGCGCGGCGGACCAACGCCCATCCGACGCCGATTGGGCGAGGCACTCCAGGCTGCAGCAACAACAGAGCGCGATGATCAAACCGCGCCCCCGCAAGCCCGGGCGAACGCCCCAGCCCGAGCCAGAAAGGATCCAGAAGCTCATGCATCAGCTCCGATCGGGATCCGTATCGTCATCGACCTTGAGACGGATCCCGCGCCGAGGAGACTTCTTCTGGGTCGCACCGCCCGCCGCCTTGGTCGGAGCCGTTTGCGAGGAGGCAGCCGTTTTCTTGCTCGCCGCCTTTTTCGTCGCCGTTTTCTTGCTTGCGGCCTTCTTGGCCGCCGGCTTCTTGGCGGCTGCCTTTTTGGAAGCGGTCTTCTTGGATGCCGTTGTCTTGGCCGGAGGCGTCACCACCGATTCGGGCTCTGCACCCGCGTCCAGCGCAGCCGGTTCCTGCGGCGGTTCTGGCTCCGGCACGACCGAGGTCTCGGGCCGAGCGGGCTCGGCGGCCGGCTGTGCAGCCGGCTCGGGACGCACGGATCGCGACTTGGGCTTGGGTTTGGTCTTGCGCAGCCCCTTCAAGGCGTCGAACAGGAGTAGGAAGATGCCTCGGATCGCATAGAAAAACAGCACGAAGAACTCGACCAGCATGTCGAACAGACGTCGCATGCGCCCAGTCTTCACCGCCTTCGCAACCCGCGCGGCACCGGCCTCCATCCGACAGGGCATTTCGACACCGGGCGGCATGCTCGCACCGGCGACCATGCACATATCCTCCTTCGCCGCGACGCAGCCCAGCGGAATGACGATCAGGGTCAGCATGGTCGAGACCAGCACGCCGGACAGCAGCGAGATGGCCATGCCCTGGAAGATCGGATCCGTGATGATGACGCTCGACCCGGCCACCAGCGCCAGAGCGGTGATGAGGATCGGACGCGTCCGAATCTTACAGGAGCGGATCATGGCCTCGGCCACAGGTACGCCCTTCTGGATCTCGTGGATCGCGAAGTCGACCAGCAGAATGGAGTTACGCACGATGATACCGGCCAGGGCGATCCAGCCGATCATCGAGGTCGCGGTGAACTCGCCGCCGATTCCCAGGGCGAACATCACCGAATGGGCCGGGATGATGCCTAGCAAGGTCAACGGAATGGGCGCCATGATGACGAGCGGGATACGGAAGTTCCCGAACTCCCAGACCACCAGGATATAGATGAGGACCAGCGCCACGCCAAAGGCCGCCCCCATATCGCGGAAGGTCTCGTAGGTCACGGTCCATTCGCCGCCCCACTCCCAGGCCAGACGGCTGTTGTCGGGCGGTGGACCGAGCCAATAGAAGGCATCGCCGGAGCCGCCGCTGGCCGCCGGCTTGGAGCCGTCGGGCGCCGTATAGTCCTGCGCCGCCATCAGATCCTGGACCTGGAACATGGCATAGACGGGCGCCGCCAAACGGCCGCCGACATCCGAGACCACGAACTCGACCGGCCGCAGATCCTTGTGATAGATGAGGTCCTCCTCGGGCGTGCGCTGGAAGGATCCAAGCTCGCTCAGAGGCACGGTGAAACCCTGGCTCGACTGAATCGGCAGATCCCCGAGACGCTGGATCTCGGAACGCTCGGCCAACGGCACCTGCAGCGCGATCTGGATCGGCTCGTGCCCGCTCTGGCGCCCGGTCTGCTGTTTGATGTCGCCCATCGGAGCGCCGCCGAGCGCCATCGACAGATTGCGGTTGATGGTATCGACGGAGATGCCACGACGCACCGCCTTCTCGGTATCCACGTTGAAGCGCCAGTAATCGAAGGGATCTCGCAGATAGTTGTCGACGTCGCGCGTACTCTCGGCCTGGGTAAAGAAGTCCGTCACCTCGCGCGCGAACCGATGCCTCAGTTCGGTGTTCGGTCCATAGATCTCGGCCACCACCGACTGGAGAACCGGCGGCCCCGGTGGCATCTCGACCACGGCGATCCGCGCACCGGTGCCGGACAGGATGGGCTCCAGCAGGTTGCGCGCCTCGACCGCGATCTCGTGACTGCTGCGTTCGCGCGCATGCTTGTCGCTGAGCTGGACCTGGAGCTCGGCCTGCCAGGGATCGGAACGCAGATAGTAGTGACGGACCATGCCGTTGAAGTCGAAGGGTCGCGCGGTGCCCACATAGAGCTGCATCGCGGTCACCTCGGGGACCCCTTTGATCCGCTCGGCCATGCGATGAGCCAGGTTGGCCGTGACCGGCAGCGCGGTGCCCTCGGGCATATCGATGACCACCGAGAACTCGGGCTTATTGTCGAGCGGCAGCATCTTCACCGACACCCAGTGGAAGTAAAAGAAGGAGCAGGTGAACAGGAAGGTGCCCCAAAGCGTCAGCCGGAAGATGGCGCGCTTGCGCGGATTCTCCATCAGCGGGGTCAAGATGCGCCGGAAGAAGCGCTCCAGGCGCTCGGCGTCGCGATGCTCGCGCTTCTCGGCAGCGTTCAGATAACGCATTGAGGGACGCAGCCACTTGGAGATCGCCAGATAGGGCGTGAAGACGAAGGCCGCGAACAGCGAGATGAACATGGCCACCGAGCCGAGCTTGGGAATCGGCGCCATGTAAGGCCCCATCATGCCGCTGACGAAGCCCATGGGCAGCAGTGCCGCGATGACGGTGAAGGTGGCGAGAATGGTCGGATTGCCGACCTCGCGCACGGCGTCGACCGCCGTCTCGTCGTCGGTACGCCCCTCCTCCAGCCAGCGCCGATAGATGTTCTCGATAACGACTATGGCATCGTCGACCAGGATGCCGATCGAGAAGATGAGCGCGAACAGACTGACCCGGTCGATGGTCATGCCCCAGATCCAGGCGACGAAGACCGTCATGAAGAGCACGACCGGAATGACCAGCATGACGACGATCGCCGGACGCAATGCACGGAAGGCCGCCAGCACCAGCAAGAAGACGAAGCCGGTCGCGACGATCAGCTTGAAGATCAGCTCATTGACCTTCTCGTTGGCGGTCTCGCCGTAGTTGCGGGTGACGCTCACCTCGACGTTATCGGGAATGCGCGACCCCTTCAGCTCCTCGACCTTGTCGATGATCGACTGGGCGACGGTGACGCCGTTGGTCAACTCCTTCTTGGCGATGGCGATGGTCACTGCAGGACGGCCGTCGGCCCGCTCGACATCCTCGGCGGAGGCGCCGCTGTAATAGCTTACGAGCTGCGAGGCATCCTCCTCTGGACCGAGCCGGATATCGGCGACATCGTGCAGATAGACGGGGACGTCATTGTAGGTCCCGACCACCAGTCGAGCGATGTCCTCGACCCCGGTCAGGAAGGCACCGGTGGTCACCGAGAAGCGCGATCCGCTCACCTCGACGCCGCCGGCGGTGGTCTCGGCATTGGCGCCCTTGATGGTCTGGGCGACCTGATCGAGACTGATGCGATAGCCCGACAGACGCTCGGGCGAGACGTTGATGGTCACCTGCTCGCGGCGGCCGCCGACGATGAAGGCGTTGCCCGTGTTCGGGACCTGCTTGAGCGCCTGGAGCACGTCCTGGGCGAGCAGACGCAGCTGGGCGTCGTCGACGTCGGCCGCACCGTCGCGGTCGAGATCCTTGGACCAGAGCGTCAGCGTGACGATGGGAACGTCGTCGATTCCCTTGCTTTTGACCAGCGGGGGCAGGACGCCGGGCGGAATCTTGTCCATGTTGGAGGCGAGCCGGTCGTTCACCTTGACCAGCGAGGGTCCCATCTCCTCGCCGACGTCGAACTCGACCGTAACCAGCCCCTGCCCGCGCTGCGCCACCGAATAGACGTGCTTGATGCCGGCGATCTCGCTCATGATCCGCTCGAGTGGCTGGACCGCGAGGTTGGCGACCTGCTGTGCCGAGGCACCGGGATACTGCACCATGATGTCGATCATGGGGACCGAGATCTGCGGGTCCTCCTGACGCGGCGTCAGAATGAGCCCCAGCAGCCCCATCATGAGCATGGCGACATAGAACAGCGGGGAAAGCGGAGAACGAATGAAGAATTTGGCCGTGCGGCCGGCAACGCCCAATTGCTCGGACTTCGACAACAGCGGGCTTTCTTGCGAAGACTGTGCGCTAAGATCTTGACTCATATCCATCCAATCCAGACTGTCCAGGCCGATGCCACGCGGTCGCGGCCGGCTGAGAGATGTATCGCCGATCGCATCAGCGATCCGCAGCTCCTCCCTTCGACCAACCGGCCGTCACCCCAGGGCCGGGGTTGAGCAGAACCCGCTCGCCCGCGCGCAGTCCGCTGAGGACCGTGATGAGGCCATCGTTCAACGCCTCGCCGACACGGATCAAACGCAGCTGCGGCCGACCGCTGTCGTCGAGCACATAGACGCCTGGAAGGCTGCCGTTGTAGCGCACGGCGTTCTTCGGAATCACCGGATTGGACTTGACCGGCGCATTGATGTCGGAGACCAACACCTTGGCGTACATGCCGGGCTCCGAGACGCCCTGAGGCAGGTCGAACTTGACCTTCACCGTATGGCGCTGCGGATCGGCCATGGGATAGATCTGAGCCACCCGGACCGGCACGCGCCGATCGCCCGGATCGATCTCAGCCGGAATCATCTGACCTTCGTGCAATCCGGAGCGAAGACGCGCCGGCACGTCCACTTCGACCTGGAGAAATTCGATGTCGGCGAAATTGATCAGGGGCTGACCGGGCTGAACCGTATCGCCCACCTCGACGAACTTCTTGACGATGACGCCGGCGAAGGGCGAGATGCTGCGCGCGTCGCGAATCTTGGAGTCGAGCGCCTGCAACTCGGCCTGCAAACGCATCATGGCGCTACGCGCTTCCTGGATCTGGATACCGGAGGCGAACAGATCGGCCGAACGCTCGGTGGAGTGATCGCGTTCGCCGACGAAGCTCTCCACCGGACGGGTGAACATCTGATCGAACAGATTGGGCAGCCCCATGCCTCCCGGGGCGTTCCGCGACTGGGGAGAATAGATCTCGCGCGTGTACTGCACACCGGCATTGCGCAATTTGGCGTCGGCGCTGGCCATCTGAGCGAGCAGCGCACGACGGTTGGCGAGCAGCTCCTCGTCGTCGATGGCGACCAGCAACTTGCCATCCTCGAAGGAATTGCCCTCGCGGCCGGCGATGAAGGTCACACGCCCAGGCAGCTGGGCCGAGAGCGTGACCTCCTTATAGGGCACCACGGTGCCACCCACCGATACCGTGGGCGCCCCCTGGGTCTGCTGAACGACGAAAGATTCCCCGACCTGCCCGAGCACCAAGCCCGGAACAAACGCCAAGACGAAGGCGAACAGGCGCACAGCGGGCGCATTACTCATCTGTATTCCCATCGGATCGCACACCAAATGATACTTCTTATATTTGAGTCGAATGCCCGACGGGCATGGATGCGGTCGGACCTGAATGGCGAGGACATCGGGCCCTGCGTCGCACATGGCGCCCGTCTCGGGGAGAGGCCGACTGGACTCGGATACATGCCAGACGGACCACGCACCGCGCGGGATCGCAGGCCGCTCGCTTCCGTTGCCTCGCCCATGCCTCGCGGCGCAGTTGCGCAGTATGCATTCAGCACATGACCACATTCAAGCCGATGGCAAGCTCCAGTGCGCGAATCCGGATCGGATTGGGCCTGCAAATTCCCTCGCTAGACAGGCGGCTACCGTCTCGGGCGAGGATGGGTGTAACATCGCGAACCACTGCGGAAGCGCCCGACGCGGTCTCCCGACATACGCCGGTTTCCACCATCATCAGCCCACCCTGTCCGCTGCGGTTTGTTCGACGACCGCCGAGAAATACCTGAGGAGCCCATCCATGACGTCCACGTCCGACGCCCTTCAGCAACGCCTCCAAGAACTGGAATCGCACCTGTCCCAGGAGAACCCCGTCCTGCTCAGCGCGGTGCAGAGCTTCAGGGCGATCGATCATGTCGCATACCGCATGGGATTGCTGGAATCCAATCAATCCTTCGCCAATCAGATCCCCTGGTGGCCGCTGATCTCCATCCTCGGCACCTTCTCAGCCGGCAAGTCGACCTTCGTCAACCATTACCTCGGACGCAAACTGCAGCGCACGGGCAACCAGGCGGTCGACGATCGCTTCACCGTCGTCGTCTACAGCCCCGAGGAGACGAGCCACACCCTTCCGGGTGTCTCGCTCGACTCGGATCCGCGCTTCCCCTTTTTCCGCATGTCGCAGTCCATCGAAGAGGTCGCCAACGGCGAGGGCAGCCGGATCGACGCCTACCTCCAACTCAAGACCACCCATAGCGATCGGCTGCGCGGCAAGATCCTGATCGACTCGCCCGGATTCGACGCCGACGCCCAACGCACGGCGGTGCTGCGCATCACCAACCACATGATCGACCTGTCCGATCTGGTCCTGGTCTTTTTCGACGCGCGCCACCCCGAGCCGGGCGCCATGCGCGACACACTGAAGCATCTGGTCGGCGACACCATCAAGCGCTCCGACTCCGGCAAGTTTCTCTACATCCTCAACCAGCTCGACTCGACCGCAGGCGAGGACAACCCAGAAGACGTGGTCGCCGCCTGGCTGCGCGCCATGGGCGAGGCAGGCCTCACGGCCGGACGCTTCTATACCATCTACTGCCCTGACGTCGATACCTATATCAAGGACGAGTATCGCCGCAAGCGCTTCGAGAAGAAGCGCGACGAAGATCTGAACGAGATCTATCAGCGCATGGAGCAGGTCGAAATCGAGCGTGCTTACCGCATCATCGCGGCACTACGCAAAACCGCCACCGACTTCAGGCACAACACGGTCGACCTGCTGAATGGAACGCTACGCAAATGGCGTCGCCGCACCCTGGCGACCGACGCGCTCCTGCTGATCGGTGCCGTCGCCAGCTTCATGGTCTGGAGCCTAAACGCAGGCCAGTGGCACGGACTGGTCTACGAGGCACACTGGCTCGACCTGGTGAAGAGCGTCCCCTGGGGACTCGACGCCTTAGAGGGCACGCTGGCGCTGATCGCGATCCTGATCCATTTCGGCGTGCGCCGTCTCGCTGCAGCGAGCCTCGTGCCTGGTCTGCGCAAGGAGGTCGAGAAGCGCGATCCGCCCGGCGACGTCATCGCCGCCTTCCGGCACAACACACGTTTCTGGCGCACCGTGCTGCTCGGACGGGCGTTCGGCTGGAACAGCGGATCGCGCTCCGAGATCGACGAGGTCTTCCAGGGTTGCGAAAGCTATATCCAGACCCTAAACGCGAGCTTCACCAATCCGAAGGGCGCGCAAGACAGTACCTGGCAGCAATCCTCCACCCCCACCAACAGCCGAGACCTGAGCGAGATGAAGCCGGAACCCGCCTGAAACCCAGCCGATCGCTCGCTTCCACGCTCCTCGGCAGACAGGTAAACGGCCTGTCTGCCGACACTGATGGAGCGGTTCGCCCATGAAGATCGCGATCAGGCGACCTCTGCCACCCCCAAAGGCGCACAGCCCCATCGCGAGCGGCTCGATCCAGCGATAGCAACCCCGTTCACGGATATCGCCGCCGACGCCGCTTCCCGAGAGACCCGATGGATCGTTCCAATCATTGCCCCGATTGTTTTCAGTCCCCTGCCCCCGATCCGGTCTGCGGCCATTGCGGATTCGACGCGAGCGTCTATGTGCATGACGCCAGCCTGCTCGCACCCTTCACCAGGCTCGGAGACGGACTCTATCTGGTCGGTCGCGTCCTTGGCCGACCGGGCGGTTTCGGGGTGGTCTATGCCGGCTGGCAAGCCCGAATCGGCAAACCCGTAGCCATCAAGGAATTCTTTCCCTCCACCTTCAACCCATTGGCCAAGCGCAACGGACAGGACAGCCTGTCCGTTTCCCCACTCGACCCGGATGCGTTCGCACGCTGGAAGGAACGCTTCCTAGAAGAGGCACGGCTACTGGCACAGTTCGATCACCCGGGCATCGTCCAGGCCCATGACGTGCTGGAGGAGAACCAAACCGCCTATCTGGTGATGGAACGTCTCGCGGGGCTGACCTTGGCGGATGCGCTCGGCGGGCTTCGGCAAACCGGTACGGGACTGGTGCTGGAACGTCGGCTACCCGCCGCCCAAGCACTTCCACTGCTGCTCTCGGCGCTGGATGGATTGGCCTACCTGCATCGCCAACCCGCACCCAAGGGACCGGTCCTGCACCTGGACCTCACCCCCAACAATCTATTTCTACAACGGGATCCGATAGCAAACGCACCCGACCCAGGACGCATCAAACTGCTCGATTTCGGCCTGGCGCGCAACGGTGAGCGGACGGTGGGAAACGCCTCGATCGGCGCTGGAGTCGGACATCCCCACTTCATGCCCCCGGAGCAGGCCGACCGCCAACGCCAGCAGCCCGTCACCCCTACGGCGGACGTTTACACCCTGGGCGCCACGCTCTACACCGCACTGACCGCCGCTGCGCCGCCACCTGCGGAAGCACGCCGTGCCGGCACACCGCTTGCGGACCTGAGTGCACGGGTCCCTGAATTGGATCCTGGTGTGGCTCGGGTCCTGATGGACTGCCTAAACCTGGCGGCCGACCAACGCCCTCGGGATGCGCTGGACCTGCAAGCCCGGCTGGCGGCACTGACCCAACTGCCGCCTCCGCCGCCACCCGAACCGACCGCCACCCAACATCCGGTATCGATTCACGATACGTATGAGACCCCATCCCCCTCAGATGCCTCGCCGAGCGCCGTTGATGCGTCGGACGGCGAATCCGAACGCCCGCAGCACGGCACGCGGGGACGCAAAAAAGGACTGCTCGCACTGATCTTGATAGGAGCCATCGTCGCGGGCGGCTGGTCTCTTTGGGCCGCCATGTTCCCAGCGTCCGATGAGACACCCCACCCTATTTCTGTGACGCCAATCCCTGAACCGCCAGTCAAGCCGCAGGGCGAGCTGATCGTGCGCTCCAACGTCAGTGGAGACACCTGGTATCTGGACGGACGCCGTATTGGCCCGACGAGTCCCGAACCCTATGAAGCCGCAGCGGGGACACACCAAATCCGCATCGAGAAGGCCGGCTTTTTTCACTATGAGGCCCAGGTCGATCTAACGCCTGGTGAGCCGCGCACAGTGCACGCAGAGCTGATCCCGGCCCCCGAGATGCTTGAAATCCAGGGTGGATGTTTTCAGATGGGGAGTTCCGCGAATGAAGCTGAGCGCCTTGAGGACGAGCGCCAGCACCACGTCTGTGTCCAAGACTTTCGACTGGGCAAACATGAAGTCACGGTC
This sequence comes from Thiorhodococcus drewsii AZ1, assembly GCF_000224065.1. GTDB lineage: Bacteria > Pseudomonadota > Gammaproteobacteria > Chromatiales > Chromatiaceae > Imhoffiella > Imhoffiella drewsii. The sequence continues at coordinate 203,646 of NZ_AFWT01000002.1, forward strand.
GATGAGTTCAGTCGGTTCGTCGCAGCGACGGGATACCTCACGGACGCGGAGCGCAACGCGGGGGATCTTGAGGGCTGCTTTGCGGACTACGACCAAGAGAAGCGTTGGACGTCGTGGCGCGCCAGGGCAGACGCGAATTGGCGCAATCCAAACGCCGATCAATACAACCAGCAACTGCATCCGGTCGCCTGCGTGAGCTGGTACGACACCCAAGCCTACATCGCCTGGCTCAACGCGCAGGGAGAGGGGCGCTACCGGCTTCCAACCGAGGCGGAATGGGAATATGCCGCCCGCGCTGGGACGCGGGGCGCGCGTTATTGGGGCGATGCCGTCGATGCCAGGGCATGCCAATACGCCAACATCGCCGACAAGGCGCATGGCTGGAAGCTGGGCTTTCCCTGTGACGATGGTTACGAATGGTCCGCCCCGGTCGGCAGTTTCCGAGCCAACCCCTGGGGACTGGAAGACATGCTCGGCAATGTCTGGGAGTGGACCTGCTCGGTCTACGACAAACGCTATGGCGGAGCCGAGAGTCGATGTTCCGATGAAACCAATCCCGGCCGCCGGTCGCTCCGGGGCAGCTCCTGGTTCAACGCCGCACCGAACTGGGTGCGCTCTGCGCTCCGAGGCAGCAACAAGCCGGGCTACCGCTATGCGGACATCGGGTTCCGACTTGCCCAGGATTCACTCTAGCGTCGGTGTCTGGACCTTCGACTGATTCGTCGGCATTCGCCCATGCCAAAGGCCAAGGATTCCATTTCCAGACACAAAAAGCGTAACCCTATAGCAGTCACATTCGCGCTTGAATCCCTTGCTTCAATCGGGCGAAATGGGTGACGGGCCGCAAATCTATCCTCCCGGCGCGTCGCACAAAAACTGGGCGCGCCTTTCGAAAAGACCCTGGCGGCTATCGTCCCTGTGATTCTGGAGACCCGATGGACCGCACCAGCCACTGTCCCGATTGCTTTCAGTCCCCCGCCCCCAATCCGGTCTGCCGCCATTGTGGTTTCGACTGGCGCGATTATGAGCCTGACTCCAGCCTGCTCGCACCTTTCACCGGACTCTGTGATGGACTCTATCGGGTCGGCCGCGTCCTCGGACGGCCGGGTGGTTTCGGCGTGGTCTATGCCGGCTGGCAAACCCGGCTCGGCAAGCCTGTCGCCATCAAGGAGTTCTTTCCCTCGACCTGGAACCCATTGGCTAAACGCAGTGGGCACGACAGCTTGTCCGTTGTCCCAGTTCAAGCGGATAGCGAGGCGTTGCTGGACAAATGGAAGAAGCGCTTTCTGGAAGAGGCGCAGTTGCTGGCCCGACTCGAGCATCCGGGCATCGTCCAGGCCCACGACGTACTGGAGGAGAACAAAACCGCCTACCTGGTGATGGAGCGTCTTCGGGGACAGACCCTGTCGGAATTCCTGGGTGGGCTGAAAGAAACCAGCGCGGGCCTGGTGCTGGAACGTCGACTACCCGCAGCCCAGGCGCTTCCGCTCCTGTTCTCGGCCCTGGATGGATTGGCCTATCTGCATAGCCAATCCAAATCACAGGGGCCAATCCTGCACCTGGACCTCAGCCCCAACAACCTCTTCCTTCAGAACGACCCCATCTCGACCGAGCCTGACCCGGGGCGCGTCAAACTGCTCGATTTCGGTCTGGCGCGACACGGTGCGCGAATGGCTGGCAACGCCTCGATCGGTGCCGGGGTCGGACATCCGCATTTCATGCCCCCGGAACAGGCCGACCCTCAGCGAAACAAATCCGTCACAGCTGCCGCAGACACCTACACTCTGGGTGCAACGCTCTACACAGCATTGACCGCATGCGCACCACCGCCGACCGATGCACGCAGCACCGGCGCACCGCTCGCCGATTTGAGGGCACGGGTCCCGGAACTGGACTCTGGACTCGCCGGAGTACTAATGGACTGTCTGCGCCTAGCGGCCAACCAGCGTCCCCGGGATGCCATCGACATGCAATTCCGGCTAGCGGCCCTGACCCAAATGCCGCCTCCGTCCGAGCCGGCTCCTATTCCAAAGCCCGAACCGATTACCGATGAGGATGAGATCCAATCCGGTGAGGACGAGGCATTAAGCGTTGACGAATCCGAAGAAAGCCCAATACCTAACCGAAAAACAATCAAAGCCCGGATAAAGAAAAAGAAGCCAGCAGTTCGTCTGCTGACCCCGTTTGGAATCATCTCTGCAGGCGGTTGGGTTCTTTGGATAACCCTCTCTCTGGAAAGCGATATCCAATTTCCCACGCCCGTCCACACGGGTGAGCCGGTCATTCCAGCGCCCCCTCCCGCTGCTGCGCCACCAAAACCAACGTTGCCACACATACCTTTGCCGGATGCCCCAGCGGGCGAGAATAACGTAGGCTCCAACGTCAATGCCAACACTAGGCGTCTGGATAATAGGGCGATCAGCTCAATCAATCCGGCAAGCCACGAAATCCAAGCCAATGCTCGCCAAATTGCTGATCTTGAGGGTCGCTTCAACACCCATATCAAGCGCAATGCCCTTACTAGTGGGCACGACGGCCACGCTCTAGATGACTTGCAAAAGATTCTAGCTCTCATTCCCGAAGGTGGTCGCGCGAAATGGAATGGAATCGAACGCGAACGAGCAAAAATTGAATCTAACGGGCGTAGACGCATTGCCGATGCCTATCTAGCTTTGGCGTATGCTCAACTCGACCGCAGCGCTCCCGATGCAGCCGCCAATTGGATTGCCAAAGCTGAAGAGATCAACCCGATAAATTCGGACCTCATAGGTCTACAATCTCATCTCGGCTTCATATATTTGGAAACTAATACCGATCAAGATAACCGAAAAGCTTTGCGCTTATTTAATAAAGCAGCCATAAACGGCCATGCCATGGCTCAATATAATCTCGGTGTAATGTATGCAAATGGTCTTGGTACCACCAAAGATGACCGACAGGCTGTAGAGTGGTATCGCAAGGCAGCCGAGCAAGGAAATGCTGATGCACAAAACAACCTCGGCGTAATGTATGCAAATGGTCTTGGCATCACCAAAGATGACCAACAGGCCGTAGAGTGGTATCGCAAGGCAGCCGAGCAGGGAAGTGCTGATGCACAAAACAATCTTGGTGTAATGCATTCAGAAGGCCGCGGTATCGAACTGGATCAGCATCAGGCGTCACATTGGTTTAGAAAAGCGGCTGAACAAGGTCATGCTGCTGCGCAAAACAGTCTCGGTATCGCATTTTTTTACGGACGAGGTGTCATCCAAAGTGACCACCAGGCATTGAAATGGTTCCATAAAGCGGCCGAGCAAGGGTATATTGAAGCTCAATACAATCTCGGTTTAATTAACACCTTCGGTCGTGGCACTAAAAAGGATGACCAGCAATCAGCTGAATGGTTTCACAAAGCCGCCAGTCAAGGACATACTGAAGCACAGTACAATCTTGGTATAATGTATTCAGAAGGCCGTGGAGTTAAAAAAAATCAATCTCAAGCGGCTCGCTGGTACCGCAAAGCGGCCGAGCAGGGGTTTGCTAATGCACAATACAATCTTGGAATAATGTATTCAGAAGGCCGCGGAGTTAACAAAGACCAATCTCAAGCAGACCACTGGTATCGCAAAGCAGCCGAACAGGGTCACGCGCAAGCCCAAAATAATTACGGCGTCAAGTTCATGGTCGGTGAAGGGGTCGGCCCTGACTATTATCAGGCGTTTCTTTGGTTTGAAAAAGCATCGAAACAAGGCCATGCTGACGCACAGAATAACCTCGGCATGCTTTATGAATTTGGCCTTGGAGTCCCTGCGGATCACCATCAAGCCGCATATTGGTTCCATCAAGCAGCAAATCAAGGGCATAAAGGCGCACGCGAGATGATTAAAAAATTGAATCTATGATTCCGTGAGCCTAATGGTAGGATCATTCGATTTTGAGTCATGAAGCGCAATTTGCATCATTTCATCGAGAAGTAAAGACGAACGATATACTGAATGGACCGTGACAGGCGTATTTTGCGAGACAACCGTTTAGCTCGGCTTTGGCCAATTTAGGCCGTCACCGCAAGCTGGTCGAGCAAGCGATCTTGCCGAAAATGCGCGGACGCGACAGGAAATAGTATTTGCCGCAGCTGGCCAGCGCCAAGGCGTGGGCGGTCTTGTCGACATAGGTGTAGCCCTCCTTGATGATCTCGCACAAGGTCTGGATGCCGATGGGGAGCTTCTTCAATGGGGTCTCATGGTTCGCCAAACCTCGACGACCGATTATCCGCCCCGACCATCATCCAACCACTCGCCAGCCCGATCAGCAGCAACGGCAAGGCGAAGAGCAGCAGGTGACTGTTGCCACTGGCGATGAAGGTCATGGGCTGCCCCATGACCGGCAGGAGCCCGAGCACATTGCCCCAGGCGATGAGCGCATGGGCGACGAAGAGCCAGGCCAGCGCGAAGAGCGCGAACGACAAAAAGACGCCCAGTCCCTGTTGGGCGACATCCTGACGGCGCCCCCAGGCGGATAGCCGCTCGCTCAAGGCAAACAGGGATCCGGCGAACAGCAATTGAAGCAGCAGGACGAGGATGCCGCCGACGGAACCGGCACGGTTGAGCACGAAGGCCCCGATGAAATCGTTCTGGACCACGGGCAACCCCATCACGGCACCGTTCCAGCCGAAGGGACCGGTCACTGGCCCCATGCGCCCTCCCTCGGCGGCCAGATCCAAGGCCAACCTGACCTGATAGCCGCTCTCGGGAAAACGCTCAGGCTGTGCCCAGGCCATGAGTCGTGCATATTGCGGAAACCAGCGCGGCAGCATGTCCGGATCGGCATAGATCCAAAACAGAAGACCAAGCCCCAGTATGATCGCCACGACGATTCCGACCCGGGTCCATCGCGCACCCTGGCTCGGTACGCCGAGCGGATGTGGCGCGACCAGCCACATCCCAGGGAGCACCAGCATCAGGAGCAGCAAGGCCGGCGACATATCATGCACGGCCCAGAGCAGAGCCAAGGCGAACGTCAGGAAGAAGAGTGCAATCCCTGTCAGCTCCAGGCTGGAGCGCAGCGGCGCAACGCGATGATAGGTGACGAGACCGACACGGCGCGCCCACAGCCGCCGTGCCACATAGGCGAGCAGCAATGCGGTGAGGATCTTGACGCCTTCGACAGGCTGCACGCCAGCCAGCCCCTCCTCTCGCCCGAACAGTCCCTGAGCCAGCAATACGAGCACAGCGCCCGACAAGAGTGAGAGACGCGCACGTCTCCAGGCGGCCGATGCCTCCGGATCGGTCAGCTGGGTCGCCAAACGTTCGAAGGTCTCGCGCCGGACCAGGGTCAGCGGGACGATCAACCACCCCATCAGAGCCAACAGACGCCAGTGATCCTGGGCGATCAGGAGCCAACGGGTATCGTCGCCACCAAGCCCCAGTTGTCCCTGTACCAGTGCACCGACCAAGACCAGGCCCAGTGCAGCCGACCACAACCAACCGACAGGACCGGCGAGCCGGCCACCGAGACCGAGCAGCAGCGTCGCCAGCCCCCAACCCAGACCGATCGACATCAACAACCACGCCGGGGAAACGAGACCGGTCCAGGCGGTCGCCAAGGCCAGGATGCCGAACAGAGGCGCCGGCACCGAAGCGGTCAGCCGAACGCCAAGCGGTATCTGTCCATACGGCCTGGGCCGACGCAGTTCGAGCACTCCGGCAACCAAGGCCAAGACCAGTGCGGCACAGCCCCAAGGCCAGTGCCCGACCATCCATTCGGTCATCGACGGCATAGCAGCGGTCGGCGCGTATGGCCGCCAGTCCGGCGACACACGCTCATCTCGCGAAACAAGCCGCGTCACGCCCCGCTCCTCCGGCCAGACATCGGTTCCTCGGGTCGGTACCAGCGTCAGGGCCGAGCCATCGGACCCGGCATCCGTCCAGGTGAGCCTGTAACTGGTACGCCCCAAGACCAGACGCTGTGCCGGCTCGACCGGATCGTCGAGACGCCACTCCAAGTCACCGAAGCCACGCCACTGCGGCTCGCCGGCGCGAGAGAAGCGGACCTCGGCCGTTCCAGGGGCCAGCCAAAAACGCCCCTCGGACCAGAGCACACGGACACCTTTGGCAGGCAGGCCCGGCAAGGACCAGCGCGTCGAACAAGGAACCTGACCGCCGATCGAAAACAGGGCAAGCTCGGCCGTGGGCCGCACCCGGTGCATCCACCAATCGCCGCCTTCGTCCGGGCAGCCGGAAAAGGGCTCCAGTTCCTGGAAGAGCGTTCCTGCTTCCCAACGGGCGCGACCAGAGGGTGCGGAAAGAATCAGACGATCCGCCTGGACCTCGGTCACCTCGATCACCCTGCCATCCAGGCTCAAACGGTCACCTGGGGCTAGAGACCAGCGGCGCAGATAGCGTGTGGGATGCATGCTCGTTGGCGCATCGACCCGACGTCGATCGGACACATTGGCAACCCACCAGCCCGACGCGTCGTGCCGCACGCGCAGATGATCCAAGACCGCAGAATCGCTGCCTGGACGCTGCCCCAATTCTTTTCGGCCAAGAATCAGGGGGCTCTCATCCGATCCGAGCGCAATCGTCACCTGTGCCACGACCGAGCCGCTTGGTGCATGCGCCAGCAGCAACCAAGCCGCATAGCCGTAACCGAGCAACAGTAGAACCGCTAACGAAAAGGGACCGAGCGAGCGATCTTGATGCATGTGCGAATTCAGGAACCCAGGGTACACTCGCCGCTCAGACTTCGAGGAACAGGGGCGGAAGTCGCGCGGTCAAGTCGGTTTAAGGAGAGGCCGATCGGCCACGAAGATCATACCGTTCAGCGCCTCCAAGCACAGCCTTGCACTGAGACGATGCGTCGAGCATGACCGCCGCGCGACTCGGATTCGAAATGGGATTGACATGCCATGGTCGACTTCATCAACCGCGTTCGCCAAGCCCTAGGAGGTTCGGGAGACGCGTCCGTTTCCTACCGCCGCAATGAATGGCTGCCACCGAACGACGATCATCTGCTCTGGAATCTGACCCTGAGCGGAGTCGAGGATCCACTCGATGCGGATGCGCTTTGGGACAATAGCGGCGGCAGCGGACGCCATATCCGCGAGCTATCCAGCGGAGAGCCCAACAGACGCCTGTGTCGCGCCCTTCAAGATCATCGACGCTGGGTTCGGTTGAGCGACCCCAATCACGGACGATGGGTTCTGGGCGATCGTTGCTTCACCGACGTCATCCTCTCGATCCCTCAGAGGGCCTGGGATCAGGATATCCGGGCGACGGGCGGCGAACGTATCGAGGTGGCGGCGCAAAATTTGATCTTCCGCCATCGAGAAGCCTTCAAGGCCAGCCTGCCAACCGGGCGTCCGCCACGTTACCTGCTGCGACCCGATCCGCAGTTGCCTGACGATCGCGTCGTCTCCCTGTTCGGTCCTGCCGTCTTTCTTCCCGATCCCGAAGACCAGCCAGCCTTCGATCTGTTACCAAGCCTCAACCAGGCCCCTTTAGTCTTGGAGTCGCTACGCTGGTTGCCAACTGGACACACGCACGCACAGCCACCGGGTTTTTATGCAGATCAGGAATGTCTATTGCTGACACCGGAGGGACGCGGCCCGATACCGGTGCCAGGTTGGCACACCCCGGATGACGCCTATCTCCTATTGCGCCGCACGGGAGTCAATGAGTGGGCGGCGTATGGCAGCAGCGGGAACGACTGGAAGGCCAGCGAACGACGACACGGAGACGGCTGGGTCTTCGAGCTTCGCAGTCCCGATGGCCAGGCGAAACAAATACTCTCGCTGGAACTCGCGCCCGCGCATCTCGGACAGCAGCAGACAGTCGGCGACGCCGGCGGCACACTGATACCCGGCCTGCCCTCACCGGTCTCTCCCTACACCCTGGAGCTCGAAGCCATTGCGCTCCCAGCGCTGCATCAGGGACTGAGACAGTGGACGATCTGGTTGGGACAAGACGGCACGCTGGCAACGCCAGAGCAGATCGGACGGTATCCAGACACGCTCATTCGCGTGCAGTTGGATGGACGCGGCCTCTCGCTCGCCATTCCAGGCGAGCCGCTTCAGACGCTTGGCGAACACCTGACTGAGCCGGTCGAGATCGGCCAAACCGATGCCAAACTGCTTCCGTTCGAGTCACCGGGAGGCCGAGGGCTTTTATCGCTTCCTCGACCCGACCTCTACTCACCGGCATACGAGAGGCGTCTATTGGGACGCACGGATCCGACGAACCCCGGTAGTCGGCCCGATATTGCACTGGATCAGCTGGCCCAGCCCGGCGGGCTGCTCTGGTCCAACGGCATCGATCCTGGATTCACGCTCTGCAACCTGAGCGTGTCGCGCAGCCACGCCTGGATTTGGGTGGACGGAGACCAGTTGCTGGCCGAGGCCTGCAAACCGAACTGCTCACTCATGCACCTCGATCGGAACGGTCGTCTCCAACCCATGCAGGACGACCAAGAGGGTCAGGCATTGCGCATTCCACCCGGGGATGGCCTGCTCGCCGGCAATTATCTGCTGCGCTTTCGCTCCAAGGGTGGTTGATGGGTGTCATCGGACGCTGTATCTCCGCGCTACTGCCTGATTTCAAGACCGAGGCGGTCAGCCTCACCGGTCTCAGGCACGAGAATCAGGACAACTATCTGATCATTGCGCAAGGCTCAGATGGACAGCCCAAGGCGCGTTGGCTGCGCGACGCATCCGCCGCCGAGGAGACGCGCGCCTCCTGGCCGAGCCGTTGGATCCGATTGGCCGTCTTGGATGGTATGGGCGGCCATACCCATGGACGCGAAATCGCCGAGGCGGCCGTCGATGCGCTGCGGCGATTGCCACCCTGCCAATCGACATTCAAGCAGCGCCGCGCCGTCGTCGATCTGCATCGAAACCTGCTTCGCCAGTTCGGAACCGGCCAAGCCAACAGCCCAGGAACCACACTGGTCTGGGCCGAAATCGATCGGCTCCGACGTCGCTGTCATTTGCTGCATCTTGGCGACAGCCGTGCCTGGCTCGGGATGAACGATCGCTGGCACCCTCTGACCCATGACCATACATTGGCCGAATTCGGCTATCGTGACGGACGCATCGATCCCTCGGCCTATGCCGCCGAGAGCGAGAGACGCAACCAACCCCTCGCCCAGGCGCTTGGACATGGGACTTGGGGTGTCATCATGGATGCGGAGGGCCATGAAAGCTTCGGTTTCGCCCCCGAAATCCGGCTCGATGCCATGCACGACCTATCACCCTCACTGCAGGGGCACGCCGATCTCCGCACGATCGACTTGCCAAGAGGCACACCCTTGATCTTGGCGACCGATGGTTTATGGAGTGGAATCGGATGCGATCTGCCACCCCCGACCGAACTCATGGTTCCCGGCGCAATCGGCGACCTGGCTCAAACGGCGATCGATGCGGGAAGCACTGACAATACGACCTTGATCATTGGTCACTTCGACCCGGAACCCGCCTCATGAGTCGCTTCGCCACGCTCACGCTGAGCGCGCTTGGAATCCTGATTGCCTGGCGCATGCTGACCTTCACCCCTCCGAATCACCAGCTGACCGGCGCCCACACCGCCGCCCAGGACCTATTCGAGGGACTCGTCGACTCCGATCTGCTGGTCATTGCCCCTGACGCACGGTTGCAACCTCCACCTCCAGATGCCGCCTTGGCTGCGGCCTGGCGCAGTGAAAACCCTGAACCGTCGGCCATGCAGCAGGTGCACGATCTCTATGGCACAGCCGCCGGAATAAGCCTGCAAGACCAGATCGGGCTGTGGAACCGTAGCCGCCGCCTGGCCGCCGTTCGCGACAATGGCGCCTCCAGCGGCGTGACCCACGCGGTCTGGAGAGCCTACGGCTGCAAAGACGATCGACTCATCAACACCCCGGCATTGGTCGACGCGTCGTTCGGCTACGTTCACCAGGGTCGACTGCGTCTGGGTTTCTCTCCCTGGACGGCCGTCGCTTCAACGTCCGATTGCATCGAATGGCGCGGCGAGTTCAACGCGGCCAAGCCGCTGTCGTTGAATGTCCTCTATATCGGTCGATTCATGGACGGGATGCCCGAAGGCCGGTCCATCGCCTACGCACCACCGCCGGCCTGGAACAACCGCCCGACACCCACCTGTCTCGACCGAAACCCACAACACACCAACCAGGTCGGCGAATGGCGCATTCCCGCGTCCGCCTGGCAACGCACGCCCCAGGGGGGCTGGAAGCTGTCCGCGACACTCCGCCTTCATCCAGCACGCAATCCCAGCCTGAACGCGCAGGGTCTGCAGGTCGGCGTTTCGGAGAGTAAAACGCAGGACGAGGCAGCGAAGTGCACACCCGTCTGGCACTCGCCTCGGCCTGGCAGCGGAGGCGCACCCGCGATCTGGTCCGTCACGACGATCGATGGCGTGCCCCTGCTCGATTCGGAGCTCCACCCCACCCCCGAAGCCGAAAGGCTCGGCTTGATCCCTTTGGTCGGATATGGACCCGAGGATTATTACGGGCTCGGAGCCATGCTCGGCGCCGCTCGCCCCGCCGGCCGGCTGACCCTCACCTTGAACAGCCGGTTGCAAACGGCCGCCAACGCTGCACTCACCAAGAAGCTCAAGGAGTTGGACACGCAGGATTCCCGGTCCGCAGAGCGCCGAGCCGCCTTGGTCCTACTCCGCTCGGACGGAGCAATTCTCGCCGCCGCCGGCCATCCACAGCCACCGCCATTGAATCAGGTCACGCACTGGGATCTGACGGCATTTTCCCGCATCTATCCGTTGGCCAATCCACTGCAGATGCGCGCCTGGGAGGGTGTGGACCGTCATCAGGCGGCGGGGTCGACCCTCAAGCCACTGATCGCACTCGCCGGGTTAGAGGCCAGCGCCGATCGACCGCAGATCGGTCAAATGTTACGCGGACTCTCCGTTGCGGATTTCAAACGGCTCACAGGACTCGGACTGACATCGACACGCATCGATCCCTATGCGGGTGTGGAAGGCGGCCATCCGAGCGGAGGGCGTCACACCATCAAGAACTTCGGCGGAGAAACGCTGCAGAATTTGCTGAACCCATCCCCGAGCCGGCCCAGAGCCAGGTGCCCAGGACAGACCGCACCCCAGTATGATTTGAGCGTCGCCAGCGCACTGCGCGAGTCACTCAATACCTGGTTCTCGGCCTTGGCGCTGCAACTCGACGGAACCGCCGCCGACCGCTATCAGAACGATCCTCGTCCCCTGAACCAGCGCCCGCAACCCGACCTTCGACTGATAGGCACCATGCGCCAACTGGGATTCGGCTCCAGTCAATCGCTGCTTGCCGCACCGCCCGCGTCGCTCGGCGACCGCTCGCCACAGATGAGCGTAGATCGGATCGACCTGCTCGGCGAGACACCCACGCCACTGCGCTGGATCATCGCCCAGAGCGCCATCGGTCAGGGTGTGCTGGTGACTCCCTTGCGCATGGCGACTTTGGCCGCCACCTTGTCCGACGGGGCGATCGTGCATCCGCATCTGGATGCGGCCTGGAACGCGGATCCGGTACGACTCAAGGCACCGACGCCTTTGGGATTGGACCTGTCGCTCGTGCGCCGAGGCATGCGCGATGTCGTGCAGGCCGGTACTGCGGCCAAGGCCTTTAGCGAAACCGATCCCGAGATATGGTGTAACACATACGCCAAAACCGGCACGGCCGATGTCGCACAGCAACAGAAGACAGGCCAAAAGGAACAATACGGTACCGCCTGGCTGATCGGCTGGCACCAGCCTCCAGGGGGCTCGGATCGGCTCGCCTTCGCCTGCATGGTGACCCACACCCAAGGTTTCGGCGGTGACGTATGCGGCTCCATCGTTGCGGATCTACTCAGCCGTATCCCAGACTCGCCATCGGACAGCGACGGATGAACACCGCTTCACATCTCATCGTCACCAGCCGTTAGAATTGAGCGCATTGTCCGACGCCGAGCCAGGGCAACGGACGTCTTTACCAATGCGGAGTATCAGAATGCCCAACCCGGCCCCCGAGGGTCTCCAGCCACACCCGGTCAGCGTACCGCCCCATCCTCAGTGGCCCAGCCTGTCTCCAGACGAAAAGGCCCAGCTCAAGACGCGCATCCGCGACTTGCTCAAGGCGGAGGATGCCACGCTGGTCGCCCACTACTACACCGACGACGACCTCCAGGAGCTGGCCGAAGAGACGAGCGGCCGTGTCGCCGACTCGCTCGAAATGGCCCGTTTCGGCACCACGACCCAGGCCAAAACCCTAGTGGTCTGCGGCGTTCGCTTCATGGGCGAGACGGCCAAGATCCTCAATCCGGAGAAGCGCGTCCTCATGCCGGAGCTGGGTGCCACCTGCTCGCTGGACGAAGGCTGTCCAGCGGACGAGTTCACCGCCTTCTGCGACGCGCACCCGGATCACACCGTCGTGGTCTACGCCAACACCAGCGCCGAGGTGAAGGCGCGCGCAGACTGGGTGGTCACATCGAGCATCGCGCTGCCGGTAATCGAGCATCTGGCCGCCCAGGGCGAAAAGATAATCTGGGCCCCCGACAAACACCTGGGACACTATGTCCAGCGCATGACCGGCGCGGACATGCTTCTATGGAACGGCGCCTGCGTCGTGCACGAGGAGTTCAAATCCTTCGCGCTGGAACGGGTGCGCAAGCTGCACCCGGACGCAGCCGTGCTGGTGCACCCGGAATCGCCGGACGAGGTGGTGGATCAGGCGGACCTGGTCGGCTCGACCAGCCAGCTCATCAACGCGGTCTCGGAGATGTCGAACCCGGAATTCATCGTCGCCACCGATGCCGGGATCTTTTGGAAGATGCGCCAGGTCGCTCCACATAAGACGCTGATTCCGGCCCCGACCGCCGGCGAGGGCGCGACCTGCGAAAGCTGCGCCCACTGTCCCTGGATGGCGATGAACGCGCTGCAAAATCTGGAGACGGTGCTGCGAACGGGCGACCAGGAGATCCAGATCGATCCAGCGATCCGCGAGCGCGCGCTCGTACCCATTCGCCGCATGCTCGACTTCTCCCGCCGCTAGGACCCGCCGATCCGTCCGCCCTACAGCCTTGAGCCGACGCCTATTCCGGGAGCAAATCCGAAAGATCGCGTCTCAGATAGATTGAGGCGGCCTCGGTCGTCGAGAAGATCTGGACCGGATACCGTCCTTCGGCAATCGACGAGAAGATATAGGACAGTGCCGTTTCCTTGGGGCGATCCACCAGGATCGCCCATCTCCCCTGGGTGAAGCCCGCATCGATCGTATAGGTGGCGAGAAATCGGGCCTTGTCCGGCCGTGCATCCTTCAGCATCGACCGGCGCAGATCCACGACACCGTCGTAGTCGCTCGAAAAGGTCTCCTCGCCCATCGCATCCTGCACCCATGCGATCACATCCTGATAATCGATCGGCCCGGCAAAGCGTCCAATGACGAGCCGCCGTTCAGGATAGATATCGAGCATTCTCGTCGTTGAGTGCGTCATCTGTTGCTCGTTGCGATCAACGTGACCACGGCCTGGCGATCGCACCAGGCCACCCCATCCATCCAAGGATAGCGACCAATCAGGCAGCTCGCGAGTCAGCCCCCCATGACCTCCAGGGCCATGAACCCAAGTCGAAGGTCATCATGCAGGACATGTTCGACCCATTTTCCCACGCCAGGCGAACAAGATTCGACCAGTCACAGATTCTTAATATGCAAGAATCGCTTAGACCCATTGATAACAGTTTATCCACAGGGATATGCACTGCATCTGGGGAAAACTGTGCGAGGCGACATCAGCGACCGCATCGCATGAGGCATAGAGCCACCCGCGCGCATCCTGTCGAGGCCAACCTCTGCGAAATCGGAGTGAACCGAGACCATCCACAGGCGTCCAATGCGCTGAACTGGCGCGGCCGCAACCTGCTCGGATGCGCGCTCACGGAGGTCCGAGCGCGCCTGGCCGCAACAAACCGAGCGCCCGCGCCCGACAGAGTCGGACCACCAAAACAAGCGCGCTACGCGCCGACCTTCTCGCTCGTTTAGAATGGCGGCCATTTTCAGAATCGTGGCATTCCAGCCGCCCTGGCGATCTCGACCCACGATTTCGGCCCGTGCGATTGCAGCCCGATTGAGCACCAACCACCGGATCCATAGACCATGACCGAACAGTATCCCAACGTCGATCGCGCCGAAATCAGCAAGTTCGAGGAACTCGCCTCGCGCTGGTGGGATCCGCACAGCGAATTCAAGACACTGCACGACATCAACCCGCTGCGTCTCGACTACATCGAGCGCGGCGCCGACGGGCTGGCCGGCAAACGCGTCCTGGACGTCGGCTGCGGCGGCGGCATCCTGTCCGAAAGCATGGCACTCCAAGGCGCCACGGTGACCGGCATCGACATGGGCGACATGCCGCTGCGCGTCGCCGAGCTGCACACCTTGGAGACCGGCGTGGAGGTCGAGTACCGCCGCGTCCCGGTCGAGGTTCTCGCCGACGAGCTGCCAGGGGCCTTCGACGTGGTCACCTGCATGGAGATGCTGGAACACGTCCCCAACCCGGCCTCCGTGATCGGCGCCTGCGCCCGACTGGTCCGTCCGGGCGGCAAGGTCTTCTTCTCCACGCTCAACCGCAACGCCAAGTCCTATCTGATGGCCGTCGTCGGGGCCGAATACATCATGCGCATGCTGCCGCGCGGCACCCACGACTTCTCGCGCTTCATCCGCCCGTCCGAACTCGACGCCTGGGTCCGACCGACCGAGCTGCGCACCATCAACATGAGCGGCATGAGCTACAACCCGCTGACCCAGACCTACCGGCTCGACCCGCACAACCTGGAGGTCAACTATCTGGTCACCTGCGTGCGCGACACCGATGCCTGAGCGCTCAGCCGTACGTGACGGCGCGGTGCTCTTCGACCTCGACGGCACCTTCGCCGACACAGCCCCAGACATGGCCGCCGCGCTCGACCGGCTGCACGCGCGTCACAGCAAACCGGTGCTGCCCTTCGAGCAGGTCCGCCCGTACGTCTCGCACGGGGCGCGCGGCATGCTCCAGGTCGGCTTCGGCCTGACGCCGGAGGACCCCGACTTCGAGCCACTGAAGACCGAATTCCTGGAGCTCTATACCGCCGCCCTGGTCGAGCGCACCCGGCCCTTCCCCGGCATTCCCGAGCTGGTCGATGCGCTCGAAGCACGCGGCATTCCCTGGGGCATCGTCACCAACAAGCTGACCGCCCTCACCGAGCCACTGATGGAGCAACTCGGCTTTCGCGAGCGTGCCGCCTGCATCGTCTGCGGCGACACCACGCCCCGACCCAAGCCGCATCCGGACCCACTGCTGCACGCCGCCCGCCTGCTCGGAATCGAGCCGGCCCGCTGCTGGTACATCGGCGACGACGCACGCGACATCCATGCCGGACTCGCCGCCGGCATGGGCACGCTCGCCGCACTCTTCGGCTATCTCGGCACCGAAACCGCACCAACCGACTGGGGCGCGCACGGACTCATCGCCCACCCGCTGGAGACGCTCGACTGGCTGTCCGCACCCATCGACTCATGACGGAAACAGCACCTGAAGAGCGCTGGGGCTTCCCCAACGCGGCCACCCCGCCCGGCTCTTCCAGCTATTACAGCCTGCGCTTCGCGCCAGCGCCTCTGCGTCACGACCTGGCCGTTCTCTGCGCCTGGCGTCACGAGATCGCCACCACGCCCGACCAGGTCAGCGAACCCCAGGTCGCCGCCGCCAAACTCGACTGGTGGTCGCACGAACTGGAACGCAGCCTCGACGGCACCGCGCGGCATCCGCTGACCCGACAACTGACCTCCGTGCGCGAGCGCCATGCACTGCCAGCCGAGCCATTGCGTGAGCTGCTCGCCAGCGCGGTCGAGCGCCTCTCGCCAACGCAGCCGAACGACTTCACCGCCCTCGCAGCCGAGGCGAAGCAGGATCTGGGAGCGCTCTTCGAGCTGATCGCACACTGTCACGGCCAAACCGATCCGAGCGCCATCGACGCCGCCCGCCAACTCGGTACCTACTGCGGTCTGGTCGAAGGCATCCGAGACAGCGGCTGGTCGCTGCGCCGAGGCCGTCACGGATGTCTGACCAACGACCGCCTCGCCGAGGCGGGCCTCGACCGGCACCGGATCCGACTCACCGAGCACGAGACCCAGCTACGCGCCCTACTCGCCCGCATCGCCGAGGACGCACAGACCCTGCGCGCCCACATCGCCCCGAGCAGCGCGACCCTGCCGAGAACGCTCCGCATCCGCGCCCGACTGAGCGACCTGCTCCTGACCGAGCTAGCATCCAGCGGATTCGACGTCCTGAACCAACGCATCGCGCTCACCCCTATCCTCAAACTCTGGCATGCCTGGCGTGAGCGCTGATTCGGAACCGTTCGAAACCAAGAAGACTCAAAGACACGCGTCGCTGGCCGCTCCAAGGCGGACCATGCATCCCGATTTTTAAAGCCGATCATCACCACCAGCCGGACCGAGCCGATCGATCCGGCATCACACCAACCGACTCGAACGGGGTCAGGGCGAGAGCCGATCCCGATCGGGTGATAGTTCGCAAGACGAGGATCATCCAGCAATGGATCAATCGAGCACTCAATCAAACACTCCATCGAACGATCGCGGCCAACGGCTCAACGAGCGGGTCATCCTGGTCACGGGCGCGCTCGAAGGCATCGGACGCGCCGTCGCACTAGCCTGCGCGGCCGAGGGGGCGACAGTGATCCTGTCCTCCTTCGAGGAGGTCGACCTGGAGCCGGTCTACGATGCCATCGTCGCCAACGGCGGACCCGAGCCCGCCATCCTGCCGCTGAACCTGCAGACGGCCAGCGAACGCGATTTCATCGCCGCTGCCGACATCGTCGCCGACACCTTCGAGCGGCTCGACGGCCTGGTCCATTGCGCCGCCTCGGCGCCCTTCCTCAGCCGTATCGACGACTATGACACCAACGAATGGGAGGGCGTCATTCGAGTCAACCTCACCGCGCCCTTCATGCTGACCCAGGCGTGCATGCCTATCCTGCGTCTGTCCAAGGACGCCTCTATCGTCTTCACCTCGGACCGGGTCGGTCGCACCGGCATGGCCTATTGGGGTGCCTATGCCGCCGCCAAATTCGGCATCGAGGGTCTGATGCAGGTGCTGGCCGACGAGACGCGCGACAGCAGCCACATCCGGGTCAACAGTCTCGACCCCGGAATCCTGCGCACCGCCCTGCGCGCCAGCCTCTATCCCGGCGAGGATCCCTCCACCCTTCCGGCTCCCGAGACGGTCACCGAAGCCTACATCCAGCTTTTGAGCGCGGAATCCCAGGGCATGACCGGCAAGCGTTGCAGCGTCGATGCCACGACGGGTCGACTGACCTGAGCCACAGGAATCCGGCGCGCCCGGCCACGCCGGTGCGCGCCCCCTGCTTCAATATCGCTCTTCCAGCGTACCAACGGACGCATACAGCGAAGCCAACCGACTCACCCACGCCTCGATCTGCGTGGGCGTTTCCACCACGTCCTGACGGATCTCGATCATGGCATGCGGAAGCCCTCGGCGCTCGCCGTGTCTGGTCAGGGTGTAATCGTGGCTATCCTCGATCGCGTAGGGAAAGTTATCTCCGACGACCAGATCCTCGTGCACCGCGAGTCCCCGCAGCAGACGTTTGGCGAGTCGCGGATCGCGTCCGTGGGCGATCCCGATGTGCCAGGAGCGGCGCTCGCCATCGAGTTGGGGCGTGAAGCTATGGAGCGCGATGAGGCAGGTCGCGGGATCCGCATGGGCGTCGAGCCAGGCGGCGATGGCCTGGTGATAGGGCCAGAACAGCGTCGCGAGTCGTTGCTCTCGGGCCGCCTGGTCCAGGTTCCGGTTTCCGGGAATCGGAACCCCGTCACTACGCTCCGGGATCAGTTCCGCGCTTTCCAATGGGCGATTGAGATCGACCACCAGACGCGAATAGCCGCCCAGGATCAGCGGGGCATCAAGTCGCTCCGCAAGTCCTCTGGCAACCGCCGCCGCGCCGGGATCCCAGGCGATATGCTCGCCCAGACGCTCGGGTGCCAGGCCAAGACCCGCGAGTCGTTTGGGGATCCGATTGGAGGCGTGATCGCAGACCAGCAAAAGCCGCGCCGTCCCGTGCGGATTGACCAGCTCGAACGCAGGCGGCTCATCGGGGTCGAGCACGCGCGCCCCTTCCGCTGAATCGCCGCTCATGCGCCGCCCGCCACCACCTCATCGGACCAGACGCGGAAGCTCTTCAGGGTATTCGGACCAAAGGCGTTGCTGAGCGGCACATCGGCCGCGTCACGGCCCTGGGCGATCAGAACCCGTCCGATACGGGGCACCAGATTGCGCGGATCCAGGGTGTGCCAGCGCCCGCCCAGATAGACCTCGAGCCAGGCGGAGAAGTCCATGGGCTCGGGGGCGGGCGGCACGCCGATATCGCCCAGATAGCCGGTGCAGTAACGCGCGGGGATGTTCATGCAGCGACAGAAGGTGATGGCAAGATGGGTATAGTCGCGGCAGACGCCAGCCTTCTCCTGAAAGGCTTCGAGCGCGGTCTTGGTGGCGCGGGCGTACTGATAGCCGAAGGTGATGTGCTGATGGACGAAATCACTGATCGCCTGCACGCGCGGCCACCCCGGAGGCGTCTTTTCGAACAGCGACCAGGCGATCTCCGAGAGGCGGTCGGTCTCGCAGTAGCGGCTCCCCTGCAGATAGACCAGGGTCTCGCTGGGCAGGTCCTCGACCGCATGCTGGACGGCTGTCGTATCGACCGCATCGAACAGACCGCTATCGTTGATGATGGTGTCGGTGCTGATGCGGATATCCCCAGGAGGCGCGACGAGACGGCTGCACCAATTGCCGAATCCGTCGCGATAGGCGATGACCGGAACCGCTGGCTGGGTGACGACATGGTCGGGGGCGACCAGATCGGACGCCCGACTGTAGTGGACGTTCAGTGTCAGGATCATGGGCGTGCGCTGAGGGCACGTATAGACCATCTCGTAGCCCAGTCGAATCTGCATCGGTCAACTCCTGTTGGAAATCCATTGGCTTCAATGGTGGCCCGCGTGGTCGACAGCGGGCGGGGTTCATGGAAATGAAGGTGGTGCGTCGTCCTTGAACGACCTCGGTCTAAGACCGCTGCGAAGACGTACAATTCCTCGACAGCCCGCGCGCAATTCTCTGCCGGTTCGCGTAATGTATGCGTAAAGAGCCTTAGTAGTCGCAGGTATCCGATATGGACGACACACTCAAGCGATTGCTCGACGCCGAGATGCGCGCGGAACAGATCGCTCAGCAAGCCGAAGCGGAACAGGAACGCATCATCCAGAAGGCCATCGCCGACGCCAAGTCGGAGAACGAACGCTTCACGGCTCGGATTCCGGATCTGCATCGCTCCTTCATCGCCAAGTCGGAGGAAAAGGCGGAGCAGACCATCGCCGAGCTCAGACGCCGCTACGACGAACGCCACATCCAGCTCAGGGACCAGGCGGAGCAGCGCGAAGAGGCGGCCCTGGAGACGGCCTTCCAGATCCTGACCGGGGTCGAGCGCTGACGCCATGAGCGACGTCGCAGATCAGGCCTATCTCAACACGCGCGTATCGGTGATGGCCACGCGGCTCTTCCCGCCCGACCTCGCCGAACAACTCATCCAGATGCCCTTGCCCGCGCTGGCCGAGCGTTTCGGATTGACCGCCCTACTCGACGAGCAGCACACGACCGCCGCTCGCAGCCGCGCCGTCGAACAGAGCCTGATCTGGCTGCTGATGACCGAGCTTCAGATCCTGATCCGCCCCATGAAGTCCGCCGAGCGCGGCCTGCTGCTGGCCTGGGGACGCAAGTACGCGCTCTTCAATCTCAAAACGCTGATCCGGGGCAAGCTCTACGAACTGGACCAGAAGGACATCGGCGACAATCTCTACGACCTGCCCGAGAGCATCCGGCTACCCGACCGGGCGCTGTTCGGGGCCGAGAACGTCCTGGAGATGCTGCGCCAGCTTGAGGCAGGCCCGCATCACCGGATCGCGCGCCAGGCGCGCGAGGTCTACGAGCAGCAACGCGAGCCCTTCGCCCTGGAAGCTACAGTCGATCAGCACTATTTCGCCGATCTGGCACACCGCATCCTCACCTTTGACAGCCACCAGCAGGCCTCGCTGCGCCGTCTCATCGGTGTCGAGCTAGACCGGACCGCACTGCTCTGGATGCTGCGTTTCCGCTTCTCCTATCAGCTTTCGCCGTCCGAGACCTTCTACCAGCTCGTGCCCTCGCCCCGTCTGCTGACCCGCGAGCGCCTGCTGAATCTGGTGAACCTGGAAAACCTGGAACGTATCTTGGAATCACTCCCAGAACCTCTGAACCAAACGATGGCCGACTGCCGAACCATCGCGGACGTGCAGCGGCGCATGGAGCTTCACACCCAACGCGAAATCCGCTGGCTCTTGGCGCGCAGCCCGTCCGGCGTCGCCCGGGCGCTGGCCTATTTGATGCTCCGAGAGGCCGATCTGATGCGACTGTTCGCCGTGGTTCAGGGACGACTGCTCGGGTTTCCGAACGACCGGGTCGAGATGGCGCTCAACCTCATCGACCCGGAATGCGCCACAGGCGCGGGCCAAGCCGCCTGAGGCGGGAGCGACACCAGTCGGACGCCAACCAACCATCGGATAAAGAGACCCAGCTATGTTGAGGCCCATGCCAATGAAGCACGTCCGCCTACTGGTTCTGACCGAGAACCTGCCGCAGGCGTCTCTGGCCCTGGCCGAAACCGAGAGCTTCCACCCGGACACGCGTCCGCCGACCGAGACTCAGCTCGCCGGCCTGCCCGGACGCGAGTACCGCGAGGTCTTCATTCAGGCCAAGTCGCGTCTGGACAAGATCGTCCGGCACATCCCGCTCGATCCCGTCGCCGAGATCGCGCCCATCCGGGTGATCGATGCCGAGGAACTCATCCAACTCAACGATTGGCTCGGCCCGCTCTGGGACGAGACCTCCGGTTACGAGGAGGACTTCCGCCTGCTCGACGACGAGGAACGGCTGGTCAAGGAACAGCAGGCGGCGCTGGCCAACTTCGCCGAGCTCAATATCGACCTGGGAATGCTGCAAACCAAGACGCGCTTCCTCGATATCCATATCGGCCTGGTCCCGCGCGAAAACCTGCGTCAACTGGAGGGCGCCGTCGGTCTGGCCCATCACATCCTGCATGTCTACATGCAGCAGGACGACAACGCCCACGTGGTCATCGTCGGCCCCAAGGGTGACAAGGAATCCACGCTGACGACCGTTCTATCGGCGGCCGGATTCCAACGGCTGCCGATCCCGCAGGGACTCGACCGTCCCCCGGCCGAGCTGCAACGCGAGCTGGCGGCGCGACTCAACGGCATCGAAGAGCAGCGCCGCACACTGGAGGAGACGCTGGTTCGCTGGAGCGCCCCTCAGCGCCCCAAACTGATCGAGGCTCGGCACACCCTCCTGCTGGCCGAGCCGTTGGTGGAACTGGACGCCTCGCTGCGTAGCGCCGGACATCTGGCGCACCTGGCCGGCTGGGTTCCCGCGCGCGCCGTCGAACGCCTGAAGCAGCGCCTGAGCAAGACGCTCGACCAACCCTTCGATCTGACCCTGCGCGATCCGCTCCCCGAGGAACGTCCGCTGGTTCCAACCGTCGCCTCCA
Source organism: Thiorhodococcus drewsii AZ1 (assembly GCF_000224065.1). Classification (GTDB taxonomy): domain Bacteria; phylum Pseudomonadota; class Gammaproteobacteria; order Chromatiales; family Chromatiaceae; genus Imhoffiella; species Imhoffiella drewsii. The sequence continues at coordinate 225,269 of NZ_AFWT01000002.1, forward strand.
AGAACCGACTCCTGATCCCATTCGCCATGCTGGTCGATCAATACGGCATCCCATCCTATGGCGAGGTGGACCCAACGCCCCTGTTCGCCATCACCTTCCTGCTCATGTTCGGCAGCATGTTCGGCGATCTCGGACAGGGCGCGGTCATTGCCGGTGCCGCCTTCCTGGCACGTCGCAAGCTCGGACGCTTCTGGCTGTTCGGTCTGCTGGCCGGATTCGCCTCGATGGGCTTCGGACTCGTCTACGGCAGCGTCTTCGGCTATGAGCACGTCCTGCCGGCGCTCTGGATGAGCCCGCTCAGCGACCCCCTGCTGATGCTCTCCATCGCGCTCGTCTGGGGCGTGATCTTCATCACCACCGCCTGTCTGCTGGCCATCTACAACCGTCTCGTCATCCGCAACTGGTCGGGTGCGCTGTTCGGACACCACGGCGTCGTCAACCTGATCTTCTATCTGGCGCTCGTCGCCGGCGGCCTGGAGGTGGCGCGCGGCGGGGGAATCGGCATCCACACCGTCGTTCTGGTCGCCGGCTCGCTCGCCGCGCTGGCCTGGCACAGCTGGCGGCACCAGGACGGTGGACTGGGCGAAAAGATCCTGGTCGTCTTCATCGAAACCCTGGAGACCGTCATCGGCTATGTCTCCAACACGCTGTCCTTCCTGCGTGTTGCGGCCTTCAGCCTCAACCATGTCGCGCTCTCCATCGCCGTCTTCACACTGGCGGACATGATGGGCGCCTTCGGGCATGTGGTCACCGTCATCCTGGGCAACCTCTTCGTCCTGGTACTGGAGGGAGGCATCGTCATGATTCAGGTGATGCGTCTGCAATATTACGAAGGATTCTCGCGCTATTTCTCAGGGGATGGGCACGCCTTCAAACCGCTGCGTTTCCGTCGCGGCTTCTCGTGATGAAACGCCCAGCCCGGCAACACACGTTCAACAGCAACCTCGCCACTCACATATGACTTTGGAGCTCACCATGTACTGGCTCGTCGCCCTCATGTCCGTCGCCATTCTCGGCCTGATCGTCTCCGGACTCTATCTGGAATGGCGCCCACGCTTCGTCACCTCGATTCGCGGCTGGTACAAGCCAGCCCTCGGAACCCAACTGGTCGTCTTCGTCGGCGCCCAGCTCGCACTGCTGATACTTGGGATCAACGACGTCCTGGCCAGCCCGGAGACCGCAGGCGCGGCGGCGGAGGGGCTCAAGGAGATGTCCACCGGCATGGGTCTGGCCATCATCGGTGCGGGCATTCCGACCGGTCTCTCGACCATCGGCGCCGGCATCGCCGTCGGCCCCATCGGTGCCGCATCGCTCGCGGCCATCACCGAAAAGCCCGAGAACCTGGGCCGCACGCTCATCTATCTGGGCCTGGCCGAGGGTATCGCCATCTACGGCCTGGTCATCTCGATCCTGCTGCTCAACAAGATTTGAGCCGGCCGCACGATTTGAGCCAGTCAACAGGATCCGAGCCGGACACAGCCTAAGATGGATACCCACCAGGACCTGAGTCACCCGACCCGCATGCTGTTCCTCGGCGAGGGTCGGCTCGCGGACGGCTTCCGCCTGATCGGTTTCGAGGTCCACCCGGATCCCTCGCCCGAGGAGGTCGATCGCATCTTCCGCGACCTGCAGCGCACGCGCGAGCGGACCTTCGTCATCGTCGACGACGCCATCATGGGTCAAAACATCCCGCATCTGCAGCAGGCCCGACGCGAGGGCGGTCGCATCCTGGTGATCGCGGTGCCGGCGCTCAACGCGCCGCCAACGCTCTCCAGCGATGTGGCTCGGCGTCTGGCGGCCCTCTTCGGCGCCGCCGCACTCGAATCCAGTCAAACCGGAGAGCGAGAACCACAGTGAATCAGGTAGACGAACTGGAACGAGCCATTCTGGCCCGCGCCGAGCGCCTGGCCAGCGAATACCACGAGCGCGCCGGACACAGCCGCGACAGCATCCTGCGCGATGCCGCCGAACGTCTGCGTCTGCGCGAGGCGCGCGAGGAAGCCATCGCCAAGTCGCTCGGCGAACGCGCCTTCCACCAACGGGTGCAGGCCAGCGAGCTCAAGATGCAGACCCATCTCGACCGCATGCGCTGGAATCTGGTGCAGGGCGTCGAACGGCGCCTCACCGATCGCATGCGACGGTTCATGGAGGACGAGGCGCAATACGACGCCTGGCTCGACAGTCTCATTCTCAACGCCGTCACGATCATCGAGGGCGATCGGCTCGTGGTCTCGGCCAACAACCAGGACCAGCACCGCCTCCATGCGCGCTGGGAGCAGATTCGCCCGTCGCTCCCGACCGACAAGACCGTCGAGCTGGCCTCCAGCGCGCACGCCATCGATACGCTCGCCGGTGTGCTGGTCACCAGCCACGACAGCCGGATCCGGGTCGACCAGACCTTCGAGGGCCGGCTCGACCGGCTGCGCCCCAAGATCCAGCAGACCATTCTCGAACGCCTGCTTCCCGGCGGGTTCGACACTGCCAACCTCTTTACCGGATGAGAGCATGAACGAAGCGAACAGAGTCGGCGTCATCCGCGACATCAACGGCCCCATCGTCACCATCGAGCTGCCCGGCGTGCGCAGCGGCGAGCAGGTCAAGATCGGCGAACTGGGGCTCTTCGGCGAGGTCATCTCGCTGCGCGGCCAGGAGGCCGTGGTCCAGACCTACGAATCGACCGACGGGGTGCGACCCGGCGAACCCGCGATCGGCATCGGCTGGCCGCTCTCGGTCGAGCTGGGTCCCGGACTCATGGGCGGCATCTTCGACGGGGTGCAGCGTCCGCTGTCCAAGATCGCGCTCGAATCGGGCGATTACATCCGCCGCGGCATCTCCATTCCGGCGCTGGATCGCTCCAAGCAGTGGGAGTTCGAGCGCACAGCAGGACTAGAGGCCGGCGCCAAGATCAGCCCAGGCACGGTGCTCGGCACGGTCCAGGAAACCCAGACCATCCTCCACCGCATCCTGGTGCCGCCGGGCGTCGAGGGTGAGCTGGAAGAGATCGCCCCGTCCGGCGACTACGATATCGAGTCCACCATCGCCCGGGTACGCGACGCCAAGGGCAACGACCACCGGCTGAGCATGTATCAGCGCTGGCCGGTACGCAAACCACGCCCCTATCTGCGTCGCGACGACGGCATCGCGCCGCTCATCACCGGCCAGCGCGTCATCGACAGCTTCTTTCCCCAGCTCAAGGGCGGCAAGGGCGCCGTACCCGGCCCCTTCGGCGCCGGCAAAACCGTGGTCCAGCAGCAGATCGCCCGCTGGTCCAACGCCGACATCGTCATCTATGTCGGCTGCGGCGAACGCGGCAACGAGCTGGTCGACGTGCTCGAAACCTTCCCCCAGCTCGACGACCCCTACACCGGCCGCAAGCTGATGGAGCGCACCCTACTGGTCGCCAACACCTCCAACATGCCGGTGGTGGCGCGCGAGGCGTCGGTCTATGTCGGCATGACCATGGCCGAGTACTACCGCGACATGGGCTACGACGTGGTCATGCTCGCCGACTCCACCAGCCGCTGGGCCGAGGCCCTGCGCGAGGTCTCGGGCCGGCTCGGCCAGATGCCGGTCGAGGAAGGCTATCCGGCCTATCTCGCCTCCCGCCTCGCCGCCATCTACGAGCGTGCCGGCCGGGTCGAGACCTACAACGCCGGCTCCGGCTCGGTTACCCTCATCGGCGCCGTCTCCCCGCCCGGCGGCGACTTCTCCGAGCCCGTCACCAGCCACACCAAGGACATCATCGAGACCTTCTGGGCGCTCTCCAAAGAGCTGGCCGACGCCCGTCACTATCCATCCATCGACTGGGTCACCAGCTTCTCCGGACACGTCCACACCGCCGCCCAGTGGTGGCACACGGAGGTCGATCCGAACTGGGAACAACGCCGCGCCGCCGCCCTCGCCCTCCTCGCCCGCGACGCCGAACTCTCGCGCATCGTCAACCTGGTCGGCCCAGAGGCGCTCTCCGATGCCCAGCGTTGGGAGTTGGAAGGCGCCTCGCTCATCAAGGAAGGCGTATTGCAACAAAGCGCGCTCGATGACATCGACACCTTCTGCTCGCCCGTCAAACAGTTCGCGCTGCTGGATCTGGCTATTGGGATCTACCGCAGTGGGGAATCGCTGATTCAACTCGGCGTCCCCGTCACCGAACTCCAAAACCTGCCGCTCCTGGCCAAAATGCGCAGGATCAAATCCATGTATTCGAGCGATCAGCTAGACCAAATCCAGGCGTTTCGGAAAGAGGTCGAGAAGACGATGGAAGGGATTCGAATTGAATATGCGAAGCATGAAGGGGAAACGGAAGTGGAATAGGGGGCTTGACACGGACTTATGATCAAGGCTTTATTGCTTCAACGCCCTCCAAGCATAAATTTCATTGTTTTTGGGAACTTACGATAACCATATAAATAGACAGGAACCATCATCAAAGCAATAATTAAGGGAGCCGAAAACCAATATGCCCAGTAGGGCACATCAGGAACAATTTTTTGATAAATAATCCATAGCGTAAGCAGCATTGGCCCTTGCGCCAAGAAGGTCAGAAAACTGTATTTAGCTAATCCAGCAATCCAGACGCCAAACTTGGTGTTAACAATCAGCGAACACGCTGGCCAAATCAGAATAGGCGAAACAAGCCTGAGGTAGTTTCTGTTTTCTATTTGAAAAGCAACAATAGCGAAGCAAAATAGCAAGAACATTACAAAAAGCATTAAGGCATATTTATCCAGCTTTCTCATATCCCACTCAAGAATAGCTGCCATTCCGCCAACATAAAACAAAATAGGCATAGTATTTCTAAGAACAATGTTGCCATCAAAATTAAACCAGAATATTAATAACGTAATTAGAAGCCCCGTCCAAGCAAGTTTTCTAATCAATAATCCAAAAATAGGCGCAAGTATTGATATTACATATAAGTCTCTTAAGAAATTCAGCGGGTAATTTATTGGGCTTCCAAATAATCCAATTATTGCATCTAACCAGACAAAAAAGTTGAAGGGATATAGTTTTTGCGAAAAATCATGATCTAGGAGCTGATATGCTTGTACGGTATAAACAATTAATGCGATAGGCAAATTAAATAAGACAAGTGGAACAAGTATCGTTCTTGTTTTTTTGGACAGAAGAGCGCTATATCTCAAGTCAAGATTCGCGCTAAATAATAGATATCCGGAAATAAAGGTAAGAACAGGAACGGATGTCCGAAAAATAGCATGTTGGAACGTTGCTTTAAGAAAATCAAAAGCAGATGCTCCAGTTTCTGTAAGAGGTATATATGGCGGCGCGTGAAGAACAATAATCCCAAAGATCATAATGTAACGTAATATGTTGATTCTTTGGCTGATTTCAGGGTCAAGCTTACTCATTGCGATTCTCGAAACAATAATCGGTAGGTTTAACGCAAATTGACTTACTGAATTAGCTTACATTTTACTACATCTCGGTTTCGGCTCAAAAGCATAATCGGGTAAGGGCGGGTATTTAGCCCGCCCTCCCCACACCACCTAGCATGCGGGTCCGCACTAGGCGGTTCACGAGAAGGAAGCACACGAGGACTTCAGGCATAGCCATGCGCTTTCATCCACTGATCGCGAATGCTGATCAAGCCCTGGTCTTTCAGCCAGTCATTGGTCATCCCGGTTTGCGTGCCCAGCGACCGGGACAGATGCCAGTAGCTCTTGGAGCTCATGCCCGTCCAGATCGCGGTCCGTATCCGTGTCCCCAGAGCCCTCAGCTGGCGAATGCGATTGCGCACCCCGCGCCACTGTTTCCAGTAGCACATGCGGATGCGTCGCCGCAGCCAGTGGTCCAGCTCGGGGATCGGCCGGTAATAGTCCGAGATGCCGAAGTAGCCCATCCAACCACGGACGTATTCGGCGAGCTTCTTGAGCCGGTAGTCCATGGACACGCCCCAACTCCGTCCGGTCAGCTTACGCAGCCGGTGGCGGAAGTCCTGGTAGGCGCGCTCGGACCAGCGCAGTTTCTTGCCCCGGAAGGTGAATCCCAGGAACACGCCGTCGTCGGTCTTGACCACGCGGCTCTTCTGCTCATTGACCACCAGCTTGAGCGTGCCAGTCAGGTAGCGAGACACGCTCGCCATGACCCGCTCGCCCGCACGGTGGCTTCGGACGAGGATCAGCAGGTCGTCCGCGTAGCGGACGAACCGATGCCCCCGTCGCTCCAGTTCCTTGTCGAGGTCATCCAAGAGGATATTGGCCAGCAACGGCGACAGTGGCCCGCCTTGCGGCGTGCCGATCTCCGTTGCTTCGATGGTTTCCCCAACCAAGACACCCGCCCGCAGATACGCACCAATCAGCGCCAGCAGCCGCTTGTCGCGCACCTTCCGACCCACGCGGGCCATCAGGACGTCGTGCCGGACCGTGTCGAAGAACTTCGCCAGGTCCAGGTCAACCGCGATGCAGTAGCCCTCGCCAATGTAGGTTTGTACCCGCCTCAATGCTCCGTGGGCGGAGCGCCCTGGTCGGAAGCCGAAGCTCGCATCCGAGAACTCTGGATCGAAGATCGGCCCCAGAACTTGCGCGATGGCTTGTTGGATAACGCGATCCATCACCGTCGGGATGCCGAGCCGACGCTCGCCACCGTTCGGCTTGGGAATCGTCACCCGTCTGACCGGCTGTGGCCGGTAGCTGCCCTCGCGCAGGGCTTGGCGGATCGCTGGCAGGCTCGAACGTGCGAACTCGGGAAAGTCCTCGATGCGCATCCCATCCATACCGGGCGCACCTTTGTTGGCCTTCACGCGCATCCATGCCCGTCGCATGTTCTCGCTCTCCAGCACCCGCTCCATCAGGTCGTCGTGCAAGGCTGGCTGCGTGGCATCGCGCCGTCCCATGTCTCCCCCGAGCGGGTTCGTCGACAGGGGCAAGCGATCCACGGCTCCGCCTTGACTTCTCATGTTCGGCCCTTCGCCACGCGCCCGCTCCACGGTTGCACGGCTACTATGGCCTCGGCTGACTTCTGTCCCGTCACGCCGCGCGTTGCCGCCCGACGCGCTGTCCGAGTCACGGTAAGGTCCGGTGGTGATTCCAGCGCTTTCGCGCTGGCCCTCAGTCCGGCTCCCCTGGCGACCACAGCACCCGTAGGGTTCGATGGCAATTCCAACCCTTTCGGACTGGGCCTCAGTTCGACTCCCATAGCCACACGGACCGCTCGCAAGACAGATCTCCCCGGATAAGGACATGAACTTTCTCTGCACAACCTCGCCATTTACCGTACCCACGTCGGATCACCGGGCTTCGCTATCTGTGGCTAGCTCGCCCCCGGGCTCGGCCTTCTATGACGTTTCTGTTCGTAGGCTCGCAGATTTGCTCCAGGCTTCCTTCAGACCTCGCCTCGCGGCTCGGCCCTTGCCCTTCGCTAGTAGTTTTCGCCTGATCAGAGACCAGACGGTGATCCTCCTACAGGGGACTCGCACCCCATCAGTTCATGCCCATGCCGGGCGTACCACTAAAGTGGACCCTAAAAATCGGACAGTCATTTAAGTTGTCAGGCCGGCACGAAAGGGTTGATCACAATGGGTGAAGCAAAGCGCAAAACCTACGCCGCCGCGTTCAAAGCCAAAGTGGCCTTGGAGGCCATCCGTGGGGTGAAAACCGTCAACGAGATTGGCCAGGAGCACGGTGTGCACCCGGTTCAAGTTGGGCAATGGAAGAAGGAGATCTTGGAGCACGCCGGCACGCTGTTCGAGACCAAACGGGGGCGCAAACCTGCGGATGATCAGAGTGCGCCGGAGCGCCTCTACAGCGAGATCGGGCGCCTGAAGATGGAACTGGACTGGTTGAAAAAAAAGTCCGGGTTGAGCCTGTGAGCACCCGTCGCGGATGGATCGAGCGTGCGGGTGAGGTGGCGGTGATCCGCCAATGTGCCTTGGCCGGTGTCGCGCGCTCCGGGGTCTATACCCGCTCAACAAAGGAGGTCGTCAGCGAGTTCGACCAGATGCTCTTGGGGTTGATTGATGCGGAGTACACCCGTCACCCGTTCTACGGCAGCCGGCGCATGGTGGTCTTTCTCAAGGCGCAAGGCCATGTGGTCAACCGCAAGCGCGTGCAGCGATTGATGGGGATTCTGGGCTTGGCGGGCATGGCGCCGGGACCCAACACCAGCCAACCGCACACCGAGCACCCGGTCTATCCCTATTTGCTGCGCGGGGTCGAGGTTACGCGCCCGAACCAGGTATGGAGCACCGACATCACCTATGTCCGCCTGGCGCATGGCTTTGCGTACCTGGTGGCCGTCATTGACTGGTACGCGCGCCGGGTGTTGGCCTGGCGCCTGTCCAACACCCTGGAGGCAGGGTTCTGCGTGGACTGTCTGCAAGAGGCGCTACGCACGCACGGGCGCCCCGAGATCTTCAATACCGACCAAGGGTCACAGTTCACCAGCGCGGTGTTCACGGGAGTGCTCCTGCGCGAAGGGATCGCCATCAGCATGGATGGACGCGGGCGGGCATTGGACAACATCTTCGTCGAGCGCCTGTGGCGCAGCGTCAAGTACGAGGATATTTACCTCAAAGGCTACGCCAGCTTGCCCGAGCTGCTCCTGGGGTTGACTGAGTATTTCGCCTTCTACAACGGAGAGCGCCCCCACCAATCCCTGGGGTACCTCACGCCTGATGCGGTCTACCGATCGGGAAACGGGGGTGGGGCCAAGATCGTCGATCGCTTCGGCGAGACAACACTGGGGCAGCGCCAAACCGCTGCGATTGAGGTGGCCAGTACAACTTAAATTCGGGGGAAAACTGTCCTGGACATGGGGTCCACTTTACCACAAACGCCTGAAGCCGAGCCTGTACTGCGCCATCGAGATCAACGTGTTGTATTCCAGGTCTTCTTGGGCGCAGTACAGCCCGGCTTAGGCTTCACGTTATGCATCATGACTAGCGGCTATCCTCAATTTCACCGATCTGCGCAGATGGGCGAGCGCGGGGTCAACGTAGTCTCTCGAATAGTCAATGAAACTCTCGGTTGGCTCTTCAAGCGAAACCATCAAGAGCATGACTTCGGCGTTGACGGGCAAATCGAAGTAATTACGCCCAGCGGCTCCGTTACTGGTCAGATGCTTGCCGTGCAAATCAAGTATGGAAAGTCATTCTTTCAAGAGAAAAACCGTTGGGGTTACGTCTACCGCGGCGAACTCAAGCACTTCAACTATCTGTCGAATTACCCAGTTCCGTTTCTTATCGTTATCTGCCATCCCGAATCTGAAGAATGCTAACTGAAGCTGCATGGAAGATGACTATTCCCTTCGGAAACAAGCTTCACGAGGCGAAAGGTGCAATTGAGGAGATGCTTCCTCCCCTTCAAGATAGCCTTTCAGACCTTCAAGCGTACTGGGCGATCAACAACCTAATGGTCGAGTCGTCATACATCCACTTCATTATTGATCGTCCCGAAGTAAAGGCGCTTGATGTGACCCGTCCAAGGGAATTCTTCGACCGCCTTCGGATAACAAAGGAGTTGGCCTATCAGTGCCAAGGTAAGGTCGAGATAAGTTTTCACGGCTACGAAAACGATGCTCACGAGCTATTTGTGATAGACGAAGTGCGTAACTACGTTCCATTGCTATGTGCTGCGCTACCTGAGTTGTTATTCTTCTCGCGAACAGAAGAACCCACTCACGCCCTTAAGACGTTAGCCCTGTGTCAGACCCGCGTTAGTTGGCCCGACGGGCGCTCTACCAGGGAGGTGACTCGGAAGGTAATCTTCGATACAGACAAGGTCGGGGAATTCATCATGCGTCACTGGCCTGGACTCAACGAGATGACTGAGTGGCTATCCATGTCCATTGACGAAAACAAGAGAATTTCGTTCGATGTAATTCGCTGTCTCGGGCTTCGAGTTCCTACGGAGGCCGATGATGCATAACCCATCTCATTACACACATCTTCATAAGTCATGAGATTCTTTGGCGTATTTGATCCCGGCTGCCACGTCTCTGATGCGCTGCAGTCCGAGCCAAATGCTCTTCACACCAGGCTCGCCATCGCCCTTGCGTCCGAGAAATCCGCCCTGGCGGGCGATCAAGCGCAACACCTCGTTGAGTCGCGGAGACTGCTTGGGCACGGGCTTCTTGGCCAGAATGTAGGCCGCTTGCCACTCCTCAGGTTCGAGCAGCAGCGAGGCATCCAGGTCTGGCACGGTGCGTCCCAGTCGCATCAGTCGGGCGATGCGCCATCCCACCACCAGAAACAGCGCGAAGGCGCGCTGCAGGCGCTCGACAGTGCCCAGTTGCAGGGCCTCGACACGACAGGCTTCCTTGAGGACCAAGAACAGCAGCTCGATTTCCCAGCGCGCCCGATACCATTCGATCAGTTCGACAGCGGCCTCAAGCGTCTCGGCGCTGCGGTTGGTCAACAGACGCCATTCAATCGGTTTGACTCCTTTGGGGGCGTCCGCTTCACGGGCAATCACACAGGTGACCTCAAGGAAACCTTGGCGCCGATCCGAAAGGCTCACCCGCTGGGCATAGAGTTCCTGACGCACCGTTCGGGCGGTGCGCCCGCGTCCTGGCGGCAGGTTGAAGCGCACCTCCCCGAGTGGTTCGCTCTCCAGCACACTTCCCCACAGCTTCTTGCCCTCGCCACCGGGCAACGCGCGGTTATGCTTAGCGCGCAACAGCCAATCGGCCGGGGTGCCCAAATCACGGGCGCGCACCATCAGCTCCAGCATGTCGGCCTCACGATCCGCCACATAGACCAGGCGGGTGTCGGGCAACTCTCCGGCCAGGTCCGCGACCCGTTCATAGCCCTCTTTCCAGCGCAGACTCTCGGGGGCTCCCGGACGCTGGCCGTCGGCGTCTTTCGGCTCGCGCGCCCACATCCAGGCATCCAGCACACCCAACGGTTCGCGCTCGGGCGTCACCGCGTAGGTTGGGTGCAGATACATCCCGCGCTGGGCCTCGTAGCTCAAGGGACCAAGTCCTTTGATCGTCTGGCCGTTGAAGTCCAGCTCCGTGGTGTCCTGCAGACACAGCACCACCGGATGGGCCGCCATGCGCGTCTGCGTGCACTGACGATGCGGCTCAAGGATGTCGAGCCAGTCGTAGGTTTCACTGCCGAGAAACCGATAGCCCGCCTGCGTCTCCGACCAGCCGTTGCAGGCCCCCGGAATACTCGCCGTCGGATGCTCAGCCAAGCGCTCGATCAACTGAATCGCGCGCCGGTTGCGGCGCGTGTCGCCCAGATCAATCGAGGCCAATTCTTCCGACGCCCAGCCCATCGTGTGCTCCAACATGTCTCAGAAAAAATAGTTCGCTATCGTACACTCAGAGTTCTGTGTAATGGGATGTGCATAACCCTGCGTTCGAGGCGACCTGCGCGAAAAGTCGCGCAGCCACCTCAACTCCACGTTAGGCAAAAAATAGTGGCCGTTTGAATTATGAAAAACGATCCAGCCATCAACTATTCACCTCACTACGTAGCCTTTCTCGACGTTCTAGGCTTCGAGAAACTCGTGATGAGCAAAACCCCTAAAAGCATCAAGGAGATATCGGAGTACTTCGCTTTGGTGCGGGACAGTATCAAGAAGCTCAAAGCATCAAATGATGCTGTCGAGATCGGCTCCATCGTAATCAGCGATTCTGTAATCCTTTCAATCAACTCTGGGAGCAACCGCAAGGAGAAGTTACAGAGGCTACGAGATCTTTGTATCGCCGTCCGTGAGATTCAATACGGGCTTGCAAAAAACAACATTTGGATGAGGGGTGGAATTTCGCATGACGATGCATTTTTTAATAGTAACCATCCCCCGGCAGAGCCGGGGGCTTTAAATTCGTGAGCCGCTCAAAGCGGCAAAGGGTCGCTAACGCGGCCCCACGGTGTTTGGGCCGCCTAAAGGCGGCAGGTCAGCGCCACAGATTCAGCTGCTCTAATCGTTGATCCTCAACCTCTTGGTGCTGAATGTACGCTCGGATTAGGGCTTCATCTCGGCCCACCGTCGATGCGAAATAGCCACGTGCCCAGAAATGCTGACCCCGATAGTTGCGTTGCCGTTCGCCGTAGACCCGTGCCAAGTGAATCGCACTCTTGCCCTTGATGTAGCCGACCACTGCGGAGACGGCATATTTCGGCGGAATCGAAATCAGCATGTGAACGTGGTCTGGCAGCAGATGCCCTTCTTCGATTCGGCATTCCTTGTGGCTCGCAAGTTTATGGAACACTTCTCCGAGATGTCGGCGCAGCTGTCCGTACAACACCTTTCGGCGACACTTCGGAATGAAAACAATGTGATATTTACACTCCCACCGGGAGAGGCTTAGGCTGTCAAAGTCGTCCATCGGGACTCTCCTCAAACGTGTGCTTGGCGGCTCACGCTAGGGAGTGTCCCCGATGGACTCTTGTAAATGTCAAACTTCTACGGTCTCCCCGGCAAAGACGGGGGATTTCTCAACTGATTAAATGATTAGAACCCCAAAACCCGAAGCACATTGATCGAGACAATGCAGATTCGCGAAGCGACCACCACCGATTTCGATGCGATCTGGCCGATTTTCCAGGAGATTGCCTCGGCCGGTGAAACCTATGCCTATCCGCGTGAGATCTCGAAGGAGGAGGCGGAGAGACTGTGGATGCAACTGCCCCGCAAGACCTTCGTCGCCGAAACGCACGACGGGATTGCCGGCACCTATTACATCAAAACGAATCAGGCCGGCCCCGGCAGCCATGTCTGCAATTGCGGCTACATGGTCGCGTCGACCGCTCGCGGACAGGGACTGGCGACGACGATGTGCGAGCATTCCCAGGCGATCGCGCGCGATCTGGGCTACAAGGCCATGCAGTTCAACTTCGTCGCGTCCAGCAATCTGGGGGCGATCCGGCTCTGGACTCGGCTCGGATTCGAAACCGTCGGGCGCCTGCCCAGAGCGTTCGATCATCCGGCCAAGGGCCTGATCGATGCGCTGGTGATGTACAAATGGCTGGCCGAGGACCCGCCGAACGCCTGATCGCTCCTCACGGACTCGTCATCAGACGATGACCTGTCGCAGCAGCCCCGCACTTGGCTCCTAACAACCAAGCCAGGCTGGTCGACAGCAACCAGATAGGCGTGCCCTCCTCTGTTCTGCCTCTGTCAGTGACTGACGTATCAGCCATCCCGTTTTCGGCACGGTCAATGCGTCACTCAATGCGAACTGTCACTCCGAGTCCGAGTCGCCACCCAAGGATGCTGTCCACCGTGGGTTCGACTCGGATCATCACTGAGCACGCAAACGCATTGATAGGAGGCCACCCATGTCCAGACATTTCTCGACCGCTCCGGTCGCGGCAGCCATTTTGATCGCCCTCGGGACCGCGAGCCCGGCGTTCGCGGACGATACAGCGAGCATGACGTCCAGCGACACCGAGTCACGCCCGCTCACGGCCCAGAACGCATCCCGCCTCTCCGCTGCAGCGGTCAAGGTTCTGCGCAACATCGCCGATGCGCGGGGCGAGCTGCACGGCGACGCGCCCGATCTGGTCAAGGCCAAGTCGCAGCTCGATCAGGCCAGACAGACCCTGGATGAGATCCAGCAGATGCTGCCGACTGCCGTCATCAAGGACAGGGTTTGGATCGCCAAGAAGCACCTGGAGTACGAAGACAGCGAAGCGGTTCTCCCCGATCTGATCCCCATTTACGCCTCGCTCGATGAGCTGGTCGACGCCATGCCCACCGAAAAGGCGAAGGCGCATCTGGATCGAGTCCAGCAAGCCCTGCAGAATGGCGACAAGTCTGCGGCCACCGAGCAATTGCAGGCGGTCGACGCCGCCCTGCTTTACGTCGAGGCCGATCTGCCGCTCAACAGCACCCGGCATCTCATCGCTCAAGCCGAGGCCGACATCGCCAAGCAGGATGCCAAGGCGGCGGACGCGGCGCTGGCCGATGCCGAGGGCAATGTGGTCTTCGTTTCGATGGGTATCGAGTCGCCCCTCACGCAAGCGAAAAGCTCACTCTGGCGCGCCTGGAAGGACCGCGAACTGGGCAGAATGGATTATGCCAAGGCCGAACTGAGCCGCGCGGTCAGCTACCTTGAACGGGCGGCGCAAAGCACCGATCAGGTCACCCGCGAAGCGGCAGCCGGACTGGTCTCGGAGGTCCGCGAGCTGCACGGAATGATCGACGACGGAGACGACACGATCACGCGTCAGCTGGAGCGGACCTGGCAAGAAACCAAGGCGCTTTCGGAGCGCTCGGTCGAGTACATCAGCACCGGCTGGCAGCGGATGCGGGCCGGTCGGAAGGATAAGAAGGAGTTGATCGAGGCCAAGCTACACCTCGCCGACGCACGCATCGACCATCTCTACTCGCACGACAACGACGCGGCCAAGGCGGAGCTGGCCGAGACGAACGGCTACCTGAACGCGGCGCTTCCGCTGGTTGATGACGCAGACAAGGCCGAGGTCAAGGACGTCATCGCCCAAGTCAACGCCCTTGAGCAGGCGGTGAAAAAGGGCGACGACACAGCGGACAATGCGCAGGCATTCCAGCAGACCGAGGACGCCCTGGCAGACCTGATTCATCAGCTCTGACCCGATCCTTTCCACCAAAACCGCGTGGAGCTCGCATCCTTGAGCGTATTCGAGACGACAGTGGCACACATGACACCCTGGCTACAGGCTTACGGCTATCCCATCTTGGGGGTGGCCGTCGCCCTTGAGGGCGCGGCCATTCCGCTCCCCGGCGGCATTCTCATGGCCGCCGCAGCGATCCTTGCGGCGCATGGCGAACTCAGTCTGGTGGGCGTGCTACTCACCTGCTGGCCGGCCGCCGTCGCCGGAGACAATCTCGGCTACTGGATCGGTCGCAACGGCGGACGTCGTATCTTGCTGCGCAGTGGGCTGCACCGTCGCCGCCTCGGTCGGCTCCAGCGCTTCTTCAGACGCTTCGGGATCTGGCTCCTCGTCTTCGGTCGCTTCTTCGACGGCACCCGTCAGCTAGAAGCCCTGGTCGCCGGAAGCGCCAGCATGCCCTGGCGGCGGTTCTTCCTCGCGGACCTGGCCGGAACCGCGCTCTGGGTCCTCACCTGGGTCATCGGGCTCTATGCCTTCGACCAGCACCCCGGAGCGATCCATCGCCTCATCCTGCAGCTCAACCCCTGGGTGGCAAGCATCGCGTTGATCGTGCTGGCGTTGGTGATCTGGAGACTGCTGTCGCGCGGACCGAACCGCACCTCGGAGATTCGGTGATACCGCTAGCCCGAACCGGCCGGCGGTCCAGGCCGAATGATATGCAGATCCCGCTGCGGAAAGGGAATCTCGATGCCGGCCTCGCGGAAGGCAGCGTCGATGGCGAAATTCAGGTCGCTCAGTACGGTCAGACGCTGGCCAACATCGAACACGAAGGCGCGTAGCTCGAAGTTGAGCGCGCTGTCGCCGAAGGAGAGGAAGAGCACGTAGGGATCGACGACGGACGCGCTGCCCTGAACGATCTGCGGATGCGCCCGGGCGACCGCCAGCAGGGTCTCCTTCACGCGCAGGGTGTCGGAGCCATAGGCCACCCCGACCGGTACGCGCAGCCGTCCGAAGCGGTCGCGCAGCATCAGGTTGGTCACGCTGTTGGAGATGAGGTCGGAGTTGGGCACGATGACATCGGCGCGTTCGAAGGTCTGGATCTGGGTCGAGCGAATACTGATGCGCCGCACATATCCCTCGATATCGTTGACGATGATCCAGTCGCCGGTGCGAATGGGGCGCTCGAACAGCAAAATGAGCCCGGACACGAAGTTGTTGACGATGTTCTGCAGCCCGAACCCGATGCCGACCGACAGCGCCCCGGCGATGAGCGCCAGGTTCTGAAAGGTGACCCCGGCGATGGCGAGCGCGATCAGACCGGCGGCGATCATGAGCCCGTAGCCGCTCATGGTCACGGCCGTCTCGCGGGCGCCGCGCTCCAGGTGTGTGCTCGCCAATCGCCGATCCAGGCGCGTCCGCGCCCAGGAGGCGAACGAGAGCAGCAGACCCAGCGCCAGGATAGCGAGCAGGACACGCGCCGGCTGGATGTTGACCTGCCCCAGAGTCACGCCCTCCTCCGCCCAGCGAAGCAGTGCGTACTGAGCGCTGTCCGGCAGCCCCCAGACCTCCAGCAGGACCAGACCCAGCACCAGCCAGATCAATAGATGGAAGAGGATGCGCAGCCAGAAGAGTCCGGGGATGAAGGCGTCCGGCCCGACACCCATCCGCACCCGCAGCCGCCGTTCCCAGGCATGCCGCCCCTCATCGAGACTGTCGATGAAGTCGTTGCCCAGCGTCGCGACCAACCAGGCGAGCAGCAAGCAAACCAGAGTCAGCACCACGCCCTCGCCGATGAAAACGGACAGGTTGCGATAGCCCGCCCATTCAGCGCCTAAGGCGCCGAGCAGCGCGAGCGCGATGCTGAAGCGGACCACCCCGAGTCCGCCCTTGCCGCGCAGACGCCGAATCAGCCAGACGGTCCAAATCAGGTTGGCGACGAAGAGCGTGCCCCAGAGCGAGCGAACGACCAGAAGCAGATCGGCGTTTGCCGCCTCCGCAACCGGCGTCGCCAGCAGCAACGCGCCGATCAGCGCGCTCAAGGCCAGCCACCAGAGTGAACGGGCGAACCGCTGCGCCAGATCCGCTGGCACGCGGAGATAGCGGCCTGCCGGCGGCGGCGGATTGAAGCCCGTGCGAATCGCCACGAGCGCCAACTGGTAGCCGAGCAAGGCGACCGCCGCGTCCGCGAGCAGCGGCCAACCGGCCGGATCCTGACCACGGATCAGCCAATAGAGCGACCAGAGTGCCCCCGCAGAGAGGCCGGGCAGATAGCGACCCAGGCTCAAAAAGAGGCCTTGCAACACCGCGCGCGCCAGGTCGCGCTCCGGATCGACCGGGACGACCCGCTGCATCCGACGACGGGGCAGCAGACCGAGCGCCAGCCCGATCAGTCCGAGCGCGCCCAACCATAGGAGAACGCGGGCGTCTGCCACGCCGAGCCGTCCGTCCAGCGCCTTGAGATCGAACAGCGAGGTTAGCGCCAGCGGGTTCGCGATCCACGCCTGGATCAGGCTCGGTGTTGCCGGACCGCGCATCAGCAGACGGTCGGTGAGCTGTTCCTTCTGGCGTGCCGCCAGGGCCTGGAGCGCATCGCTGCTTTTGACCTCGAGCAGCCGGCAGTCCGAGAGCAGCGCCGTGGCCTGAGCCTGCTGCTGCGCGAGCTGAGTACGGGCCTCGGCCGCCTGCGCGGACTCGCCGGCGACCGCCGTTCCCAGGGCCTTGAGCTGCGCGGCAATGGTCGCCGTCCGTGTCTCCTGCGCACTGATGCAGTCTTGCGCCTGGCTTTGATTGGCGGTAGCCGCGTCGGTGAGTGTGGCGAGCCGCGCATCGCTCAGGGTCCCTCGCTGAAGCGCCCGACCGATCTCGGTCAGGCGGCTCAGCGCACCCTCCGTGCTGGCGGCATCGAGCGAGGGCTGGTCGGACCAGGCCTGGCCGACGACCAAGCCCAGCACGATCAGCAGCAGAAGACGCGACAGGCGCCGGCCCAGAGTCCCCGAGGTCACTGCAAGACCTAGCCTATCTATTGCGCCACCCGCCGACCCAGCCGAGCCAGCAGGGCCTCGGCGCGCGCTGACCGGGGTCCGAAGGCCCACTTGAGCGCGACACCGGAGCCGAAGGCGAGCAGGATGATGACCGCCACCAGAGCGGCGAAGACATGGTCGTCGATGACGCCGAGCGCGCGCCCGACCCCAACGAAGATGAGTGCGACCTCGCCGCGCGGCAGCATCCCGAGCGCGACCGTGGCACGGTCGACTTCGGGTCCGGCCAACAGCGCGGCCGGCAGCTTGCCGAGCACCGCCGCCAGGAGCAGCGCAACGGTCAGCAGCAGGGTATGCCACTGCAGAAAGACCGCCAGGTTGACCTGCATGCCGATCAGCAGGAAGAAGATGGGCGTGAAGACCGCGATCAGCGGCATCAGCATCTCCTTGGTCTTGTCGCGCAAGGATTCATCCGACAGGATGAGCCCGGCCGCGAAGCCACCGACCGTACCGCTCAGACCCAGCGAACTGCACAGCCAGCCGAGCAGGAAGGCGAAGGCGAGCGGCGCGAGAAAGCGGTTCTCGGTGGGACGGATACGGTTGAGCTGCTGCGCGAAGGGTCGGCCCAGCTGATCCCCGAAGAGCACGATGGCACCGAGGAAGGCTCCGCTGGAGGCCAGCAGCCAGGCGACGGCGGGCAGGTCCAGATGGCCCTTGACGACCAGCTCGATGGAGAGCGCGAGCAGCACCAGCCCGAGCATATCATTGAGCACGCAGGCGCCGAGGATCATCCGCCCCTCGGAGGTGTCGGCCTTGCCGATGTCTTCGAGCATGCGGGTAGCGACCCCGATGCTGGTCGCGCTCAGGGTCGCGGCGATGAAGAAGCGTCCGGCGCCGGAGAGATCGACCGGCAGTATCCAGATCACCAGCAGCCCGACCACCAGGGTCCCGAGCGCGCCGGCCACGGCGACCCGTGCGGCGTCTGCCCCGACGCTGCGCAGCTGACGCACACCGGTCTTGAGCCCAACGTGGAAGAGCAGCAGGATGATGCCCAGGCTGGAGAAGAGCCACAGGCTCATGCCGGTGTTCACGTTGGCCAGGGCATGGTCCCCAGTGAGCAACTGCAGCACCTCATGCCCGCGCCCGCCTGGGGCCAGTTCCCCGGCGCCGAAGACCTGCCCTGCCGCCTGTGCGGCGGAAACGCCGCTCTGCCAGACCTGATCGAACACCGGGCTGGCCGCGCCATAGCTCATGACAAAGTTAAAGAAGGGCAGACCGACCCAGTAGCCCAGGTTGCCGACCAGGACGCCGATCAGCAGCTCGCCGAGCACCGCCGGTTGTCGGTAGCGATCGGTGAGCCAGCGGGCGACGAGGACCATGGTTATCAGCAGCGCCAGTTCGAGCATGATGCTGGAAAAGGGATGCAGAATCATCGGGTGTGCCAAGGATGAAGGCATGACGCGTACCCCTAAGGTTGATTAACAATGACCGACCTCCGGACGCGGGCACGAACGCCGCTTGCGAGCCTGGTCGTTGGCCTGTTATTCAGCACGGATCGAGCCAACTTGCGCCCGGCCTGAATCGGGCTCGGCCGGACATCGGACCGCGCACTTTGCTGACAGCAACCAACGGGGGTTGGTGAATATGGACCAGGTGGAACATCAGGGCGGGACCGATCCCGACCGGACCGGATTGCCGAGGCCGGCGGGGCATCTCGGATGGCTGCTCGCCGCCATCCTCCTGACTGGGACCGAACCGGGTTTCGCGGGTCAGTCGTATGGTCCGGTGCGTTCCGGCGAGTCGCTGTGGATGATCGCGGGGCGCATCGAGACGGACCGTTCGCTCAACCGCGACCAGATCATGCTCGCGCTCCTGCACGCCAATCCCACGGCCTTCTCGACGCCCTGCAACGTCAACGGTACCTTGAGACTGGGCGCCGTGCTGCGAATCCCGGATGAGGATCAGATAACCGCCCTGGATACGGAGCGCGCACGCGCGGAGGTCGCGGAGCAGAACCGAGCATGGCGTGCGCACCTGGCGCGGGGCACAAGGCTGACCTGCCTCGCCGGCCCCCCGGAAATGCCTAACCTCGGCGACGAAGCACCGGCAGCAGCGCCGCCGCCGACCGAAGACGTCAAGCCCGCCCCTGCCGCACCGTCGCCCGCAAGCACACCGGAGAGCGCGTGTCCGCCCGCGCCCTCCGTGGCCTCGGCGCCCTGCCCCTGCTCTTGCTCGGACTCGGGCGCCGCTCAGCCGACCGAGTCCGAGCGAGCGAACGAGACCAGCCCGCAACCCGGGCTCGACGAAGCGCGCCCGAGCCGCCTGGCCCCTGGCCCACGCGCGCCCGGTTGGCTGCTGGTGCCCCTGGTGCTCGTCCTAGTCACGGCGGCGATGTTTCGCTGGGAGCGCCGTCGCACCATCGCTGACACATGGCGCGCTCCGAGATCGGTGCCCGGGGCGATGCTCGAAGCGGCGACCAAGTTGCCGAAGCGCGCACTGACACTCCTGTCCCCGAGCGGACAGGAGTCGCGCCTGCTGCTGCCGCTGGCGGCGCTGGCAGGAATCCTCGGCGCCTTGGTCACGGTGGTCTTTCGCGAGGGGATTCACGGGCTGGAGTGGCTGCTGAGCGGCTATAGCGGCAGCCTGGTCGCGATGGCGATGTCCTTGCCCCCCTGGGAGCGGTTCCTGCTGCCGGCGGCCGGTGGGCTGGCCGCCGGGCTGGTGCTGCAGGAGATCGGTCAGCGGCTGCGCGGCCTGCGTACCACGGACTACATGGAGGCCATCGTCCTGGGCGACGGCCGGATCAGCATTCGGCAAAGTCTGGTCAAAGGCGCCTCGTCACTCTGCACCGTTGCCTCGGGCGGATCCATCGGTCGCGAGGGCGCCATGGTGCAACTTTCGGCCATGGTCGCCTCGACCCTGGGCCGGCTGTTACGTTTCGAGCGCGATTCCATGCGACTGCTGGTGGCCGCAGGCGCGGCGGCGGGACTGGCCTCGGCCTACAACGCCCCCATCGCGGCGACCATCTTCGTCGCCGAGATCGTGCTCGGATCCATCGCCATCGATCACATCGGACCGCTCATCATCGCTGCGGTCATCGCCAACATCACCGTCCACGACCTGCTGGGCTACGCCCCGGTCTACGACATCCCGAATTTCCACATCGTCAGCGACTGGGAGCTGGGACTCTATCTCGTCCTGGGCCTGATCGCCGGCCACGTGGCGCCGGTCTTCCTCAACCTGCTGGAGCGCTCGCACCAGCTCTTCGCGCGACTGCCGCTGCCGCTCGCGGCACGCCTGGGGCTCGGCGGTCTCATCGTCGGCGCCATCTCGGTCTACGAGCCCCAGGTCTGGGGCAATGGCTACAGCGTGGTCAACAGCGTACTGCTCGCGCCCTGGATCTGGCAGGCACTGCTCACGGTGCTGGTCCTTAAGATGCTGGCCACGGCGGCCACCCACGGCTCGGGCGCGGTCGGCGGCGCCTTCACCCCGACGCTCTTCGTCGGCGCCCTTCTCGGCGCCCTCTTCGGAACGCTGGTGCAGCTGGTCCTGCCCGAAGGGACGGCACCGCCCAACGCCTATGCGGTGGTCGGCATGGGCGCCATGCTGGCCGCCACCACACACGCCCCTTTGATGTCCATTCTCATGGTGTTCGAGATGACCATGGACTACCAGATCGTCCTGCCCCTGATGCTCGCCATCATCGTCGCCCACTACACCTCCCGGCGTTACAGCGGGGTCAGACCTATGTATGCCGAATCGCTGCTGCCGCGAGAACGCCCAAATCCGTAGCCGGGTGAAGCACAGCGCCCCCGGAACGACGCGTCTCACAGTTCATAGTGCACCCCGATCTCGATCAGCCGTTCCGGCGGCGCGCCGAGCAGGAAGGCCGGACTGGGCGTATTGCGCTGCATGAAGGCATAGAGCCTGGCCCGCCAGCGGCTCGCCGCGCCAACCTTGGCGATACCGACACGCGCACGGCTGAGGAAGAGGCTCGGATGCTCAGTGGACGGCGGATAGGCGCTCTGCGAGAGCAGGTCGAGGATGGTCTCGAAGCGGGGTCGTTCCATGTATCCCAGGTGCAGCACGGCCGCGAAGAAACCGGAGCCAAGGCGCTCAACCGTCAGCTTGTCCTCCAACTTTACGCGCGGTGCGTCCTCGATCTCGACCTTCAGGACATAGGTCTCGCGGTGCAGCATCTGATTGTGGCGGAAGTTGTGCAGCAGACTCTGCGGGACGTGGCGTGCGGTCCGGGTGAGAAAGATGGCGCTTGCCGGCGAGCGGGCGGCCGATTGGGCCTCTTCGCTGGCAACGAAGTCGGTCAGCAAGGGAGCGGTCCGCTGCTGGCCCGAACGCAGCCGGTCCTGGCCCCAGCGCCAAGTGAGCATGATCAGCAGCATCCCTCCGCTGATGACGACGATGATCTGCGCCCCGGAGAACAGCTTGGTCGAGAGCGCCACGAGGAAGGCCAGATCGACGCCCAGGAAGACGACGCCTAACGACAGGATGGCGAGCCAGCCGCGCCGCTTGATCTTGCGCTGGACACCCAAGAAGAGCACGGACGTGATGAGCGTAACCCCGCCGATCGCCAAACCGTAGGCATTCGCCAGACCGTCCGCAGAGCGAAAACCGAGCACGAGCAGGAGGGTGCCGGCCATCAGCAACCAGTTGATGGAGCCGATGTAGATCTGCCCCGCCTGACTCGCCGAGGTGTGGCTGACGCGCAGCTGCGGGTAATAGTCCAGCTCGCCGAGCTGACGGAAGAGCGAGAAGAGTCCGCTGATGATCGCCTGCGAGGCGATGACCGTTGCCAGGGTCGCGATGCCGATCAGACCGATCAGCCAAGGCCCGGACACCAGCCCGAAGAAGCTGTTGCCAGGATGCTCGGGCGCGCTTAACAGCAGGGCGCCCTGCCCCAGATAATTCAGCATCAGGGCCGGCCAGACCAGAAACAGCCAACTCATCTGGATAGGCCGTCGGCCGAAGTGGCCCAGATCTGCGTAGAGCGCCTCCGAGCCCGTCACCACCAGGAACACCGTGCCGAGCGTCAGAAAGCCGATCCAACCGTTGTCCTGGAAGAACCAGACGGCGTAACGCGGATCCAGCGCGGCCAACACGCCGGGAACCTTGAGGATCCAGACGATCCCCGTCCCGCCGAGGACGAGAAACCAGGCCAGCATCACGGGGCCAAAGAGCGTGCCGACCCGTGCCGTGCCACGGTGCTGAATCGCAAACAGGACGATCAGCACCAGCACCGTCAGCTCGGGCACCAGGTCGGTCAGCTCCGGCGCGACCAATTCCAGACCCTGCACCGCGCTCAACACCGAGATGGCCGGGGTCAGGAGCCCGTCACCGATCAGCATGGCGCTGGCGACCACTCCCAGCAGCAGCGCCAGCGAGCGTGCCCGTCCGTGGCTGCGACGGCGCAGCAGGGTGGCGAGCGCGATCACACCGCCGTCCCCATCGTTGTCCGCCGATAGCACGAAGAGCATGTACTTGACGCCGACGACCAGCACCAGCGACCAAAAGATCAGCGAGAGCACGCCGAGGACGTTGACCACCTCGACCGACAGACCCGCGCCGCCGAAGAGGATATTCATGGTGTAGATCGGACTGGTGCCGATGTCGCCGAACACCACCCCCAGGGCGGCAATGACGAGGGAGAAGCCGATCGGTTCGCGCTGAGAGACGTTGAGCGACATGGGACACCCCCGTGAAAGGCAAGCGCCAGTGCTTGCGCGAAGACCAACCGAAGGCGCCGAACATCGAGCCGTCGAGTCGTTGCCTGGTGATGCTTCGGTCTTCCTTGTTTCTTCTTCCTTCTTTCTCTGTTGTCGAAGCGAAGATTCAGAGATTCACGATTCGCGCCACCACCGTCGGCGAGCGCCGCCACACGCCCGAAGCCGGGTGCTCACAGATGTCACTCGGCTTCATCGTCACGACTGGCGACAGACAAAATTTCGGTTCAGTGCCTATGCTTTGGTGAATTTGCACCAAATTCCTTGGGTCTAATCGACCAGACAGGGATCCGATCCTTCTCAACCAACGCGGTATTAAACGAGGAAAGCGCTGCGCTGATGCGCCTCACCGACTTTGGCAAACAAGATGCATTGGCTTGGGGTTGTCAGAGCGACGCGATACGATGCGCTCCGAAATTCTACAGGTTCGACCTCAGGACGCCGGTCGTCCGGCACCCTGGAACTCGAACCAGACATTCTCGCGATACGAACCGGAGATAACACTCATGTCGAACCCAATCATGTATGTCGAAAAGCTTATCCAGTCAGATAAGCTCGCGCAGCTGGGCAGTACGATCACCGATGTAATCGATCACATAATCCCACGCCCCACGAGCACTGTCGGCAAGTTCACCTTGGCGACCCTGCCCTACCTGGTGCTCTACGCGATTGCGGTCGTACTCATCGCAATAACCGACCACGATCCGGCCTCGACAGAAGACGTCTGGAACTACTTCATTCCGCTCGTCGCGCTTGTCTCAACCATCACCAGTTGGGGCCGCCACGCCGGCGACAGCTGGCAAACCCGGTCTCTCTACATCCTGCGACAGCTGGTGCACTGGGGCGCCCTGCTCCTGGTTATCCACCTGCTCTTTCAGTCGGATGTCCAGCACTTCCTCAAGGCCGAAACGGATGGCTTCGTCATCATCTACATCCTGGGTCTGGCCAGCATTCTGAGCGGCGTGTATCTGGATTGGAAAATGGCCGTTTTCGGGCTCTTCCTGATCTTCAGCGGGGTCATCATCGCCTTCCTGGACGATAACGCCTTGCTGATCGTGCTTGGCGGTACCGCCACCCTGGCCGTCATCGGAACCGCTTACATCTGGATCAAGCATCACCAGCACATCGACGCCCAAAGTGCCGATGGCGCCAAGATCGAAGGCCATTGAGCCATCGGCAACCGAGCCCTTGGGCTCGGTTGCCTCCTCCGCACCGCCGCACCGCACGACCTCACCCGCACCATCCCACCAGCAGCTCCCAGTCTTCCCCCCGCCGATCACGACCGACAGGCCGCGTCATTTCTTCCCAGTCGGCTTCAAGAGCAACAACAAGGGCAGCATCAACACGAAGCTCAGGGCAATCATGCCGAAAACCTGTGTGAAGGCGAGCATGGAGGACTGGCGGCTGAGTTCATTGGTGAGCAGCACGGCGGCCTTTGGGTTGGACAGCGTCAGTCCCTGAACCTGGAGCCAGTGGTGCAGGGCCGGATTGAAGGGATTGATGTGTCCGCCGAGCTGGTTCCAATCCGCCTGGCCGAAACGGCTGTACCAGGTCGCGGCAATGGACACGCCGATAGAGCTGCCGATACTGCGCGATAGATTGTAGAGCCCGGCCCCCGCGTCGGTCTGTGACGCCGGAAGGGTCACATAGGCCAGAGTGGAGAGCGTGACGAAGATGGATCCCATGCCGACGCCTTGGACCACCCCAGGCCAGATGAGCCAGCCGGGGCTGATGTCGAGGGTATACCAGGACATCACCCAGGTCGCGCCGCCGGCAAGGCCCATTCCGATCGCGATGATCCAGCGCGCATCGACCCGCCCGGAGATCCGAGCCACGATCAGCATGCCGAGGGCCGCGCCTAACCCGCGCGGGGCCATGACCAGACCGGTCGTCTCGACCGGATAGCCGAGCAGGCGCTCCATCAGCAGCGGCTGGATGGCGATGGTCCCGAACAGCGCGAGCCCGAACACCAGCATCAGCGTCGAGGCCAACGCCAGGTTGCGGTCGGCGAACAGCCGCAGATCGACGATCGGCTGCTTGGCGGTCAGCCCGCGCCAGACGAAGAGCGCGAGCCCAACGACCGCCGTGAGGGTCAGCAGCAGGATGACGCCCGAATCCCACCAGCCCTCCTGATTGCCGCGATCGAGCATGGTCTGCAGGCTGCCGATACCGACGATCATGAGCAGCGCCCCCAGCCAATCGGTGCCGGCCGGCTGACGCGGTGTCTCGCGAATGCTGCGCGCAACCATGGCCAGATTGAGCAGTCCGACCGGCAAGTTGATGTAGAACACCCAACGCCAGTCGAGATGCTCGGTGACCAGTCCGCCGACCGTCGGCCCAAGGACCGGACCGAGCATCACCCCGATCCCCCAGATCGCCATCGCCTTGCCGCGTTGCTCGGCCGGGAAGAGAGTGACCAGCACGCCTTGTGAGAGTGGGATCAGCGGTGCCCCGGCGATGCCCTGAATCAGGCGGAAGAGCACCATCTGCGACAGGGATTCGCTCAGCCCGCAGGCGGCCGAGGCGATCACGAAGCCGGCGATGCCGACCAGCATCACGCGTCGGCGCCCAAAGCGCGCGGCCAACCAGCCGGTCAGCGGGATGGTGACCGCCTCGGCGACGATGTAGGCGGTCAGTACCCAGGTCACCTGATCCGCCGTCGCGCCCAGGGCGCCCATCATGTGCGGCAGCGTCACGTTGACGATGGTCATGTCCATGATGGCCATGATGGTGGTCAGCATCACGCTCGCGGCGGGCAGGATGCGTCCCGAGGTGGGTGCGTCGCTCATCGGCTCATGCCTCCCGTCGCGGCTAGTCGGCGGTGGTGTCGATGCGAACCTCGGCACTGGCGCCGACGCGCAGCGCGGGAACCGGGTCGAGGACGCGCACCCGCACGGCGAAGCGCTGCGTCACCTTGACCCAGTTGCCGGTCGCGTTCTCCGCCGGCAGCAGCGAGAAAGCGGAGCCAGAGGCGGGACTCAAACCTTCGACCTCGCCTTTGAAATCCTTCCCCGGCAACAGATCGACCGAAATGGTCGCCGGCTGTCCCGGACGGATGCGCGGCAGGTCGGTCTCCTTGAAATTGGCGTCGACCCAGACGTCATGGCTCTCCACCAGCGCGAACAGGGCGCTGCCGGTGTCCACATAGCTTCCCGGACGCAGGTCGAAATCGCCGACGATGCCGTCGGCCGGAGCCGAGATGCGGGTGTGCTGCAGATCGAGCCGCGCCTGATTCAGGGCGACCTGAGCGGACCTGACCGCCGCGTTGTCGTCCCCGAGCGCCCCGCGCGCGGCCTTGGCAGCGCTCAACTCCGCCCGAGCGCTGGTCAGAGCACCCTGGGCGTCGAGCCTGGACTGCTCGGCGCTGTCGCCGACATCCTTCGATGCCGAGCCCTTGGCGACCAGATCGGCGATGCGTTTGGCGTGGCGTTCGGCCTGATCGGCGTTGGCCTCGGCCGAGGCCAGTTGCGCCTGGGCGGCATCGACGCGCGCATTCGCGGCCTCCAGGCTGTCCTTGGCCTGCTGGAGCTGCGCCTCGGCCTTGTGAACGGCCAGCGTAAAGGGCTCGGGATCGATGGTCAGCAATAGATCGCCGCGCTTCACCACCTGGTTGTTATGGACCAGGACGGACTGAATGGGACCGCTGACCTGCGCAGCGATATTGACCAGATGCCGCCCCAGATAGGCGTCGGAGGTCGAGGGATGGGCGCTCGAATAGCTGTTGTACCACCAGCCACCGCCGCCGAGCGCCGCAATAACTGGAATGCCGATCAGAACATGGCGGAGTTTCATGGCCGCGGTCTCCTTCTCTGTCGTAAATAGGCGGGCGGCACATGGCCGTGATGGGCGATCTCCTCAAGCGTCAGCGCCGCCAGGGCCGATTCCCCTGGATGGCCCGTGGCGGTGATGACCACAGCCGCCGCATGCGCGGATCGCAACTGGGCGACGGCATCGAGGACCGGGGTATCCGGTGGCTGAGCCAGCGCCATGATGGGCTTGCCGCCACCGGCCGGCAGGAGCGCACGCACCTCGCCGTCGAGGCGCAGCACCTGATGGAACTGGGTGGAATCGCGCAGCGGCTTGGTTCCCTCGCGCGTCGGCGTGTCGGCCAGATCGGCGATGCAGCGCAGGAGCAGGAGCGGCGTATGCAGCGACTGGGGCACCGGCTGACCGCGCCGGCTGAGCTTCATGGTGTAGAGGCTGTCCTGCATCATCAGGCGGCGCACGCCATGCGCCGCACCCACGACCAGAATCAGCGGCAGCACAGCGTGATACTCATGGGTCATCTCCAGGATCATCACCATCACGGTGAGCGCCGCGCCGGTGGCACCCGCGACCATCCCCGCCATGCCGATCACGGCGCTGGCGACGGGGTCCAGCGGCAGATCGGGAAAGAATGCGCGGGCGACATAGGCGAAGGCCGCGCCCAGACAGGCCCCGATGAACATGGAGGGCGAAAAGACGCCGCCCGAGGCACCCGACCCCAAGGTCAGGGAGGTGGCGAGCAGCTTGGCGCCTAGCAATAGGAGGAGCAATCCGGGCGCGGTCAGCACAGTGTCGAGAATATCTTGGATGGTGGCGTAGCCGACGCCCTGCACGTAATAGTGGCCGTAGTGGCTCTGGAGTCCGAGCATGAGCAGACCGACCAGCAGCATGCCGGTGGCGTGACGGCTGTAATAGTTGCCGGGCATGCGATCGAAGAGATCTTCGAAGCCATAGATGGCGCGAATGAGCACGACGGACCCCAGCCCCTGGATCACGCCCAGCAGCGCGTAGGCGATCAGCACCTCGGGCGCAAAGCTCTGATGGGCGCCCAGCTCCAGCGGCGGGATGACGAACGAGGGGTGATCGCCGAAATAGAGCCGACCGACGGCGGTCGCGGTGACGACGGCCAGGATCACCGGGGCCAGGGTCCGGGCGCTGACCTCGGTCATGATCAGCTCGACGGCGAACAGGATGCCGCCGAGCGGGGTGTTGAAGGTGGCCGCGATGCCGCCACCCGCCCCGCAGGCGATCAGGGCGATGCGCTGCCACTCCGGCAGGTGCGTCCACTGCGCGAGCGTCGAGCCGAAGGCGGCCCCGATCTGGATGATAGGACCCTCGCGCCCCACCGAACCGCCGGTGCCGATCGACAGGGCCGAGGCGAGCGATTTGACCAGCGCCACGGACGGGCGAATCCGCCCCTTCTGGTAGTAGATGGCCCCGATCACCTCGGGGACGCCGTGCCCCTTGGCCTCCGGGGCGAAGGTCTTGACCAGCCAAGCGACCATCAAGGCGCCGACGACCGGAACCAGGACGATGAAAGGGCCGAAGGGGCTGGTCGAGGTGTGCTGGTTGGCGTCGTAGTCGAGTGAGAAGACGCCGAAAAAGGCCAGGTTGTGGATCCCGCTGATCATGGCGCGGAAGAGAATGGCGCCAATGCCTGCGATCACGCCGACGATCACCCCAAAGACGATCAGTTTGAGTACAAGCTGACCGTATTCCTCGACTGGCTGTGAGTCGCGCATCCTGATCCCCAACGCAAGCTGTCGATACCGAACGGAATCCCCGATTCGATAGACCGATGTGCCTTAAATGTCTGGCAGACGCTGCTCCAGCGCCACCCCCCTCCTTCACCATAGGCAAAGAGTCTGCCAGTGGCTCAAGTGACTGAATCGTCAACGAGAGATAGGGTCACCGGCATTCAGTCAGAATAGCGTTGGTTCATAAGAACCAGGCTTGCTGGTTCTTGAACCGAATGACCGTGCACACGTGCGAGTCGAGTGACTCAGCTGCCCCAGTACCGATCATTCTAGGAACGTGGGTCTCCGCCCGCTCAATCCCCGAAATGCGGTCACGGACGTCTCCTGTAAACGACAGGTGACAGCCACTCGGCTATACAATGCACTCTCACATTGGGAAGCCACACGCTCAGGTACCTGAGTGGCCATTGGGTTTAGCCCCCACTGAACCGCGCGATCAATCGCGCCTGTGCCGAGGCCGATCTGAGCATCGCCTTCCCACAACGAGACGTGCACCTGGATACGCAGGCACCATTGCGCGTACAGATTGAATCCGACTCGAGCAATCGCACCTTGAGGCACTTCACAAAATTATGACGCTCGATTCTGCTAGACCCGCTTACCCAAAACGCCTCACGGCCGACAGGGTCGCGCCCAGTTGGGGCAAGGCGCTCTTCAGGGGCTACGCCCCGCTCGGAGAGCTCATTGGCGAGTTGCCCGACGCCGGGCACCGCTGGGGCACAGCATAAATGACCGGCGTGGAACTGCTGACCGGGCTCCTGATCTCAGCGCATCTGCTGCTGCAGATCGCGGTCGCGATCCGGGTCATTCTGCGCCCGCACCGCGACCCTGCGTCCCGGATGGCCTGGCTGGTCGTGATCTTCTCGCTGCCCGTCCTCGGGCTGATTGCCTACCTGCTGCTCGGCGAGACCAATATCGGACGCCGCCGAGCGGAACGCCGGCAGCAGCTGGTATCCGGGCTGCAAAAAGTCGTCGCCGCAGCCCCGGCAGCCGCAATGGAGTCCGACTGTCAGGTGCCAGAGCACCACGCCCACCTGTTCCAGACGGGCCGCTCCATCACAGGCTTCCCCCCGGTGTGCGGCAATATCGGCGCATTGATGCCAGCCTCGGACGCAACCATCGATGCCATGGTCGCCGACATCGACGCTGCCACGGATCACGTGCACCTGCTGTTCTACATCTGGCTGCCGGACAGCAACGGCTGCCGGATAGCTGAGGCACTGCGGCGCGCGGCAGCACGCGGCGTCGTCTGCCGCGCCATGGCAGACGATCTGGGCTCGCGTCTGATGATCGGCTCCAAGCACTGGAAGGCCATGGCGGCATCAGGTGTCCGCCTGGCGCGAGCCTTGCCCATCGGCAGCCCGCTTCTGCGTGTCCTCCGTGGGCGAATCGATCTGCGCAATCACCGCAAGATCGTCGTCATCGACGGCCGCATCACCTATTGCGGCAGCCAGAACTGCGCCGATCCGGAGTTTTTCGTCAAGGCAAAATACGGTCCCTGGGTCGATGCCGTAATCCGTTTCGAGGGTCCGATTGCGCGACAGAATCAGGCCCTCTTCGCGACGGACTGGATGGCCCATGTGGACGAAGACCTCAGCGATCTGCTTCGGCAGCCGTGGCCGGGTGGCGTAGCGGAAGGTTTCCCGGCACAAGTCATCGGGACTGGGCCAACGGTGCGCTATTCGGCCATGCCGGAGCTGTTCGAGGCGTTGACCTACGCCGCTCGGCGTGAGCTGGTGATCACCACGCCCTACTATGTCCCCGACGAAGCCATACAGGCGGCCTTGTGCGCCAGCGCCCGTCGAGGTGTCGACACCACCATCGTCTTCCCGGCACGGAACGACTCATGGATCGTCTCTGCGGCGAGCCGCAGTTATTACGCCGATCTGCTCAATGCCGGGGTCCGTATCTTCGAGTACGTCGGCGGCCTGCTGCACACCAAGTCGCTCACGCTCGACGGCGAGATCACCCTGATCGGCTCGGCGAACATCGACAGGCGCAGCTTCGATCTCAATTACGAGAACAACATTCTGCTTCACGACCCAGAGCTGACCGCAGCAGTCCGTGACCGCCAGGCGCACTACATCGCCAGCGCCAACGCCGTTTCCGCAGACCAGGTCGCCAGCTGGAACTGGCGCCGAAGGTTCTGGAACAACGCCGTCGCAATCCTGGGGCCGGTGCTTTGATCTGACCGAAGGCCGGTGCGGTCGAGTTCTCAATGAAGGCAGACACCATGCCAAGCGGCATAATGCCGACTGAAAGCGAGGTGTGCCGAAGCGTCAGGACGAACCGGCTTCGCGATCCTGCTCGATCAAGTCGAGCACCAAGTCCGGATCCATGTCCGCGAGCGCTTGAGGCCCTTCGAGCGTGACCGTGAGAATCTCGACACGCCGCTCAATACGCAGTCGCCCAGCGGTGGCGATCAAGTCCTTGGCACGCCGCCGCTTGACGATGCGCTCCGCCATATCCCGAACCGCAAGCACGGCACTGGGAATCGTGACCACAAGGGTGGCCACCGCGACCGGATCGATGGCCTTGTCTGGCAGGCTGTCGCCCTCGGTCACCGGCGTTGAGGTCAGTGTTGCCTCCGTGTCCGCAAGCACCGCCTTGAGGGCCGCCAAAGCCTCTTCGGTGCCAGGGCCTTTCAGGATCAGTTCCAGGTCTTGCATCGGGCTTTACCTCTCGAAAAACGCCGACGAATCCGCTTGAGCAAAGTCATCGACTACTGGTCAGCGTTAGCGGTGCCACTGGGTTGAAGTGGAGCCCCGCCACAATCCATCTCGAAGTGATTCAGAATCTGCGCGATCTGCCCAGCCTCCGGGAGCCCCAGACGTTGCGCCTCGGCCAGGGCGAGACAGAGCAATATATTCGCGGGCTGGCGGTCATCCGGAGCCTTCCTCGCAAGCAGGTTTAGCGCGATTTTGGCTCGGCACACCAGCAATTCGCGCACGTCGCCGAGGCGCTCATAGACCGGCAGCTCCTCCTCGGTGCGGATGCGCAGCGCCTCCTCGAGCTGCCCGCGCGCCTGCAGGATGTCAGCGATCTTCCCCTGCGTCACCGCCTTCGAGCGCACGTCGCCGAGGCGCTCATAGACCGGCAGCTCCTCGGTGCGGATGCGCAGCGCCTCCTCGAGCTGCCCGCGCGCCTGCAGGATGTCGGCGATCTTCCCCTGCGTCACCGCCTTCTCGCGCAC
>NZ_AFWT01000001.1:0-65000 GCF_000224065.1 Thiorhodococcus drewsii AZ1
CCTACATTCTGGCCAAGAAGCCCGTGCCCAAGCAGTCTCCGCGACTCAACGAGGTGTTGCGCTTGATCGCCCGCCAGGGCGGATTTCTCGGACGCAAGGGCGATGGCGAGCCTGGTGTGAAGAGCATTTGGCTCGGACTGCAGCGCATCAGAGACGTGGCAGCCGGGATCAAATACGCCAAAGAATCTCATGACTTATGAAGATGTGTGTAATGAGATGGGCTTACACCCATAGTCCCCAAGCTCTTTTTAAAATGCGCCTCAATAAGTGCCAATCTTGTTAAACAGTGAAGCGGAAATTCAACTATCTCGTAAGGGAACTCTTTACCCAAATATGTTGCCGCTCCAGATGAGGTAATCGCAAAAAGCACACCAAGCATTCTAAAATGCCCATAAGGGTGCATTAGCGCAAGATCTTCTTGTTTAGATTTGACGGCTTTCAATATTGCATCTTCGCTAAATAATTTTTGCGGCTCTTTTTCAACAAAAAATAACCCAAAAATTTCTTTATTTAGCTTAAGCCATGTATCCAAATATAGTAACTGTATTAGTAAAGCCACGCCAAGAAGGAATGCCGCTATCATTCTTTTTGGATTGCAGTAATACTGGTTGCCCATAGTAAGAACATTACGGAATGCTTCATTTTGCAAATTAACCAAAATTTTAATTACACCATGCCAATCAGCGCTCAACTCTAAACACCAATTGAGTTCTCGCAATGCTTCTTCGGTTCCTACATTACTTTTTACATCTCCAATATACTGCCCACTTCGCTCAAACCCTATAATGCCTCCGTCTCCGCTAAGCGCATGATTTCGTTCATGATCTAGAACAAAATATGTCAATACGCTGCATAAATAATGGTATTCATCTGCACTGCTTGAGTTAAATTCATATTCAAAATCAGAATCTTCCCATGGTCTCCGAATTAGATCATAGCCGGCAAAATCTTTAGATTTCTGTACCCCATAATCACGATTCAATACTCTTTCTATTAATAGCCGTATATCATTATCCGCAATTTCCGCTTCCTTTCCTGTTGTCATCAATAATGTCGAAAGATGAGCTGTTCGATTTATTAAAAGACGCATTCCATGAGACATACCGATACATTCACTGCTTTCTAGTGGAGCGTAAACTGCAAATGGATCGTAACTATTGACTTCTATAAATGTCTGCTTAAACCCTCCCTTTGATGATGACTTCCACTTCGAATAGGTGTCCCTTTCAATTAGAAACTGGATAAGACCCGGGTGAGTCACGTCTTCGAAAATAGCTAGCTCTATTGACGTGTTATGGCCGCCTAAAAGATCCGCGAAAGATTTTTCGTCTCCCTTAGGACGAGGAAGCCAGTGCTTGGTTTCATTCGGTGTCATCGGCATCTCTATTTCCTACTATTCTTTGTTTCTCCAATTTTTCTATAATCTCTATAATCTCGTCTTTTGAAAATCCTTCCATAAATGTGCTGCCATTATTTTTAACTTCAATTTTCTTAACGTTATTTCTTTTGGCTAGGGCCTCTATACTTTTGATCAGTTGAACAAGCACTGGACTTGCAGCCAAGGCGGTGACAATTACCTCGAGTGGCAGACCTAAATTGCTAGCTCCAAGAGCTTGTCTGCGAATATTTACATTCTTCATTGGGATTTCGCGCAATAAACTTCTAGATGATTCCTCAGATACTTGAACCAAAAAACATAGCTCGTCTGTCTCTTCTACATTTATCATTTGCTTTTCCCAGACTACTTCATATTAGTTGTTTAGCAGTTACGATATGTGTGTATGGATACTTAGAGTCTAACGTAAGCCTCAAGCCGACCGCCCAAAGCGGCGCGAGCGAAGCGAGCGGCGCTTTGGGCGGTCGGCTTGAGGCTTTTGTTAGAATTTCATTTGCTGACAGCTTCATTTGTAGTCCTAGCGATTTTAAAAAACAATTCTTCTTGCTCCGCTTCGGTCATATTAATGACTGGTTTAGATGGAGGATTTGCTGACTGAAATACTCCCAACTCGGATTCGGCGAATGAACATGGCTTCAATATAACAGGAACTATAGTCGTTCCATGTCGTTTAGCAGAAGCCAACAATGGCGGAAGTTCATTATCTACGATAAAATCAGAAGCTAAAAAATCAGCGCTAACCAATAATATAGCAATCTTAGATGCATTTAGTGCTTGTATAATTTGCTCTTTCCATTTCATCCCCGGTTTAATTTTCGTATCATCCCACGGCGATATCATTCCCTTACGCTCAAATGGTTTTAAATGAATTTGCAACCTCTTTAACCATTCTGTATCAGCATGACTATAGCTGATAAAGACGGGTGTTGACTTATCAAGAGACATAGATGCTTTTCCTCTATTTTCTTTATTAATCTCATGTATTGAACATCCCGTTCTTGCGATATTTGCAAGCTTGATTAGCATACTTTGGATGTATTGAATCTGTTCAAACTCAAGATATTTGTTAATGGTCTTTAAGCTATCCAAAGATATATAACCCGACTCAATGGTTTCAACAATATCAGATTTGATTACTTTTCTGTGAAACAAACAGCCTCGCTCACCATCATGAATCATTCCCTTTCCAACAATAAATCTAATTGAAAAACTCAGCAATTCAAAGCAATAATAAACATGAAGTGGTACTGGGGCAATTAATCTCTCTACTCCGTGGATGGATGTTATGACCTTCCCCGTTAGTCTTCCGTTTTCATTTGTCTGCATTGAACCAAAGAGGTTCCCCCATTTCTCTCCATCTAAACGTTTATCAACAACACCAATTGTCAGGTTATGAAATCCTTTCAAGTCTTTGAATACGCAATCAATTAGTCTGTAAATTTCTTTTGTATTATAAAAAACGGTATTTTCCGGTTGATAATCTATAAACCTTGCATCGGTTAGCATGGAAAATGAAAAGTAATTCTGGTTTTCATTGGTAAATGATATTGCCTCCAATAAGGCATCAGGATCGTGAAATCCAATTTCAACCAGTTCTATTGGAAATCTATTCATGCCGCCCCTGAAATTCTAACAGTTGATTAGACAGAATCAGTAATTATTGCGCTAGACGGATTCTCTAATTTCTGTACTAGACAGATTCTGTCTAGTATGACTATGATTCACGCACACAATACGACCACCTCACATCCCCTGCAACACCCTGCCCCGTCTAACCACGCGTACACAAGCCGAGATTAGGCCATGGATAAAAACCCGTCAACCTATAAGGATAAGGTGCGGTCGTTTTAGCACCGGTACGTGGAAAAAGTCCATAAATCAGGGATTAAGCCGCCGTTCGACCGCTGGATGGTGCGACGTGCGGAGCAGTACATCGCAGCCTTTCCTGATAGGAAGCTGGTGGAGCAGACGCCCGCCGATGTAGAGCAATATCTTGCGAATCTGGGAAAGAAGACCGAGCTGAAGGATTGGCAGTTTCGCCAAGCGGTCGATGCTATACGGATTCTCTTCGAGCTCGCGGGGGTCGAATGGCTTGGACAGGTCGACTGGGAACAGTGGCGGGCATCGGCTCGGCTGCTGGAGCAGAACCATCCGACGCTGGCCCGAGATTATGAGGTGGTCTCAGTGACGTCGAACTCGGATGCCGATGACACAACCTACTCCCTCGCTGAGATCCGCAAAGCGCATTCGGCCCTGCTGGACCGAGTCGTCAAGGCGATTCGAGTCCGTGGGATGGCGATCCGCACCGAACAAACCTATGTCCATTGGATGCTGCGCTATATCGCCTTCAGCGGGAATCGGGACCCGTCCGAATTGGGCGCCAATCAAATCGCCCGTTTCCTGGAGCATCTGGCGGTCGATCGGCGTGTGGCCGCGAGTACCCAGAATCTGGCGCTCAATGCCCTGGTTTTTCTCTATCGCAACGTCCTCGGGCGCGAAGATCTCGCACTGGAAGAGTTTGTACGCGCCAAGCGCCCTCGGCGTTTACCGACGGTGCTGACCCATGCCGAAGTCACGACGCTTCTGAGCCAACTCGACGGTGTTCATCGACTGATGGGCTCGCTGCTCTATGGCACCGGAATGCGGCTGATGGAATGCGTCCGGTTGCGTGTGCAGGACATCGATTTCGGATACGGCCAGATCCTGGTCCGCAACGCCAAAGGAAACAAGGATCGCGTGGTTCCTTTGCCAGAACGCACACAGGATGCTCTGAGGGACCATCTGGTGCGCGTGAAGGTGCTGCATGAAGCCGACCTGGCGGAGGAATTCGGCGAGGTGTACCTACCGGATGCGCTGGAGCGGAAATACCCGAACGCGGCCCGAGATTGGCGTTGGCAGTATGTCTTTCCGAGCGGACGTCTCTCCACCGATCCACGTAGCGGCGTTACGCGGCGCCATCACCTGCACGAATCGGCACTGCAGAAGGCCGTCAATCGGGCAGCCCAGGCGGCCGGGATCACGAAGCGGGTCGGGCCCCATACACTGCGCCACAGCTTCGCGACCCATGTGCTTCAGGCGGGATATGACATCCGCACGGTGCAGGAATTGCTCGGGCACGCGGATGTATCGACCACCATGATCTATACGCATGTGCTGAATCGCGGCGGCAAGGGGGTGCAGAGTCCGCTGGATGCGTTGGTTTGAAAGAACGGTCGAGACAAAGGGAGGCGGTTCTTGGGTGCGGTATGTGATGGCAAGGCTTGGTCGGCATGGGTGCTGACTTCCATTCGGCGGAATACGCTGCGCTATTCCGCCCTACCGGGGTGTTCGCGGGGTGTTGGTGGAGGCTGGAAATCAGGGCATGGGTGTCCAGCGACCGCGATGTCGGCGCGAGGGGCGTAAGACCAGACCTTCGATGCGCTCGCGGATGTCGCGCATGCTGAGGCTTCGGGCGGGCTGGCGGCTGGCGAAGCGGGCGGCTTCGGCGGCGTCCAGACGTTCCTTGACGACCTCGGCTAGACGCTCGGAAAGTTCGGGCCGTTCGGAGAGCAGGCCGCGAACGCATTCGAGATCGATGCGAATCAGGTTTACGTCGCTCTTGGCCGTGTATTCCAGGAAGGAGGGATCCGTCGTGAGCATCGAGGTGATGCCGAAGTATTTTCCCGGCCCCAGGGTTTCGGTGACCTTGCGGGTGCGATCGAAGAGCGTGACCGCCGCCTCGATCAGCCCGGCTGTGACCACGTAGAAGGCCTCGCTCTGCACGCCCTCCGCCAGGATGACGCGACCGCTGTCGAACTGACAGAATGCGGCGCGCGAAGCCAACCGCTCCAGCTCCTCTGCGGTCAGGAAACCCGAGAGATCGAGACTCTGAAGCGCCAGCAGCAGGCTCGGCGGCTCAGCCTGAGTGACCTGGGCGCGACGGGTGCGGATCTCGTGCACCTCCGGAGCGGCCTCAATGCCCGCCGCCTGCAGCCCGCGATGGATCTCGCGAAAAAGCTCCTCGCGGGCACGGAACATCGTCGGATAGTTCTTCAGATGCACCCAGACCATGTAGGAATAGGGAACGGTCGTGGCGTCGGCGAGACGCACCACCGGGTAAGGAAACTTGAGCACGTTCTCACAGCGCAGGGCCGCCTCCAACATGAGCGCAGTGGCGAAGCGCGGATCCACCTCGGGGGGGAGCTTAATGAAGTACCAAGGTGCATAGAGATGCTGCACGTCGTGCAGATTCTTGATCATCTGCCCCGCCATCTGTGAGTTGGGGATGATGTGGGTCGAGTTGTCCCAGCCCCGCAGCCAGGTCGCACGCCAGTTCATGTCGACCACCTGCCCGATGGTCCCGTTGGTCAACTCCACCCAGTCGCCGAGCCGAAACGGTCGCTCGATTCCCAGGGCCACGCCGGAGAAAAGGTCGCCCAGCGTCTTCTGCAACGCCAAACCAAGAACCGCCGCCGCAACGCCGGTCGAGACCCAGATACCGGTGAAGGAGTAGCCGCGTTGCCATAGATAGATCGCGCCTCCAAGCACCATCATGGCGACGTAGATGAGACCGGTCACGAGCTTGGGAATCCGCTCGGATAGTTCCTCGTCGGCACGATCGAGCCACACGACCTCGATGAGGCGCGCCAGCGCCCATCCAGCGGATAGATAGGCCAGCAGCAGGGTCAGCGAACGGATGGAATCGTCCACCCCAGAGATGTCGAGCAGATGCGCGGCCAGTCGGACCAGCGCCCCACCGACGAGGAACGCGTACGGCAGCAGGACCAGATCGATCAGGGCAACGATACGCGGAAAGCGCGGACTCCCGGACTTACCGCCGAGCATCCAGGCAACGAGCCGTCCAAAGAGCACGACCAGCAATGCTCCCAGCAAGAGGTCCCAATTGTCGTATGCCAGGATGTCGAAAAGCTTGTTCATCAGCCAACCGCGTTGAGCGCAAATCGGTCAGTGAGCCGGTGTCACTGACTAGAGTGAAACGTCAGGGTATCAGGTCTCGCGATCGCGCAGATCATATGCGCGAAGCATCCAGGAATGCCGGTGGAAAATCGCTGGAAACGGGCGACGGAATAGGGTCTCGAAGGGCGACCGCTTGACCGCACACCCTCGACGAGGCCCCAATGACGGCAGGAGACACACCTGCACGCAGGTCCGCCCGTCACCTCATCGCGAGCGACCCGCTGGCAGCAGCATCAGCCGGTCAAGGCTGCAAACACCGCCGGCAAGCGCTCCGGTAGCCGCTCCACCCGATCGACGACCGAGTAACCGTTCTCTCCGAAGATGCGGGCGACATAGCGGTCGGCCTCGGGGTCGAGCGTCAGACAGTAGGTGTGGATGCCCTTCATGCGCAGATCCTCGACGGCCTTCTTGGCGTCGTGGCGGAGATATTGCGGGTCGCGCTCGTCGATGTCGGCGGGTTCGCCGTCCGTGATGAGCAGCACCAGGCGCTTCTGGGCCGGCTGCTGGTCCAGGTGCCAGCCGGCGTGGCGGAGCGCAGCGCCCATGCGGGTGGAGAGCCCGCCCTTCATGCCGGCCATGCGCGACTTGGCGTCGTCGTCATAGGGCTGGTTGAAGTCCTTGAAACGGTAATACTGGACGTCGTGCCGACCGTCGGAGGCAAAGCCGTGGACGGCGAAGTTGTCGCCGATGGAATCGATGGCCCAGGCCAGCAGGCCGGTGGACTCGCGGGTGAGATCGAGGATGCTCGGTGCCTCGGCGTAGCCGGGCTCGCCCTCCTTGACGCCGACCTTGTCGTTGGTGGACTGCGACAGATCCATCAGCACAACGATCGAGAGATCGCGCACATGCCGGGTGATGCGGATATTGATGCGCGGATCGGGCATGACACCGCGCCGGATGTCGATCATGGCGCGCACGGCGGCGTTGAGATCCAGCTCCTCGCCCTCCTCGTAGCCGCGCCGGCGGACGATGCCCTGGGGTTGGAGCGCATCGATCAGATGGCGGATGCGGCTCGCGACCGGTTTGTGCTTGGTGAGGATCTCGTCCATCGTCTCCGGGTCGCCCCGCCCCTGACGCCGCTCGACGATGGTCGCCCAGTCCGGGCGGTGGAGCTGTACCTGGTAGTCCCATTCCTGATAGTGGAAGGGATCGGAGATCGGCTCCTTGCCCTCCAGCTCGTTGATGGTGCAGCCCTCCTGGTCGAGCCAGAAGGGGGTGGAGAGCGTCCAGATCTCCTGGGCATCGTCGCCGGCCAGCTCGCAGTCGAGTTCGTTGACCATCTCCATGACATTGACCTTGCGCCGCACCTGCTGCTGGCTGGCCGGCAGATAGTCCACCCCATGCGAAAGGAAGCGGTTCCCGTCGAAATCCCAGACATAATCGTTGTCGTCGCGGTAGGGGATCGGCCAATCCTCCAAAATGCGCAGACTGGGAACGGCCACGTCCTGGATCGCACGGTTGTAGAAGTCGACGCCCGCCAGCCAGCTGATGCGGTTGTCCTCGGCACGCTCGGCCAGGGCGGCGCGAAAGGCGACTGCGGATTCCTCGATCAGGGGCTCTGGGTCGCGGTAGTCCGCGTCCAATAGGGCGCGGGCGAGACGCACCATGAGATCGAGCATGGGATGCAGCTCGACGCTTTCGCCCTGTTCCGGGGACGCGGTGAAGAATTGGAGCCAGAGCTTCTTGATGCCCGGAAAGTCGCGGATCGCCAGCGCCTCGACACGGGCGTCCTCGAACAGCTCGATGAAAATCCGCTGAACGGGGTTCAACTGCTCGGCGCTCATGGGCTGGGTGGTATAGACCATGTGCGCGGCGCAGTGCGCGGCGGCGGCGCGGTAAAGCTCGACGCCCGAGATGCCGCGCCAGGCGTCGAAGGCATCCGGCAGATGGATCTGAAAGTCCTCAATGAAGGGCTTGAGCCCGGTGCGCGACTCGTAGTCGCCCGAGGTCGGACGCATGAAGAAGGCCCGCGCCCAGAGCGCACGCAGATAGAAGTTGAGCTTGCGCTGGTTGTCGACGAAGAGGGTGCCGCGCCGCTCCTTCTGCAGCACCGAGCGCGAGGACTCGGTCTTGAGCCCGAAATAGGCGAGCTGACCGTCCAGGTCGCGGGCATGGGCCTGGGCGCCCCACAGCGCCCAGCGGCGCAGACCGCCCAGGGTCAGCTTGGAGAGCAGCTCGTCCATGTTCTCCATCATCGGCCGCAGACCGCGCGGCGCCTTGCCGGCGAGCTGATGCAGCAGATTCAGATAACCGCGCATCACCTCGACGTCGCCGAGCCGGCTCGCCGCGAGCGGCATGTTGGCCATCATGAGGATGAGCACGGTCCCCGAGGTGTGCGAGGACAGCTTCATGAGCGAGCTGACGATGTCGGGGATGATGTCCTCGCCGATCTCCTTGACCACGCCCGGCATCTCCTGAACGTAGGTCATCACCAGCTCGCTGCCCTTGTTCAGTCCGCACATGGCGCGGATACCGGTCAGATAGTGATCCAACCCGCGCGGAGACATCACCCGCGCCGCCTCCTGATAGCTCGACTCCAGCGCCTGAGCGTGCTCGTGCTCCGGATCGGCTTTGAGGCAGGTGAGGTATTCGCTGAAGTCGATGGTCATTGTGAAGGCCTCCAGCTTCCAGCGTCCAGCTTCCAGCCAGAGAAAGCGAGCGGCCGCGAACGACGCCTCATGCCGATTGACAGAGCTTGGAGAGCAGTCCAGACAACATTCTGCGCACCTCCGAGCAGCGCGCCATTAGCGCATCGGCTTGATCCTCTGAGAGATAGCTGAGGTCTCTGGATAGCAAACATTGGTATTCGAGCTCGTTGGCGGAACCCGCAGCGATTCTGACGAAGCGGGCAAAATCCGCGTCGGTTCCCCTTCCGCAGCCTTCGGCGATGTTCGAGGGCACGGAAACGGCGCAGCGCCGCATCTGAGCCAACAGCCCAAATCGCTCGGCGTCCGGAAACCCTCCCGTCGCCTTGTAAATATCCAGCGCCAGCACATGCGACTTTTCCCAAACACCCAGCTTTCGATAATCCCTCATCGCGTTCCGTTTCCCTCCGCTGGAAGCTGATCGCTGGCGGCTGACAGCTAAAAATAGGTATTCACCGCTGCATCCAGGGTATCGCGCATATCCGGGTCGTCCGTTAGGGGACCGACCAGGGCCATCTGGGCGGCGGACTGGGGGTCGATGCCCTTGCCGATGAGTTGCGCGGCGTAGACCAGCAGTCGGGTCGACATGCCCTCGTCGAGTCCGTGGCCCTTGAGGTTGCGGCTGCGGTGGGCGATCTGGACCAGCTTCTCGGCGGTCGCCTTGTCCACACCGCCCTCGTGAGTGACGATCTCGGTCTCGATCGCGGCAGTCGGGTAGTCGAAGTCGAGCGCGCCGAAGCGCTGCTTGGTGGACTGTTTCAGGTCCTTCATCAGGCTCTGATAGCCGGGGTTGTAGGAGATGACGATCTGGAAGTCCGGGTGGGCCTCCACGATCTCGCCCTTCTTCTCCAGCGGCAGGTTACGACGATGGTCGGTCAGGGGATGGATGACGACCGTGGTGTCCTGGCGCGCCTCGACCACCTCGTCGAGATAGCAGATGGCGCCGATGCGTGCGGCGACGGTCAGGGGACCGTCCTGCCATTTGGTGCCGTTGATGTCGAGCAGGAAGCGTCCGACCAGGTCGGAGGCGGTCATGTCCTCGTTGCAGGCCACGGTGATAAGCGGCTTGCCAAGCGTCCAGGCCATGTATTCGACGAAGCGGGTCTTGCCGCAGCCGGTCGGTCCCTTGAGCATGACCGGCATGCGCGCCTCGTAGGCGGCGCGGTAGAGATCCACCTCCTGGTGGACCGGATGGTAGTAGGGTTCGCTCTTAACCAGATACTGGTCGCGGTCGATGTCTTGCATGCTCTTGATCCTTGTCTGTTCAGTGATGCTCCAGGCTGGCGGCGACACCAACCAAGAGCCCCGTCGGCGGGAGAAGATGGCGAGATCCTCCCAACCCGACAGGGCTCATCGGGCTCAAGTGCGGATGCGGATGCCGCGGATCAGACCGGCTTGCCGCGATAGACCACCATCTCGGCGCCCTTGGACTGGGCGTAGTTGTCGTAGCCGATCAGACGCACGTGATTCTCGGGATGCGCCTTGTGGCAGGCCTCGGCCTCGGCCAGGATGGTCTCGACGTCGGTCTCGCCGAACAGCGGCAGCTTCCACATGTACCAGAAGTGGTCGAAGGCATTCTCCGGCTCGGTGTGCTCGATGGCCGGATTCCAGCCCTTGCCGACGATGTACTCGACCTGCTTGCGGATGCGCTCGGCATCCATGGCCGGTAGATAGGAGAAGGTCTCGAACTTACGGCTGTTCACGTCTTCGAGACTGGAACTGTAATCCTGCATTTCGCTCATGGTGTCCTCTCTCAATTTTGAACCGCAAAGACGCAAAGGTCGCAAAGGGTTTGAAGCGATCTATCTATCGTGTCTACGCGGCTGAAACTAGTTCTATGGAGATATAGCGCTGGTCGATCGCTGGGCGCATAGGACACTCGATAAGACATCTTCGCGTCCTTTGCGCCTTTGCGGTTCGACTCTTACTTATGAGCCACGTCGAGCTTGTCGACGGTGTCGAACTCGAACTTGATCTCCTTCCAGGTCTCCATCGCGATCTTGAGTTCCGGGCTGGAGGCGGCGGCCTTGAGTAGCACCTCTTTGCCTTCCTTTTCGATGGCGACGCCTTGGTTGCGGGCCTCGACGCAAGCCTCCAGCGCGACACGGTTGGCTGCGGCGCCGGCCGCGTTGCCCCAGGGGTGGCCCAGGGTGCCGCCGCCGAACTGCAGCACGGCATCGTCACCGAAGATGGTCACCAGTGCCGGCATGTGCCAGACGTGGATGCCGCCGGAGGCCACCGCGAAAGCGCCGGGCATAGCGCCCCAGTCCTGATCGAAGAAGATGCCGCGCTTGCGGTCCTCCTTGATGTACTGCTCGCGCAGCAGATCGATCCAGCCCAGGGTCGATTCGCGGTCGCCCTCCAGCTTGCCGACCACGGTTCCGGTGTGCAGATGGTCGCCGCCCGACAGACGCAGGATCTTGGTCAGCACCCGGAAGTGGATGCCGTGGTTCGGATTGCGATCGAGCACGGCGTGCATGGCGCGGTGGATGTGCAACAGCAGACCGTTGTCGCGGCACCACTGGGCCAAACCCGTGTTGGCGCAGAAGCCGCCGGTGATGTAGTCGTGCATAATGATGGGTGCGCCGATCTCCTTGGCGTACTCGGCACGCTTGTACATCTCCTCCGGGGTCGGCGCGGTCACGTTCAGATAGTGACCCTTGCGCTCGCCGGTCTCGCGCTCGGCCTTGTCGATAGCCTCCATGACGAAATCGAAGCGTTGACGCCAGCGCATGAAGGGCTGCGAATTGACGTTCTCGTCGTCCTTGGTGAAATCGAGACCGCCGCGCAGACACTCGTAGACCGCGCGCCCGTAGTTCTTCGCAGAAAGGCCCAGCTTGGGCTTGATGGTGCAGCCGAGCAGCGGACGGCCGTACTTGTTCATGATGTCGCGCTCGACCTGGATGCCGTGCGGCGGGCCGTTGCAGGTCATGACGTAGGCGATCGGGAAGCGCACGTCCTCGAGACGCAGTGCGCGCACCGCCTTGAAGCCGAACACGTTACCGACCAGCGAGGTGAAGACGTTGACCACCGATCCTTCCTCGAAGAGATCGATCGGGTAGGCGATGAAGGCGTAGAAGGCCTCGTCGTTGCCAGGCACGTCCTCGATGGCATAGGCGCGGCCTTTGTAATAGTCGAGGTCGGTGAGCAGATCGGTCCAAACCGTCGTCCAGGTGCCGGTCGAGGACTCGGCGGCGACAGCGGCGGCCGCTTCCTCGCGCGGCACACCCGTCTGCGGAGTGATCTTGAAACAGGCGAGGATGTCGGTGTCCTTGGGCGTGTAATCGGGCATCCAATAGGTTTCGCGATAATCCTTCACGCCAGCGTTGTATGTCTTGGCCATTCTCTTATTGTCCTCCGCAAGTGTGTCTATTTTGCTTGGCCTAGCCAAGCTGGACTATGCATGGAGCCAATCAGCTCATGTTCAAACCTGGGACGGCATTATTTGTTCGCTGGCACTATAATTGAAAGTCAGCGTTTCTTATAAATACATCAGAAAAAGTTTATGCAGCGACCAGCAAGATGGTCTCAACTTCCGTCCACTACGACCACCTCTGAAGACTGACAGCGGCGTCCCCATGCACCTCTCACTCCGACAACTCCGCGTCTTCGAGGCGGTCGCCCGCCACCTGAGCTACACCCGCGCAGCCGAGGAGCTGCATCTCAGCCAACCGGCCGTGTCCATGCAGGTACGCCAGTTGGAGGATGCGATCGGACTGCCGCTGTTCGAGCGACTGGGAAAGCGCATCCTCCTGACCCAGGCCGGCGAG
Source organism: Thiorhodococcus drewsii AZ1 (assembly GCF_000224065.1). Classification (GTDB taxonomy): domain Bacteria; phylum Pseudomonadota; class Gammaproteobacteria; order Chromatiales; family Chromatiaceae; genus Imhoffiella; species Imhoffiella drewsii. Next base: position 12,768 of record NZ_AFWT01000001.1, read on the forward strand.
GAGGTGCACCACTACGGCCAGACTATCGACCGCTCGCTGTGCGAGATGGAAGAGGTGATGGAATCGCTCAAGGGCGTCAACAGCGGGCGGCTGCAGGTTGCCGTCGCCAGTACGGTCAACTATTTCGCACCGCGCTTGCTGGCGGTCTTTCAACGACGCTATCCGGGAATCACGCTCAAGCTGGTCGTCACCAACCGCGAGGAACTGGTCCATCTGCTCGACGGCAACGCAGTGGATCTGGTGTTGATGGGGCTCCCGCCCAAGACGGTCGAGGTGGAATCCGAGGTCTTCATGGACAACCCGCTGGTCGTGGTCGCGCCGCCCGATCACCCCCTGGCTGAAGCACGGAGAATCCCCATGTCACGCCTCGCCGAAGAGGTCTTCGTGATGCGCGAGGAAGGCTCGGGCACCCGCCAGGCGATGGAACGCTTCTTTGCCGAGCGCGACCTGAGCATCCGCCACGGCATGCAGATGACCCGCAACGAGGCCGTCAAGCAGGCGGTCCGCTCCGGACTCGGGCTGAGCGTGGTGTCGCTACATACGATCGAACTCGAACTGGAAACACAACGTCTCGTCATCCTCGATGTGGACGGATTTCCCGATCGGCGCCACTGGTATCTGGTCTATCGTCGCGGCAAGCGTCTGTCTCCCGCCGCCAAGGCATTCCGCGAATTCGTGATCGCCGAGGCCGCGCGCATCGCTACGCCGACGCTGTTCGCAACGCAATCGGAACCGAGCGCCTGAACGACTGTTAAATCCGGCCGGACGGAAAGGCATCCTCGGGAAACGCTGATTTACCGCGTTTCTCGTCCGGGCCAAGGGTGGCCCGACATGTTCACGCACCTAAGCGCTTGAATATGGAGCAAATCGGAAACCGCGTTTTCGATTCGCGAGCTGATTGAATGCCAGGAGGGCATTGAATCAGCGTCTCCCTAATTCGCCGTCGGGATCTCGAACCGGAAGGTCATGCCGCCCTTGGGATTGAGTCGGGCCGAGATGCGTCCAGCATGTGCCTCGACGATGCGCTTGCTGATGGTCAGACCGAGTCCGCTGCCGCCGGTCTGGCGGGAGCGGCAGCGATGACTGCGAAAGAATGGATCGAACAGCTGTTCCAGATCCTCGGGCGGCACGCCCTCCCCCGCATCCTCGATCTCGAACCAGAAACGCCCCGTATCGCTCCCGGCCGTCAGACGGAGGGGTGTCGCGTTCCGGTTGTACTTGACCGCGTTCTCCAACAGGTTGTCGAAGACCCGGCAGATCTGGCCGGGGTCGACCCAGGCCACCGGCAGCGCGTCCGCAATCTCGGCGTCGAGACGCTGCTCGGGATGGTAGCGCGCGAAGCGCTCCAGCACCCCGGTCACGACCTCATTCAGATCGATCGGTCGGCGCTGCAGAAAATGCTGGTCTGGGACTCGGCCGATCAGATCGAGACGCGAATTGATCAGTACATTATCGACCAGCCGTTCGAGCTCGGTCAGGTCGGCCCCGACCCCCTGCAGCCGGTCGAGGGTCTCCTCGAAATCGCCGGGGACGTCCTCCAGGAGTTCCAGAGCCACCCGCAAACGGGCCAATGGGGTTCGGATCTCGTGCGAGAGATTGGCGAAGAGTTCCTTCTCCGCCCGGATGCGGTGCTCCAGCCGCGATGCCATCTCGTCCAGCGACCGCGACAGGTCGCCCAACTCGTCACCCCGGACCAGGCCGCTGCGGGCCGACAGCTCGCCAGCAGCAAGCCGGTGCGCAGTGGCCGTGAGACGTTCCAGTGGTCTGGCGAAGGCTCTCGCCAATGGCCAGGAGGCCAAGGCGACGACCAGCAGCACCGCAGCGAGCGCGATCAGGAGTCCGGCAAATCCGGCCTCGGCGCCCTGCACCAGCAGATAGGCACCATCGGGTCCGCCGAGCGCAACGGCGTGCACCCATCCGTCACTTTGGCGATGCAACGGATGCCAACCGCCGACCTTGGCGAGTTCCTCGGCAGTGAGCGGTACCGGCGGCGCCCCGCCCGTGCGGGCAAGCGGGGTTCCATCCCGGTCATAGATGGCGGCGCTGCGCTCCAATGCCCCCGCAAGCCGACGCAAACCGGCTTCGAGCGCCTCCGGCCGACCGAGCAGGGGCTCGAGCTCGGCCGCAAGCACCTGGTGCAAGCGCTCCGGGCGGCCGTGGTAACGGGATTCGGGCTGGACCAGGATGGTGGTCGCGACGACCGCCAGGGTAGCCAGACAGACCAGGAACAGGCCGAAGAGATAGATGCGCCAGAAAAGACGCCGACGTGGATATCTCACCCGGCATACGACGCGAGGTACTGATAGCCGGCGCCGCGCACCGTGCGGATACGCTGCGGATTGCGCGGGCTGTCGCCCAGCTTCTGGCGCAGCCGGGAGATGTGCACGTCGATCGAGCGGTCGAAGGCCTCCTCCGCGCTGCCGCGTGCCAGTTCCATCAGACGCTCGCGCGAGATGACCTGACCGGCCCGCTCGGCCAGCGCCCGCAGCAGCGCGAACTCGTAGCTGGTCAGGGGGAGCGGCTGTCCGTCCAGCGTTGCGATCAGGGTGCCGGGATCGAGCGCCAGATCACCGACGCGAACCAGGTGCGTGCGCGGTCCGGCCCGACCGCGCGAGCGACGCACCGCCGCTCGGATGCGGGCCAGGAGTTCACGCGGCGAGAAGGGTTTGGGCAGATAGTCGTCGGCGCCGATCTCCAGCCCCAGGATGCGATCAGCCTCCTCGCCGCGCGCCGTAACCATGAGGATGGGCACGTCCGAGTGCTCGCGCAGCCGCTGACAGATGGAGATACCGTCGCGTCCAGGCAGCATGAGATCCAGCAGAATCGCGTCGAAGCGGTGCCTAAGCGCTTGCTGCAACCCGCGCTCGCCGTCCGATTCCAGGGTGACCAGCACCTCGTAGCGCTGCAGATAGTCGCTGGTGAGTTTGGCGAGCCGCATGTCGTCCTCGATGACGAGCAGATCGATCAAGGGTTCGCCGTTCATATCCGCCGCCCGCTCAGATGATGCAGGCCGAGCAGTTCGCGTCGACCTTGGGGCGCTCGCCGGGAAAGAAACGGTCGGCGGCGTACTCCGTGAGGTCGATCGCGAAGTGGACGTAGAACTCGGGATAGCCTTCGAGCGGAATCCAATAGGAATCAATCACCCGTCCCACCTCCGGGACGAACTCCACCGAACGCTTGGAGGTTTGCTCGCGCAGCGCCTTGCTGGCCAGACAGCCACGATGCTGCTTCTTCTCGCCCATATCGATGCAGCGGGTGCCGGGCGTGCAGCCAATGGCCTCGGCCGCACGGTTGCGGTCGAGGATGGTGAAGCTCTTGTGGACCAGCATGACCGGAAAGATAAACTGGTCCCAGAAGAGATGGAAATGATGGCGCAGGTCGTCGGTCACTTCGATGTTCGTCATGATGCGGTCTCTTTGTGATTCAGGCGCCCGTTCCCTGGACGAGGTATGGGTTTGGAACGGCGGATCCCCTGATCCACCGCTCCTATGTCGCATCTTGATCCGATCCGATGTCGCGCGTTTTTCGGACATGTGGAGAAGTGTGAAGCGGACGCGGTTCGACTGTCTGAAATCCAGATTGAGCCAAGATTCAAACTCAAAAGATCGAGTATTACCCTGTATTTTATACGGCATTAGCTCGCAGGGAGGTTTCCGATTGGTCAGTCGCTCGACGATTCGACTAAACTATTTGGCTTGTCCAAAAATAGACTCTCAGATCATGCCACACCGCACCTTGAGCGATCCCGGTGTCGCTTCGCACCGACGTCCACTCCTTGATTCGATCGACTCGCCACTGGACCTGCGCGCCCTATCCGAGAGTCAACTGCCCGAGGTCGCGAGCGAGCTACGCAGCTTCCTCATCGAATGCGTCTCCCAGACCGGCGGACACCTGGCGGCCGGACTGGGCGTCGTCGAGCTGACACTCGGACTCCATTACGTCTTCGATACCCCGACCGACCGCATCGTCTGGGACGTGGGCCATCAGGCCTATCCGCACAAGATCCTCACCGGACGGCGCGACCGCATGTGCACGCTGCGCCAGAAGGACGGGGTCTCCGGCTTTCCCAAACGCTGCGAGAGCGAATACGACGCCTTCGGCGTCGGCCACTCCAGCACCTCCATCAGTGCCGCGCTCGGCATGGCGCTGGCCGCCAAGCAGAAGGGCGAGCGACGCACCGTCATCGCCGTCATCGGCGACGGCGCACTGAGCGCCGGCATGGCCTTCGAGGCGCTCAATCACGCCGGCTCCATGGACATCGATCTGGTCGTCATCCTCAACGACAACGAGATGTCGATCTCGCCGCCGGTCGGCGCCATCAGCAACCATCTGGCCCGCCTGCTCTCCGGCAAGCTCTACACCAGCGTGCGCGAGGGCAGCAAGACGGCCCTGGCCGGCATGCCTCAGCTGCGCCACCTGGTCGGCCGCTGGGAGGAGCACGTCAAGGGCATGCTGATGCCGAGCACCCTGTTCGAGGAGTTGGGCTTCAACTACATCGGCCCCATCGACGGACACGATCTCGGTTCGGTCACCCGCACACTGCGCAACATCAAGGGCATGCCCGGACAGCGTCTGCTGCACGTGGTCACCCAGAAGGGACGCGGCTACGAGCCGGCCGAGGGTCAGCCGACGACCTATCATGGCGTCACCCCTTTCGACCGGCGCACCGGCGAGCTACGCAAGGGCAAGAGCAACGGCCCGACCTATACCCAGATCTTCGGCGGCTGGCTGTGCGATGCGGCGGACGAGGATCCGCGACTGGTCGGCATCACCCCGGCCATGTGCGAGGGCTCCGGCCTCACCGCCTTCTCCAAACGCTTCCCCGACCGCTATTTTGACGTCGGCATCGCCGAGCAGCACGCCGTCACGCTCGCCGCCGGTATGGCCTGCGAGGGACTCAAGCCGGTCGTCGCCATCTATTCGAGCTTCCTACAGCGCGCCTACGACCAGCTCATCCATGACGTCGCCCTGCAGAACCTGGACGTCACCTTCGCCGTCGATCGCGGCGGTCTGGTCGGCGCCGACGGCGCGACACACGCCGGCAGCTTCGATCTGAGCTTCACCCGCCCGATCCCGAACATGGTGATCATGGCACCCTCGAACGAGAACGAGTGTCGTCAGATGCTCAAGACCGCCTTTGAATACGAGGGTCCGGCGATGGTGCGCTATCCGCGCGGCGGTGGCCCGGGTATCGCAATCGATCCCAAGGCGCCCGCCTTGCCGATCGGGCGTGGAGAGATCGTCCGCCAAGGCGCAGGAAGCGTGGCACTGCTCGCCTTCGGCAGCATGGTGACGCCCGCGCTCAAGGCCGCCGAGACACTTAATGCCACGGTCGCCAACATGCGTTTCGTCAAACCGCTGGACCTCGATCTCATCCAGAAGTTGGCCGACACCCACGAACTGCTGGTCACGGTCGAGGAAAACACCATCGCCGGCGGTGCCGGCAGCGCAGTGGCCGAGGCGCTCGCCGGCCTCGGTCTCACCCCACGCTGCATCCAACTCGGGCTGCCCGATAGCTACATCGATCACGCCCAGCACGGCGAACAGCTGGCGGCCTGCGGCCTCGATGCGGCCGGCATCCTCGCAAGTGTGCAAGCCCAACTGAACGGCGCCGACTGGAAACAGGAGGACGCCGACGCGCCGATGCGGCACCAGGGCCTGGGCTCCTGAGCACCAGCCGCGTCGCGGATCAGGATCACGCTGGTTTCGGGCCATCCGAAACCAGCCACGGAGGCCCGACATGCTTCAGGTTCGCCCAATCCCCGCCTTCTCGGACAATTACATCTGGCTCCTGACCGAGACCGACGACACTGCAGTCGTGGTCGATCCGGGAGATGCCGACCCGGTGCTGGAACTGCTGCAGCAGGAAGGCCGAACCCTAACCGGAGTGCTGGTGACCCACCATCACTACGACCACATCGGCGGCATCCCCGACCTTAAGGCCGCGTTCCCTGACCTCCAGATCTATGGTCCGGACGACGAGCGCCTGCGCTCACCAGCCCACGTCTGTCGTGAGGGTGATGAGATCCAACCTGCCGGACTCTCCACCCGCTTCCAGGTGCTGGAGATTCCGGGTCACACCGCCACCCACATCGCCTTTCTCGGCGACGGCAAGCTCTTCTGCGGCGACACCCTGTTCGCCGCCGGTTGCGGGCGCGTCTTCGACGGCACCTTCGAGCAGCTCGCCCACTCGCTGGAACGCATCGCCGCCCTCCCCTCCGACACACTCTGTTACTGCGCCCACGAATACACCCTGGCCAATCTCGGATTCGCCGAATGGGTCGAACCCGACAGCCCAGCGCTGGCCGAACGCATGACACACGAGATCGCCTGCCGCCAGCGCGGCGAGCCGACGGTTCCGATGCAGCTCGACCTGGAATTGGCCACCAATCCATTCCTACGCGTCCGAGAGCCGACGGTCATGGCTGCGGCCGTAGGTTTTGCAGGCCACCCGCTGAACACGGGGGCCGAGGTTTTCACCGCGCTACGGCGCTGGAAGGACGAACGCTATGACTGACTCCGCGACGCGACCGGCGATCCCAGGGATGCCACCGGTCCTCAGCGACCAAGAACTGCACCAACTCCTCAATGAAGACGTCCCCTTCGGCGATCTCACCACCGAATCGCTCGGCATCGCCGCCCTGCCCGGTCGCATCCGCTTCTTCGCCCGCGACCCCATGGTGGTCTGCGGCATCGAAGAGGCCGCGCGCATGTTCGAGCTGTGCGGCGCGCGCGCCGAGATTCACCTGCACTCCGGCAACGAGGCGCCGAACGAAACCCTGCTGCTCGAGGCATCCGGCAGCGCGGGCGCGCTGCATCGCGGCTGGAAGACCGCCCAGACGCTCGTCGAATGGTGCTCGGGCATCTCGACCCGGGCCGCCGCCATCGTCGCCGCCGCCCGACGCGGCAACCCCGACGTCATGGTGGCCGGAACCCGCAAGAACGTCCCGGGCAACCGCCGTCTCGCGGTCAAGTGCTTCAAGGCCGGCGGTGCCGTCATGCATCGCAACGGACTGTCCGAGACCCTGCTGGTGTTCGCCGAGCACCGCCAGTTCCTGCCCGGCACCTCGCCGGCCGAGATGATCGCGCGCCTGCACCGCCAGTGCCCCGAGAAACGGGTGGTGGTGGAGGTCGCGACGCCCGACGAGGCCCTCGAATGGGCCGAGGCCGACGTGCTCCAGCTCGAAAAGTTCACCCCCGAGGCCGTCGCCCAGGTCGCCCGAGCGCTCGCCGAGCGCGGCTCCGACACGGTCGTCGCCGTCGCCGGCGGCATCAACGCCGCCAACGCCGAGGAATACGCCAAGGCCGGCGCCCGCCTGCTGGTCACCACCGCGCCACATCTGGCACCGCCGCGGGACGTCCAGGTGCGCTTCCAAGCCTGACGAGCCACACGTAGCCTGGGTGAAGCGCAGCGACACCCAGGAAACCAACCAACCTCGGCGGCATTCCCGGATTCCGCTCGCGCTCCATCCGGGCTGCGGGCATCGAAATCATGGCATGTATTTCGCTTGCATAGTGAAAGGCGGCGATTCGCCTATCACACATAGCGAGGTTCCCCGATGTCCGGCCCACGCCTGATCATGTATCACAAGCAAGCCACCAGTGCCCGAACCCGGTTTCTGAAACTGCCCTATGGTGGCGTCTGTGGTTTCGAGGCGCTGCCCGAAGGCGCCTCCCTGGCATCGGGCGACGGCGAATCCGAGAACCTGGTCTCGCACCCGGCTCCGCTGCTGCGCGAGGCCGAATCCCAGCTCGGGCTGGCCACGGGCTCGCTTGAGGCCGAGAGCGGCTATCGCTGTAAGATCAACTGGGACGAGGGCTCGGCCGAGGTCTATCTGGCCCATTTCACCAGCATCGATCCGCCCTTCGATGAGGTCTCGGCACAGGGCGCCACCTTTATCGACCTGACCCAGGCACGCAATTTGCCTCAAGTCGAATTGGCGCTGCTGCGGCTCGCCTACGAGCACATCCTGGGCTGAGATTCCTGGATCCAGGATTGTTGGGTTTGCCCCCAGACCGCCTCGACTGTCGCCAATCCAACAGTGGCGAGCAACGAAGCCAAGGGCCACTTCATCCAACTTTCGTTCGATGCGCCTATCGTTATACCATGCTAAATACAACGCTGATTCCACCGACGCTCCACATCCAGCCCGCATGACTGAATCTATCGAACAAGACCTCGCGACGAGCGGCACGCTCCGGCTCGACATGAAGGACCATCGTTTCGTCGGACACGGACGCATCGACCTCCTGCGCCGCATCGGCGAAACGGGATCCATCTCGCAGGCGGCCCGTTCGATGGCCATGTCCTATAAGCAGGCCTGGGATTCGGTCGATGCCATGAACAACCTCTCCGCTCAGGCACTGGTGCGTCGGCGTACCGGCGGACGCCACGGCGGAGGCACAGAACTGACGGACGAGGGGCGACGTCTGATCGCCGTCTACGAGGCGGCTGAGCGCGAGCATCAGCGCTTTCTCGAACGCCTCAGTCACAGCATCCAGGACTTCGATCGGTTCGAGTCCTTATTGGGAGTCCTGAACATGAAGGTCAGCGCCAGAAACCACTTGCGCGGACTCGTCACCGAGATCAAGGCGGGCGCGGTCAACGCCGAGATCACGCTCGACATCAATGGCACCCCATTGGTCGCCATCATCACCAACGAGAGCGTCCAGTCGCTGGGCCTGGAACCGGGGGTCGAGACGTTCGCACTGATCAAATCCTCCTTCGTGATCCTGGCCACCGAGGACGGTGGACTGCGAACCTCAGCCCGCAACCGTCTGTGCGGCACCATCGAACGCATCATCAGCGGCTCGGTCAACACCGAGGTCGTTCTCGTGCTGGACGGAGGCGCGCGCCTGACCGCCATGGTCACCAATGAGAGCGCCCAGGATCTGGAACTCGTCGAGGGCGGACGCGCCTGCGCCCTGATCAAGGCCCCCCACATCATCCTGGCCGTCAGCGGTTAATCCGACGATCCGCCCCACGACCGATCCGTTCTTTTGCAGGCAAACCGTTATATCCAAATAGATATACCGATACCCCATCGTTTCAATCAACCTACGTTGGAGATCCACTATGAAAGTCATGCACAAAACGCTCGCCGTTCTCTTGCTGGCAAGCGCGACAACTCTCGCCCAGGCCGATGAGGTCAAGGTCGCGGTCGCGGCCAACTTCACCGCTGCCATGAAGGAAATCGCCACCGCGTTCGAGCAATCGACCGGTCACACAGCGCTGGTCAGCTTCGGCTCCACGGGCAAGCTCTACACCCAAATCGTCAACGGCGCCCCCTTCGAGGTCTTTCTCGCCGCCGACCAGGCCCGTCCCGAGAAGCTCGTCAAGGCGAACGAGGCAAGCGGCGAATTCACCTACGCGGTGGGTAAGCTGGTGCTCTGGAGTGCGGATCCAGCGCTCATCACGGACGGCGACACAGTGCTGAGGAGCGATCGGTTCAAGAAGCTGGCGATCGCCAACCCCAAGACGGCTCCCTATGGCGCCGCTGCGGTCGAGGTGCTCAAGGCACTCGGGCTGGAGGACGACATCAAGTCCAAACTGGTCCAGGGTGACAACATCGCCCAAACCTATCAGTTCGTCGCCACCAAGAACGCCGAACTCGGCTTCGTCGCCCTGGCACAGACCGTGAAAACGAAAGGCGGCTCCAGTTGGAGCATCCCAGAAGACCTCTACACACCCATCCGTCAGGACGCGGTATTGCTGAAGAAGGGCGATGACAATCCGGCCGCCAAGGTGCTGATCGATTACCTCAAGGGTCCCGAGGCACGCGCCGTGATCGAGAAATATGGTTACGGGGTAGAATAACTCCCGTATTGCCCGTGACCGCTTGATGTCGATGCGACTGTATTCGCACCGACGACAAGATTGCCGTCGACGTTCAGACCAAACGATGCCGAAAGGCATGAACGTCGACGGCGATCGCCAGATCCCAGGAATCCGCATACAGTGACGCTCAATCTCGAACCGCTGTGGCTGACGCTCAAGCTGGCCAGCCTCACCACGTTCGTGCTGCTCGTGATCGGAACCCCGATCGCCTGGTGGCTCTCTCAAACCCGCTCGCGGATGAAACAGGTCGTCGCAACGCTCGTCGCCCTACCGCTGGTGCTTCCACCCACCGTCCTTGGCTTCTATCTGCTGCTCCTGCTCGGGCCGGCGGGACCCATCGGCAAGCTCACCGAGGCGCTCGGCTTGGGCACCCTGCCCTTCACCTTCCCGGGCCTGGTCGTGGGATCCGTGATCTACTCGCTGCCCTTCCTGGTGCAACCGGCGCACAACGCCTTCGAGGCGATCGGCTCGCGCCCGCTGGAGGTGGCGGCCACGCTACGCGCCTCGCCGCTGGACCGATTCTTCAGCGTCGCGCTGCCACTGGCGCTGCCGGGTCTGCTCTCCGGGGGCATCCTAGCCTTCGCCCACACTGTGGGAGAGTTCGGCGTCATCCTCATGATTGGCGGCAATATCCCAGGCGAGACCAAGGTCCTGTCGATCGCTATCTACGATCATGTGGAATCGCTCGAATGGACCCAGGCACACTGGCTCGCCGGCGGCATGGTGCTCTTCGCCTTCCTGGTGGTACTGAGCATGAACCTTCTGGGTCAACGCATGCGCCAGATTGGACAAGACTGAAGTTGAACGGGATCGAATCTGGACATGATTGAACTCGACGTCGCCTTCCGACTCGATCGGGGCAATTTCACCCTGGACGTGGCCTTCACCGCGCCGGGCCTCGGCATCACCGGACTCTTCGGCCGCTCCGGATGCGGCAAGACCAGCATCCTGCGCTGCGTCGCTGGACTGGAACGCGCCGCCGGACACTGCCGGCTCGACGGCGAAACCTGGCAAGACGATGCCAAAGGGATCTTTCTCAAGACGCACCGCCGTCCCATCGGCTACGTCTTCCAGGAAGCCAGCCTCTTCGCCCACCTCTCGGTGCGCGACAACCTGAAATACGGCATGCGCCGCGTTCCCGCCTCCGAGCACCAGATCGCCTTCGACGAGGTAGTCGACCTGCTCGGCATCCGCCAACATCTCGAACGGGCTCCGAGCGGCCTATCTGGCGGCGAGCGCCAGCGCGTTTCGATCGCCCGGGCGCTCTTGACCAGTCCGCGACTGCTGCTGATGGACGAACCACTGTCCGCGCTCGACCACGCCAGCAAACAAGACATCCTGCCCTACCTGGAACGGCTGCACGACACGCTGCGCATCCCGGTACTCTATGTCAGTCACGCCCCGGACGAGGTCGCCCGGCTTGCCGACCGCATCGTCCTGATGCGCGACGGACAGGTGCAGGCGATTGGATCGGCCACCGAGATTCTGTCGCGACTCGACCTGCCGCTGGCCCAGGACACCGAGGCCAGCGCCCTCATCGAGGGCCGTGTGCAGAGCCATGACGACAACTACGACCTCACCCGGGTCGCGATCCCCGGCGGAACCTTGACCGTAGGGCGTCTCGACCAGGCGACCGAATCGCGGATCCGGCTGCGCATCCACGCCCGAGACGTCAGCATCGCCATCCGCAAACCCGAAACATCCAGCATCCTCAACGTGCTACCGGCCCGCATCGTCGAAATGCAGGAGATCGACCGCTCGCACCTCCTGGTGAAGCTCTGCACCGCAGGCGAACCTCACCCGCCCCTGCTCGCGCGTATCACCCGCTACTCGCGCGACCGACTCAAGCTGGAGCCGGGACAGGAGGTCTTCGCCCAGGTCAAGGCCGTGGCACTGATGGATTGAGGACAGGAAAGGGCTGGATTCAAGGATTTCCGACTGCGGAACAGCGCGACGCATTGTCGGCGCGCGCCGCCGTGCCTGGATCCTGGATCAGGCTCAGACGCCCGACCCTTCAGTTGAAGAGGCGTTGGAGATCCAACACCGGAAGTGGGCGTTCGTCGCGCTCGAAGCAGGCACAGCTGATCCGCCGCCACGACTGGAGTGCAGACGGCAGCTCGCAGGCCCAGGCATCGTCCACGTCGATGCGCTGCGGCGCCGAGGCCAGCAGCAATCCGCCGAACTCGTGCGACGATGCGCCATCAGCCGACTGAAAACCGACAACGGCGACGATGGGATCGGCAATGCCCTGAGCGCTCGGGTCGGCCCAGACGCCCACATCGAATACCGGCAGCACACCCTGCTCCCAGAGCAGGACCCGCCGACAATAGGGTGGCGCGCAGGGAACCTGGTGCGTCTCGGACCGATGCACCAGGTGCAGCAGTTCGCGCTGACCGATCACCGCCTGCGCATCGCCCGCGAACGTGAGTAGCCATCCGCTGCATCGACTCATGTCTCGGCGACCTCATGCCCGATCCGACGATCGAGACCGATAGCAGTCCCAATGCAACGCGCAAGACTTGCCGCGTCCGTTCCGCACACGAGCTTTCCCTGGTCAGAGGACAACCCGAGAATGGGCGAGCCAGCACCCAGCATGGCCCGAGGCGGAGAGCGAAAAGCCAGAGGCTCTCCGCGAGCGACCAGCACATCGTCACAGAGCAGGCCGAAGAGATTCCCGCCATCCCCGAGGACGGCACAGACCGGTCGCGCGGCGGCGACCTCGTCGACCAGCGGCGTCAAATCGAACGACAGCGCATAGACAGGCCGCCACTGATCGGAAACGGCGATCCAGCCGACACCCTGGCTCGGCGGATCGGTTCGCACTAGATCGCTAGCGGACTCGATCATGCGCAAATCGCCGGCATTCAGGAGGATGCGCACACCCGCGAAGGACAAGAGACCGCGCGCACTCAGCACGGCCTCGATGGTTGTGATATCACTCATGGCCGCGTACTCATCGCCCGACCAGAGCACCGATCTGGCGCATCAGGTCGTCCGAATTGAAGGGCTTCGTCAGATAGATATCGACACCCTTAACCTGCGCTTGGTGGCGGTGCTTCTCGGTCGAGCGCGAGGTAATCATAACGATGGGCACCTCCTTGGTCTCCGATCTGGCGCGGATATGGGATGTCAGTTCGAGTCCGTTCATGCGCGGCATCTCCATGTCAGTCATGATGATATCGGGGACCAAACGGTCGAGGGCCGCGACCGCGTCGAGTCCGTCGATGGCCGTGCGCACCTCGAAACCCGCATCCCTGAACAGCTGCGCGGTGGTGCGGCGGGCTGAAATCGAGTCGTCCACCACCAGAGCGGTACGGACGCCCGGCACATCGGTCTTCCTGTCCTCAAGCTCGACGCCAAGACGCGAATCGCGCGGATCGCCGGAGATCTCAACTCGCTGACCGACGCGCAGCAGATCCGGGAGGTCGACGACAGGTGCAACGCTGCCGTCACCCAGAATGGTCGCACCGATCACACCGCCGATATGGGCGACGTAAGGCCCGAGCTTCTTGACGACCAGACTGCGGCTCTCGGCGATCTCCTCGACGAGCACCGCCTTGGATACGCCCGAAGTCATGCGAACCAAGAGCAAAGCCTGCTCCGGCTTGGACGACGTATCGCCATTGCCGACATTGAGCAGATCGGCCAGCCTCAACGCGTCGTAGAGCTGATCGCCGTGACGGTACGCCAGCTGAGATCCAACACGCTGGAGCTGATCCTGGGTCAAAAAATGGATCTCCTCGATGCCGCGCGTGGTCACCGCAAGCGTGGTCCCGTGCAGACGGATCAAGAGCGCCTGAGCGGAGAGCAGCGTGGTCGGCAAGCGGATCTCGACAGTGAGCCCGCGACCGGGCTCGGAGCGCAGAGCGATAGAGCCCTTGAGGTCCTCTACCATGGCATGCACGGCATCGAGTCCGATCCCTCGACCCGAGACCTGCGTAGCCTCGTCGCGGGTGGAGAATCCCCCCGCGAGAATCAAGCGCGCGACCTGATCGTCCGTGAGCATGTCGTTGGCGCCGATCAGATTGCGGCGCAGGGCAACGCGGCGGATCGTGTCGATATCGAGCCCCTGACCGTCGTCTCGGCAGCTGACGATGATGAGATCGCCCTCGCGCTTGAACGACATCTCGATATGGCCGATCGGATCCTTGCCGGCCGCCTGGCGCTCCTGGGGCATCTCGATCCCGTGATCCACGGCATTGCGCAACACGTGCATCAGCGCATCCACGAGATCGTTCAGCACGTTCCCGTCGACCAGCGTCTCGGCGCCCTTGATGACCAGATCCACCTCCTTGTCGAGAAGACGCCCGGCCTGACGCACGGCACGCTGCAGACGCGAAACGACTGAGGAGACCGCGACCATTCGTGCCCGCAGCACCGCGTCCTGGCTCGCCAAATGGAGACGTGACTGCAATCCGACCAGCTCGTTGAGCTGGCTCAAGTGATCCTGCGCGCCGTGCGTCATCTCGCTGGCGTCGGTCGTCACCTCGACCAGGCGGCGCGTGACCGTGTGGAGTTCACCGTATTGATCGAGTTCGAGCAGGTCGAATCCCGTGTCCTCGACGACCGGCTGCGGCATCGCGAGTCCGCGCAGATCGACCAAGTCCTCGAGTTCGTTCACCAACTGGCGCAGCAGTTCATTCTGCTCGTTCACCGAACGCAACTGCTGCATCGCGGATTCGAGCCGGTTCTGGATCTGCGCGGTCGAGGTCATGGACTCACCGACCAGACGCAACTGCTCGTCCACGAGGTTGGACGGAACACGCAGCACGGGAGCCACGGCCTGATCGTGCCTGGCATGCGGTGCATCGGTGTCGGCGTCGTGGCCAGAGTCGACGTCGGCCGCGCTCGGGTGCTCGGCGGCCGCGATCTCGATGCCCTGGTCGTCGATCCGATTCGCCCAGTTCAGCACATCCTGCAGGACGTTGACGGCATCTTCCGGGGCATCGCCAGTGCCGACCAAGGCCTCGCTCATGACCTCCAGACAGTCGGCAGCATAGGCCAGCGTCTGCGACAACCCCAGATTGGGAAACGCAGAGTGGTCCGCCAAGGCGATCAGGATATCCTCGAGATAATGGGTCAGATTGGCGATACCCTTGATGCCGACCGTATTGGCGGCGCCCTTGAGTGTATGGGCGGCGCGCTTGGCATTGTCGATGTCGGAAATCCGGCCATGCCCAGAGGCGATCCGCTGGACCGCCTCGGTAAAGGCGCCGGTCTGAATCGGCAGCTCGGTCAGCAAGCCTTCGAGCAATTCCTGATTGATGTCGTCCGGAGGGGTTAGAGAGACGTCCTCGGCTGTAGCCAGGACGACACGCTCCTCGGCCTCGACCGCCTCCGGCTCACAGAATTCGAGATGCATCAGGGCGCCCGTGAGGGCCGACCAATCCAGCTCCAGCTGAGAATCCACATCGAGATCGCGCAGGAAACCAACCAGCGATTCGGCTTGCGGCGCGCGCGTCGGCGCGCAGAGGTAGCCGCGTAAGACATCCGGCAGGGTCGCCAACGCGACCGCCATGGCGGTCGCGGCCTCATCCGACCGCTCCTGCCAAGTGCCGACCAGCGCATGGGCGCCGAGGAGCAGATTTCCGAGCACGGTCAAACCGACCGCCTCGGCACCGCCGGCCATCCGGTCCAGCTCCTCGCTCAGTTGCTCCCAACCCAACCGACGCTGCTCGGGATTCGGATCCGCCGTCAGCGCCAGGGCCTCGCCGAGGCCTGCGAAATTCTGCTCCAGCGCATCGACGGCAAGCGCGAGCATGTCCGTGCTCACCCCTTGGGGGGTGTCGGCATCGAAGACGACATCGATCGACGCGGCGCTCGCAGCCGGAGCATCGGCCTGGTCGATCTGTTCCGGCGCGATATCGGGCACCGGTATCGAAGGGGTCTGATCGACCTCTCGGAGTCCGGGGTCAACGTCGGCAGAATCCATCTCGGATCCGGGAGCATCGGCCACAGACTGCACCAGATCCGATTGCAACGCCGGCTCGACCGCCTCGGCATCCGCTGAAATCTCGGGCTCATCTGCGAAATCTAGTGGAGGCAAGAGCAGCATCCGCAGCATCTCGACCTCCTCGTCAGCCATGGCTGTCTGCCACTCGTCGGCCTGGAGAAAGGCGATCAGCGCCTCTGTGGCGGAAGCGTCGGTCGGCGTCGCAACATAGTCCATGAGCAGCAGCGGAAACTGCGCGAGCAAATCGCACGTCCGCTCCTGACGTGCCTCGTCCTCCGCTGCTGCGCTGAGACGATCGACCAAGACCGCACTCAGGTCGATCAGGCCCGGAAGGGCATTGGCATCGGCGGCCTCTGCGAGGATTCCGAGCGTCTCCGCGAAGCGCTGGAGTCGCGTGGAGACGCAATCCTCCTCGGCCTCATCAGGAACGAGCGCAAAGGTCAAGGCGTCGATACAGTCGAACAACTGGGCGTTCGTGTCGCTCGACATGAGGAAACTGTCAGTATTCAAGGGCGTTCCCATAGCGATTCCCGCCGCGATGATGGAAGACGATTGACACATCAACCCTGGCGAGCACGACAGGGTTGATGCCGGGAACTCACGCTGGGAGCTTGAACACACGCACGGCCGACAGCAGGTTACGCGCGTATTCCACCAGGTTGCTGGTGTATTCGCCCTGCTCCGCCAGCCGCTGACTGGTCTGCTCACTACTCTTGCGAATCTGGGTCGCGTGGTCGAGCAGATCGTTACTCGCCTTGGCCTGCCCCTGCGAGGACATCGCGATCTTCTGTACCAGTTCCACCAACCCGGAGGTCGTCGCCTGTGTCGTCTGCATCTGCTCGCCTGCTTGTTCGGCGAGCTTGCTGCCCTCGACAACCTGTGCGATCGCGCTGTTCATGGTGTTGACGGTGTCCGCCGTCTCGACCTGGATGCTGTTGACCAGCGTTGCGATCTGCGCCGTTGCCTGACGCGAGCTTTCGGCCAGACGCTGCACCTCGTCCGCAACGACCGCGAAGCCGCGTCCCGCCTCACCGGCCGATGCCGCGTGCATGGAAGCATTGAGCGCCAGGATGTGGGTACGCTCGGCGATGGTATTGATGATGTTGACCACACCGCTGATCTCTTGCGAACGCTCACCAAGACGCTTGATACGTTTTTCCGTCTCGCGGATCACGTCTCGCGTGCTGTTGATGCCGCCAACGGTGCTGGTTACCGTCTCCAGCGCGCGCTGGGTGGTCTGGATGGCATCGTCCGCCGCCTCGTTACACACCCGTGCGAGCTCGGCGATCTCGTTCATGGATGCGGAGGCATCGGCCAGCGCCGTCGCCGTATGCTCGACCTCGGCGCGATCGACCTCGGCGGCCGCGATGACGCTATCGGACTGCTCCTTCACCTTGAGCGAGGCAGAGGTCACGTCCGCCGAGATATCCGACACCTCAAGCAACACCTTGCCGGTTTCACTCGTCAGCAGGTTCAAGGCGTCCGCGACCGCGCCCGTGACGTCCTCGGTCACCGGCACCTTGACCGTGAGGTCCTTGCGAGAGAGCTGCGCCACCGCCTGGAGCAGTCCCAGCACCGATTCGTTCAGCTGTTCGTTCTCGCGCTGGATGGCGTTCTGGATCGCGACGCGTTCGTCCATCATGCGGTCGAATGCGGTTCCGAGCTCACCCACTTCGTCGAACGTATCCAGATTGGCGCGCGCCTCGTCATCACCCGTAGCGAGCTTTTGCACGACGCCGCGCAGATGACCGAGCGGCTTCATTCTGCTGGAAATCGCAAGCCACAACAGACCCGACAAGAGGACGGCGCCGATCAGACCGAACACGGCGAGCATCTCTGCCATGATTGTGCCGTTCTTGGTGATCTCGGAATACTCGGTACCACCGGCAATGACCCAACCCCAAAGCTCAGAGCGATCATAGGCGACGAATTTCTCCTCGGGGTTGTTCTCCTCGTCGTACCAGAGGTAGCTGAAGAACCCAGATTTCTGCTCCAGCAGCGCAGCCAGAGTACCAGCCTGACCACTACCATCCTTGATCTCTTGGACGCTTTGCCCTTGCAGATAGGGGTGGACCACCATCAGACCAGTCGTCGCATCGACCAGGTAGGCATAACCCTGGTCACCGAAACGGGTCTCCTTGATCGTCTCGAACAGCTGCGCCAGGGTATCGCTTAAATCCATGCCCACAAACAGCACGGCGGCAACGCGGCCATCCGCCCCCTGAACTGGGGTGTATTGGGTCATATAGTCTTTGCCGAACAATTCAGCCTGACCGCTAAAGACACTGCCGCCGATCAGCGTGCGATAGGCGGGGTGGTCCTGACCCAGGACCGTGCCCAACTCCCGCTCGCCCTGCTGATCACGCAGGGTCGTGGCAATGCGAACGAATTCATCGCCATTGCGGACGAAGACCGTCGCGGCCGCCTCGGTCCTCTCGGCAAAGGCGTCGAGCAAGGCCTCGTCATCAACCAGGCTCCGATTCCCCAGCATGACTTGGGGAACCTCCGTGCCTCCGACGGAGACCATCTGGTTCCGATCCACGGTCAGCCCGGCCTTGAACTCATCATCGAATTGATGCGCAAGCTCGGCAACCTGACGTTGCGTGATCTCGTAAACCAGGTCAGCGGTACGCCGCAACCCATCGACCTGAGATTTGAAGTCTGTCTGAGCCGCACTGGTCGACGTTTGGTCGATGAAACGACCAGAGAAGAAGATCAGGGTGGTCAGGATCAAGACAACCAAGAGTCCCGCGATCAAACTGATCTGATTCGCGAGCTTGAGATTGGAGAACCGAAAACCGGAGGACGGAGGTCTGGAACGGGGCATGCGTTGCTCCTTGTATTCGATTCGCCTTCAGGCGAATCGACCCGTGTGGCTGTCGAGTCCGTTTAGCAGTCCGGACCCAGTGTGGAAACTTCGAGTCGTTGTCGTGACGTATCAGCGTGCGGCGTTCGCCATCGAATCCTTGAGAGAGAGAAAAAATGCCTGGTGATCAAACTCGAACCAGACGTCCTGCTCGACCTGAAAGCCTCCCGCAACGGCGCTCCGAAGAGCGGTCGGCATGCTCGGCAGATGCGCAAGAGGGGTCAAACGGGAGAGTGCGACCGGTTGGGCGTCGATGAGGACGGCGACCGCAGATTCGCCCTTGTCCAAAACGAGAATCCATTGACCGCGACCAGCGTGCCGACGCTCCAATGCACAGATCATCGCCAGGTCGAATACGGGGACCAAATTGCTGCGAAGATTGATCATCCCCAACAGCCAGGGCGCGCTATTGGGTATTGCGGCCACAGGGACCATGGCGATGACCTCGCTCGCCGCACGAGGTTTGATCAAAAGGTTCAGAGAACCGACCTGAAAACCGTAGCGAACCTGCCGCTGCGGCTGCCGGGTCTGATCGAACGAGGTTCCGTCGGGAAGTCGGAAGCGACTGAGCGCCTCCGTTGGCAACAGCCACTCCGTTTCAGGATGCCCCTGGAGCCCGAGCGCCGACTCCTCGCGTCTTCCCGACATCACCATTGTGCGGCCTCCTTACCGGCTAATTTCAGGTGTGAGCCTTGAGCTGGTCGATGACTTGCTCAGAGCTGACCGGCTTGACGACATGCCCCTTCGCACCCTGCATCTGCCCCCAGACCTTATCCGCCTTCTGTCCCTTGCTGGTGACGAAGACAACGGGGATGCCCTTGGTCGCCGGATCCTCGGACAGAAGTCGGCAGGCCTCGTAACCATCCATGCCCGGCATGATGACATCGAGAAAGATGATCGAGGGCTTCTCCGCCTTGGCCTTGGCAACCGCCTCCGCACCGTCCAACGCGGTGACGACGATGCAGCCCGCGTCGGTCAGAATATTCTTGATATTGAGGAGATCCGTCGCCGAATCGTCGACAACGAGCGCCTTGGTAGCCATATGTAAAACCTCATGAATCACTGGAATTTGCAACCGCAGCATCGAAAACATGCAAACGGTGGCATCGAAATCGCACCCTGGACACGCACTACCGTACTTAGCCGGCGATGGCGACCTCAGGCGCTTTCAGATACTTCTTCAGAACCGCCGTAAAGGTTTTGCTCTCTACGGGTTTCACCAAATAGGTGTCGCAACCGGCCAGCGAGCCGCGAACACGATCGAAGGGTGAGGATTTGCCCGTCAGCATGATGACCGGCGTCCTCTTGTGGACACCGCTCTTTTTAATGGAACGGCAGATCTGATAGCCATCCATTCCGCCGGGCAGGACGACGTCCAGAAAGATGACGTCGAAATACCGAGTCGCGAGCAACGCCATCGCCGCTTCGGCCGTATCGGCGCAGGTGGCCTCCACCGCATGCTCGCGCAACGCCAACTCCACCTGCGTGCGAATGGTCAAACTGTCATCGACAACAAGCGCGGTATGGCGCCTGCCCTGATCCGCCAACGGGACATCCTGGACGCTGCTGGAAGCAGGCGCGGGAACAGGCGGCGTTAGCGAAGCGGCCTCGCCACCCGGAGGCTGCGGATTCTCGCCGAGCGTCTTGCCAACCAGAAGGTCGAAGGCACTCAGGAGACGGGACGCCACGATCGGTCGTCCGATGCTCGCGTCGTATTCGTCGGGAAAGTCGGAAGGATCGACGACCATCACTGGAATCTGTCGCGTCATGCGTGCACTGCGCAAAGACGCCAAGGCGGTGGCATCCCGACCGTCAACGACCCAGAAATCGGCATGGTCCGCATCCATCGCGGAAACGATCTTATAGGACCGAGGACGGTTCCCGGACAACATACAGAGACTCTTCAGGACCCGGCGCTCTGACTCCTTCAGCCCCAGCAGCATGATCGTGAACGTCGATTTCTTTGGCATCATGCGCATCGTGCCTTTCGCTCTCCTAAGCCCCTTTCGATGACGCGGCAAGATACGCCAGAATGCCGTTGGTAACCGTAACCGGCGTCACAAAATGATCAGCCCGCCCCGATGAACAGGCGGCGCGGCCGACGGTTCTCGCTCACCGACTGCTTCGACCGCTTCGGCCGCCCTGATGCGCCCTAAAGTGAATGCAGCACTCAAGCCCCATGGACCTCGGCACGGATCGCGCCCAGCTCCTCGCTGGACAACTCTTCCTCCCAACAACCGGTCGGTGGCCCGAGCACCAGGTCCTCGCCTTCAAACCGCACCAGATACAGCTCCCGACCAGGAGTCTCCTCCAGGTGCCCGACATTGACGATGACGCCACGCGTGCCCGCTTTGGCGATAAGCGCATCCTCGGGAAGATCGGGAATCCCGCCATCGTTGAAGATGTCGGTCGCGGCGAACACCATGTCGCCGGGGTTGAGCTGAGTCACATTCATGGCGGAGTTCCTTTGTAGGTTTTATCACTAAGGCGACGCATCTCGACTGTTCTAGAGATGACAAAACCATCGCCGCCCGATTAAAAACAACCAATAAAATCAAAAGATTCAGCATGCCAAGCAATATGGCATAAGCCTTGCTGAATCTCAGCATCAGCATTTTGCAAGACTCAAGCCATGCGCCGCAGGCGCCAGCCAACGAAGCAGGAGACAAGCCATGTGGGAGTATTCTGAGAAGGTCCAGGAACATTTCTTTAGCCCCCGCAACGCAGGGGCGGTCGAAGACGCCAATGCGACCGGTGATGTCGGCTCGCTGGCCTGTGGCGACGCGCTGCGTCTGACCCTTAAGGTCAACCCCGAGACGGACGTCATTCTCGACGCGGGCTTTCAGACCTTCGGCTGCGGTTCCGCCATCGCATCCAGTTCCGCCCTGACCGAGATCATCAAGGGCAAGACCCTGGACGAGGCGCTCAAGGTCACCAACCAGGAAATCGCCGACTATCTCGACGGACTGCCTCCGGAAAAGATGCACTGCTCCGTCATGGGTCGCGAGGCGCTGCAAGCGGCCATCGCCAACTATCGCGGCGAAGAATGGAAAGACGACCACGAAGAAGGCGCGCTGGTGTGCAAATGCTTCGCTGTCGACTCCACGCTGATCGAAAATACCATCCGCGACAACGGGCTGACCACGGTCGAGGACGTCGTCAACTTCACCAAGGCCGGTGGCGGCTGCTCGGCCTGCCACGAGGGCATCGAAGAGGTACTGACCAAGGTCCTCGCGGAAGAAGGCAAATCCTTCAACCCCGCCGCGCGCTCGGTTGCCGTCGCCATGCCGGCGGCCCCAGCCGCCCCGGCCAAGATGACCAACATCCAGCGCATTCGTCGCATCGAGACCGTTCTCGAATCCATCCGCCCCACGCTGCAACGCGACCATGGCGACGTGGAACTGGTCGACATCGACGGAAAAAATGTCTATGTCAACATGAAGGGCGCCTGCTCCGGTTGCCAGATGGCCGCCGTGACCCTGGAAGGCATCCAGGAGCGCATCATCGACGAACTCGGCGAATTCGTGCGCGTCCTGCCGGCCCAGGCCATGCCCAAGGCCGAGCGTGCCTACGGCTGAGCTGTCGGCCTTCAGCGGACCGGCCTCCAGCGATAGGGGCACTTATCGTTGGTTGGCTAGGCGCTAACGAACGTCACTGACTCGATCGACGCGAAGCACCTTTAGACCATACACCAGCAGGGCCAGAATCATGACCACTGATACCGATATCCAAGGAATCTACTTCGACAACAACGCCACCACGATGGTAGACCCCGAAGTTGTCGAGGCCATGCTGCCCTTCTTCACCGAGCAGTTCGGCAACCCCTCCTCCATGCATCTGTTCGGCAACAAGGTCGGATTCGCGATCAAAAAGGCGCGAGGGCAGATTCAGGAACTCCTTGGCGCTGAACTCGACTCCGAGATCGTCTTCACCTCCTGCGGAACGGAGTCTGACTCCACGGCGATCCTCTCCGCGCTCAAGGCGCAGCCCGATCGCAAGGAGATCATCACCACGGTCGTCGAACATCCGGCCGTGCTCGCGCTCTGCGAGCATCTGGAGAAGGATGGTTACAAGGTTCATTATCTGAAGGTCGACGGCAAGGGTCGACTCGACCTAGACGCCTACCGCGAGGCGCTGTCGGATCAGGTCGCCATCGTTTCCGTGATGTGGGCCAACAACGAAACCGGCACCCTCTTCCCGGTACTGGAGATGGCCGAAATGGCCAAAGCCGCCGGCGTCCTCTTCCACACCGACGCCGTGCAGGCGGTCGGCAAGGTCCCGATCGATCTCAAGAATTCGGCCATCGACATGCTCTCGCTCTCGGGCCACAAGCTGCACGCACCCAAGGGTATCGGCGTGCTCTACGTGCGCCGCA
The DNA here is from genome assembly GCF_000224065.1 of Thiorhodococcus drewsii AZ1. GTDB lineage: Bacteria > Pseudomonadota > Gammaproteobacteria > Chromatiales > Chromatiaceae > Imhoffiella > Imhoffiella drewsii. Next base: position 35,800 of record NZ_AFWT01000001.1, read on the forward strand.
ACACGCGTTTCCGCCCGCTGCTACGCGGCGGCCACCAGGAGCGCGGCCGGCGCGCCGGTACCGAGAACACCGCCTCCATCGTCGCACTCGGCAAGGCCTGCGAGATGGCGCTGGAACACATGAGCCAAGAACAGACCACCGTCCGCGCGCTGCGCGACCGGCTCGAACAGGGCATCTTGGAAGCCGTGCCCTATTCGTTCGTGACCGGGGATCCCGACAACCGGCTGCCCAACACCGCCAACATCGCCTTCGAGTACATCGAGGGCGAGGCCATCCTGCTGCTGCTCAACAAGCTCGGCATCGCCGCCTCCAGCGGTTCGGCCTGCACCTCCGGCTCGCTCGAACCCTCGCACGTCATGCGCGCCATGGGCATTCCCTACACTGCCGCTCACGGAACCACCCGCTTCTCACTCTCGCGCTACAACACCATGGACGAGGTCGAGCGCGTCATCCAGGCCGTGCCCCCGATCGTCGCCCAGTTGCGCAAACTCTCGCCCTATTGGGGTGCAAACGGCCCGGTCGAAGAACCGGGAAAGGCCTTCGCACCAGCCTACGCGTAACAGGGAACGTCTGCACTCCGAGCAGACGCCAAGCGCTTGTCAGCCAAACAGAGGGGCGCCTGCCCCTCGGGGCGTTCAAACGCTCTCGATCAAACCGAACGCCCCTACTCGGCCACAAGATCCTCTCTGGTCAGCGCAAGAAAGGCCTGCCATACCGCGTTGGGTTCCCAGGTCGGCAGCATCACGCTAAGCGCGTCTTCATGCGTCCGTCCCTCGACGAGCCTGGCGTATTGATAGAGAAACGCGGAGGCGCGGTAATTGACGACACAGTGGACCCAGACCTTCTGGTCCGCGAAGGTGTCCATGAGGCCGAGAAAGGAGCGGAGATGGCTTGCCGTCGGCGCCTCGAATGGTACCGGGATGTGCACATACAGCATCCGGCGGGCGGTGACAATGTACCCTTCTTCGGGGATCGCGTTCTCGGAGTTTGGCATCGCCAGGTTGACGACGACCTCGAATCCCGCCTCGGCGATGGCCCTGAATTCGAGTTCCTCGGGTTGGCCCGATGTGGCGATCCGGTCCGAGGGACGCCTGTAGTTCTTGATGGTTTCGATGTGCATACCGTTCACTCCATAGTGTCTGATAGCCGCAGCCGACCGAGCATAACAGGCAGCGTTCCGGACCGAGCGTCGGACTAAAACGAAAGGGCCAGTCCGACTGCAGCGCCTCAGTAAAGGTACCGCTCGGCCGCGCTGATCAAATCCTCTCTGGGCGGCAGATCCCTCGGACGTAGCGAGACGAGTAGGATGATGGCCTTGCGTCCGCGCTCGTTCTGGATCTCTTGAAGCTGGATATGTCGCGCGCTGGGGTCCTGGGGATGACGCAGCAGGTTCATGGCGTCCAGATAGAGTTCGACCCCATCGGTCCAAAGGTGTTTCTGCGGATTATCGAGCACCTCCGTCACCAGATCCAGATGGGTCGCCAGGAGCCCGGTGTCGGGGCCGAGCGCATCCAATTGCTGGGTAATCCCGTCGAGTTCGACCTGAAGTGCGCTCGGATCCAGCGCGTGATCGCCGACCGGCTCGAAACTCCAGCCGCCCTCCTCCAGCGCGGAAAGCTTGCGGTACAGCAGGTCGCGCTGACGGACCAGATCGGCACGCTCGACTTGGGACTCCGAGATATGCCGAAGCGCCAAGGACAGAAGATGGTCGAAGGCGCGACGCTTCAGGTGACGGCGCGTCTCCTGCTCGCTATCGGTCGGATCCAGCAGGCGATGCGCCGAGAAGCTGACCCGGATCTGAGCGACCTCGCGCTGCAACCTGTCATCCACCAACTCCGATCCCAGCCCACGGCGATCGACCCGATCGACCATGATGAGCGTGGTGACGCAAGGACTACCGACTCCCGGTCCACCGAGATAGTCGCGCAGCGCCTTGTCACGCCCCAGGGTGTCGAGCATGGAATCTGCCGAGGCGAACAGTGCACCGAGCCGAGGATCCTCGGAATACTCGGCGCGCCCGATCGGCACTGCCTCGGGAAAGGCGTCCACCAGCGCGACCACATGGTCCATGGATCGAATCACCGCTGGACGCAACCGTTTGCGGTAACCGGACACGAATTTGATCCTGGGATCGGTGCCCTCGACCGCACGGTCGATGGCCGACTCAATGAGCCATTCGGGATATCGACCCCGCGTCTCATCGGCATGGCCGAATATCGAATTAAAAAGCTTCATCGCGAATCCTCACGTATTCAATAACCCAGAAGCCTAGTCGCAGCACCGCCGGGTCGTTTTGTCGCGATTCGCGACACCAATGGACTCCACCTGCACTCCACCGCCGAGCGGATGGAGCCGACACTGTTCTCGTTCCCGATCGGTCCCGAGCCGCATGGCCGGACCCATCCGAGACATGAAAAGCTTAGAACGGGCCGCCCAAGAAAAAAGGCGCCCCAAGGGGCGCCTTGCCAGCGCTTTCGCGCGACCGATCAGCTCTCGGCGGAAGCGGACGTCGCGCGCACGGCTGGTCCACCGTGGAACCACTCACGCAACCGCTGGAACACCACATAGAGCATGGGGATCAGGAAGATGCCGATCAGCGAGGCCCCAAGCATACCGCCGAAGACGGCAGTGCCCACACCGCGCTGACTGGCCTCTCCCGCTCCGCTGGCGATGACGAGCGGGACCAGGCCCAGGATGAAGGCGAAGCTGGTCATGAGCACCGCCCGAATCCGCAGCCGTGCCGCCGTGGCCGCCGCCTCCATGATCGGCTTGCCGGATGCGCGTTCCTCCATGGCGAACTCGACGATGAGGATGGCGTTCTTGCTGGCCAGACCGATGAGCACCACGATACCGACTTGGGCATAGAGGTCGTTCGGCAGGTTCGCGATCAGAAGCGCCGTCATGGCACCGAGCACGCCGACGGTGACCGACAGCAGCACCGCCACTGGCATCGACCAACTCTCATAGAGCCCGACCAGGAACAGATAGGCGAACAGCACGGCCAGACCCAGCACGATGGGCGTCTTACCTCCGGCCTCCTTCTCCTGGAAGGCGGTACCTGTCCAGTCATACCCAAAGCCGTTCGGCAGCGTCTCGGCCGAGATACGTTCCATCGCCGCCAAGGCGTCACCCGAGCTCCTCCCCGGCGCCGGGCTGCCCTGGAGCGTGACGCTGCGGTAGTTGTTGTAGCGCTGCAGCAGTTGCGGGCCCATGATGAGTTCGGGCGACATGAGCGCGCGAATCGGCACCATGTCGCCCGAGGCATTGCGCACGTGGATACGATAGACGTCGCCGAACGCCTTGCGATCCTTCTCCTCGCCCTGAATCTTGACCTGCCACACACGCCCGAACTTGTTGAAGTCGTTGACGTAGTAGCCGCCTAGCGTGGACTGCAGGGCGGTAAAGATGTCGCTGACCTTAACGCCAAGCGTCTGCGCCTTATCGCGGTCGATGTCGAGATAGACCTGTGGATTGTCGGTCGCCCAGGTAGAGAAGACCCGCGCCAGTGCCGGATCCTGGTTGGCGGCCACGACCATGCCACGCATGGCTGCGGCCAAATCCTGCGGGGTCCGACCCTGAAGGTCTTCGAGCTGATACTCGAAACCGCCGCCAGTGCCCAAACCGATGATCGGCGGCAGGTTGAAGGGCATGATGCGCGCGCTCGGGATACCCGCCGTCTGCACGATGACGCGGCGGATGACCGCATCCACCTTCAGATCCGGTGTCGTGCGTTCCTCGAAGGGCTTGAGACGGCCGATCACGGTTGCTGAGTTGGACTGCACGCTGCCGTCGAGGATGCTGTATCCGGGCACCGTCAAAACGTGGGCGACGGCGGGATCGGCTCCGATCAGCTTTTCGAGCTGCTTCACCACCTCCAGCGTCCGGTTGACCGAGGCCCCCTCGGGAAGCTGGACTTGCGCCATGAAGGCACCCTGATCCTCCTCGGGCAGGAAGCCGGTCGGGACCGTCTTGAACAGCCAGCCGCTCGCCGCGCCCGCGCCCAACACCAGGAGCAGCACCAGCAGCGAAAAACGCACCAGCTTGCGAACCACGGCGGCATAGCCGTCGCGGACCCGGTCGATCCCGCCCATGACGTAGCCCATCACTCCCCGCTTGTGGCTGGGCTTGAGCAGAACAGCGCAGAGTGCCGGGGACAGCGTCAGGGCATTGATTGCCGAGATCAGCATCGAGAAGGCGACCACGGCCGCAAACTGCTGGAACAGCTGCCCAGAAATACCGGGGATGAAGGCGACCGGCAGGAACACAGACAGCAGCACCAGGGTGATGGCGAGAATGGGGCCGGTGATCTGGCCCATCGCCTTTTTGGCCGCCTCGCGCGGCGCCAGCCCCTCCTCCTCCATGATGCGCTCGACGTTCTCCACCACCACGATGGCGTCGTCGACCACGATACCGATCGCCAGCACCACGGCGAGCAACGAGATGGTATTGGCCGAAAAACCGATCATGAGCAGGAAGGCGAAGGTGCCGACCAGGGCCACCGGCACGGCGATCAATGGGATGAGCGTCGCCCGCCAACTGCCGAGGAAGAGGAAGACCACCAGGATGACCAGGACGAAGGCCTCGAACAGGGTATGGATGACCTTTTCCAGACTCGCCGTGACGAACTCGGTGGTGTCGTAGACGACGGCATAGTCCAGCCCGTCCGGGAAGCGTTCCGCAAGCTTATCCATGGCCGATTTGATGCCGTTGGCCACCGAAACCGCATTGGCGCCGGGTGCCAGATAGATGGCCATAGCTGCCGTTCCCTTGCCATCGAGACGACTGACGGAGTCGGACTGCTTGGAACCCAGTTCGACCCGGCCGACATCCTTGACCAGCACGGTCGAACCGTCCGGGTTGGCCCGAATCACGATGTTCTCGAACTGATCGACGTCGGTCAGACGCCCCTGGGTCTGAAGCGTGATCTGGAACTGCTGATCCGGCGTCATCGGCTGAGCGCCGATCCGTCCGACTGCAGCCTGGACGTTCTGGCTCTGAATGGCCGAAATCACGTCGGACGGGGTCAGACCGAGCGCGGTGAGACTGTCCGAATCGAGCCAGATTCGCATGCTGTAATCGAGCGGGCCGAACTGGAAGACATCGCCCACGCCCGAAACGCGCGAGAGGGTATCGATGACGTTGATGGTGGCGTAATTGCTCAGAAAGAGTTCGTCGTAGTCCCCCTTGGGTGCATAGAGGGCCACCACCTGGAGCATGGCCGTGGACTTCTTCTTGACCGTCAATCCCTGGCGCGTGACCTCCTCCGGAAGCTGGGACAGCGCCAGATTGGCGCGATTCTGAACATTGACGGTATTGATGTCCGGATCCGTGCCCAGAGCGAAGGTGACGTTCAGCGAATAACTGCCATCGTTGCCGCTGGACGACTTCATGTAGAGCATCTTGTCGACGCCGTTGACCTGAGACTCGATCGGCTGGGCGACGGTCGACTCGACCACGGACGCGCTCGCGCCCGGGTAGACGGCACTGACCGAAACCTGGGGCGGCACGATATCGGGAAACTGCGCGACAGGAATCTGGGTGATGGCGATCAGACCAGCCAGGGTCAGGACGATCGAGATGACGATCGAGAGTCGGGGACGATCGATGAAGATATCGGAGATCATGATGCCGTACCCTCGCCCGCCGTTTGTGCGGGCGCCACCTTGACCTCCTGCCCCGGCCGTACCTTCTGCACGCCTTGGGTAATCACCAGATCACCCTCGCTCAACCCCTTGGTCACGGCGACATTGGCGCCCTTGGTCGGCCCGGTCTCGATGCGGCGCATCTGGGCCTTGCTGTCAGCATCGACGATGAGGACATAGATCCCCTGTTGATCGAGCTGCAACGCCGACTGCGGAATCATGATCGCCGACTCGGGCGCACCACGCTGCGCCACGACGCCGACATACTGGCCATCGACCAGGATGCCGTCGGGATTGGGCAGCTCGGCGCGGATGGTCACCGAATCGGTACCCTGATTGGTGGTCACATCGATGAAGTTCAGATAGCCCGAATGGGCGTAGAGGCTGTTGTCGGGAAGCCGGACCTTGATCTCGATCTTGCTCGGATCGCCGCCCTTTTCTTGAATGTCGCGCTTCGCATCCAGCAGTTCGCGCTGGGTGACCGGGAACTGGACGTAAATGGGATCGCGACTCACGATGGTCGCCAGCGGACCGGAGGATGGGCTGACCAGATTCCCCACCGTGAGGCTCGCCAGACCGATGCGTCCAGCCACCGGAGAAAGGATATTGGTATAGCTCAGATCGAGCTTGGCCGCCGTCAGCGCCGCCTCGGCCTGGGCGATGCTGGCCTTGGCCACGGAGGCGGCGGCCTGGAGTTCGTCTACCTTGGCCTTGGCGATGTTCTTCTGGGCCAGGAGCTCCATGCCACGTTTGAGCTGAGCATCGGCGTTCTGCGAATCGGCCTTGGCCTTCTCGACATCGGCCTCGCGCTGCTCCACGACCGCCTGATACTGATCTGGCTCGATCACGAAGAGCAGATCGCCCTCGGCGACCATCTGGCCCTCATCGAAACGGCGCTCCTTGAGGAAGCCCTCGACCCGTGCACGCAGATCGACCCGGTCGATGGCCACCACACGCCCGACGAACTGCGACTCATTGGCGACCTGCTGGGTCTTGGCCGGAACCGCGATCACCGCCGGAGGCGGAGTCGAAGCGGCCGACTGCGGGGCTTGCGGCTGACAGGCGGAGAGCCCACAGAGCATGCCAGCAATCAAGGCATACCCAATCAAGGTATGACGGCCGTGAACCGCCGTACCATGAGATGGCACACTCGCGGCGCATGGGTTCGCCGGAATGACCTCGGCTGATTGGTATCGCATCGGAACACCTCTTCGTGGATGGATTCGGGCCAGCTTCGACCAATGGGATCAGCAATCAATTAGGACGGGCATGATCTTAACCCGACAGGCCGCGCGCCGCTTAGATTCCAAGGCGCGGAGCGAAACCTTCCCCCAACGATTCCAGGGTCCGCAGCCTCAGACGCTCGACCTCTGACGCCGCGTAATCGCGCCGCTGCGGAACGCCCCAAACCGGAGCCGGCCAGCAATGATCGGTGCGATAACGGGCGATGACATGGATGTGCAATTGCTCGACCAGATTGCCAATGGTCGCGATATTCAGCTTGTCCGGCTGGAACTCGCGCTCGACGAAGGCCGCGAGCCGATCGGTCTCGTCGCGCACCCGGCGGCGCAGATCCTGATCCAATCGATGCAACTCGCACTGATCGGTCTTGGGAACCAGGATAAACCAGGGCAGCAGGGCGTTGTTCATCAACAGCAAAACGCTCGTCCCAGACTCGGCCAGACGGAAGGTGTCCGCGCTCAATCTGGGATGCAACTCGAACGGATTCATGAAGAGCACTCGCTAATCGAGCCAGATCGGAACGATCTCGCTCAGGTCGAAAGAATCGCGCGAGCAGCCAGCCTCGCGCCTATCCGAGAGGATTCACGGGATCCTGGTCTTGGTATCGCATCGACTCCCGATCAAGCTCCCGACGCAGGGCCGACATGGCCTGATCCAAGTCGCCATGACCGCGAAACCCGAGCAGGATATGGGGATCCTCGTCCATGTGCGGCAGGCTGAAGAGCTTGAGCGACGGGAATGACTCCCCAAGCCGACGCATCAACGGAATCAGACGGCTTTCGGGAACGTCCCGCACCACCACAGCGGCCTCGCACAGCCGCTCGCCCCGACCGAAGACCCCGTCCAGCACCCACTCGGCCATCGGCCAGGCCATCTTGGGGAAGCCAGGAAAGAACCAATGGTGATGGAGCGAGAAGCCAGGGATCTGGTTAATCGGGTTGGGGACAAGGTCGCACCCATCGGGCAGGTCCGCCATGAGGATGCGGTTCGGATAGACCTCCGCGCCGAATTTCTCCTCGAGCAGCCGAGCGGCCTCGGGATGCCGGCTCAAGGCGACACCGGCCGCCTGAGCCGCGCAGTCGCGGGTGTGGTCGTCCGGCGTCGCGCCGATCCCACCACAGACGAAAACCGGATCCGGGCGCGCCATCGAGAAGCGCAGATGCGCGACCAGCACCTCAGGATCATCCGGCAGCAGCCAATTCCAGGCCAGTTCATGACCGCGCGACTGGATGCGCGACTTGAAGGCGGCCAGGTGGGCGTCGGTCCGTGCCCCATTGAGCACCTCATCGCCGATCACGATGAGACCGAAGCGAATTTGGTTCGTCTCTTGGGGTGCGTTCATCCTCAGCCCTCGGACGGCATGTGATCCATGAGCGCCTCGCGCTTGCGGTAGACGGTCCCCTGGAAGAGCGCGATCAGATTCGCGTCCTCATCGGTGATGCGGATCAGATAGGTGGCGAGTTTGGGATTGATCGAGACCTCCTCGGCCTCGGCGGTCAGGATGCCCTTGCGCGCGGACTTCATGAAGGAGACGGAGACGTTGACGCCGAGCGCGACCGTTCCGTGCGAATTGGAAGCCACGGCGAAGACCAGATCGGCAAGGCTGAAGATGGCAGCGCCATGCGCCACGCCCACGGCATTCAGATGCCGTTCTTCGATCTCCAGCCGGGCGCGCGCGCGGCCAGGCGCCGCCTCCAGCAATTCGACCCCAACGAAGGCGGCGAAACGGTCGTTGCTAAAGAAGTCTTGGAGGAGCTTCTGATCCATTGGAGGAGTTGATGCATTCATAGGTTGGGTCGTCGCAAAGCTATCAGCCACCAGCCTCCTGCGGCCAGCTGCTGTTTGGAACATGAAGAAAAAGGGGTCTCGCAACCGCACCGCTGACGACCAAAGGCTGGAAGCTGGAAGCTGGAAGCTGGAAGCTGGAAACTGGAGGCTGGAGGCTGGAGGCTGGCAGCTATTCATCCAATAGTTCGCGCCAGGCCGGGTGGGCAGCGATCAGCCCGAGCGCCTCGGCGAGCAGTGTTCGGCCAGGCTCCATCTTGAACCAAGTGGAGGCCCCGGATGAATGTGGCAGCGGGATGATGTCGGCCTCCCAGCCTGCCTCCGAACGATAGGGCCATTGACGCCCCACCACATCGTTGAGCCGATCGCAGTCCATGAGTTGGGAGATAGCGAGCTTGCCGATCGGCACGATCAGGCGAGGCCGCAGCAGTTGCATCTCGCCGGTCCACCAGCCGCGACAGCGCGCGATCTCGTCGCGGTCCGGAACCCGGTCGCCGCCCTTGGGGTTCTTGCCCGGAAAGCAGCGACAGACGGCACTGATCAGGGTGCGCTCGCGCATCGCCTTCTCATCCAAGCCGATTTTGGCAAACCAGCCGAACAGGGTCTTGCCGGCAGTCCAGCAAAAGGGCCGGAGCTGCTCGATCTCGCGCGTGCCCGGAGCCTGGCCGATCAGCATCACCGGTGACAGCAGCGTGCGGCTATGGACCGGCGGACCGAACATGCCGGAGCAACGTTGGCACTGTTCGAGTTCAGCGTGCAGGCGCTCCAGGGACTCTTGCCGCGCTTCGGGGCCGAGGTTCGAGGGATCGGAAAGGGGCATCGATTCAACCTGAGGTGACGTCAGTCCAGGCGGCGCAGGATCTTCTCGATCTGGACCCGGTGCATGCGGTTGTGAAGGGTGGCCAGGGCATGCCACTGGCGTGCGGTCAGCGAGCCGAACCAGGGATGCGCATAGTGCCCGCGCGAGGTCAGCGGACCGAAGCGTTCGATCTGATGCGCGTAACGCTCGACCAGGACCGCCAGGGCCTCGATGCGGTCTGGGCCGGCATCCGGGTGCGGCCTGACGTCCTCCAGCCGGATCTCGATCCCATGGTGCCGATCGGAGCAGATGGCATGGATCAATGCGGTGATGGCGGTATTGACCATCACCAGATGATCGAGCGTCATGTACACCGACCAGTGGCGACTGTCGCTTTCGATTCCGGGAAAACGGCGGATACGTACTGGACGGGCGCCCTGTTCCGGGGTCAGCCGCTCACTGAGCGCGATGGCGCGCTCGGCCTCGGTGCGAAAACGCCGCAGGATGGTCTTTGGAGAGACGAACGAGGCGTAGACTCGGACGCCCAGATCCGCCACCAGACGCTCATGCACTGGTATCCGGGTCTCGGGCGGATCCGATCCGTCTCGCGCGCGACGGATCATGAGCGACCCTTGCCCCAGGTATCGCGCAATCCGACCGTCAGATTGAACACCGGATGCTCGGACGTCGAGTCAGGGTCCACGACGAAATAGCCCTCGCGCTCGAACTGGAAGCGCTCCCCGGTCTCGGCACCGCGCAAGGCGGGCTCCAGCATGCATCCGGTGAGGACGCGCAGCGCGTCGGGATTGATCGCCTCGCGATAGTCGGCCCCGCCGGCACCCGGCGTGGCGACGCCGAACAGCCGATCATAGAGACGGACCTCGGCGCTCACCGCATGCTCTGCGGACACCCAGTGGATGACGCCCTTGACCTTGCGGCCCTCGGGGTTCTTGCCGAGCGTGTCCAGATCGACGCTCGCGCGCAGTTCGAGGATCTCGCCCGCCTCGTTCTTAACCACCTCCTCGCAGCGGATAACATAGGCGTTGCGCAGACGCACCTCGCCACCGGGAATGAGGCGCTTGAAACCCTTGGGCGGCTGCTCCTCGAAATCGGTGCGATCGATATAGATCTCGCGACCGAAGGGGATGGAGCGCGTCCCCATGGCGGCGTCCTTGGGGTGGTTGCTGGCCTCCATCTGCTGGTTCTCGGAAACGTTGGTCAGCACCACCTTGAGCGGACGCAGAACCGCCATGCGACGCGGCGCCTTGGCATCGAGATCTTCGCGGATCGCGCTCTCCAACAGCGCCATCTCGACCAGGTTGTCCGACTTGGTGACACCGATGCGCTCGCAGAACTCGCGAATCGAGGCCGGGGTATAACCGCGACGGCGCAGACCGGCGAGGGTCGGCATGCGCGGGTCGTCCCAGCCCTGGACGTGCCCCTCGCCGACCAGATCGGTCAGGCGACGCTTGCTCATGACCGTGTATTCGAGGTTGAGCCGGCTGAACTCGATCTGGCGCGGCTTGCTCGGCACCGAGACGTTCGCGACGCACCAGTCGTAGAGCGGACGGTGATCCTCGAACTCCAGGGTGCAGAGCGAATGGGTGATGCCTTCGAGCGCATCCGAGATGGGATGCGTGTAGTCGTAGGTCGGATAGAGACACCAGGCGCTACCGGTCTGGTGATGCACCACGCCATGCTTGATGCGATAAAGCACCGGGTCGCGCAAGTTGATGTTGGGCGAAGCCATGTCAATGCGCGCGCGCAAGGTGCGCGAACCGTCCGGGAACTCGCCCGCGCGCATGCGCTTGAACAGATCGAGGTTCTCCTCGACCGAACGATCGCGGTACGGACTGTCCTTGCCGGGCTCGGTCAGGGTGCCGCGATAGGCGCGCATCTCCTCGGCGTTCAGCTCGCAGACATAGGCCAGTCCCTTCTCGATCAACTCGACAGCGAAACCATAGAGCTGTTCGAAATAATCCGAAGCGAAATAGAGCCGATCCTCCCAATCGAAGCCCAACCAGCGCACGTCCTCCTTGATGGACTCGACGAACTCCATGTTCTCCTTGATCGGATTGGTGTCATCGAAGCGCAGATTGCAGATCCCTCCGAAAGACTGGGCCAGTCCGAAGTTGAGCACGATGGACTTGGCGTGTCCGATGTGCAGATAGCCGTTCGGCTCGGGAGGAAAGCGCGTGGCGATCCGGTCGTGCTTGCCGGATGCCAGATCCGCTTCGATGATCTGGCGGATGAAATTGGTGCGTGGCGACTCGGCGGCGTCGGTCATGGTCTCTCGGGCGTCTCGGGCGGATGGTGAATCGATGAACATCGCATTCTAGCGTTTACCACGACGATTGAAAGAACCCGCCGGACGTGCGCGACGATTTCATCCACGAGATATGGGGGTCGTGGGCAACCGCGACTCATGTAACCGCCCTTACCGAAAGGACGATCACCCGATGGTGAGTGCGCTATCCTGCCCACACACCTTCACCACCGAAGAGAAACGAGAACACAGATGCTGGTTAAATTCGAAACCAAGGCCTATGCCACCATCACCATGTTCGGCGACGTTGCCGTCGCCCTCATCAAACTCATGGGACACAGCGGCGCCGTGCCAGGCGCGCTGCTCGCCGAAGACGTCCCGGCCGCACTCGAACACCTCAAAACCGCCGTCGCCGAGCATCCCGAGGCAGCCCTGGATCCAGCCGAACCGACCCCGAGCAAAAACGAAGAGACGCAGCACGTCAGCCTCGCACACCGCGCGCTTCCACTGATCGAGCTACTCACCGCCGCAGCGGCCCAGGGTGAGAACGTTATGTGGGATCACTGACCCCGATCGCGTCTCGATCCGCATCCCGCCCACCATGAGGAGGACGGAATGCGTTCACAGACGACAGTATCAAGACGCCGCTGCGCGCGCGTCGATATAGGCCAGCGCCTTGTCGATACGGCGCAACGTGGCCTCCTTACCGACCAGCATCAGGGTCTCCTCGATACCGGGCGAGGCGGCGCGGCCGACGATGGCGACGCGCAGCGGTTGGGCGACCTTGCCCAGGTTGAGTTCCAGTTCCTCGCCGACCCGTTCGACGACATGCTTGAGCCCTTCGGGCGTCCAGTCCTCGTGCGCCATCATCTCGAAGCTGGCGCGAAGACGCGTCAGCGGCTCGCGGGCGACCAGGCGCAGATGCTTCTTGGCCGAGTTCTCGTCGAAGGAATCGAAGTCCTGGTAACAGAAGGCGCTGATCTCGGCCAGCTCGACCAAGGTCTTGGCGCGGGCGGCCTGAGCCGTGACCACATCGGCCAGTTCCGGCCCCTCGGAGGGATCGATGTTCAGCTTGCCCATGTGCGGGCTCAAAAGCCGGGCGATGCGCGACGGTTCCGCGTGCTGCAGATATTGCTGATTGAGCCAATCGAGCTTGGCCGTGTTGAAGCTGGAGGCAGCCTTGTTGACATCGGCGATGTCGAACAACTCGATCATCTGCTCGATCGAGAAAAGCTCCTGATCGCCGTGCGACCAGCCCAAGCGAATCAGATAGTTGAGCAATGCCTCGGGGAGATAGCCCATGTCACGGTAGGCCATGACGCCCACAGCGCCATGGCGCTTTGACAGACGCGCACCGTCGTCGCCGAGGATCATGGGGACATGGGCATAGCGCGGCGGTTCGAAACCGAGCGCATGCAAAATGTTGATTTGGCGCGGGGTATTGGTCAGATGATCGTCGCCACGGATCACGTGGGTGATCTGCATGTCGGCGTCGTCCACGACCACGCTCAGGTTGTAGGTCGGCGCGCCGTCGCTGCGGCGGATGATGAGGTCGTCGAGTTCGTCGTTGCTGAAAGGCACCCGACCGCGAATGAGGTCGTCCACGACCACCACGCCATCGGCGGGGTTCTTGAAGCGGATGACGTGCGGCTGATTGGGGTCGACCTGACGATGGCGACAGCAGCCGTCGTAGCGGGGCTTGACCTTGCGCGCCATCTGATCGACGCGTAGCTTCTCCAGACGTTCCTTGGGGCAGTCGCAGCGGTAGGCGAGGCCCTTATCGAGCAGTTCCTCGATGACGGCATTGTAGCGGTCGAAACGCTGGGTCTGATAGAAGGGTCCCTCGTCGTAGTCCAACCCGAGCCAGGTCATGCCTTCCAGGATCGCGTTGACCGATTCCGCCGTGGAACGCTCCAGGTCCGTGTCCTCGATCCTCAGCACGAACTGCCCGCCATGCTTACGGGCATAGAGATAGGAGAAGAGCGCGGTGCGGGCACCGCCCACATGCAGATAACCGGTTGGAGACGGGGCGAAACGAGTGCGAACGGTCATGGGCTTCCGAAATCGGTAGTAACGAGAAAGACTGAGATTTTACACACAGCCTCCCTTCCCTGCCCGCTTGTTCGCTCCCGGGGGCATGGGGTATGTTGCCGACATGAGATTCGCCGAGGCAGATAAAAACAGCGGTTACCTGATCGAGGCCTATGGCCGCGAGGGTATCCAAATCGACGGCCGGCGCTATGGCCAGGGCCTCGCCTTGAGCCCACAGCGCATCATCGCCCCCTGGGGGCCGCCCTCGCCCGCCGAGTTCGCGACCGAGCATCTGGAGACGCTGCTGACGCTCGCCCCCCAGGTGATGGTGCTGGGAACGGGAACGCATCAGGTCTTTCCCGATCCGGCCGTCTACTGCGACGTCCTGTCGCGCGGCATCGGGGTCGAGATCATGGATACAGGCGCGGCCTGCCGCACCTACAACATCCTGGTCTCGGAGGGACGCCGGGTCGTCGCCGGCCTCCTTCCCTGCTGACCAGCCCGCCTCTCGGGAACCCTCAGACCATGGATCGCACCATCGTCCTCTCCATCCTCGCCGCCGCCGCGCTCGGGTTCGTGGGCATGCTCCTGATCATGCCCGATCCGGTCGAGGACGGCATCGCGCGTCTCCCCTGGCAGGTTCAGCAGACGGCAGACGGACACACGCAGGTCTTCGGCTTCACTTTGGGCGAGACGACTCTTGCGGAGGTCAGACAAACCTTCGGCGAGGACGGCGAGATGAGCCTCTTCCGCACCCTGGGGAATCCGCCGAACGACAGCGTCGAGGCCTATTTCGAGCAGGTCTATCTCCGGCGACTGAGGGCGAATTTCGTCGTGACCCTGGACGTGGACGCAGCAACGCTGAACGCGGCCTTCGATCGAGGTCTGCGCATCAGCCAGCTCGGCAGCGGAGGCAAGAAGATCAAATTGGACCCGGTCGATGCCGAGCGCATGGCCGAGCGCCCGATCCGCAGCATCAGCTATCTGCCCAAGGCAAGACTGGACGAAGCCCTGTTGGAGCAACGCTTCGGCACGCCCGACGAACGCCGGGTGGAACCGGAGACCGGAATCGTCCATTGGCTTTATCCCGCACGCGGGGTCGACCTCGCCCGCGATCCCGAGGGACATGTCGTCATCCAGTACGTAAATCCGGCCGACTTCGACAGGGTTGCGGCACCCTTGCGAACGCTACCGTTACCGTAACGTCCTGCACCGCGTTTCGGAGTCAGCGCGTGCTGTCGACATAGCGGTCGCGCGCCGATTTGGCACGCTCGAAGATCTCCAGCAGATGATCGCCATCGGCGCGGCGGATGCTCTCGGCCAGGTCCGTCATCTCGATACCGAAGCGGGCAAGCATGGCACTCAAGGCCTCGCGATTGGCGAGACAGATGTCGCGCCACATCACCGGATTGCTTGACGCGATACGGGTGAAGTCGCGGAAACCGCCGGCGGCATAACGGAAGATCTCATCGTTCTCGTGCATGCGCGCCAGGGAATCGACCAGCCCGAAGGCGAGCATGTGCGGTAGATGGCTGGTCGCGGCAAGCACCTCGTCATGGTGCGCGACCGACATGCAGGTCACCTCGGCCCCGCAGATCTCCCACATGGCCGTCACCCGAGCCAGCGCATCCGGGTCCGTCTCGGGCAACGGGGTTAGGATCACCCGGCGGTTTTCGTAGAGTTCCGCAAAGGACGCCTCGACACCACTGCACTCGGTCCCGGCGATCGGATGCCCGGGGACCAACGACGGAGGAATCCCCTTGAAGGCCGCCATGGCGTCGGCCACCACGCTCCCCTTCACGCTGCCCCCATCGGTCACCACGGCCCCAGGGTCGAGACGATCGCTGATCGCCGAGAAGACGCCGCGCATCGCACCCAGCGGAACCGCCACGAAGACCATGTCGGCACCGGCAACGGCCTCCTCGGGACGCTGGGTGAAACGGTCGATCACGCCCAGCTCGACGGCCTGTTCAAGGTTGGCCAGCGCGCGGCCGCAACCCACCACCTCACCGACCGCGCCCTCCCGGCGCAGGGCACGCGCCAACGAGCCCCCAATCAGTCCGACCCCGATGACGGCAAGGCGCTCGATCATGCGGCGAGCACGTCCTTGAGCGCCGCGATGAAGCGCGCGTTCTCCTGCTCCAGACCGATGCTGATGCGCAGATGGTTGGGCATGCCGTAATTTCCGACCGGTCGCACGATCACGCCGAGCCGCAACAGGGCATCATTGATGGGGGCTGCCGGACGTCCCAGATCGAGCGTGACGAAATTGCCGACCGAGGGGATATAGCCGAGCCCCATCTCCTCGAAGGCCTGCGTCAATTGCTGCATTCCGGCACGGTTGAGTTCGACCGATGCACGGACGTGGTCACGATCGGCGATCGCCGCCGCAGCCGCCGCCTGGGCCAGAGCATTGACGTTAAATGGCTGACGGACTCGATTGAGCAGGTCGGCGATGCGCGGATCGCTGATGCCGTAGCCGACTCGGAGCGCGGCCAGCCCGTGAGCCTTGGAGAAGGTGCGAAGCACGATCAGGTTGGAGAAGGTCTCGACCCAGTGCGTGGCGTCCGGGAAATCCGGCTCCGAGACGTAGTCGGTGTAGGCCTCGTCAACGACAACGACGCAGGTCTTGGGCAGGGAACCGATGAAGGAGCGCAGCTCATCGGCGGCGAGCCAGGTCCCGGTCGGGTTATTCGGATTGGCGATCCAGACCACCCGAGTGCGTTCGTTGACCAGATTCGACATGGCATCGAGATCGTGGCCGAAGTCGCGCGCCTTGGCCACACGCGCCGTCGCCCCGACCGACTGGGTCGCGATCGGGTAGACCGCAAAGGAGTATTCGGAGAAGACGGACTCCACACCGGGCTGCAGAAAGGCACGGGCGATGATGTCCAAAACGTCGTTCGAGCCATTGCCGATGGTGATGGCGGCCGGCGATATCTGATGATGATCGGCCAAGGCACGGCGCAGATCGAAACCGCCGCCATCCGGATAGCGTCCCAGTTCGGCCAGACAGGCGGCGATCGCCTCGCGCGCCTTGGTGCCGGGGCCGAGCGGATTTTCGTTCGACGCCAGTTTCACCGAGTTGCTGATGCCGAGCTCGCGCTCCAGCTCGGAGACCGGTTTGCCCGGCACATAGGGCGTCAGTCCGGCGATCCAGGGCGCGGCGATATCGAGGAAAGGATTTTCAGCTTGGGTCATTGAAGGTCACGAATTCGTTGAGCCTAAATCCGGCAGCACAGCCCGAGAAACAGATTCACATCCTTTGCGTCTGTTGTGTTCCTTGCGGTTCAACTGCTCGATTAGGTTGGATGGTTACAACACGGCCACCGGATAGGAACCCAGCACCTTGAACAGCAGCGCGTCCTTTTCGAGGTGTTCCAGGGCTGCCGCGAGCGGCAAATCCTGACGGTGGCCCATGATGTCGATGAAGAAGACATAGTCCCAGATGCCACGTCGCGAGGGACGCGACTCGATGCGCGTCATGCTGATCCCATGCGCCGCGAGCGGCAGCAGCAGGGCATGCAATCCGCCCGATTTATTGCGGCAGGAGAGCAGCAAACTGGTCTTGTCCTGTCCGCTCGGCGGCGAGTCCTGCTTGCCGATCACCAGGAAGCGGGTGGTATTGCCCGGCTCGTCCTCGATGCGCTCGGCCAGCACCTCAAGTCCGTAGATCTCGGACGCCTGAAACCCGGCAACCGCCGCAGCACCCGGCTCGCCCGCGACGATGCGCGCCGCGTCGGCGTTGCTGCCGACCGGGATGCGCTCGGCATGCGGAAGATAGCGATCCAGCCAACCACGACACTGAGCGAGCGACTGCTGATGCGAATAGATGGTGCGGATCGCGCCCAGCTCGGTCTCCTTGCTCATCAGATGGTGATGGATGCGCAGCGAGACCTCGCCGGTGATACGCAGCGGCGAGCTCATGAACAGATCCAGGGTGTGGCTGACCACGCCCTCGGTCGAGTTTTCGACCGGTACCACGCCGAAATCGCAGGCGCCGGCCTCGACCTCGCGGAAGATCTCATCAATGGTCGCCATCGCCTTGGTGACGACCGAGTGTCCGAAATGCTTGATGGCGGCGGCTTGGGTGAAGGTCCCCTCAGGCCCGAGGAAGGCGGCATTGAGCGGACGTTCCAGGGCCAGACAGGCGGACATGATCTCGCGAAAGAGCCGCGCGACCTCCTCGCCTTCGAGCGGCCCCGGATTGGCGTCCTTGATGCGTCGCAGGACCGAAACCTCGCGCTCCGGACGATAGAACTGCACCGCCCGCCCGTCGGATTCCGTCTTGATGTGCGCGACCGTCTGGGCGCAGCGCGCGCGCTCGCTGATGAGCGCTAGGATCTCCTGATCGATGGCGTCGATCCGGCTACGAACCGCGTCGAGCTCATCACCCCTGGTATCTGTGGTCATAGTTCGATGAACCCGTTCAGCCGTCGAGGCAGCGCACCGAGAGCACACCTTCGATGCCTCGAAGCTGCGCCAGGGTCTCGTCCGAGCAGCGTTGATCGAGGTCGATGAGGGTCACGGCAATGTCTCCGCGCGAGCGGTTAAGCATGTCGATGATGTTGAGTCCGGCATTGGCCAGGTCGGTCGAAATCTGGCCGACCATGTTGGGCACATTGCTGTTGACGACGGCGAGGCGTACGCCACCGTTGCGCGGCAGACTGATTGCAGGGAAGTTGACCGCATTGGTCACATTGCCGTTCTCCAGATAGTCGCGAATCTGATCGGCGACCATGATGGCGCAGTTATCCTCCGCCTCCTTGGTGGAGGCGCCCAGGTGCGGCAGGGTGATGACGCGCGGATGGTCCTTCAGCAGATTGCTCGGGAAGTCGCAGCAATAGGCGTAGAGATGCCCCTGATCCAGCGCGGTCACTACGGCATCGTCGTCGATGATGCCGGAGCGTGAGAAATTCAACAGCACGGCGCCCTTGGGCAGGATGCGGATACGGTCGGCGTTGATCATGTGCCGAGTCTGGTCGGTGAGCGGCACGTGGAAAGTGACGAAATCGGAGCGCGACAACAGATCGTCGATACTGAGCGTGGCCTGAACGTCCCGCTCCAGCTGCCAGGCGTGGTTCACGGTGATGCTCGGGTCGTAGCCGACGACATGCATTCCCAGGGCGCGCGCCGCATTGGCGACCTTGACACCGATGGCGCCCAGCCCGACCACACCGAGGGTGCGACCGGGCAGCTCGAATCCGCCGAACTGCTTCTTGCCGGATTCGACCGCCTCGTTGATCGCCGCATCCTCGCCCGACAGTCCACGGGCGAAGTGCCAGGCCTGGGGGATGTTGCGGGCGCTCATCAGCATGCCCGCGATCACCAGTTCCTTGACTGCGTTGGCATTGGCCCCGGGGGCATTGAACACAGCCACGCCCCGCGCGGTCATGGCCGCGACCGGGACGTTGTTGGTTCCCGCGCCGGCACGGCCGATGGCCTGGACGGTCTCGGGGATCTCCATGTCGTGCATCTTGGCCGAGCGGACCAGGATGGCATCAGGATGACTGATCTCGGATGCCACCTCGTAAGATGCGCGCGGAAGCCGCTCCAGCCCGGCCACGGAGATGTTATTCAACGTCTGGATCTTGAACATGACTCGTCAATCCTAACCAGTGATGGGAACCGTCGGTCGCATGGATTCAGGCCCCCGGCGACCGAGGACGACTGTGCACCAAGACCATTGGCTCGGCGATAGCAGCCGCGATAGGCGGCGGCCCGAGCCCACGCGCCCCCTTACTCGCGAGGACACGCGGATATCGACACGGGAAGCGGTCAGCCCTGACTGCGCTCGAACTCTTGCATGAAAACGGCCAGCGCCTCAACCCCTGCCTCTGGCATGGCGTTGTAGATGCTCGCGCGCATGCCACCGACCGACCGGTGCCCCTTGAGGGTGGTGAGACCGGCGGCCTTGGCCTCCTTGAGGAAGCGTTCGTCCAGCTCCGGATTGTCCAGCGTGAAGGGGACATTCATCCAGGAACGCGCCTGGGGATCGACGGGATTGCTGTAGAAAGCGGAGCCGTCGATCAGATCGTAGAGACGCTTCGCCTTGCGCGCATTGACGGCGGCCATCGCCTCCAGACCGCCCATGTCCTTGAGCCATTTGAACACCAGACCGGCCAGATACCAGGCATAGGTCGGGGGCGTGTTGTACATGGAATCCGCGTCGGCCTGGACCTTGTAGTCGAACATGGTCGGAATGCCCGTGATGGGCTGGCCGATGAGATCCTCACGCACGATGACAATGGTCAGACCGGCGGGACCGATGTTCTTCTGGGCACCGGCGTAGATGAGCCCGAACTTGGAGACGTCGATCGGACGCGACAGCAGGGTCGAGGACATGTCGGCAACCAGCGGCTTGCCGTTGGTCTCCGGCACATAGGGAAACTCCACGCCCTCGATGGTCTCGTTCGGCGTGTAATGGACGTAGGACGCCTCCTCGGTGAGATTCAGCTCATCCTGTGCCGGGGCGCGCGTGAACTTGCAGTCATCGGTGGCGGCGGCAACGTGGACCTCGCAGAAACGGCGCGCCTCGGCGATCGCCTTCTTCGACCAGGAGCCGGTATTGATGTAGTCGGCACGACCGCCGCCGTGCAGCAGATTCATGGGCACGGCGGTGAACTGACTCGATGCCCCGCCCTGCAAAAAGAGCACCTTGTAGTTGTCGGGAACCTTCAGCAGCTCACGCAGATCGGCCTCTGCCTGAGTGGCAATGGACATGAACTCCTTGCCACGATGGCTCATCTCGGCCACGCACATGCCGCTTCCCTGCCAATCGAGCATCTCATCCCGTGCTTGACACAGGACCGGTTCAGGCAGCATCGCCGGACCGGCGCTGAAGTTATAGACGCGACCCATTCTGACATTCCCCATTGAGGTTGCAGTTAATCGTCGGTGTCCGAATCGACACCCTCTTGCGGACCCGTTCGATCGCCTGGATCCGGTTGACCTTGCGGATCCGTGTCGACAGCGTCGTCGGATTCGCCCTCTTCCTTGTCGCCATCCAGGGCGACGATACGCTCGACGTAGACCAATCGCTCGCCCTCGGCGAGATTGATGAGCTTGACGCCCTGCGCGTTGCGCCCGACCGTCGGGATTTCGTCCACCGTGGTGCGGATCAGGGTCCCGCCTTCGGTGATCAGCATGATCTCATCTCCAGGCCGAACCAGCACGGCCCCGACCTGGGCACCGTTACGCTCGGAGGTGCTGATGCCGATCACGCCCTGGGTACCGCGCCCCTTGGTCGGGAACTCCTCGATCCGGGTGCGCTTGCCGTAGCCGTGCTCGGTCACGCTAAGCACGGTGCCCGGCTCTGGCACGACCAGCGAGATGACCTCCTGGCCCTCTTTCAGCGTAACGCCACGCACGCCATGCGCGGTGCGACCCATGGCGCGGACCTGATCCTCCGAGAAACGCACCGCCTTGCCGGCCGAGGTGAAGAGCATCAGATCCTGGTTGCCGTCGGTGATGGCGACCCCGATCAGATATTCGTCGTCGCGCAGATCGATGGCGATGATGCCGCGCGAGAGCGGACGCGAGAACACCTGAAGCGGGGTTTTCTTGACCGTGCCGGCGCTGGTGGCCATGAAGACGTAATAGCCTTCCTCGTAATCGCGTACCGGCAGCATGGCATTGATGCGCTCGTCGGCTTCCAACGGCAGCAGATTGACCATGGGCCGCCCGCGCGCTCCACGTCCGGCCTGCGGAAACTCGTAGACCTTGAGCCAATAGACCCGACCGCGACTGGAGAAACAGAGAACCGTATCGCGCGAGTTGGCGACGAAGATGCGGTCGATGAAATCCTCCTCGCGGAAGGAGGTCGCGCTCTTGCCCCGACCGCCACGTCGCTGGGCCTGATAGTCGCTGATCGGTTGGGCCTTGGCGTAGCCCTGATGCGACAGGGTCACCACCACCTCTTCCGGGGCGATCAAATCCTCCAGGGTCAGATCCGTATGGTCGATCTGAATCTCGGTGCGCCGGTCGTCGCCGAACTGGTCGCGCACGGCGATCAGTTCTTCGCGGATCACCTCCATCAGACGGTCCGGATCGGACAGAATCAGCAGCAAGGCCGCGATCCGTTCCAGAATCTCCTCGAACTCCTTGAGGATCTTTTCCTGCTCGAGCCCGGTGAGACGATGCAGTTGCAGTTCCAGAATCGCCTTGGCCTGACGCTCGCTGAGACGGTAGCCGTCGTCCGAGAGGCCCAAACCGGCCGCCAGATCATCCGGACGAGTCGTCTCGGCACCGGTGCGCTCCAGCATGCCGATCACGGCACCGGGCAGCCAGGCGCGCTCCATCAGGCGCTCGCGTGCCTCCGCAGGGCTGGCCGACGCCTTGATGGTGGCGATGACCTCGTCGATATTCGCCAGCGCAATGGCGTAGCCTTCCAAGACATGCGCCCGATCGCGCGCCTTGCGCAGTTCGTAGAGCGTGCGGCGTGTCACCACGTCACGGCGGTGACGCAGGAAATACTCCAGCGTCTGTTTGATATTGAGCGTAAGCGGCTGGCCGTCGACCAGGGCGACCATATTGATGCCGAACACCTGCTGCATCTGGGTGTGCTGATAGAGGTTGTTCAGCAGCACCTCGGCATGGGCATCGCGCTTGAGCTCGATGACGATGCGCATGCCGTCCTTGTCGGACTCGTCGCGCAAACCGTCCTGAGCGATGCCGTCGATCTTCTTGTCCTTGACCAACTCGGCGATCCGCTCCAGCAGGCGCGCCTTGTTGACCTGGTAGGGCAGCTCGGTGACGACGATGGCCTCGCGTCCGCTACGCTTCTGAACCTCGGTCGTGGTACGAGCGCGCATGACGCATCGACCACGCCCGGTGCGATAGGCCTCACGAATCCCGCGTATCCCATTGATGAGGCCGGCGGTCGGAAAATCCGGTCCCGGCACGAGCTCCATCAATTCCTCGATGGTGACCAGAGGGTTGTCGATGATCGCCAAACAGGCGTCGATGACCTCGCGCAGATTGTGCGGCGGGATGTTGGTCGCCATACCGACGGCAATACCCGAGGAGCCGTTGACCAGCAGATTCGGGAAGCGTGCCGGCAGTACCGAGGGTTCATGCTCGGTATTGTCGTAATTCGGTATGAAATCGACCGTATCCTTGTCCAGATCGTCCAGCAGAGACTCGGAGATGCGCTTCATGCGCACCTCGGTATAACGCATCGCCGCCGGAGGATCGCCGTCGACCGAGCCGAAGTTGCCCTGCCCGTCGACCAGCAGATAGCGCATGGAGAACGGCTGAGCCATGCGCACCATGGTGTCGTAAATGGCCGAGTCGCCGTGCGGGTGGTACTTACCCATGACGTCACCGACGACACGGGCGGACTTGCGATAGGCACGGTTCCAGACGTTACCCTGTTCGTGCATGGAGAACAGTACGCGTCGATGCACGGGCTTGAGTCCGTCTCGGACATCGGGTAAGGCGCGCCCCACGATGACGCTCATGGCGTAATCGAGATAGGACTGACGCATCTCGTCTTCGAGATTGATTGGCAGGACTTCTCTAGCGAAATCTGGCATGGGCGTGATGAACCGACTTGGTGGACCGGACGCGGTATCAGGAGCGACGCCGAATCAGGCTTGTTCTAAACCGGTCGATTCTACCACGCCAGGGCATCTACCGCTCCTGTCGACGCACGTCTAACACGCCTGGGAGGGGCATCGAAAGGCGATGCCAGGTGCGATGACGACTGCCTCGCGGGATCCGCCGGAGGTCATGAATCTGTCCCGATCGGTCGAGTCCGAAAACCTCAGCGCGACCCAGGCTCACGCATCCAATAGTCATGCACCTCAGGAACGATGATATCGGGCGCCGGACGCGCAAAGAGATAGCCCTGAACCAGATCGACGCCATTCTCGACCGCGTAGGCCAACTCGTCCTGGATCTCGATCCCCTCGGCCAGAATTTGAATCCCCAGATCGCGCGCGATACCGACGAGCGCCTTGAAGATGGCCTGTCGATTCCGGTCGAGATGGATATTGCGCATGATCTCCA
Source organism: Thiorhodococcus drewsii AZ1 (assembly GCF_000224065.1). Classification (GTDB taxonomy): domain Bacteria; phylum Pseudomonadota; class Gammaproteobacteria; order Chromatiales; family Chromatiaceae; genus Imhoffiella; species Imhoffiella drewsii. The sequence continues at coordinate 59,576 of NZ_AFWT01000001.1, forward strand.
TATCCACCTTGATGATGTCGGGCTTGAGCATGGCCAGCAAATTGAGCGAGGCATAGCCACTGCCCACATCGTCCAAGGCAACCCGGTAGCCGACCTCGCGATAGAAATCGAGAACCTTCTTGAGATGCTTGACGTCGCGGACCTTCTCCGTTTCGATGACCTCGAACACGATTTGCTTCGGATCGAAATCGAGCTTGCGCGCCCAACGAACCGTCGTGCGCAGACAATGCGTCGGATCATAGATGGCGGTCGGCACGAAATTGATGAACAGCAGGCCCTCGACACCATGCTGGGCAGCACCGCGCAAGGCGGTGACGCGTGCGAGCCGGTCCACTTGGAACAGGAGTTCGCTGATACTCGCCTTTTCAAAGATCTCGCCGGGGAACATGAGCGTCCCATCCTCGCGCTCGGCGCGCAGCAGCGCCTCGTAACCGACCAAGGTTCCATCGACGGCACTCAGAATGGGCTGAAACCAGGACAGAAAGGATTTGCGGTCGAGGACTTCAAGCAGGTCGCGGGCACCCAGCAAGTCGAACCAGCTTTGCAGGGTCCGCGCCCGCGTGAATGACTGAAAGGTCAATGGCTGCCCAGACGGCATCTGAAGGGCCGAGACATCGCGAATCTCAAGCGGATTGAGGGCTTGCGAATCACGCAGAAATCCGAGCAGACCGACCAGATCGGCATCGGGCAAGGTGACGACCATGTCTTGCCGCGCATAGGGAACACCCGCCCCGTCGAGCACGCCGACCACCTTGTCGAGCAGCTCTCGAACGCCACAGGTCAGCAACAGATCGCCACCATCCTCGAATGAAATGGGATTTTTCTGACAGCGTCTACAAGCCATCGAATCGATCTCCTCCTGACACCTGGAACGGAACAGCCTCCGACTGGAGCACGTCGGCACAATACATCGAACGGCCACCTGGGCTCGGCGGCCCAGCGGGCCGCCGCCCCGACGCGGACCAAGCATCAGACCATGAGGGCGCGCATCTTCTCCGTCGTCGGATTCAGAACGACACCGCGCTCGGTCACGATGGCATCCACCAACGCTGCCGGAGTCACATCGAAGACCGGATTGCGCGCGTCGCAACCCGCCGGAGCCAGGCGCCGCCCACCACAGCTCAGCAGTTCCTCGGGGTCACGCTCCTCGATCGGGATCTCGGCGCCGGAGGCAATCTCCATATCGATGGTGGAAGTCGGCGCCGCCACCATAAATTTGATCCCGTGGTATTTGGCCATGACGGCCAGACCATAGGTCCCGATCTTGTTCGCCACATCGCCATTCGCCGCGATGCGATCCGAACCGACGATCACCCAGCCAACGCCTCCGGTCGCCATCAGACTAGCCGCCGCACCATCGGCCTGTAGCGTCACGGGAATGCCGTCGTGCATCAGTTCCCAGGCGGTCAAACGCGACCCTTGCATCCAGGGACGGGTCTCATCGGCATAGACCCGACGGATCTTGCCGGCAGCATACGCACTGCGCACCACGCCGAGCGCCGTACCGTAGCCGCCCGTTGCTGCCGCGCCCGCGTTGCAATGGGTAATGACGTTGGTCGGCCCTACGATCAACTCCGCTCCCAGATCGCCAAGACGCCGATTCGCTGCGCGGTCCTCGTCATGGATGGCGAGCGCCTCCTGAAGCAGACGATCGGTCGGATCGCTCGCATCCAATGTGTCGATCAGCGAACGCATGCGCCGGATCGCCCAGAAGAGATTGACCGCCGTCGGACGCGAGGCAGCCAGACGCTCCAGATCGGACTCGATCGCCGCCTTCCATCCCTCAGCCGCAGCCGCATAGGCCGAACGCCCAGCCAGAACGACACCATAGGCCGCCGCCACGCCGATGGCCGGCGCGCCTCGCACCACCATCGCGCGAATCGCATCCGCGACATCGGCCGCCACATCGTAGGCGATGAACTCGGTACGCTCGGGCAGGATGCGCTGATCGGCGAGATAGAGACGCCCCTCGTACCAGACGGCGGCATCATCGGGGGTGGGGACGGTCGGGATCGTGGTTTTCATCAAAGCCTCCTTATGGCATGTTGCCGCGCATTCTCTCTTATTCGCAGCGACAACCAAAGGACCGAGCGATGCAAGCCGAACTCCTCATCCATGCGCAATGGGTGCTTCCAGTCGATTCCGAAAACCGGCAGTTGACCGACCATGCCGTCGCCATCGCGGACGGTCGAATCCTGGCCGTCCTCCCGTATGAAGAGGCGCAACGATCGGTCCAGGCCGAGCAGGTCATCGAGCTGCCAGGGCACGCACTCATCCCCGGTCTCGTCAATGCCCACACCCACGCCGCCATGACCCTGATGCGTGGTCTGGCTGACGATCTGCCGCTCATGACCTGGCTGCACGATCACATCTGGCCGACGGAGAAGCGCTGGGTCGATGAGCATTTCGTCGGCGACGGCACCCGACTGGCTGTGTTGGAGATGTTGCGCGGCGGCGTGACCTGCTTCAACGACATGTATTTCTATCCGGAGATCACCGCACAGGTGAGCGCCGAGGCCGGAATGCGAGCGGTCATCGGCATGATCGTGGTCGATTTCCCGACCGGATATGCCGAATCGGCAGACGACTACATCGCCAAGGGGCTGGCACTGCACGATCAGTATCGCGATCACCCGCTGGTTCGGGTCGCATTCGCGCCCCATTCACCCTATGCCGTTTCCGATGCCCCGCTGCAACGCATCAGGACCCTGGCCAACGAGATGGAGGTGCCGATCCATCTCCATTTGCATGAAACGCACGACGAAATCGTGCAATCGTTGCGTGATCATGGAGAGCGTCCCATGAGCAGGCTCGATCGCCTCGGCCTGATCGGCCCCGCCCTGGCTGCCATTCATATGACACAGCTTGAGGACGATGAGATCGAGCGGCTCGCGGAAACCGGCGCCCATGTCGTGCATTGCCCGGAATCCAATCTCAAGCTCGCCAGCGGCTTCTGCCCGGTCGCCAAGCTGCTGAGCGCTGGAGTGAACGTCGCGCTCGGCACCGACGGGGCCGCCAGCAACAACGACCTCAATCTGCTCGGAGAAATGCGCACCGCGGCCTTGCTCGGCAAGGGCGTCGCAAGCTCCGCAGCCGCCGTTCCAGCCCATGCCGCACTGCGGATGGCGACCATCAATGGGGCCAAGGCGCTCGGACTGGAGGACGAGATCGGGTCGTTGGAACCGGGAAAATCGGCCGATTTGGTCGCGCTCGACCTACGCGATTCGCACACGCAACCGCTCTACAACCCCGCATCGCATCTGGTGTATGCGGCCGGACGCCATCAGGTGCGCCAGGTGTGGATCCAAGGACGCCAGGTCATCAAGGACGGCGTTCCATTGACCCTGAGCACCACCGAGGTCATTTCGGCCGCACAGGTCTGGGGCAACCGGTTGGCGGAGCATCACAAGGTCTAGAGCCAATCGACCTGGATCGCGCGCGATCCAGGTCGCTCCTGTAGCGACGCCGCGCGATAGTGAGTGGACGCGTGATCGCTGTTTCGTTGGCGCAACTCTTTTCGTTGACGCAAAGAAGAAACCCCCGCCACCTGTTGGTGGAGGGGGTTTCGGGATAAGGCCCTGGCGGTGACCTACTTTCGCATGGGGAAGCCCCACACTAACATCGGCGAGGCAGCGTTTCACGTCTGAGTTCGGGATGGGATCAGGTGGTTCCACTGCTCTATGGCCGCCAGGAAAACTGGGGGCGGGAGGCGGTTTTGCGGCCTCCCACTGCAATTTGGTGTGATCGTTGGTGTCTTTGTCTCAACGCATTTGGGTGTTATATGGTCAAGCCGCACGGTCAATTAGTACTGGTTAGCTTCACACGTTACCGCGCTTCCACACCCAGCCTATCAACGTTGTGGTCTTCAACGGACCTTTAGAGGCATCAAGTGCCTAGGGAGACCTCATCTTGGGAGGGGCTTCCCGCTTAGATGCTTTCAGCGGTTATCCCGTCCGTACATAGCTACCCGGCAATGCGTCTGGCGACACAACCGGAACACCAGGGGTACGTCCACTCCGGTCCTCTCGTACTAGGAGCAGCTTCCCTCAAGTCTCCAACGCCCACGGCAGATAGGGACCGAACTGTCTCACGACGTTCTAAACCCAGCTCGCGTACCACTTTAAATGGCGAACAGCCATACCCTTGGGACCGACTTCAGCCCCAGGATGTGATGAGCCGACATCGAGGTGCCAAACACCGCCGTCGATATGAACTCTTGGGCGGTATCAGCCTGTTATCCCCGGAGTACCTTTTATCCGTTGAGCGATGGCCCTTCCATACAGAACCACCGGATCACTAAGACCTACTTTCGTACCTGCTCGACGTGTCTGTCTCGCAGTCAAGCACCCTTATGCCTTTGCACTCATTGCGCGATTTCCGACCGCGCTGAGGGTACCTTCGTGCTCCTCCGTTACGCTTTTGGAGGAGACCGCCCCAGTCAAACTACCCACCATGCACTGTCCCTACCCCGGATCACGGGGCGAGGTTAGAACGTCAAACAGACCAGGGTGGTATTTCAAGGGTGGCTCCACGCGAACTGGCGTCCACGTTTCACAGCCTCCCACCTATCCTACACAAGTCGGTTCAACGTCCAGTGCAAAGCTATAGTAAAGGTTCACGGGGTCTTTCCGTCTAGCCGCGGGTACTCGGCATCTTGACCGAGAATTCAATTTCACTGAGTCTCGGGTAGAGACAGTGCCGCCATCGTTACGCCATTCGTGCAGGTCGGAACTTACCCGACAAGGAATTTCGCTACCTTAGGACCGTTATAGTTACGGCCGCCGTTTACCGGGGCTTCGATCAAGAGCTTCTCCGAAGATAACCCCATCAATTAACCTTCCGGCACCGGGCAGGCGTCACACCCTATACGTCCGCTTGCGCGTTTGCAGAGTGCTGTGTTTTTAATAAACAGTCGCAGCGGCCTGGTCACTGCAACCCCTCTCGGCTCCGCGGGCTAGCCACTTCACCTAACAGGGGCGTACCTTCTCCCGAAGTTACGGTACCATTTTGCCTAGTTCCTTTACCCGAGTTCTCTCAAGCGCCTTGGGATTCTCACCCTGCCCACCTGTGTCGGTTTGGGGTACGGTCGCACAATACCTGAAGCTTAGAGGCTTTTCTTGGAAGCTTGGCATCAATCACTTCGTCTCCGTGGAGACTCGTCATCAGGTCTCAGAATTGATCCCCCGGATTTACCTAAGAAATCTCCCTACACCCTTAAACCGGCAACCATCAGCCGGCTGACCTAGCCTTCTCCGTCCCCCCATCGCAGTATTGCACGGTGCAGGAATATTAACCTGCTTCCCATCGACTACGCCTTTCGGCCTCGCCTTAGGGGCCGACTCACCCTGCGCCGATGAACGTTGCGCAGGAAACCTTGGGCTTTCGGCGAGGGGGACTCTCACCCCCTTTATCGTTACTTATGTCA
>NZ_AFWT01000001.1:70000-299502 GCF_000224065.1 Thiorhodococcus drewsii AZ1
GTCCAGGTAATAGACGGCCCCCTCCAGCTCGACGCGAACCGATTGAACTCCACGACTGTAGACCCGCCCGTTGCGGATCGAGCCATTCACCTTCAACTGAACCCTTTGGTTCGGCTTGAAGGTCCGTAGAACATTGGCCGTCACCAGCGCTCGAGCCAACATCTGGCCGTCCGGCGCGATGACGATGAGCGGCTCCTGCTGGAGCGTCTTGTAGATCACCGCCCCCTTCCAGACGTGACGGGCCACGATGATGCCATCGAAAGGCGCCCGCAACTCCGTGCGCTCCAGCGCGACCGATCGGGATTCCTCGGCCGCCTTCGCGGCCTCCATCTCGGCAACGGCCGCCACCTGAACCAATTCGGCGTCCTTCAGTTCCTCGATGGCGATCAGACCGCGATCGAACAGTTCCTGGGAGCGCTTCAGCTCGCGCTGGGCCTTCTCGCCGGCAACCCGCGCGCGTGCCACGCGGGCACGGGCCTCCAGCAGCTGGGCCTTGGCTTCGCGTTGATCCATGCGCAACAGCAGATCGTCCGCCTTGACGTGCTGACCAGGGGCAACCTGGACATCCTCGACGACGCCGCTCTCGACCACGCGCATCTCGACCTCATGAACCCATTCGAGCCAGGCCTTCAAGGGAGGCCCCGCATCGGCCTCAAGGGTCACGAACAACAGCAGGCAGGCGATCGACCAATGGCGCATAGCTTACGGATCCTCGGTGATTGCTGTCCAAACCGGCTCGCCGATCAGCGCCCGGATCTCGGCCCAAGCCAGGAATCGACAATAGTCGACACGCTGCTCCTCGAATCGCCCCTCGGTCTGCTGGCTCATGGAATACCCCAGATCCGCCGTGACCTCTTGCTCATAGAGGGTACGACTTCGGTCGAGCCGAAGATCGTTCCACGACGATTCGACGCGGACACGCCGCATCGCCGCGTCCAGCAACTTCAATCGAAGCAGCAGACCGAACAACTGCTGGTCACGCTCACGCTCAATGCGCAGACGATCGACCTCATCTAGCCCATTCATCAAGGGGACGGATTCACCGGCAGCAGACACCTTGGACCGGAGTTCATCGAATGTTGGCACCGCTTCGGGGATCGGTGGCAGGGTTGGAACGGCCAGATCGCGCGGCAGTTCGCCGACGTCACCCAGCGACGCAGCAAGCAAGGCACGGGTCTGCTGTTGCCCGATCTCGCTGGCCGTACGGCGATGCAGGAATTGTTGATACACGCTTTCCAGTTCCAAGACGCTCAACTCGGAATACTGCCCCAGTTCGGCACGCGCCCTCGCGCGATCGAACTGCACGTAGGCGACGGCCATCGCCTCGCTCTCGGCGGCAAAGCGCTCATCCGCAAGCAGCACATCGAGGAAACGCTCCATCACGTCCAACTGGCGTGCCGCAAGCGGCGCCAGCACGGCGAATAGCGGCTGACTTCGAGCGGGATCGATCGCAGTTGTTTCAGCGAAGGCCAAGCGATCGCAGTCCAGATACAGTGATTGGCGACGCGGGAAAAGCGCCGAGAACTCGCTTGAGGCCGATGCTCCAGTTTGGGCCGTCACCCCCTGCAAGACGCCTCCCAAGGTGAGCGGACCAGAGCCAGCCCAAGCGGCGCCAGCTGTCCAGAACAGCAAACCCCACACGCCAAGGATGGTCAGTCGGTAGGTGCGGAGCGCCATAGGATCAATTCGTCTCCTGGAATCGAAGGATTCGGATCAAAGGCTTTTGCGACGCACGACGCGCGGAACGAATCCCACTGTCGAGCAGATGCGGAGGAATCTCCTATACCAGAGGCCGGCGCAAAAGGCGACACCCGGATACACGCGAATAGGCCAACACATCGCCGCCCGGAAGCATCGCTGGATCAAACCAGCCTTACCGATCGTGAGGGAAAGGCCCCTGAACTCCACGCAACGCATCCCAAACAGCCAAATACATCATCCTCAGATTCTCCCGACGCGGCGAAATCATCAGGCAGAAATAGAGCAGTTTAAACAGCGCCCGCGGAAAATCCTGGATCTTCCAAGCCCAAGGGGCGTAATGACGCGCATAGAGCTGGAACCGATTGCGGGTCTGGTAATACTGACGCAGTGGTTCATGTATATGGATGGGACCGATGTTATTCAGCATCGACACATAACGCGTCTGACTGCCAATCTGATGAAAAAGCACGGCATCGCACACACCAAAGAGTCGCAATCCAAAGTGCTGGGCGCGAAAACACCATTCCAAATCGATATTATCGATAAAAAGCGCATCCTCCGGCATACCAACGCGCTCGTAGACCCAGGCTGGAGCCAACAGACCGGAAGAGATCAGGAAATCGGTCCGCAACAGCCCACCAGATCCAGAACAATATCTTTTGAGCGCGGCATGGATCCTAAAGCGCACGAAGGGGATGGATTGATCGGACGGACCGCAAATCTTGCGCGGACCAACGGCCGCGACCGGCTCGCCTGCGGCGGAAAGTTGCTCATAGGCCTGCCTCAGCCGCTCGACCATGTCTGGCGCGGGCAAGCTGTCCTGATCAAGCAGAAGAATAAAATCGGCACCAGCTGCGAGTGCGGCCTGGATACCGAGCCGTTGAGCCGTTGCGAGCCCGAGATTTTCTTCGTTGACAACCAACCGCGCATCGAACACAGCTGTCTGCCGGCAAATCGCCTCTCGCTCCGACTGGCGCGAAGCATTGTCGATCACCACCACGAAATCCACTTGGAACGCGATTCGCTCCATCAGATCCGCGAACTCCTCGGGATCGGGATTGTAACTAACGATAATGGCGGCCACCGTCCCCGGCGTCGCTTTCGGCTCCACCATAGAATTCAGCGGCTCAACCGCTCGCGGATCGTCGCGATGACCATGATGAGCCCGACCGCATGGTGGAGCAGCCAACAGAGCAGCAGCTCGCTCCAGCGCGGTCTCGCCGTCACGGCCTGTGGTCGACGCCGATTGGCCAGGAGCCAGATCAGCCAAACACTGGCGTGTTGTAGCGTGTTGCAGCGAGCCAGGTCATCCGCCGGAGTGAAATAGCCACCGTAGATACCGGTCCTCTGACCTGCGGACGTATCTGTGCTGCGGAGGATCATAGGTCGCTGCTCGGTCATTTGAGTCATGGGCGCCGCCGGGCTAGATCTAGATAGCGTAAAAGCGAATTGAGCCCAGGCATTCCCGTCAGTCGTCCTGAGCCATACACCCAATTCGAGGTGCGCAACCGTCTAACGAATCGACGTGGTCTCAGCAAATCCCAAATGCGAAGGCGGTCCTCGTGCAGAAACATGACCGAGTCGTACCCGAAGTCCTCCGAATGGGTAATCTGCATCAGAGTCCGGGCCTCTTCTCGGGTCGGATGCGCAACTAAACGATCGATCAGGGTCATCACAAAGGGCCTGATCTCCTCAAACCCGTAGCCGGTCAGGCGCACCGCATGGACGAAACCGTCAGCGAATGCAAGCGCCCCGGAGCGAAAGTCCTCAATGCGCGGATTCATGTCCAACTCGGCGCGACGATCTGCGGCTGTATCCTCTTTCAAAATCGGCTCCACACGTCCGTCATTGCCTCGCACATAACCGAGCGTGGTGGCATGCAACGCACGCGCGCCTTCCTCGAAGAGCTCTTCGAAGCGCGAGACGGCGTCTTCGAGCTGATTGCCGCGCCGCACATCATAGAGCAGGCCGAAGAGACTATTGCACTCTGGGTCGAAGCTGTGCCGGATCCCATGCACCCAGCCCATGTAGAGACCGAAGACATGCGGATAATCCGGCCGTTTCGAGAAGGCGTCCTGGAAATAGCGCTGACTGGAACCATTCCAGCCGATGTCCACCAGCCCCACCCGCGCGGCCGAGAAGAAGCCCTTCTGCTCCAGATACTCTTCCAAGAGAGCGCGACGTTCGCTGCCGAGTCGCTTGACCACCGCCTGAAAATCGGGATCCTCAATGAGCGCGCGATACTGCGGCGAATGCCAATCATGGATGGGCGCGTCGAGCACATAACCATGACGCGCGGCAACCGCCTCCAGAGACTCGGGCGGAATATCAAAGGTCCGACATAGACTGGAAAGCCCACGCTGCTTCGGGTTGTAGAGCGGCGCGAGGCTGGTTTCGTAGGACAAGCCATCGGCCAGAACGGCGGGCGCGGTGGATTTGCGCGAGACGCTCAGATACTCGACCGCCGGCATCTCTTCGGGCTCCATGAGCCGCGAGGCCAAGACCTCGAACAGACGCATGAACAGCTCGCCCTCGCGCGCCAGGAAGAAGAGCCGCTCAATTCGATGCTCGCGAACCTTTTCAATCACACCCAGGGTGAAGGCGCAGAACACGGGGCCGAGAAAGGAATAACCGAGGTCGAACGCGGCCCCGCGATCCGGTCCCGGTGGGATGAGCTGCAATAGATGACGGCCGCGCCAATAGGGATTGCGAATGGCCAGCCTGGCGTGACCACGCAGAATGGTACGACGGCGATTGTTGGCCCGGTCGTCCAGCCAGAGACTGCGGATGCCGAGCCGTGACGGCACGCCGACATCCGAATGCGCGTTATCTCCGATGTGAAGCACGCGACTGGCCTCGACCCCCTGCTCATCCAAAACATGATGGAAGAGCCGACCGGTATGCTTTCCGATACCCGTGTCGGAGGAAACGTAGATACGCTCGATGAAGGCCATGAGCCCCATCTGTCCGAGCAATGTCTCCAGATGCGCCTGATCCAAATACATGTCGGACACGGCGATGAGGCGCAACCCGCGCTCACGCAACCCCGCCAGCAGCGACATGATTCCAGGCTTCACATAGAGACAATCTGACTCGGCTCGCAGCTCCTCGGCGACAATCCAATCCGCAAGCGCGCGGTCCGGTTGCCCCACCAGCAAACGCGCCATCTCGGCGGCCAAATCCGAGAAACGGCACTCGTGATCGAGCGACTCGGCAAGACGCTCACGGCGCAGGCGCCCCTCCACCTCGTCGCGCAAGGAAAGCAGCTCGGCCAAAGAGCGCTCCTGACCGTAATGAACGCTCAGATGTCTGGCCAACCCTCGCGCGCCGATGATCTTGACGTGATCCGGCGGGTCGATCAGGCGCTCAAGAAGAGTGTCGAAGATATCGAAGGAGACCAGTTCGACGCCCGCCAGAGACTCCTCGATCATGCGCCCAAGCTCGGAAACGTCGCGCGCACGCGGTGCGCGCTTGACGCGCACCAGCGATCCCGCCCGGCGAGCCGCCCGCACGACGCGGGCCGCCATGCGCCAAGCCCGAAAGGCCGGATGCCGATGCAATCGCTCCAAGTCGCCATGGGCTCGCGTCAGGGCATCCTCCCGCGCCGCGAGCAACCCGCCAAGATGCTCCCGCTCGGCGTCCAATGCGCGATTGGCCGCGTCCAGCGACTGGTTCACCCGATGCAGGTCGGCGTTGGCATCCGTCAGCGAACGATTGATCCGGTTCAGCTCTTCGTTACCCGCGTGCAACCCCTGATTGGCCGCATTCAGCGCATCGTTCGCGTCGGCCAGGCCATCGATCGTTCGCTGCATCGTCTGGCGTCTGTGCTCGCGATCGAGCTTGACGATATAGCGCTTGATACGATTGAGATACTCAATGCCGGGACGCGTCTCCTCGCCAAGCACACGCGGCAAATAGCGACGCAACAGAACATCCGTCTCCAGATTGGCCAGAAGCGGCTGCTTGAGGATGGTATTGGCCCCATGCAACCGATAGTCGAGCAAAGGCTCCCCGATGAGGAAGCCCAGCTTCAATCCCGAGGTGGTGCTGGCGCGCAGTAGATACTCGTAGTCCAGCACGTAATTCAAAGGCCGAAAACCACCGAGAATCTCGTAGGCGCGTCGGCTCATGAAGCAGTTGGAGGTCGTGATCGACCAATTTCCGCATAAGAGCGCCCGCGCCGGATCGCCCTCCTCCAGGTAACGTCTCTTGAGATCGGCATACCAACGCAACCACCAGTGACTGGGATCACGAATCTCCTCGCCCTGGGCATCGATCAGCCGCAGATCGCTGAGCACAAGATCGAGCCCGTCCGCTCGACTCGCGTCCAAGAGCCGCACCAGACGTCGAGGGTGAAAGACGTCGTCCGAATTGAGTATCGCCAGATAGTCGCCGGTCGCCAGGGAAAGCCCTCGATTAATCGTACTCCAGGCGCCCTGGTTATCCTGGGTCTCGACATGCAGCCTCGGGTCTTCGATGCTGGAGAGGATTTTCAGCGTGTCATCGCTGGAGCCATCGTCGATCGCGATGACCTCGAGCCTCACATCCTCTTGCTCCAAAGCGGAACGTACCGCCGCTTCGACATAGCGCGCGTGCTCGAAGGCGGGGATGATGACTGAGATCAGCGGCGAGGACATGTCACACTTCATAAATCGATGAATAACGTGAAGGGCTCAGGTTCATAGCCTGAATGCATCAGTGACGCGCCCGATGGCTCCGAGATGGACCTACTGGCTGATCCAGCGGGGACGGGAGCATAACGGAAAACTCAGCCGGACCACCCCTTCCTCGACGCAAATACCCGAAAAGCCAGCGCAGCGGCGCGGTCAGGCGCCACGACCGCGAGCGCGTCAGTACACTCAAGGCATCCTGACAACGGCGCGCGGCCTGGGCATGCCGCTCCTGGCTGATCGACAAGTCCCGGCAGAACTCCGGGATCTGTACCGAGGCATCCTCGGCGTTCAGCGTCGACAACCCGAGCGCCGACAGCTCCGCTTGCAATCGCTCCATAAAGCGATGCTGTCGCGCCAGCTCCATCAATTCCAAGAACGACTCGGGGCTTATGCGCACGCACCATTTGGCAGCCAGAACGCGCGCATGGGCCTCGACCTCTGTGGCCGGCGCACTCACCCCGAATCCCGCGCCCGCATCGATTCGATAAAAGGCGGTCACCACCGACCGCTCGGCGAAATCCGTGTGCTGGGCGACTTGCAGCCAAAAATCCCAGTCCTCGAAACGATCCAAATCGGGGTCGAAGCGGCAACCGGCGTCCAGCAGCGAACGCGCGAAGAGCACCGTATGGATTGGCAGAAAGTTGCCCGCAAGCAACTTCGCGCGCCCGAAGGATTCGCCAAAGCGCTGCGGAAGCAGACGACCATTCGCATCGACCACCTGGCAATGGCTATAACTCGCCCGCGCGCCACTCGCGCCGATCGCCGCCCAAAGCTCCTCCAGATGGCTCGGAGCCACATAATCGTCGTCATCGAGTAACAGAAGCCAATCACCCCGCGCTGCCATGAGCCCATGGTTTGCCGCCAGCGACCGCTGTAGCGGCACGTCAGAATCGAGCAAACGCACCCGTAGGCCACGATACCCGCCGGGAAGCGGGCGATGCCCCGCCCCCTTGGCGTTGACGACCAGGCACTCGATTCGGGGATACGTCTGGGCGGCGATGCTGTCCAGTGCCTCGACAAGGGTATCTCGATCGATGCTGCGAATGACGACGCTGATCAGGGGCCGATGGAACCCGTCACCCTCCGATGTCGACGCCGCTGGATCTGAGCAATCAGTCACGCGAAGACGCCCTATATCGGAGCACGACGGCGAATGAGAAAGCGGCCAACGGCCGAACCCGAATTTTCTCCACCCATGCGCCATCCATAAGGAAAAGGAGGGCAAGTCTAGAGATCGGGCGGCCGTAAGACAAGCCAAGCGTCGACCTCTAACAACATCCGCCTGGGGCTGCTGGGGGCTCTCAATCACGCATTCCTGCAATAGACTGAATCCAACACTCGGCCAAGCTCAAAAATCGACTCGATCGTCGGATGCCTATCCGTCAACCAAACGTCTTGAGGCGCACCAACGACGCCTTGATCGAGCCCAACCCACAATAAGGAATCCGTCTCATGCATCGACCCTCATCTCACCTACTCATCGCCGCCGGTTTAACATGGCTCGTCCAGACCGCGCTCGCCGCCCCCCATTCAGCTCCGTCTCCTGCCCTTACCGAGTCGGCACTCGCGAACACCGCCTGGCAGCTGGTCGGCTATCGCTCGGATGATGGTTTCACCCAGATACCAGAGGACGCCAAACCGGCACTATTCCGTTTCGAGAAGCGCCGCATGTCTGGCAACATAGGCTGCAATCAGATCTCCGGAGCCTATAACGCAAACGGAGAGGACATGAGGTTCGATATCGGGATGGCCGCAAGCCGACGCGGCTGCTCCAAACCGCTCATGCGCCAGGAACGAGCCATCCTCTCCGCCTTGCCACAGGTCGTCTCCTACCGCATCGAAGGCGATCGGCTCCTGATGCTCGACGCCGCAGGTCAGGAGCTCCTGAAATTCCATGCTGCAAGCCACTCGCCATTGGTCGGGCACGTATGGCAACTGAAGGAGTACGACAACGGCTCTGGGAACCTCATCGCGCCACTCAAGGGCGCCGGAATCGACCTGACCTTTCTCGACACCGGAGTGCTGGGCGGCTCGGATGGATGCAACCGGTATATGAGCGGCTATCTCTCGGATGAGACCCATCTCCACATCGGACCCATCGCCACGACCCGCGTCGCCTGCCCCAAGACCGATGGACGGGCCGAGCAGGCAAGCGCCTACGCGGCGGCACTCGGCAAGGTGGCCGGATTCGAGATCGATGATGAACGCGGACTCACCCTACTCTCGACCGCGAGCACGCCGCTCGCACGCTACCGTGCGTTGGAGGCGAGTCCGTCCGCGACCAAGTCCAACCCCTGACCGCGTCTCGGGATGTATACTGCCGCCTTCGGTCACAACCCTCCAGCACGAGGTGCCCCATGTTCTGCTGGGCTCGTTACCTTTTCATCGCCCTCGTCACGGCGCTCGGAATCCTGAGCATGCTTGGCGCTTGCGGTCAGAAGGGACCGCTTTATCTGCCCGAGGACGCCCCCGCACAAGACGGCGGGAAGGAATCGGACGTCCCGGCCGCGCCTGCGGCACCAAGCACGTCCGAATCCCAGCCCGATCAACCTTAAGCCCAACCTTTGCTCCGACTCGACGCCGAATGGATCACTTCAACGAACGCGATGGCATCCTCCACGCCGAGGACGTACCACTCACCGAGATCGCCGAACGCTTCGGCACGCCATGCTACGTCTATTCCAAGGCCACGCTCGAACGCCATTGGCGCGCCTTCGACCGTGCCTTCCGCGACCATCCGCATCTGGTCTGTTTCGCCGTTAAGTCGAACTCCAACCTGGCCGTTCTGAATGTTCTGGCCCGACTTGGTTCGGGATTCGACATCGTTTCGGGCGGTGAACTGGAACGGGTCCTGGCCGCCGGTGGCGACCCAGCCAAGGTGGTGTTCTCAGGCGTCGGCAAGCGCGAGGACGAGATCCAGCGTGCGCTGCAGGTCGGCATCCGCTGCTTCAACGTCGAGTCCGAGTCCGAGCTGTTGCGCATCGACCGCATCGCCGGCGAACTCGGGCTCAAGGCGCCAATCTCGCTGCGCGTCAATCCGGACGTCGACGCCCAGACCCATCCCTACATTTCCACGGGACTGAAGGAGAACAAATTCGGCATCGACATCCGCGTCGCCGAATCCGTCTATACCCAGGCCGCATCGCTGGCGAACATCCGCATCTGCGGTATCGACTGCCACATCGGCTCCCAGCTGACCGACCTGGCACCCTTCGTCGACGCGCTGGACCGCGTGCTGCTCCTAGCCGACCGGCTGTGCGCCGCCGGCATCGCCATCGAGCATCTCGATCTCGGCGGTGGTCTCGGCATTCGCTATCGCGATGAGCAGCCGCCCGAACCGGCCGCCTATGCCGCCGCCATGAGCTACCGACTCGCCGAGCGTCCCTACGAGGTCATCCTGGAGCCCGGACGCGCCATCGCCGGCAACGCGGGTGTCCTTCTGACCCGCGTCGAGCATCTCAAGCACACCGATCATCGCCATTTCGCCATCCTGGACGCGGCTATGAACGACCTGCTGCGACCGGCGCTCTATCAGGCCAATCAGGACATCGTCCGGGTGGTCGGCGCAAGCGATGCCGAGCCGGCCCGTTACGACCTGGTCGGCCCCGTGTGCGAGACCGGCGATTTCCTCGGCAAGGAGCGCCTGCTCCCGCTGAACGAGGGCGATCTGCTGGCGGTGCGCGGCAGCGGCGCCTACGGCTTCACCATGAGTTCCAACTACAACAGCCGCCCTCGGGTGGCCGAGATCATGGTCGACGGCACCGAGGCCCATCTGGTGCGCGAGCGCGAGACGATCGCCAGCCTCTTCGCCGGAGAAAGGACACTGCCGTGAAGCGCCGCCCCGAACCCGAGCTGATGGACTCTGCCGAGCAGGCGCTCGCCTATGCGAAGGCCGATTTCGCCGCATCCAACAGCCTCTTCATCAAGCTTCTGAAACGTCTCGATCCGGGCGCGCTCAAGGGGGCGACCGCACTCGATATCGGCTGCGGCCCGGCCGACATCGTCACACGCTTCCTGCGTGCCTACCCGCACGCCAGATGCGACGCGCTCGACGGTTCGCAGCCCATGCTCGACCTGGCCCAGGAGACGCTCGACAAGCTGCCGGGCATCGCCTCGCGCTGCCGTCTGATCCACGACACCATCCCCTCGGCACAACTGCCGAGCAGGCATTACGATCTGGTGCTCTCCAACAGCCTGCTGCACCATCTGCCCGACCCCCAGGTGCTCTGGCAAAGCATCAAGGAAACCGCCAAACCTGGGGCGCCGGTCTTGGTCATGGACTTGATGCGACCGAGCTCGGCCGCCTGGATCGAGGCATTGGTTGCAACCTACGTCGACGGCGAGCCCGAGATCCTGCGCGCCGATTTCCGCAATTCGCTATTCGCGGCCTTCGAGCCCAAGGAAGTCACCGAGCAACTCGAAGAGGCGGGATTGCCTTGTCTTGAGGTCGCCGTCGTCAGCGATCGTCACCTAGCCGTGATGGGGCGACTGCCGGCATGAGACTACGTTTCACCAAGATGCAGGGGCTGGGCAACGACTTCGTCGTCTTCGACGCCATCTCCCAGACGATCGATCCGGATCCGACCTGGATTCGCCACCTCGCCGACCGCCGCTTCGGGGTCGGCTGCGACCAGATCCTGCTGGTCGAGTCGCCACGACTGCCCGACACTGATTTCCATTACCGGATCTTCAACGCCGACGGATCCGAGGTCGAGCAGTGCGGCAACGGCGCGCGCTGCTTCGCCCGATTCGTCCGTGATCGGGGCCTGACCGACAAGGACGAGATCCCGGTCGGCACGGCTGCAGGCGCCATCCGCCTCTATCTAGGACCCGACGATCAGGTCCGAGTCGACATGGGCGTACCAATCCTCGAGCCGGCGAAAATCCCCTTCGTCGCCGACACCCAGGCGAGCACCTATGAGCTGGAGGTCGATGACCACCAGCTGACCGTCGGCGCCGTTTCCATGGGAAACCCGCACGCGGTTTTGCTGGTGGAGGATGTCGATCGGGCTCCGGTCGAGCACCTAGGGCCGCTGATCGAGGTCCACCCGCGTTTTCCGCAGCGCGTCAACGTGGGCTTCATGCAGATCCTGGATCCGGGCCATGCCCGTCTGCGCGTCTTCGAGCGCGGTGCGGGCGAGACACTCGCCTGCGGAACCGGCGCCTGCGCAGCCATGGTCAGCGGCCAGCTGCGCGGATTGCTCGAAGACCGGGTCCAGATCAAATTGCCGGGCGGGACTCTTGTGATAGAGTGGTCCGGCCCCGGAGAGACACTCTGGATGACCGGACCAGCCGAATCCGTCTTCCACGGCGAGATCGAGCGATAAGAGGCCAAGCGTGAATCGTCAGCAAGCCGAGCATGCGGCACCGGAAAATCGTGACCTCGAACCTCTAGTCAGCGACTACCTGCTACGCAACCCTTCCTTCTTCGAGCGACGAACGGACATCCTCGCCGCGATCCAAGTCCCGCACCTCATCGACGGAGCCACCTCGCTCATCGAATATCAGGTTCGCGTCCTGCGCAAGCAATTGGAGGCCGACCGCAACCATCTGGCGCATCTGATCGCGCGTGCCCGTGAATACGAGACGCTCGCCAGCCGCCTGCACGCACTCGTGCTGCAACTGATCTCGGCCAAGGATTCCGACCATCTGTGCGATATCATCAAGGATGCCATGTTGCGCGAATTCCATGCCGAGGCGGTATCGATCCGTCTGTTCGCGATCGCCCCGAACGCGGAGGATGCGCTCCCGGATCCACTGATCGCGGCCTTCCATGAGTTTCTGGACTGCGAGCACGCGCTCTGCGGTCCAGTGGACACTGAGAAAGCGACCCTGCTCTTCGGCGAAGAGGCCGTCGACATCCAGGCGGCGGCCTTGGTCCCGATCCAAACCGCAACCCAATCTGGCGTGCTGGCGATCGGCAGCTCGGACCCGGAGCGCTTCCACCCGGACATGGGAACCGACTTCCTCGATCAGCTCGGCGAAATCGTCAGTCACAAGCTCCGCTCGCTGCCGTCCAGCGACACCGATCGACACTGAAACCAGCGACCCGCGCATGACTGCGCCAGACGTATCCAGCACAGGCCCCTCCGAACCGGACGATTCGACAGGCTCTCCAATTCGGGCGGAATCGCTCAACCGCATTGACGCCTTCATCGGCCATCTCGGCAGCGAGCGCCGACTCTCGCCCCATACGCTGACCAACTACCGGCGCGACCTGGAACAGATCGCGGGCTGGTCCGCCATCCATCTCGACCGACCGATCGACCATCTGCACGAGCCCGACGTGCGCCAGTACGTCGCCTGGCGTCACCGCAATGGCGTCTCGGGCAAGACACTACAGCGCGAACTCTCAAGCCTCCGCAGCCTCTACCGCTGGCTGCTGCGCGAAGGGCTCGCCAAGATCAATCCGGCGATTGGCGTACGCGCGCCCAAGACACCGCGCAAGCTGCCCGCCACGCTCGACGCGGACCAGCTATGCGCCCTGCTGAATCGTCCCGAGGACGAACTGCTGGCGATCCGCGATACCGCCATGATCGAACTGCTCTATTCCTCCGGACTGCGCCTGGCCGAACTGGTCGCCGTGAATCTCGGCGAGATCGACATGAACGAGGGCGAACTCTCTGTCCTCGGCAAAGGCAGCAAGACGCGCCGCCTTCCGGTCGGCGCCAAGGCGCGCGAGGCGATCCAGTCCTGGCTACGCGTGCGGGCCAACCTCGCGAATCCGGACGAACCGGCGCTCTTCGTCAGCAGTCGGGGAACGCGGATCAAACCGCGCACAGTGCAGAAACGCCTGGAGCAGTGGGCGCAGGAACGGGATGCGACACGCCATCTGCATCCACATCTGCTCAGACACAGCTTCGCCACCCATCTACTCGAATCATCGGGAGATCTGCGCGCCGTGCAGGAACTGCTCGGCCATGCCGACATCGGCACGACCCAGATCTATACCCACCTGGATTTCCAACACCTGGCGCAAGTCTATGACCAGGCTCATCCGCGCGCTAAGAAAAAGACCTGAACGAACCCATCCGCATGCTGCTGTCACCCAAACACCAATTTCTGTTCGTCCACATCGCCAAAACCGGCGGCACCAGCGTCCGCAAGGCGCTCGAAGGGATGCGTTGGCGCGATCCCTGGTACTACCCCATGTTTCTCTGCAGCCGGTTCAGCCATCTGAGCGGACATCGCCTCGGAACCAAGCTGCCGCGTCACGCCAAGATCATCGCCGCCCAGGAACTGCTGCCCAAGGACTACTTCGACGGCCTGTTCAAGTTCGCCTTCGTGCGCAATCCCTGGGACCTACAGGTCAGCTCCTTCCACCACATCCGGCGCGAGCGCCCGCATTATCTCGGCGGACGGGAAACCTTCGAGGATTTCCTGCGCTGGAAGCTGGATCCCAAGCGTCCCTACCAGTACCACATCGACACCTCCATCACCCTGCAAACCGACTATCTGATCGATCTGCGCGGACGCATTCTGGTCGACTTCATCGGCCGCTACGAGAATCTGCATCAGGATTTCGAGACCGCCTGCGCACGCATCGGCATCCAGCCACCCGCCCTACCCCACGCGCGTCAGGCCAAGGACCGCAAGCAGGACTATCGGGGCTATTACAATAACGCGACCGCCGAACTGGTCGCCCAGCACTTCGCCCGCGACATCGAGTTGCTCGGCTACCGCTTCGATCCGGACTGATGTCGAGTCGGACGATTCGGAATATCTGCACCGCAAAGGCGCAAAGAACGCGAAGAATATCAATGACTCCCCTTTGCGCCCTTCGCGCCTTTGCGGTTCTAATTCCACTTGGTCAGTCGCTCGGGACCAGATCCCGGTAGGCGTGCCAGGTGGCGTGCCCAACCAGCGGAACGGCGACGAACAGACCCAAATAGAAGGTAACGAGCCCGGCACCCACGATCAGCACGATCAGGCTCGCCCACAACAGCATCGCCGCCCAGTTCTCGCGCACGACCTCGACGCTCTTACGCATCGCGGTCAGCACATCGACCCGACGGTCGATCAGCATGGGGACGGTGATAGCGCTGATGCAAAAGACGCCTGCTGCGAACAGTGCCCCGAGCAGGGTCACCGCCAGCAGGATGAGATTGTGCTCACCCGAGAGGAAGAGCGCGGGAAAGAGATCGTCCAAGGTCGGGAAGGTGTCGTCATAGAGCATGAGCACCAGTACGACCGAAACCAGCATCCAGGTCTGAAGAATCAGGAACTGGATCCCCATCAGCATCCCCAACTGCCCCTGATTGCGCCTGAAGGCGTCCAGCGCCTGACAACGCGTCAGCGGTTGCCCGCACTCCAGGTTCGCGCTCATGCGATAGAGACCGATCGCCAGCAGTGGAGCGACCAGGAAGAACCCAGCGGCCAGGAACGGCACCAGAAAGGTCAGATGCCCCAGGACCATGACCGAGGTCAGCGCGATACTGAGCAGCACGATCCCAGCGCCATAGGTCAGACTGTAGACGGGAGCCGACTTGAGATCGCGCCATCCCTTGGCAAGCCATTGCCAGGGATGATCCAGACCGATGCGAGCGGATCTAGAAACACGAGAAAAAACGGGACGATAGGCGAGCCCGAGGCTGCTCATGATGGGTTTCCTCCTAACTGTATCTGCTTATTGTTGGAACTGCGGCGGGATGGGATCGAGCGCGACGGCTGCCGACCGCATTCTCAATCCTCAAGATTGAAGCCTAGAAGCAATCCGGAAAATAGCAAAATGAAAACGTCGGGTTTGCGCGACCAAGGAACCTTCTAGCCGGGAGTCACTCTCAAACGCCGCCGGAAAATGCCGCCGCCCCCATTCTTCGTTTAGACTGGCCGGCCCATTTCGGATGACCTCAGGGCGATCGCATCGCATCGCCCACACGCCTTGGAGCCATCGTCATGCAGCACGCACCTTTCGAGCAGATCGCCGACGGCATCTATTGCATCGAGACCGGTCTCTACCGGCACGGTCTCGCGGCCTGCTATCTCATACGTTCGGAGGATCGACTGGCCTTCGTCGACACAGGCACGGACCACACGGCCCCGGGCCTATTGGGCGTCGTCGCCGCGATCGGGCTAACACCCGAGCACGTCGACTATGTGATCCCAACTCATGTGCACCTGGACCACGCCGGAGGCGCGGGACGCCTGATGGCGGCCTGTCCGAACGCCCGCTTGGTCGTGCACCCCAATGGGGTCCGGCACATGGTGGATCCCAGCAAGCTGATCGCCGGGGCGACCGCAGTCTATGGCGAGGACGGCTTCAAAAAGGACTATGGAACGCTGATCCCGGTACCCGAGGAACGGGTGATCGCCGCCGAGGACGGCCAGACCTTCGCGCTCGGAAGCCGCACCCTGACCTTCGTCGACACCCCGGGACATGCCAATCATCACGGCTGCATCCTAGACTCGGTCACGCAGGGGTTCTTCACCGGAGACACCTTCGGCATCGCCTATCGCGAATTCGAAACCGCCAAGGGACCCTGGATGTTCGCACCGGCAACCCCGGTCGCCTTCGATCCAGACGCCTGGATGGCAAGCCTCGACAAACTGATGGCCTTCCAACCTCAGGCGATGTACCTGACCCACTATGGCCCGGTCAAGAACCCGGCTGCTCTGGTGGACAATCTGCGTCAGAGCATCCGCGATCTGGCGAGCTTGGCGCTCGTCGAGGAGGGTCGGGGCGACCCCGAACGCAAGGAGCGGCTCAAGACGGCCATCACCCAGTATCTGATCAAGGGCGCACAGGCGCACGGCGTCGACTACGAGAACGCACGGATTCGCGAACTCTTGACGCTCGACACCGAGCTCAATTCACAGGGATTGGAGGTCTGGCTGAAACGGCGCGAGAAACGCGCCGCAGCCTGAGCCGAATGACGGAGGCTCAGTCGACCAGCTGATACCGTGCCCCGCAATAGGGGCACACGCAGGTCTGGTCGACCTCATCCTCGATCGGCAGATAGACACGCGGATGCATGTTCCACACAGGCGCATCGGGCCGTGGACAGGACAACGGCAGATCCTTGCGGGCGACCTGGATCGGCGACTGCTCGGACTGCGTGGCAATGGCTGGATTGGTCATGGTCTTGGATCTCCCTCGTGTGTGCTGATGGTCGAACCCCCGAGCGGAACCGGCGCCGGCCGCATGCGGCGAACGGCGTCGATTCGGCATCCCGGAGGTATCAGTCGCGGAACAGGGCACATCCCACGATTCGGCATGGCGTCAGACCAGCGCCAGCCACTCCGGATGCTGATCGCGCCGGCCGTGGACCTGATCGAAATAGAGGGTCTGCAAGCGCTCGGTGATGGGACCACGGGTACCAGCGCCGATCGCCCGACCGTCGATCTCTCGGATCGGCGTCACCTCGGCGGCCGTTCCAGTAAAGAAGGCCTCGTCCGCGATATAGACCTCGTCGCGCGTAATACGCCGCTCGACTACCTTCAGGCCCAACTCCTCGCACAGCGTCATCACGGTTCGACGGGTAATGCCGTCCAGCGCCGAGGTCAGGTCCGGGGTGTAGAGAACGCCGTCGCGCACGATGAACACGTTCTCGCCACTGCCTTCCATCACGTATCCAGAGGCATCGAGCAACAACGCCTCGTCATAGCCATCGCGCTGCGCCTCTTGGAGCGCCAGCATGGAGTTCATGTAATTGCCGTTGGCCTTGGCCCGACACATGGTGATGTTCACATGATGACGGGTGAAAGAGGACACCTTGATGCGGATACCGTTCCGCATGTTTTCCTCGCCCAGATAGGAGCCCCAGGACCAGGCCGCCACCATGCAGTGGACGTTCAGGTTGTCCGCGCGCAGCCCCATGCCTTCGGCACCGTAGAAGC
Source organism: Thiorhodococcus drewsii AZ1 (assembly GCF_000224065.1). GTDB lineage: Bacteria > Pseudomonadota > Gammaproteobacteria > Chromatiales > Chromatiaceae > Imhoffiella > Imhoffiella drewsii. The sequence goes on from NZ_AFWT01000001.1 coordinate 87,211, forward strand.
ACATGGGACGAATGTAGGCCGACTCGAGACCGTTCTCGCGCACCACGGCACACTGGGCCTGGTTCAGGGTCTCGCGGTCCCAAGGCATGGGCATGCCCAGAATGTGCGCCGAATTGAAGAGGCGATCGGTATGCTCCTGCAAGCGGAAGATGGCCGCGCCCTTCGGCGTCTGGTACGCCCGGACTCCCTCGAAGACGCCCATGCCATAATGCAGGGTGTGGGTGAGTACGTGGGTCTTGGCTTCACGCCAGGGCACCATTTCACCGTCCAGCCAGATGAGGCCGTCACGGTCAGCCATCGTCGCCATTGTTCAACTCCACTTTGCCCGAGTCACTCTCGGGCTCGATAATTTCGAGAGGTTCTGCGGCGCAGTCACGCGTCCAGTACCGATCCGTCTTCCATCAGATCATGCCATAGGGTTCGAACCCGCTCGCGTTCGGCCAGCAGTTGGTCGACGGGGATGGTCTTGGGCTGCTCCTGCAGCGCGCCCCGATGATAGGCCGCGCGCAGTGCCTTGTAAGCCTCAGCGAGATCTTCGGCGGACTGACCCGGCAACAGATCGAGCTGCGCCAGTGTCTCCAACAAACGGATATTGTCGGTCCAGTCCACAAGCGCTGGGTACGCCGCCGCCCAACGCAGGACAGCGTATTGAACCATAAACTCGATGTCCGCAATACCTCCAGCGCCCTGTTTCAGGTCGAAACGGCCGTCGCGGGTCTTGTCGAGATTGGCGCGCATCTTGGCACGCATGTCGCGCACCTCGATACGCAGCCGCTCCGGGTCGCGCTCGCGACAGAGGATCGCGCGACGCACCTCGGCGAAGCGCCGCATCAGCGCCGGATCCCCCGCCACCGGACGCGCTCGGATCAGCGCCTGATGCTCCCAGGTCCAGGCCTCCGACTCCTGATAGGCGGCGAATGATCCGATCGAGCGCACCAGCATGCCCTTGGCGCCGTCGGGACGCAGACGCATGTCGACCTCGTAAAGGGCCCCAGAGGCCGTTTGGGTGGTCATCATGTGAATCATGCGCTGACCGAGCCGGGCATAGAACTGCTCGTTGCTGATCTCCTTTTGCCCGTCGGTCATAGCATTGATCGACTCGGTACCATGCAGGAACACCAGATCCAGATCGGACCCATAGCCCAGCTCGATCCCGCCGAGCTTGCCGTAACCCAAAACCAGGAACCCCGTTGTCTCGCCCAGGATGGACGTCGGATGGCCGTGGCGGACGCTCAGGTGCGCATAGGCCTGCTCCAACACACGCCCGACCGCCACCTCGGCAATCTCGGTGAGATAGTCGCTCACCACCATCAGCGGAATGACCTCGGTCAGATCGGCCGCCGCCACCCGCAGCATGTTGCCCTGGGCGAACTGATGCAGACGCTCCATCTGCTGCTCCAGATCCTCCGAGTCGACATGCGCGAGCAAGGCATCGAGTTCGGACTCCAGCTCATCGCGGCGCAGTGGCGCGTAGAGACGGCGTGGGTCGATCAGTTCGTCGAGCAGCAACGGATGATGCTGGATCTTGTCGGTGAACCAGGGGCTCATGCTGGCGAGACGCGCGAGCTGCGAGAGGATGCTGGGATGCTCGATCATCATGGCCAGATAGGCGGTCCGGCGCGCCACCGCCTCCAGCACCAGCAGCACGCGACCCAGCGCGGCATCGGGCAGATCGCATCCGGCGACGATCCGCAGCACCTGCGGCATCAGCTGGGCGAGACGATCGCGGCCGCGACTGCTCAAGCCCTTGCGCGCCGTGCCGTCGCGGAAGTGCTCGATCCGGGTACGCGCCGCCGCCGGGTCGACGAATCCGGCGTCCTCCAGAATCGACAGCTCCCGCATCTCGTCCTGATCGCCGTTCCAGAGCGCCACCCAGGCGGAACCGCCTCTGTCCGGCTCCTGGACGGGCGCGGCGAAGACATGATCGAAATGCCCCTGCACCACACGGCGATGCTCCTCCAGGACCACCGCGAACGCGGCCCAGTCGGAGAATCCCATGGAACGCGCAAGACGCGCCCGCCCCTGATCGTCCTCCGGCAGCGTATGGGTCTGCTTGTCGCGATGGGCCTGGAGGCGGTTCTCGACCAGACGCAGAAAACCATAGGCCGTATCGAGTTCGACGACCGCCTCGGCCGGCATCAGCTCACGCTCCGCCAGCAAGGCGAGCACCTGGAGGATGGGGCGCACCTGGAGATCGGGGTCGCGACCGCCGCGTACCAGCTGGAACGCCTGACCGATGAACTCGATCTCGCGGATGCCGCCCGGCCCGAGCTTGATGTTGCCCTCCATGCCGCGCCGATTGAGTTCCTTGACGATCATCTGCTTGAGATCGCGCAAGGATTCGAAGGCTCCGAAATCCAGATAGCGACGATAGACGAAGGGCCGCAGCATCCCCATCAGGGCGTCCACATCGTCCGGATCGCCCGCCACCGGACGCGCCTTGATCATGGCGTAGCGTTCCCACTCGCGCGCCTGAGACTGGTAGTAATCCTCCATCGCCTGGAAGCTCATGGCCAGCGGACCGACCTCACCGAACGGGCGCAGACGCGTATCGACGCGGAAAACGAAACCGTCGATGGTCTTGGTCGCCAGCGCCTGGACCAGACGCTGGCCCAACCGCACGAAGAACTGCTCGTTGCTCAAGACACGCGGACCACCCTCGACCTCGCCGCCATGAGCGAAGGCGAAGATGAGATCGATATCCGAGCTGAGATTGAGTTCGCGCGCGCCCAATTTGCCCATGCCCAGCACGACCATCCGCAGCGCCCGCCCCTCTGGATCGCGCGGGGTTCCAAGCTCGGCACAGGTCCAGTCGTGGAGCAGATCCAGTGTGCGACGGATGCAGACATCGGCCAGCTCGGACAGATCCTCCAGGGTTTCGGCGAGCGGCGCCAGCTGACCGATGTCGCGCCAGATGATGCGAACCATCTCGCGACGCCGGAACAGCCGCAGCGCCTTGTGCAGCGCGGGCTCACCCTCGACCTCGGCCAGAGCCGCCGCCAGACGCGCATCCAGATCGCCCGCCCCATAGGAGCGCGCCAGATCGCCACTCGCGATCAGCTCGGCGAATTCATCGGGATGACGCTGCACCGAGACGGCGACGTACTCGCTCGCATCCCACACCCGCTCACGGATTCGAGCGAAGTCACCGTCTGCGGACACCATGACGCCATTCTCATCGGCCCAAGCCAGCCAATCGCGCCAATGGGATTCCATCATCGGATCGACTGGATTGGTCTCGTTACTGGACATCTTCAGAGCTCCTCAATGCGGTAGTCGGCGGCCAGGGTGAAGGCGCCCTCGGGTGGAATCGCGATCACCTCGGACGCCGCATTGACCGTCTCGACACAGATAAACCGTCTGTAGTCGTCATCGTCCAGGTCCTCCATGGCGCGCGCCGATTCGATCCAGGGATTCCAGACCACGCAGGTACGGCTGTTGTGCCCCTGGATCCAGATGCGCCGCCCGAGCCCGGGATCCAGGATGCTCAGACGCGATGGCACCGACTCATAGATGCGATTGACCTCGCCCGTCACACCCAGATCGCCGGCCTGAACGACAACCCGCTCCCGAGCATCGGCGGCATAGTCCAGGTAGGAACAGCCGTCCAGGCCCTCGACCCGCAGCCGCGCCAGATCGCCGATCCGGAAATAGGCATGCAGCCCCTGGGTGACGTGCAACACCGAGGCGTCGAGATTGTGTGTGGTCAGCGCGACCGAGAGCGTCGCCCCAACCCGGATCTCCACCTCCAGCGCGAAGTCATGCGGCCAAGCCGAGCGCGTCCGCGCGTCCGAGACGAGCCGCATCCGGACCCGGGTCGATCCATCCGCGCATGTCTCGCAGAGCGTCGGCGACCACTCGAATAGACGGGCGAACCCATGAATGACCCGTTCGGGATCCGCCGGATCGCGACCGAACCAGGGCCAGCAAATGGGAACACCGCCCTTGATCTCCAGCCCAGGAGTGCGATGGGCGCGCTCGCCGACAAACAGCAGATCGTTCCTCGCCGTCCTCGGACGATAGGCCAACAGCTGACCACCCTGGGTCGTGAGCGTCGCCGTCGCCAACGGGTTGGCGATTTCGATCATCGTCAAACCACCCCGCCCTTCGACGAAGCGTAGCGTATCGGGGATGCCGAACTCGGCATTCAAGGCGGAGCAATCCAAGACGCCTCCTCGCGGCATGACTGCACGGTGGATATCGATAAGGAATCTCGATCGAGCGATTATAGGGTTCGGACGAAGACTCCCGAGTCGAGGAGAAGGCTCGAAGCGATCGATCGCCGTCGACATTCAAACAAAAAAGCCCCGCCGAGGCGGGGCTTTTCGACTTCAGGCCGAGAGACCTGGGCTTACATCATGCCCATGCCGCCCATGCCGCCCATGCCGCCCATATCGCCGCCCGGCATTGCCGGGGCGTCTTCCTTGGGCTCATCAGCGATCATGGCCTCGGTGGTGATCATGAGACCAGCAACCGAAGCGGCGTTCTGCAGCGCGGAGCGGGTCACCTTGGTCGGATCCAGGATACCCATCTCGACCATGTCGCCATACTCGCCGTTGGCGGCATTGTAGCCGTAGTTGCCGGTACCCTCGGAGGACACCTTGTGCATGATGACGGACGGCTCTTCGCCGGCGTTGGAGACGATCTGACGCAGCGGCTCTTCCATCGCGCGACGGGCGATCGCGATGCCGACGTCCTGATCGTGGTTGGAACCCGTGAGGTCCTTGACGGCAGCGATGGCGCGCACCAGGGCAACACCACCACCGGGGACGATGCCTTCCTCGACTGCGGCGCGGGTCGCGTGCAGTGCGTCCTCGACGCGTGCCTTCTTCTCCTTCATCTCGATCTCGGTGGCTGCGCCAACCTTGATGACGGCAACACCGCCAGCCAGCTTGGCCAGACGCTCTTGCAGCTTCTCACGATCGTAGTCGGAGCTGGTCTCCTCGACCTGGGCGCGGACCTGCTCGCAACGAGCCTGGATGTCCTGCTCGGAGCCGGCGCCATCGATGATGGTGGTCTCGTCCTTGCCGACCTGAACCTTCTTGGCGGTACCCAGATCGTTGAGGGTCGCCTTCTCCAGCGACAGACCGACTTCCTCGGAGATGACGGTGGCGCCGGTCAGGATAGCGATGTCCTGCAGCATGGCCTTGCGACGGTCGCCGAAGCCAGGAGCCTTGACGGCGCACACCTTGACGATACCGCGGATGGTGTTGACGACCAGGGTCGCCAGGGCCTCGCCCTCGACGTCCTCAGCGATGATCAGCAGCGGCTTGCCGGCCTTGGCGACGGCCTCGAGCACGGGGAGCAGATCACGGATGTTCGAGATCTTCTTGTCGAACAGCAGGATGTACGGAGCTTCGAGCTCGGCGCTCTGGCTCTGCTGGTTGTTGATGAAGTAGGGCGAGAGGTAGCCGCGATCGAACTGCATACCCTCGACGACGTCCAGCTCGTTTTGCAGAGAGGTGCCATCTTCAACGGTGATGACGCCTTCCTTGCCGACCTTCCCCATCGCCTCGGCGATGATGTTGCCGATCGAGTCGTCCGAGTTGGCGGAGATGGTACCGACCTGGGCGATCGCCTTGCTCTCGGTGCAAGGCTTGGAGAGCTTACGCAGCTCTGCGGTGGCGGCCTCGACGGCCTTGTCCATGCCGCGCTTGAGGTCCATCGGGTTCATGCCGGCGGCGACCGCCTTCAGACCCTCGCGCACCATGGCCTGAGCCAGAACGGTCGCGGTGGTGGTACCGTCACCGGCGATGTCGGAGGTCTTGGAGGCGACTTCCTTGACCATCTGGGCGCCCATGTTCTCGAACTTGTCCTTGAGTTCGATTTCCTTCGCGACGGAGACGCCGTCCTTGGTGACGGTCGGCGCGCCGAAGGACTTCTCCAGCACCACGTTGCGGCCCTTGGGACCCAGGGTAACCTTAACGGCGTTGGCGAGGACGTTGACGCCCTCCATCATACGGGCACGGGCATCGCCGCCGAACTTCACGTCTTTTGCGCTCATTCTCTAAATTCCTCGATTGGATTCGTTATCAGTGGGTCGGTGAATGTCAGACCGGGCGGAGGGCTTCAGCCCTCGACGACACCCATGATGTCTTCTTCGCGCATGACCAGGAATTCCTGGCCGTCGAGCTTGACCTCGGTGCCGGAATACTTTCCGAACAGGACGCGATCGCCGACCTTGACGTCGAGGGGACGGGCTTCGCCGCTCTCAAGGATCTTGCCCTTGCCGACGGCAATGATCTCGCCCTGAATCGGCTTCTCGGTTGCCGAATCGGGGATCACGATGCCAGCAGCGGTCGTGCGCTCCTCTTCCATGCGACGGACGACGACGCGATCATGCAAAGGACGGATATTCATGTTGGATCTCCTCGTAGCGTTGAGAAGTGGTTGGTATGGGTGCCCAAGATTTTAAAGACTTCGCAGCCCGACCTTGTTAGCACTCACCTGAAACGAGTGCTAATGGTAGAGCGAAATCTTCAGGTGTCAAGGCTTGAGTCGACGGACAGGTCGAGGGACTTGCAGAAACCGGCAAGGGAAGTAGGGAAGGAACGACGGCTCGGCACGCGCCAAGAGCCCCCACCGACAGCGACGTCGACGGAAAACCGCCGTGCAAACAAGACGAGGGAGCCGTCCACACTCGACGGCTCCACGTGCATCAGCCGCGAAACGTCAGTCCTCGCGGCGATAATCGCCCTCGATGACGCGCGGCCCCCGATCGGGACCCTGTCCGGGATAGCGCGAGGCGGGAGCCACTCGAACGAAACGAGCGACCACCCAGCGACGCAAAGGCGGTACGAGCAGAAGGAAGCCGAGGGCGTCGGTCATAAAGCCCGGCAGCAAGAGGAAGAGACCGGCGGCCAGAATGAGTGCGCCGTCCATGACCTCGAGCGCCGGCACCTCGCCCCGGTCCATCATGTCGCGCACGCGCAGCAACAGACCGAAGCCCTGGAGACGCACCAGCCAGGTGCCGATGATGGCGGTGAGGATTGACAGCGCGATCGTGGGCAGCGCCCCGATTTCGCCGCCGACCTGGATCAGGAAATAGAGTTCGATCAGCGGCAGACCGATGAACAAGGCTAAGATGATGAGCGGCATGAATGTCTCTCTAAACGATAGATTCGGCCGTGGAGGCCGCCGTTCCTTCAGAGTCGATCCGTCCGAAACCGTTCCCAACCCTCGGTGACGGAGATCGGGGTCGACCCGATGCATGATTGAGCCGAACCATACCCATCCGACCTGATAAAGTCCAAGGGCCGTCTCACAACGAAACCTCTCGCGGTGATCGCCATCAAAGCCCTGGTCGATTCTCGACTCATCCGAACAGGCGGCAATCCAGCGCCCACCGACAGCGACTCGAAGGAGGCTCACGGCCCATGCACTCACGACATCGCCTGATGCTCTGCACCTGTCCCGACCCGGAAACAGCGCGGACACTGGCCGAGCGACTGGTCGAGGAACGGCTCGCCGCCTGCGTCAGCCTGCTTCCCGGCGTCACCTCCGTCTACCGCTGGGAGGACACGATTCAGCAGGACACCGAAACGCAGATGCTCATCAAGACCTCCTCCGTGCGGGTCGCGGAGCTGACCGCACGGCTGCGCGAGTTGCATCCCTACGAGGTACCCGAGATCATCGCCATCCCGATCACGGAAGGACTCTCCGACTATCTGAGCTGGGTAGATTCATGCACAACACCCTGAACGCACGCCGCAGACATTCCGACACTCAGGCGTCAGCCCACCTGCCCGCCTGGGCCCACATCAGGAACTGGATTCCGGTCCTGCTGCTGACCGTGGCGCTGATGGCATCGATGCTGGCGCGAACCGCACTCGCCGACGAAGAGTTCCTTCAGCCCGACCAGGCGTTCAAGGTCTCGGCCCAGGCGGACGGACCGGATGCCGTCCTGATCCGTTGGGACATTGCCGAAGGCTACTACCTCTACCAGAGCAAATTCCGCGTCGACACCGACACGGTCGGCATCGCGCTGGGCCAGCCGCAGCTTCCGGAGGCCGAGATCAAGCAGGACGAGTTCTTCGGCGCCGTTCCCATCTATCACGAAACGCTCAGCGTTCGAGTCCCGGTCACACGCGATCCGGGCGCAGGGAATCGACTCGACCTCAAGCTGATCTCGCAGGGGTGCGCGGAGGCGGGGCTCTGTTATCCGCCGCATCGCCAGACGCTCTCGGTCGAGCTACCGCCCATGACCAAGGCGCACACCACGCAGCAGCCCCCCGCCCCTGCCCAGACGACCAAGCCCTTGGCCGCCAGCGCTCTCGGGCTGAACGACGCATTCGGCGTCGCGCGTGAAGACGCGCTGCCGACCGTCGAGGAGGCATTCCGCTTCCAGGCCGAGGTCGCCGCGCCCGACCGGCTGCAACTGACCTGGGACATCGCCCCCGGCACCTATCTCTATCGACATCTGATCCAGGTCGCCCTGGAAGACGAGGACGGCGTCCGACTCGGGGCCTTCGAGCTACCGCAAGGCGAGACCAAACGAGACGCCGTGCTACCGGACGGAAGCCTGGGCGACATCCAGGTCTACCACGATCGCATCGACCTGACGCTGCCTCTGTTGCGCGATACGCCCGAGCCGACCGAGATCACCCTGGTCGTCAAGTATCAAGGCTGCGCCGAACTCGGCGTCTGCTATCCGCCCCAGACCCAGCGGGTACGCCTCGAACTGCCAGCAGCCAGCACGACGGCATCGGCGCCAACCGCCACCACTCGCACAGCCGCATCCAGCGTGCCCGAACCGACCGACAGCCTGCCGGTCGCTGAGCAGGACCGGATCGCCGCCGTCCTTGCCGAAGGCAGTCTCTGGGTCATCATCGCCGCCTTTTTCGGCTTTGGACTGCTGCTCGCCTTCACGCCCTGCATCTTTCCCATGATCCCCATCCTCTCGGGCATCATCGCCGGTCAGGGGGCACAGATCACCACCCGCAAGGCCTTTATCTTGTCGCTGGTCTATGTCCTGGCGATGGCCCTGACCTACACGCTCGCGGGCGTTCTAGCCGGGCTGTTCGGCGCCAACCTCCAAGCACTGTTCCAGAACCCCTGGATCCTCTCCGCCTTCGCCCTGGTGTTCGTGCTGCTGGCGCTGTCCATGTTCGGCTTCTACGATCTGCAGTTGCCGTCGAGCCTGCAGACCCGACTGGCCGCGCTCAGCAATCGCCAGCAGGGGGGCACCCTCATCGGGGTCGCCATCATGGGCCTGCTCTCGGCGCTCATCGTCGGCCCTTGCGTGGCACCCCCGCTGTTCGGCGCGCTCATCTACATCAGCCAGACCGGCGACGCGCTGCTCGGCGGACTCGCCTTGTTCGCGCTCAGCCTGGGCATGGGCGCGCCGCTCATCGTCATCGGCACCTCGGCCGGCAAGCTGCTGCCGCGCGCCGGAGTCTGGATGGACGCGGTCAAGGCGATCTTCGGGGTCGCCCTGCTCGGGGTCGCCATCCTGCTGCTCGAGCGCATCCTGGCGCCCGCCATCGCCATGGTGCTCTGGGGTCTGCTAGCCATCTGCTCGGCGGTCTATCTCGGCGCGCTCAGCCAACTGCCGCCCGACAGCAGCGGCTGGAGCAAACTCTGGAAGGGGCTCGGCATCACCCTGCTCGTCTACGGCACACTCATGCTGGTCGGCGCCGCCGCCGGTGGCAAGGACACCTTGCAACCGCTGCGCGGACTCATGACGGGAATGCCCGCACAGGTCGCCGAGCACGCCCTATTCCAGCGCATCAAGACCACGGACGACCTGGAGCGGGCACTGGCCGAGGCACAGTCAGCGGGCCGTCCAACCATGCTGGACTTCTACGCCGACTGGTGCGTCTCCTGTAAGGAGATGGAGCGCTATACCTTCAGCGATCCGGCCGTGACGGCCGAGATGGCGCGCTTCAACCTATTGCAGGCGGACGTGACCGCCAACGACCCAGCCGATCGCGCCCTGATGCAGGAGCGATTCGGCATTCCCGGACCGCCGGCCATCCTCTTCTTCGATCCCAGCGGGACCGAGCAGGCCAACATGAGACTGGTCGGTTTCAAGCCTGCCGAGGATTTCGCCAAGCATCTCAAAAGGATCCAGCCATGAAGCCGATCAAGGTCGTTCTCGTGACTGTCCTCGCCGGCGGCATCAGCATCGGTACAGCCATCTTCGGGCAGAAATGGTTGGGCGAAACTCCGCTGGTCGAGGGGCTCGCGGATCACAGCCGCAACCGTCTCGAAACACTACCCGACTTCCGTCTGCCAGACCTCGATGGACGTGAGGTCCCGAGCAACGCCTGGGCAGGGAAGGTGCTGGTCCTCAACTACTGGGCCACCTGGTGCCCTTCCTGCCTGAAGGAACTGCCGCTCTTCGTCAGCACCCAGAAGGCACTCAAAGACTCGGGAGTTCAGTTCGTCGGTATCACGGCAGACCAACCTCAGGACGTCCGAGATTTCGTCGCGGAGCACCCCATCAACTATCCTCTGCTCATCGCCGATCCCGAGGCGATCGAGCTCTCCAAACGGCTTGGAAACCGGCTTGAGGGACTGCCCTACACCGTTATCTTCGACCACCGTGGCCGCAAGGTTTTCAGCCAGCTCGGCCCCATGAACGAAACCGAGCTGCAGACACAACTCGCGGCCCTCGTCGTCCCATCCGCCCGGCGCTCGACCCGCACCGACTGAGGCGATTTCCGGGTAGATAGCGATCGCGCATCAACGACCCCCGGTTGACCGACCGCTGGGGTCAGTCAATCGGCGCCGGATCGACTCTCACTCTACGACTGGACAATTTCTGGGGAAATCAGCACAATTCGATGCGATTTACCGCCGATTCCGACCGGACCGGCAAGCCCACGAAATCGACATCGTCTGGAAGACAATAGGCGCCATGGCCTCGATCCTGGTCCTCAACGGACCCAACCTCAATTTGCTCGGCACCCGGGAACCGGGACACTATGGTCACGCGACCTTGGCGGACATCCAGCATCTTCTGGAGTCGACCGCACGGTCCGAGGGGCATGAACTCGAATTCATACAGAGCAACGCCGAGCACATCCTGATCGAGGCGGTCCATCGCGCCCAGCAGCGCGGGGTAGATTTCATCATCATCAATCCGGCGGCCTTCACCCACACCAGCGTCGCTTTGCGCGACGCCCTGCTTGCCGTGGCGATCCCCTTCATTGAGGTGCACCTGTCGAACGTGCACGCCCGCGAGCCATTTCGCGCCCACTCCTATTTTTCCGATATCGCGGTGGGCGTGATCTGCGGGCTCGGGGCCGAGGGATACGCACTGGCATTGCGCGCCGCGCTCAGCCGACTGGCGCAAGGCACTAAGAACGAGAACAACTGACAATGGATATCCGCAAGGTTAAGAAGTTGATCGAGCTGTTGGAGCAATCCGACGTCGCCGAGATCGAGATCCACGAGGGTGAGGAATCCGTGCGCATCAGCCGCCACGGCAGCGCCTCCATGCCCGTCTACATGCCTCAGCCCATGGCGGCAGGGGCCGCTGCGGCCCCCGTCGCGCCAACGTCTGCGGCGGCCCCTGTTGCCGCCGATGAAGAAGATGAAGAGCTCAGCGGCGACATCGTGCGCTCACCCATGGTCGGCACCTTCTATCGCGCACCTGCGCCCGGCTCCAAGCCGTTCGTCGAGGAAGGGCATGCGGTCAAGGCCGGCGATACGCTCTGCATCATCGAGGCCATGAAGATCCTCAACCAGATCGAGTGCGAGCACTCGGGCACGGTCAAACGCATCCTGGTCGATAACGGTCAGCCGGTCGAATACAACCAGCCGCTGTTCATCATCGAATGACCACCGGATTCCGATTCCACTCGGATCGGAACCCGCGTTACCGCGCCCGACCGAAACCGCGCCGCATCTGGCACGGTTCCGGTCGAATCCGCCGTCCCCAACAGAAGACATTCCCATCATGGCTGCAATGATCGAGAAGGTTCTGATCGCCAATCGGGGCGAGATCGCGCTGCGTATCCTGCGCGCCTGCCGCGAACTCGGGATCAAAACCGTCGCTGTCCACTCCGAAGCCGACCGCGACCTGAAACACGTGCTGCTGGCGGATGAATCCGTCTGCATCGGACCGGCGGCCGCCCTTCAGAGCTATCTGAATGTCCCGGCCATCATCAGTGCGGCCGAGGTCACGGATACGGTCGCGATCCACCCAGGCTACGGCTTTTTGTCCGAAAACGCCGACTTCGCCGAACGCGTCGAGCGCTCCGGATTCATTTTCATCGGCCCCAAGCCCGACACCATCCGCATGATGGGCGACAAGGTCTCGGCCATCGCCGCCATGAAGGCGGCCGGCGTGCCCTGCGTCCCAGGCTCGGACGGACCGATCGACGACAACAAGAAACGCACCCTGGAACTGGCGCGCGAGATCGGCTATCCGATCATGATCAAGGCGTCCGGCGGCGGCGGCGGTCGCGGGATGCGCGTGGTGCACTCCGAGGCGACCCTGCTCAACGCCATCTCCCTGACCAAGGCGGAGGCGGCTGCGGCCTTCAACAACGACATGGTCTACATGGAGAAGTATCTGGAGAACCCGCGCCACATCGAGTTCCAGATCCTCGCCGACCAGATGGGCAACGCGATTCACCTGGGCGAGCGCGACTGCTCCATGCAGCGCCGCCACCAGAAGGTCCTGGAAGAGGCCCCCGCACCCGGCATCACCGAAGAGGAACGCAACGAGATCGGCGAGCGCTGCGCTGCGGCCTGCCGCGCCATCGGCTATCGCGGCGCAGGCACCTTCGAGTTCCTCTACGAGAACGGGCACTTCTATTTCATCGAGATGAACACCCGCGTCCAAGTCGAGCATCCGGTAACCGAGATGGTCACGGGCGTCGACATCGTGAAGGAGCAGATCCTGATCGCAGCCGGCGAGCCGTTGCGCTACACGCAGCAGGACATCCAGCTACGCGGTCACGCCATCGAGTGCCGCGTCAACGCCGAAGACTCCGAGACATTCATGCCGAGTCCGGGCAAAATCACCGAGTTCCATGCGCCGGGTGGACCGGGCGTGCGGGTCGAGACCCATATCTACTCGGGCTACACGGTCCCCTGCCACTACGACTCCATGATCGGCAAACTGATCACCCACGGCGAGGATCGTGAGGCGGCGATCGCGCGCATGTGCAACGCCCTGCGCGAAACCGTGATCGACGGCATCAATACCAACATCAAGCTCCAACGTTCCATCCTGCGCGACGGCGCCTTCCTCGCCGGTGGGGCGAACATCCACTATCTCGAAAAGAAGCTCGGGATGTAACGGCGATCACATGCCCTGGTTACAGCTTTCATTCAACGTCCCGCGCACCCAAGCGGAAACCTTCTCGCTCAATCTTGAGATCGCCGGCGCACTCTCGGTCACCCTCGGGGACGCGGGCGACGAACCGCAGCTGGAACCGGGTCCGGGCGAAACGCCGCTCTGGTCGGAGGTGACCCTCACGGCCTTGTTCGACAATGACCCCGAGAACCAGGCACTGGTCGAGCGGCTGGCGCAGCACATTGGCGGGCAGCTGGGTTCGGCCCCGCGCATCGAGCGGATAGAGGATCAGGTGTGGGAGCGCGTCTGGCTCGACACCTTCAAGCCGGCCCGCTTCGGCCGGCGTCTCTGGATCTGTCCGCACGGCCAGCCTCCGGAGGCCGACGACGCGGTGGTGGTCAACCTGGATCCCGGACTGGCCTTCGGCACCGGACACCACGCCACCACGGCGCTCTGTCTCGAATGGCTGGACGGGGCCGATCTCACCGGCAAAACCGTCCTCGACTTCGGCTGTGGCTCGGGCATTCTGGCCATCGCCGCGCTCAAGCTCGGGGCCGCACGCGCCATCGCCGTCGACCACGACCAGCAGGCACTGGACGCCACCCACGACAACGCGACCGCCAACGGCGTCTCTGAGCGCCTGGAGGTCTATCTTCCGGAACAGGCGCCCGAACAGGCGGTCGACTGCGTGCTGGCGAACATTCTCGCCGGTCCGCTGGTCAGCTTGGCACCGACCCTGATCGCGCGCCTGGACGTGGGAGGCGACCTGGTTCTCTCGGGGATCCTCGCCGATCAGATCGAGACCGTCAGCAGCGCCTACGCAGAGCGGATCCAGCTCGAACCCCCGCGTCTGCGCGAGGATTGGGCGCTGATCTGCGGACGACGCCCCCGCACCTGATCCGCGCCGAGGCACCACATCGGTCATCGCACCCTCGCCATCGGTCGCAGCCGGCTCGACCGCGACCGACCGATTCGTCATCATAGAGACACATTCCAGCCGCCCGTCGTTTGCCGTGGTCGAAACCCAATCTCCCCTGATCCGTCCGTTCAGCATCGGGCCCTACCGGCTTGCGAACAATCTGATCCTAGCCCCCATGGCCGGCATCACCGACCGCCCCTACCGCTCGCTCTGTCGACGCATGGGCGCTGGACTCGCCGTGGCCGAAATGGTCTCGTCCAACACCACGCTCTGGGGCCAGCGCAAGTCGCTCAAGCGACTCGACTACAGCGGTGAGGACGGACCGATCTCGGCCCAGATCGTCGGCTCGGATCCTGCCGAGATGGCCGAGGCGGCGCGCGTCAACCTTGACCTTGGCGCCGACATCATCGACATCAACATGGGCTGCCCGGCGAAGAAGGTCTGCAAGGTGGCGGCGGGATCGGCGCTGCTGCGCGACGAGCTGTTGGTCGGACACATCCTGGAGGCTGTGGTCGGCGCCGTGTCGGCACCCGTCACCCTCAAGATCCGCACCGGCTGGTCGCCCGAGAGCCGCAACGCGGTGCGTATCGCCGAGATCGCGCGCGACTGCGGCATCGCCGCGCTCACGGTGCACGGACGCACCCGGGCCTGTTCCTATGGGATCGCGGCCGAATACGACAGCATCCGAGCCATCCGCGAACAGGTCTCGATCCCGCTGATCGCCAACGGCGATATCGCGAGCTCCGAACAGGCACGACACGTCCTAGACTACACGGGCGCCGATGCTATCATGATTGGACGCGCGGCCCAGGGACGCCCCTGGATCTTCCGCGATATCGCCGCCGAACTGGCCTCGGACAGCCACGCCTCCGAGGCGGCGCATGTTGGAATCCACCGCCCGGACCGAATCCCGCCCGCCAGCTGGATCAGAGACATTCTGAGGGAGCACCTAGAGGCGCTCTATCTGTTCTACGGCCACCATGGCGGCGTGCGCATCGCGCGCAAACACATCGCCTGGTACTGCCGTCACCTGCCTGGTGCGGCAAAATTTAGAGACGACATCAACCGAACGGAGACCCCGTCCGAGCAACTGTCTCGGGTTCTCGCGTTCCTCGACCAATGCCCCGACACGGAGACGAAAGCAGCATGAAGACAGCGGCTGCGAAAGACGCATCGGCACACGAATCAACGGGGCTCCAACTCCTGGAGGCGAACCGCGCCGATCCGCTTGGGGTCTGCGTGCGCAACGCACTCAAGTTCTATCTCGAAAACATGGCGGATCACGAAGCGACCGGGCTCTACAGCCTGGTCATGGAGGAGGTCGAGCGGCCTCTCTTCGAAACCGTCCTCAATCACACCAACGGCAATTTGAGTCATGCCTCGCGGATGCTCGGCATGACGCGCAGCACCCTGCGCAAGCGGCTCACCGACTACGGGATCGAGCGCGACCTCTGAGCGTCGAGTTACCGCCCTTCAAGCACACAGAATCCGGACCATATAGATGCAAGCCATACAACGCGCCCTGATCAGCGTTTCCGACAAGACCGGCCTGGTCGATTTCGCCAAGGAACTCGCCGCCCGTGGCGTCGAGATCCTCTCCACCGGCGGAACCGCCCGTCTGCTCGCCGACCAGGGCATCCCGGTGATCGAGGTCTCCGACTTCACCGGCTTCCCGGAAATGATGGACGGACGCGTCAAGACGCTGCATCCGCGCATCCACGGCGGTATCCTCGGCCGTCGCGGCATCGACGATCAGGTGATGGCCGATAACCAGATCCAGCCGATCGACCTGGTCGTGGTCAACCTCTACCCCTTCGAGCAGACGGTCGCCAAGCCCGATTGCGATCTGCCGACCGCGATCGAGAACATCGACATCGGCGGTCCCACCCTGCTGCGCGCTGCGGCCAAGAACCACGCCAGCGTGACCGTGGTGGTCGACGCCTCGGACTATCCGCGCGTCCTGGCCGAAATGGCCGACGCGGGCGGCGTGAGCGACGCAACCCGCTTCGACCTGGCGGCCAAGGTCTTCGAGCACACCGCCCGCTACGACGGCGCCATCGCCAACTATCTGGGCGCGCGCGCCGAGGGCGAGAGCGAGAGCGGCTTCCCGCGCGTCCTCAGCCTCCAGTTCAAGCGCAAGCAGTCGATGCGCTACGGCGAGAACCCGCACCAGAACGCGGCCTTCTATGTCGAGCACGCGATCAAGGAGGCCGGCATCTCGACCGCCGAGCAGACCCAGGGCAAGGAACTCTCCTACAACAACATCGCCGACACCGACGCCGCGCTCGAATGCGTCAAGCAGTTCGACGAGGCCCCGGCCTGCGTCATCGTCAAGCACGCCAACCCCTGCGGCGTCGCCTTCGGCGCCAACCTGCTGGAGGCCTACGACCGCGCCTACTCGACGGATCCCGAATCGGCCTTCGGCGGCATCATCGCCTTCAACCGCGCGCTCGACGCCGAGACCGCAAGCGCCATCGTCGAGCGCCAGTTCGTCGAGGTCATCATCGCGCCCAGCATCTCGGACGCGGCCCGCGAGGTCGTGGCGGCCAAGAAGAACGTGCGTCTGCTCGCCTGCGGCGACTGGTCCAGCGAGTCCGTCCATCGCTTCGACTTCAAGCGGGTCAACGGCGGTCTCCTGGTCCAGGACGCCGACCTGCGTCTCACCGGTGACGTGCGCGTGGTGACCGAGCGCGAGCCGACGCCCGAGCAGATGGACGACCTGCTCTTCACCTGGCGGGTGGCCAAGTTCGTCAAGTCCAACGCCATCGTCTACGGCCGCGAGCGCATGACCATCGGCGTCGGCGCCGGACAGATGAGCCGGGTCAACTCCGCGCGCATCGCCCGCATCAAGGCCGAGCAGGCGGGCCTCGTGGTAGCCGGTTCCGTGATGGCGTCCGACGCCTTCTTCCCCTTCCGCGACGGCATCGACCAGGCAGCGGAGGCCGGCATCACGGCGGTCATCCAGCCCGGTGGATCCATGCGTGACGAAGAGGTCATCACCGCCGCCAACGAGCACGGCATGACCATGGTCTTCACCGGAATGCGCCACTTCCGTCATTGAGAGCGGTCAGCTTCCAGCCCCCAGCCTCCAGCTGTCGAGCCATTAGAGTGGCGAGGTTCCAGACAGCCACCGCTGGAGGCTGAAGGCTGAAAGCTGGAGGCTATCCCATGTCCATCCATCCCACTGCCATCGTCGAGGACGGGGCCGAGGTCGACCCCAGCGTCGCCATCGGCCCCTACTCCATCGTCGAGTCCGGCGCCGTCATCGGCGAGGGCTGCCGCATCGAGAGTTGCGTGCGCATCTTTGCCAATACCCGCATGGGCCGCGACAACCGGGTCTGCCACGGTGTGACGCTCGGCTCCGAACCGCAGGACCTGACCTTCACGCCCGAGAAGGCGCGCCCGCTGGTCATCGGCGACCGCAATCATTTCAAGGAAGGGGTGAACATCAGCTGCGGCGTCAAATCGGAGGAAGGCACGCGAATCGGCAGCGACAATTTCTGGATGGCCTTTTCGCACGCGGGCCATGACTGCGTCGTCGGCGATCACAACATCTTCGCCAACACGGCGACTCTGGCCGGTCATGTCGAGGTCGAGGACCGCACCTTCATCTCGGGGCAGGTCGCGGTGCATCAGTTCTGTCGCATCGGTTCACTGGCCATGGTGGCCGGGGTCACCGGCGTCGCCCAGGACGTACCGCCCTATGCACTGGTGGATGGGCACCGCGCGCGCATGCTCGGACTGAATGTCGTTGGACTGAGACGCAACGGTTTCACCCAAGAGCAGCGCAGCCGCATCAAGGCGGTCTACCGCCTGGTGCTGCGTTCGGGCCTGAAACAGGCCGAGGCGTTGGCCCGAGCTGAGCAAGACTATCCCGGCCCCGAAACCGACCACATTCTGAGCTTCATCCGATCGAGCCGACGGGGACTCGTCTCCTTCGACTAGGAGCGCCTTGTCGCACCCGACTTTCGCCAGCCGCCAGACGCGGCCGGCTCCCGATATTCGGCATCGGCAATGCCGACCCTCTTCCAAGTACACTAACGATTCAATCTGGAGACGTTCGATGAAGATTTTGATCATTGGCAGCGGTGGGCGCGAGCACGCACTTGCCTGGAAGGCTGCTCAGTCCCCGCTGGCGGAGCAGATCTTCGTCGCCCCGGGCAATGGCGGCACGGCATGCGAGCCCGGAGTCCAGAACCTACCGATCTCGGCGACAGACATTGCGGCGCTCGTCCGCTTCGCCCGCGAGGAATCCATCGGTCTGACCATCGTCGGCCCCGAGGCCCCGCTGGTCGCCGGCCTGGTCGATGCTTTCGAGGCGACCGGCCTACCCTGCTTCGGCCCCACGCAGAGCGCCGCACAGCTCGAAGGCTCGAAGGCATTCACCAAGGACTTCCTCACCCGTCACGGCATTCCGACCGCAAGCTACGGGGTCTTCACCGAGATCGAGCCCGCGCTCGACTACCTGCGGGTGATCGGCGCACCGGTCGTGGTCAAGGCCGATGGACTGGCCGCCGGCAAGGGCGTCATCCTGGCCGACGACCTGGCGACCGCCGAGGCCGCAGTGCGCGACATGCTTGACGCGGGCCGTTTCGGCACGGCCGGCGCCCGCGTGGTGATCGAGGAATTTCTCACCGGCGAGGAGGCGAGCTTCATCGCCATGGTCGACGGCGGCAACATCCTGCCGCTGGCCTCCTCTCAGGACCACAAGGCACGTGACGACGGCGACCAGGGTCCCAATACCGGAGGCATGGGCGCCTATTCGCCCGCCCCCATCGTCACACCCGAGATCCACGCACGCATCATGCGCGAGGTCATGGAGCCAACCATTGCCGGACTCGCCAGCGAAGGCATCCGTTATTTGGGTTTTCTGTACGCCGGCATCATGATTGACGGGGATGGCACCCCGAAGGTACTGGAATTCAACTGCAGAATGGGCGACCCCGAAACCCAGCCGTTACTGGTACGGCTCAAATCAGATCTGGTCGAACTCTGCCTCGCTGCGGTCGAGGGCCGGCTCGATACCGCGACCGCCGACTGGGATCCACGTGCCGCGCTCGGTGTCGTGATGGCGGCCGGCGGCTACCCTGAAGACTATGCGACGGGCGATCGCATCTCGGGGCTCGACGCGATTCCAGCGGATGAGGCCAAGGTCTTTCACGCCGGCACTGCGCTGGACGGCGATGAGGTCGTCACCAACGGCGGACGCGTACTCTGCGTGACAGCACTTGGACAAGGCGTTTACGAGGCGAATAAGCTAGCCTATAGAGCCGTTGATCGGATTCACTGGGACGGCTGCTTCTGTCGCCGGGACATTGGGTATCGAGCGATCGCACGGGAAGGCTGAGAACCCTCGCCGACCGCGACGTATCATGCTGACACGAGGAATCGGTCGCGCCGTGCGACCGGCTCACTGAGTCGACTTCATGTCCCGCGAGGAGCGCGCGGCTTCGATCATTCTCAGGGGCGTGGAGAACACTAGAATGCCAGCAGGACTTTTATCCAAGACCTATCTCGTCATCGACGATTTTCCGGATATGCGCGCGGCGATCCGCAGCATTATTCGCTCAATCGGCGCAACCCAGGTCGACCAGGCGCGTGACGGCAAGGAAGCCATCGATCTGATGCAGAAAACCCGCTATGACATCATCCTCTGCGACTACAATCTCGGCCCAGGCAAGGACGGACAACAGATCCTCGAAGAAGCGCGTTATCGTCAGCTGATCGGCGTCGACACCATTTTCGTCATGATCACGGCTGAAAATACACGCGACATGGTGATGGGCGCGGTGGAGCACATCCCCGATAGCTATCTCTCCAAACCCTTCACCAAGGAACTGCTGCAGAAACGGTTGGAGAAACTCTACGCACGCAAGGCCGATCTGCAAACGGTCAACAAGGCCCTGATGGCCAAAAACTATAACGCCGCGATCGCCGAGCTCGACCGCCTCATCTCCACCAACCCCAAGAACCTCTCCGAGCTTCTGAAGCTCAAGGCCGAGACCTGTATCACGACCAGCCGATATGATGACGCCAAGGAGATCTACGACCAGGTCCTCGACGCGCGCGAGATCCCCTGGGCGAGACTGGGCCTGGGGAAGGTTCAGTTCTACAAGACCGACTACCCTCAGGCCCGGGAAACCTTCGAGCAACTGATCGCCCAGGACCCGAATCTCATTCTCGCCTACGACTGGCTGGCCAAGACCCAGTCTGCGCTGAAGGAATTCACGGTGGCGGAGAAGACGCTTCAGACCGCCGTGAAGCTGTCGCCGCGCGGGCTTAAACGCCAGCAGCTTCTCGGCGACCTGGCACTTGGAAACGGCGACAGCGAGCAGGCCGAAATCGCCTACGAACACGCCGTGACGCTGGCCAAAAACTCCGTCTTGAATCATCCCGCGCTATTCGCCGGACTGGCGAAATCCAAGTCCGCGAACAACAAACACACGGAGGCGCTCAAGGTCATCGCCGACATCGGCAAGAAGTTCCAAGGCAGCGATGAGGCAGCCTTCTATGTCGCCAGCACGACGGCCTTGGTGAAACACTCACAGGGGGATACCGAAGGCGCGCAGGAGGCCATGCATGCCGCCGAGGCGGCCATGAAGGATCTTGGAGCGCGCGCCCAGGATCATCTGTTCGCCCTCGAAATGGCGACGACCTACTCCGAACTCGACGAAACGGACAAGGCCGCAGCCCTGCTTCATCAAACCATCGCCAACAATCACGACGAGCACGAATGCCTGGCGCAAATCGTTCAGATCTGCAGCAAGGCCGGCATAGAATACGATGCCGAAAAGGCCATCCGCGAAATTCGGCAGCACGTCGTCAAGACCAACAACGCGGGCGTTCGACTGATCAAGCAGGGCGACTTCGATGCCGCCATCACACTGCTACGCGAAGCGGCCGAAGAGATGCCGGCCAACAAGACCATCAACCTCAATGTGGCCAAGGCCATCATCATGAAGATGGAGCAAGCCGGCGCCACCAGCGAGGACATCCTGGCGGTGCGTCATTACGTGGAGCGCGTACAGGGGCTTGCACCCGGAGATTGGCGTGTGGCAGACATCCTCCTACGCCTTAGACAGCTTGCCCCCAAGGCCAGCGGAGAGTAGACACGATGGATTTTTCCGACATCCTCGCCTCATCCATTCACGACATCAAAAACTCGCTGGGGATGATCCTAAACAACCTCGACGACCTGATCACCAGCCCGGAAAACCACATCAAGGATCCGCGTCAAACCCGGTTGCTTCAGGATGAGGCACGTCGCGTCAACAGCAACCTAATCCAACTCCTGGCCCTCTACAAATTAGGCCACGCCGAACTGGTCGTACATGTCGCCGAGTACAACCTCGAGGACTTCCTCGATGAGGTGATCGCCGACAACCAGGCGGTCTGCAACGCGCTCGACATCCAACTCGATCAATCTTGCGCCCCGGACCTGAGCGGCTACTTCGACTCCGAACTCGTCAGGAGCGTGCTCGACAACGCGATCGGCAATGCCCGCCGTTACGCCAAGAGCCGTATTCTGTTGAGCGCCGATCACGAGAACGACGGCCTGGTGATCCGCGTCGAGGACGACGGAACGGGCTTCCCGGCACGATTCATCGGCCGATTGGACCCAACCCACCCGCTGCAACAAGGAGAGGGCGCCGGCCGCACCAAGTTGGGACATTATTTCTCGGCCCAGATCGCCAGCCTGCACAAGACATCCGACCATCAGGGATACATCCAGCTCAAAAACGGACACCAACTTTCGGGCGGCTGCCTCGAACTCTGGCTGCCCTAACGGCGTCTGGAGGAAATCACCGGCAGTGCACATCGAGTCGCCCGGCAGCTCCTCTGCCGTGCGAAAGGACTCAAGACAATGGACTTAGGTCCGAGACACTCAGTATGTTGCATCCGTTCAATTCGGCACGCTCCTTCCGTCTGATTCATGGATTCATCGTATCCAGCCTGCGACAGATCACCGGGCAGCGCGCCCTCCTCCTGATCCTGCTGGCCTGGTTCGCGGCAGCCGAGGCGAAGACCCCGGATATCCGCATCCTGATCGACGTCTCCGGGAGCATGCGCCAAACCGACCCCAAGAACCTGCGGATCCCCGCACTTCAACTGGTCAACGAACTGCTGCCAGTGGGCGCGAAGGCGGGCGTCTGGTTGTTCGCCGAAAAGACCGAGGTCCTGGCGCCCCCGGGAAACGTCGACGACAAATGGAAAGCCAAGACCCGCTCGCGACTGGACCGCATCCATTCGCGCGGTCTATTCACCGACATCGAGCGCGCGATCGCGACAGCGACCCTTGGGTGGGAGGCCCCCGACGAGGCCTACGACCGTCATCTGGTGCTGCTCACGGACGGATTGGTGGACGTCTCAAAGCAGCAGGAAAAAAGCACGGCCTCGCGTGAGCGCATCATTTCGAATCAGCTCATCAAACTACAGAACGCACGGATCCGGGTCGACACCATCGCCCTCTCGGACAATGTCGACAAGGATCTGCTGAAAACACTCGCCGAACAGACCAATGGCTGGCAGGAAACCGCCAAAGACGCGGATAGCCTGCAACGGGTCTTCCTGCACATGCTGGAGCAGACCGCAGCGCCGACGACGGTGCCAATTCAAGGCAACAAGTTCGGGATCGACGACGGGGTCTCCGAGTTCACCCTACTCGCCTTCCACGATGCCGATGTCGGCACCACCCTGATCGATCCCGACGGGAACAAGATCTCGGCCCGCCAGATGGCCCCAGGCGTCGTCTGGCGAGCCGAAGCTGGACACGACCTCATCACCATCGCCAACCCGAAGCCTGGCGAATGGTACCTGCAAGGCGTTTCGGACCCGGATAACCGTGTGGTCGTCATCACGGATCTCGGAATCGAGGTCGGCGAACTCGCAAATCGGGTGAGCGCCGGGACGGCCCTCAGAGTCGAGACCTGGCTGACCGACCACCGCCAACCCGTCACCCGACCGGATCTGCTCAAGCTGCTCTCGGCCACCGTGACGCGCACCGCAACCGGGACTCAGGAGAATGCCGCTCCCGCTCAACCGAAGATCGCCATGGAAGAGGTCGGAGAGATGCCCGAGACACGCGAGGTCGTGGACGCCCCCAAGACCCTGGAGGCGGCGCCACCGCCGTCGAATGAGGTGGAGATGGCGCTGGATTCGAAAACAGGTCGCTTCCAAGCCGCGCTGAGCACCAACAACCTCGCGCCCGGCGACTATCAGCTCGAATGCGTCATCGACGGCGGGACCTTCAAACGCCAGGCGGTGCGGCACTTCAAGGTCAGCGGACCGCCGATTTCGGTCGAATACAAGCAACGTCCGCCATCGGAGGAATTCCCCGCCCACAACATTGAGGTCACGCTCAACGCCGAGGCGGATCTGGTCGACCCCAAGAGCCTCGGCGGCTATCTTCTGCTGAAGGACCCCAAGGACAAAACGTCGGTACTCGAACTCAAGGGCACACAGAAACTTCCCATCGGTTTCCGTTTCCCGGCACTGCAGCCAGGGAGTTACGAACTATCGGGTAAGGTGTTCGCCCGCACCCCGAGCGGCGAACCGATCGTCTTCAAACCGGAGACGGGGCACTTCGATTTCGAATTCGAGGCTCCGCCCACTGCCGAAAAGAAAGAGCCTTCGGATTTCTCCTGGTTGGACCTCTCCATCGTGCTGGCCGGCGGCAACGTCATCCTGGCGCTCTTCATCGGGCCGACGCTCTGGTTCCTGAAACAGCCCAAGAAGACATCGAAGAAAGCAGCCAAGACGAAGGATAAGAAGCAATGACGGCCATCGAGCTCGGCAGCCTCATCCTCGCGGTGGAGTTCGGTTTCATCGCCTGGGGAACCCTTTTCCTGCTCCTGCGGCGCAATCGCAACCAACGACACACCGATCAAGACCATGCCAGCGCGGTCCTGGAAGAGCTGCAAGAGCAGGAGCTAGACCGCCGCGACGCCTTGTCGAACCTGTTCGCGGACACCTACAAACTGGAAGGAAACGAGCTGAGCTCGAAGGTCGACGAATATGTCGAGCGCGAAAAGGCCTTCTACAGCGCCATGCTGAGTCTCTACCTGGAGCGCGACGGCGCCAAGCTAAGGGATCTTCCGGCCGAGTTGACCAAGGTTCTGACCCCCTGGGCGCACATCACGCCGAGCGGCATGGTAGATGCCAGCGAAGTCGGGAGCCTTGAGGAAGAAAAGGCTGCACTGGCACTGGAGCTGGAAAACACCCAGCATACGCTCGAACGCCTCATGGACGAATACATGGCGGCCTTCGACAAGAACGAAGCGCCCGACGAACAGGCACCCAAGCCGGCGCCGCAACCCGAACCGGAAGAAGAGGAGGAAGCGTTCGAGGAGACATTCGAAAATATCTCCGAGGAAGCGAAGACTCAGACACCACCCACGGAGGACGTGGAAGAGGAACAACAGTTCGACGTGCTCGAAGAACCGGAGGATTTGGACGACATTGCACTGAGCGCGCTCGGAATCGAGCCCGATGCCCCGGCGACCGACACGCAGACGACGCCCCCCGATCAAGACGCGGCAGCGGTCGAGGAAGAGGATGCATTCGAACTCCCGCCCGCGCCAGTCGAGAAGCAACCGGCGGATGACGACGAACAGGCCGACAAGCCGCCAAGCGACGCCGACCTCGATGATGAGCAGGCGCGAGAAGAGCTGGAAGGGTTGGCCGACCTCTTCGGCGGTCCCTCCGATAAGAAATGAAGACGTCGAAACCGAGGCCGATCCCACCGGGAAAGGCCGATGAGACCCGAACCCCGGTAACGCTCAGAGTGTCGGCTCGGCGACACCGGTCGGCTGGTTCTGGATCAGCGACTCATGCACATTCTGCGGCGGAACGACCGTCGCATCCCGCCCCTGTCTGAACGACTGTTCCTCGACGATGACCCGATAGGCCTTGTCCAGCATCAGGGCCCGTTCGGCGGAAGGAAGAATCAGCGTCCCCATATCTTCGTGCAAGGACTGGATTGCCTCGGGACGCAAGGCCCCTTCGGCATCGAAGAAGCGCGCCATCACCTCGGTATTGGCGCGAAACTCGTCACCAGCCCCGTTGATCTCCAGATAGCGACTGTATTCATAGCCGCCGTCCTCCAGACGCGGTTCAGGAAGACCGGCCAGTCCGCGCTGACTCCAGTGGAACCAGCCGCCCTGATCGGTCTCGTGCCCGAGACGGCGCGGGAAGGAGAAAATGGTATCCGTGGTGGCACCGATCCCGCCATGACAGCCCATGCAAAACAGCGTCTCTTCCTGAGACTGCGGACGCAGACGACCGACGCGGTCCTCGATGAATCCCTGATAGACCCAGCCCTGAGTGAACATTCCGCGCTCGAAGTTTCCCGGCACGGACTTGAGGATGTCGGGATCCAACGCCCGCTCCGCCCCCTCGCGGTCATTGATACCCTTGAGCTCGGCATAGCTGTACCAGGTGTTCTTGCGTGCGTATCTGAGCTCCTTCATCCGCGCGGCTAGACGCGGCGCGCCCTCTTCATCCAGATCGATATAGCGGACGCTGTGCAGGAACTCGGTGCCCTCTGGGAAGAGACCGGCCGCCAGATGGACCTCGCCCCGCGCTTGCGACCTACCCGCCCGTCCGACATAGGACATGGTGCGACCTTCCAGCGGCGCCCAGTCGAAGACGATCCTGGTCGCCGTGCCCAGATGTCCGTCCTTGTCCAAATCCACCCCGAGGCCAATTTCGTCGACCGGATCGATGTGCACATCCTGACGCCGGACCAGCGACTCGACGATCGCCAAATTGATGTCATAGATGCGCGGATCGAATCGACCCTCGGCATCCTGCTGGAAGGCGTTCGCCAAACGGATGAGGACGTCGTCCGTCGACCCGTTGGTGGGCCAGAAGGTGCCGGGAAAGGGCGCGTAGCCGAACGCCCGCCAGCCGCTATATCCCTGCTCCGGGGTTCGATCGAATCCCTGGTCGTCGAACGCAAAATAGGCGTCTGGCACATAGCCGTCCCAGCGTCCGTTCTGGTCGAGATCCCAAGTCTCGGGAAGACTTTGGGTCAGGGTTTCGGCCAGGATCGGACGGCCCGAATCGTCGCGATAGTTGTCGGTACGAACATAGTCGAGGATCGCCATGTCGCTGATCGCCGCCACCTGGGCGCTGCGATCGACCCGCAGATTGCTCCAGGGATTCTCCAGCGCATCGCCCGGCAGGCTGTAGCTGAGCTGTAGATCGTTGTCGTCGAGATAGGTCGGAATGCGACCGCGCGTATGACAGACGAAACAGGGATTGAAGATCCGCCCAGCCGCATCCTCGGTCTTGGTATAGCACTGGGGGCTGATATAGGCGGTCAGATTGCCGATCCGGGCGTCGCTCAGGTCGACGATCGAATCGCCGGTCGCGACATCGTCGGCCAAGGTGGCGCCAACCAACACCAGGCCACAGAAACCGCTGGCATAGATCATATTTTTCATCGCAAGTTGCTCCATGAAGCGCACGAACGCACGGGAGCGCATCTATTCTGGATGCGCTCCCGTCGAGCTCGAGATCGCCGATCAGTCCAGCGGTGGGAAGGGGCCGATATAGCCGACGTGCGATTCCTTGTCGTCTGGGCTCAGAGCCTGATCCGCGTCAGACTCGCCGTAGGGATGCTGAGTGACCAGGGTCAGATAGCCGTGACCCTGGATGTTTGCAGCCCAGAAAGGCGAGGTCGTCTCCGCACCATAGGGCGTGGTGGCGATGCGGGTCAGTGCCTTGGCATCGATGTTGTAGCTCCAGACATAGTCGTTCTGGTGGGCGCTGGTGTCCTCGCCGATGACCAGAGTCCGATACTTGGGCAGATAGGTCAGGTTATCGGGCGAGGCGATGCCCTCTACGTCACAGGTGTTTGCGGACAGGTCGGTGCCGCTGTAGTCCTTCGCCTGACCGGCAATCAGGCCCCACATGTTGTGAGCGACATAGTCGCTGTCGATCGCATTCCCCTCGGTATCCGAGATCGCCCCCTGGACGTTCATACCGTAAACGGCACCGCACTTGTTCTTGGTGAGACGAATATGATTCGGCCCGCCTACGTCCTGAGAAGCACCGTCCTCCATGCCCTTGGCGACCTCGCTGATAGCGACATAGAGCACCTTGTCGTCGGGGTTGTAGGTCAGACCTTCCTCCTTGCGGAACTCGGTCGTTGCCCCC
This sequence comes from Thiorhodococcus drewsii AZ1, assembly GCF_000224065.1. Classification (GTDB taxonomy): domain Bacteria; phylum Pseudomonadota; class Gammaproteobacteria; order Chromatiales; family Chromatiaceae; genus Imhoffiella; species Imhoffiella drewsii. The sequence goes on from NZ_AFWT01000001.1 coordinate 114,543, forward strand.
TTGTGCGCCGCATAGAGACGGGTTTCTAGACGCGAAGCGATTTTGTCCATGCCAGACTTGACACGTGTGCAGAGCAGACCCTCGTCGTAGGTGTTGGTGCTGGTGAAACCGTCCGGGCAGGTGCCGGCCTCGGCGTCGAGCGGTTCGACGCGCTCGAACATATCGGCGAAGGTGGTCTTGCCCTCGATGGCGGCACGAATCTCGTCGTTGCTGGCATGACCGAGATTGATCCATTCGATATCGGCGCGACCGGAGCCCTCCCCCGAGGTCTGAATCCAGCGCGCAGCATAGAGGGTGCCGGAGCTCAGCACCTTGGCGCGATCGGCGACGAAGAGGAAGAGACCCACGTTGGTGCCGTCGTCGGAGAGATAGACGGTCCGCGCGTCGGGCATCACGTAGGCCAATTCATGGGCGAAACGGCCCATGGCGAAATGCTTGGCGACCCGGTTCCGACCATTCGCCGAGGTGACCTTGATCTCGGGAATCCAGCCGAACATGTAGCCGAAATAGGCTGCGTTCTCGGCGGTATTCTCGATCTTGTTGTAATCGGCGATGGCCTGCATGTGAGCGTCGTGCCAAGTCGGATCGTCGAACCAGGCCTGGTTCTTGGCTTCGGCATTGAACACGGCCATCGGCGGCTCGTATTCCTCCGAACCAAGATGGCTGTTCCAGGGCGTAGTCACGCCGGCACAGTTGACGTAGGTCCCGTAGACCTCGGAGAAATCCACCGGGCGGGTGGACAGCGCCGTGAGATTGCCCTCGGCATCCTGATCCAACTTGGTGACATAGGCGCCACCGACACTGCATTCGAGCTGGGTCACCGCAAACAGACTGGTTCCATAGCGCAGCAGCGAGGTGTGATCCGGCCCCGAACCATTGGTGCAGACCCAGGGACTGGCGTCCTCTTGAAGCATCGGCTGACCGTCCTTGTCCTTGAGCAGCCCGAAGACGGCGGTCTCGCTGCCGCGACCGTCGAGCTTGCTCAAGGTCTGGTTGGTGCGCACCAGATCGTGATAACCAATGGGATAGGTCGTGCCGTCGATGGTCACACTGTCCGATGCGCGAATCGCTCGCTTCTCGTCCTGAGTGAGCGGAACCGAGACCTCGGAGAACTCAAGCGTTCCGAAATCGGCGGACGTCGTCTGGCTGCAACCGAGCGCCAGCATCAGCACCGGCAGGCTGCACATGGCTTTACTGAAGGCATGGGTCATGGGTCAGGCTCCAAAATCCTATAGTGGCGCCGAACGCCCTGGAGTCGTCATAGCGGACGTCGACGGAGGAGCGACGAGATTAAGGAAAAACCTTAGACCCTGGATCAGGGGAACATGAAGGTTGAATGAACACGAGATGACGATCGATCTCCATCGGTGCTCGCCGTCAGGCTTACCCCAGGAACGATCGCTGATACATCGGCATTATGCGCTTACTGCACGTGGATACCTGCCGCTCGGCTCGTTTCAAGAGGTGAAGCAAGCGCCCTAGGAGTTGACGCCCGTCTCATTGGTGCAAGCGACTTCTACACACGGATTGCGTGTCAGATTATACCCCTCTCATACGAATTTTCGGCTCAGGCTCCCTCGTTAACCGTCTGCTCACCATGGTAATCTCCAGCGCATGAACGACTACCGACTGAGCGATGAAGAGCTAGCTGAGCTGCGTGCGGTCCACCGCAGGGTGCGCGACATCCGCGAAGCTTACCGCATCAATGCGGTCATTCTGCTTGGTCAGGGTCGTGGGGTGAAGGACATTGCCGATGCACTGCTGCTGGACCCTGAGACGGTGCGCAGCTATTTCAAGCGCTACCAGAAGGGCGGCCTTGATGAGCTGCTGCGCATGAGCTATGTGGGCAGTGAAGCGTTGCTCGATAGCACCCAGTTGCGTGAGCTGGATGCGCATCTGCAGAGCACGCTGTATCAAACTGCAGCGGACGTGGCGCGCTACGTCGAGCAACGCTGGGACGTGCGCTACACATCCAGCGGCATGAACGCGCTGCTGCATCGCCTCGGCTACGTCTACAAGAAACCGACGCTGCTGCCAGGCAAGCATCAGCCGGTCGAGGTTCAGGAGGCGTTTGTCTCCAAGTACCAGGATTTCAAGGACAAAAAGTCCGAAAGGACGTGATTGTCTTCATGGACGCGGTTCACCCGCAGCACAATCCGGTGCTTGGCTGCGGCTGGATCAAGCGCGGGAAACAGCAGGCGATCCAGAGCAACACCGGACGGCAGCGGCTGAACATCAACGGCGCGATCAACATTGAGACGCTGGAACTCACGTACCGCATTGACAACACGATCAACGCGGTTTCTACGATTGCCTTGCTCAAACAGTTGGAGAGCGCTTACCCAGCGGCCTCTCGCATCATCGTGATTTGCGACAACGCCCGCTACTACAAATCCAAGCTCGTCGCGGAATATTTGAAGAACTCCCGCATTCAACTTGAGCCATTACCGGCGTATAGCCCGAATCTCAACCTGATCGAGCGATTCTGGAAATTCTTCAAGAAGCAAGTGCTTTACAATCGTTATTACGAGCGGTTTGCCGAGTTCCGAATAGCCTGCAAAGAGTTTTTGCGGAGCTGGATCTCTATGCGCCCCAACTGCGCACGCTGCTTGCTGAGAACTTCCAGATTATCGGTAATTGAGAACCGAAATCCTGCATTCGCTAGGTATAATAGCACTCTGATATGGGCGCTTCCCAAATTGCTGCTCGTCCAATTTCGCCACCCTCACAGACGAGAATATCGCCCTCGCTGAGGCGGTATTTTTCAATATCCGTGCGAGACAGAGGCACTGTAGGTAGCTCTGTGATGTCGATTCGATCCCACTGAACTGCTCTATTTCCGAGGTATGGTTTCGGAATCCCTACGTTCTTTTCGGCATCGAGCATCTTGCCAAGTTTGATCTCAAACTCCTGGCCGACCGTCGAAACCGCCCAATCCTCCGGAATAACTCCAACCTCGGTCTGCTTGTACCCCGTCTTCATTCCGCCACCCCTCCTTCCGCCGCTTCCCGCAAGGTGATCTCCAGCTCGCGACGCAGGTCCTCGCGCTCCGGCAGGTAGAGCTGGTACTTCTGGACGAAGAGCTGGCTGCTCATGCCGTAGGTGGCGTATTCGACCAGCAGCTCGTCCTTGTGGCGGCTGAGGATGATGCCGATGGGTGGGTTGTCGCCCTCGACGTTTTCCTCGTTGGCGAAGTAGCCCAGGTACAGATTCATCTGACCGATGTCCTGGTGACGCACCTCGCCCAGCTTGAGGTCGATGAGGACGAAGCAGCGCAGGATGCGGTGGTAGAAGACCAGGTCGACCCGGTAATGGGTGTTGTTGACCGTGATCCGGTATTGCCGCCCGACGAAGGTGAAGCCCTTGCCCAGCTCCAGCAGAAAGGGCTGCAGGTGATCGCAGAGGAGGGTTTCGAGCTGGGTTTCCGAGACCCGATAGGGCTCGGGGATCTTGAGGAATTCCAGGACATAGGGCTCGCGCAACAGGTCGGCGGGCTGCTCGAGGATCTGGCCCTGGGGCGCCAACTGCCGGATGCCCGCCTTGTCCTTGCTGGCAGCCAGGCGCAGGAACAGGGCGTTCTCCTTCTGACGGATGAGCTCTCGAACCGACCAGCCCTCGCGCACGGCCTGCTGCGCATAGAAGCTGCGCTCCAGCGGGTCGTCGATCTTCAGGATCTCGACGATATGGGACCAGGTCAATTGGTGCGACAGCGTCGCACCTTTTGGGTACGCCAGGTAGAACTGGCGGATTCGGATCAGGTTGCTGCGGCTGAAGCCCCTGCCGTGGCGTCGTCCGAGATCGGCGGCCAGATTGCCGATGAGCGCCTTGCCGTACTCGGCGCGGAGATTGCCCGCCTGCTCGTATTCGACGATATGCCGTCCGACCTGCCAGTAGGTCTCGATCAGCTGGGTGTTGACGGCCTGGGCCGCACGCGCTCGGCCTTGAGTGTAGGCATCGGAAATGGCTTCGAGCAGTTGCCGGTAGCCGTCGCCGTCGATCAGTTCCACGCGAGCCCCATCGTCTTCAGATGCGTCTCCACCCGCGCGGCGAGGCGGTCCACCTCCTCGGTCAGTTGCGGCAGCGGCTTCTCATACCGCTCAGCCAATTGCCGGACCCGCCCCGTGAGGGTCTGCGACACGCGGTCCAGCTCACCCCGCACGGCGTCGGACAGGTGCGCCATCCATTTGTCATCGACGACCAGGGTCTTGATTTCGGCCTCGCCGAGTTTGGGATACTTGGCGTCGATCTTGGCGTCCAGCGCCTCCTGAGCCGTCTTACGCTCGGACTTGGCGCGGGTCTGCCGGTCCAGCAGCTCGGCATAGGCTTGGAGCGCCTCGCGCTCTTCGGCGTAGAGCGGGTTTTTGCCGATCTCCCTGAGCCGTGCCTTCACCGCCTTGGCGGTGATCTTCTGCCTGTCACCCTCGCCCTCGATCACCTCGGCAAGCGGTCCGTCCTCGCCACCCTGCTCCTCGCGCCGTTCGTCGAGCTGCTGCTCCAGGGTGGCGATCTGGTTGTCCAGTGCCTCGATGGCGTCCCGCTCGGCGGTGAAGTAGCGCTCGACCAGGAGCGCGGCGGGAATCAGGTCGGACTTGAAGCGCCGCTTGCCGATCAGATAGTCGTGCAGTTCGGGCCAGACGAGCTTGTTGTCCCTGTTCTTGATCCGCACGATCTCGCGCGGCTGCGCGCCCTGCGTCCAGCCGTCGGCGCCGACCAGATAGCAGTCGTCCTGCATGGTCTCTGCCCAGTAGTCCATCAGGTGCTGATAGATGTCGTAGGGGTCGAGCAGGGGGAGCCGCTTTAAATCGGCGAGCAGGGTCTCGGAAAGGGCCTCGATCAGCTCCTTGGGCCGACCGTCCCGGTCGAAGCCGGTGAGCTTCGGCGTGCTGGACTGCCGCCACTGCTCGAAGCGCTCCGTCACCCGTGTCCTGAAGCCGGCGAACTCGGCATGGTCGAAGATAGCGGAATTGACCTCGGTCACCGGCATCTTGAGCTGGACGTAGCCCGCTCGCAGCGGTTCGAACAGGGCGGCGCGCACGCCGGGCAGGACCTCCCAGTAGTCGGCTAGGGCCTCCAGGTCGCGCTCGGGGATGCCGCCGTTGAGGTGGGCGTCGATGTCCTGGATGTCCTCGGGCTCTGAGGTGTCGATGTAGCGCGGCAGGTTGAGGTTGAAGTCGTTCCTGGGATCGGCGATCTCGTCGAAGGGCACCAGACGGGCATAGCGCGGCACGTCGACCTGCTTGCGGAAGGTGTCGACGAGGCGATGGATGTCCTGCTCGCGCAGCCGGTTCTTGTTGCCGTCCTTCATGAACCCCTGGGCGGCGTCGATCATGAAGATGCCTTTGCGACCGGCGGCGTTCTCCTTGTCCAGCACCAGGATGCAGGCGGGGATGCCGGTGCCGTAGAAGAGGTTCGCCGGCAGCCCGATGATGCCCTTGAGGATGCCCGAGCGCACCAGCTTCTCGCGGATGACGGCCTCGGCGTTGCCCCGGAAGAGCACGCCGTGGGGCAGGATGCAGGCACCCTTCGCGGTGCTCTTCATCGAGCGGATGATGTGCAGCAGATAGGCGTAATCGCCCTGCTTGGCCGGCGGTTCGCCCCAGGCGAAGCGCTGCCAGGGATCGTCCGAGGGCGTGAGGCCGGTACTCCATGTCTTGTCGGAGAAGGGCGGATTGGCGACCACGTAATCGTAGGTGCGCAGGTGCTCCCGGTTCATGAACTTGGGCGAGGTCAGGGTGTTGCCCGAGCGGATGGTCGCGGTCGGGAAGTCGTGCAGGATCATGTTCATGCGGGCCAGACCGGCCGTGGTCACGTCGCGCTCCTGTCCTTCGAGCGTGATGCGCCTCTCGCCCGCCTCGGCGGCGACCTTCAGCAGCAGCGAGCCCGAGCCGCAGGTCGGGTCGTAGGCGGTCGTGGATGCCTTGGCCTGCTCGGGCGAGATGCCGATCACCTTGGCGATGATGCGGCTGACCTCGGACGGGGTGTAGAACTGGCCTTTGCTCTTGCCCGAGTCCTGGGCGAAGTAGCGCATCAGGTACTCGTAGGCATCGCCCAGGATGTCGTCGTGCTCGGCGCGGTTCTTGGCGAAGTTCAGCTCGGGCTTCTGGAAAATGCCGATGAGGTTGGACAGGCGCTCGACCATCGCCTGGCCTTCGCCGAGCTTGTTGGGGTCGTTGAAATCCGGGAAGTCGCTCTTCGACAGCCGTTCGTTGCTGTCCACCAGGGGCGCGATGATGTGCTTGTTGATCCGGTCGCCGATGTCGCTCTTGCCCTTGAGCGCGACCATGTCCTTGAAGCTCGCTCCCTTGGGGATGGTCACCGGCGGGAAGAGATCGTCGGAGTCGGCGTACTTGTCGCTGATGTACTTGATGAACAGCATGAAGAGGACGTAGTCCTTGTACTGACTGGCGTCCATGCCGCCGCGAAGCTCGTCGCAGGATGCCTAGAGAGAGGAGTAAAGGTCGGACTTCTTGATCGCCATGGGGAATGTTCTGCTGTCGTTAGGATCGGGGTGCCTTGCCTTCGGGCGGCCCCGGCGGGCTTGGTGCTTGGATCGCGATGCCATTGCGTCCGCAATGGTCCCGGATCAGGACCTCGACCATGTTCGAGATGGACCGATGTTCCCGCTGAGCCGCGGTACGCAACGCCTCTTTCAGCGCTGGGTCGATACGGAAGGTCAGGGTGGCGGTCTTGGTGCTGGGCATCGCTCACGCGACGATTTGCTGAGGATGTACTGCAAGGTACAGCAAGGATAGGGTTCGACCAATCCTTTTGGTTTCAGGGGAAAGGATAGCTCCGTCGATTCAGATAATCACGCGGGACTTAATGCCTGTGCTAGAGCAACCATGAGTCACTGCAGTCGGCGGATCTCAGTAGCCTGCAAAGGCTCTGGCTCCACACCATCGATACGGTCGACCTTGTGCACGCGATGGTTCTGCGCATCAAGGCGCCGCTTCTGGCGATCCAGATTATGTGCTGCGGCGGGCGTTGATACGGCAAGCCACGGCCGCAAGGTCAGACGTACACATCAAGCATCAATGACACCAATATCCTGCGGCGGCTGGCCCAGGTATGACTCTGGCCGGGTCATGTCACCGATGCTTCAGCGAGAAGCCCTGTGCAAGGAGTTCAAGATGAATAGAGCGGTCGGATTTTCCTTACTCGCCTTGGGTCTGGCTTTCACCGCAGTACCCGCAAACGCCGTTGTGTATTGCAAGGCCGTGGGTGTACCGAAGGGGTGCGTAGTTCGACCTGCCAGGGTAGCGCCGGTCGTGTATTGTAAGAGCGCAGGCGTTCCTAAAGGCTGTGTGGTTCGACCGGTTGCGAATCCGCGTGTTGGTGTCGGTCCAACCAATCGAAATGGTGGACTAAACCGCCTTGGTCCGAATCGCTGAGGATTGTCGTCCTCAGGACCGCCCCAGCTCGGCCTTCGTCGCGTCACCAGCCAGCCGAGCCTGGCTGGATCAGAACAACATCCAGGATGCGCAAAACAGAAAATGAATGTTTGCGCATTCACTTGAAACTTAATGGCTTATTAACTGATGAAATTGATAGTGCGTAATCTTGACCGCAGTACGACTGAAGACGAGCTAAAGACCCTTTTCCAGGAATATGGTGCCGTACAATATTGTGATTTAGTCTTGGACAAGGCTACTGGCGGATCCAAGGGGTTTGCGTTTGTGGAAATGCCGAAGCCTGGAGAAGCCAAGGCCGCGATGAAAAACCTGAATAATATGACGGTTGCCAGCAACAAGATTCGTGTCAAAAAGGCTGAAAATAAAATGGAGTAATATGACCGTCAAAATCGATGCCGCAAGCGGCACCTTTTGTTCTCGCGTTATCGGTCAAAAACACTCAGCGTAATGTCGGTGCATTGAAAGTTATGAGTCGTCAACAATCGAATAATCCATTGCATGGTATCACGCTTGAGAAAATTGTAACGAGGTTGTTGGAGCATTACGGTTGGGATGGGATGGCTCGGAGAATCGACATAAATTGTTTCAAAAATGATCCGTCAGTGAAATCGTCGCTAAAGTTTTTGCGAAAAACTCAATGGGCTAGAGATAAGGTTGAAGATTTATATATTGCAACTTTTGAAAAGCAATCCCCCTGGGGGAATACCAAATAAACGGTAACGAACTCCAGCGCAGCCGGGTTGTTCAGCTTCGACAGCCGCGAAAAATGCCGATTCACCGTTGCCGGGGAGCACGCGGACTTGATCTATGACCGGGGCTCATCCCCTTGGGGCGGCCCCGATGGTCCAAGGGGCGGAATCGCGATGCCATTGCGGACGCAATGATCTCGGATCAACACCTCGACCATGTTCGAGACAGAGCGGTGCTCGTGCTGGGCGGCGGCGCGCAGCGCTTCCTTTAGTGCTGGATCGATCCGGAAGGTCAAGTTGGCGGTTTTGGTGCTGGCCATCGTTCGACTCACTGGCTGACTAAGGTGTACTGCAAATTACAGCAAAGGCCGCGTTCGACCAACGCATATGATTTGGCGAGTGCGTAAGAGGACGCGAGAACCTTGTGCCCTCGTTTCTTGACGGTGTCCCAATAGCTCATTAGGGGCAGACTCATATCTTTACCCATAAGTCGGACTGATCTGCTCGTTCAAGCATTTACGGCACCTATTTTCAATCTACTGTGTTTTCCTGATTCTCGCGGACAAGGAGCAACTCCCTCGGCGGTTCACCCTGCGCTAGATCAGGTTCTGAGCTGGGCTAGATGGCCAGGGCTTTGAAAGCGCGAAAACATAACATTATTAATCATTGTCTTACGTCAATTTCTCGCCGTGGTTTTGGCGCCGTTGACGAGATCAATGCCTCGTCGGTTGAGCCAAGTCAGAGTGTTGCGCGTGAGCACTTAACGTGACCTTCAAAGCCCTGGGCTAGATGGCTTAGAATCGTTATCGGAAACGGTTTCCGGGCGGTTTGCCACTGACGTTAGTGGTTTGGTGCCTTGTTCAGTCAACCCGAGGCTGTTCTTCTCCAGGATGGCGATTCAGTACCTTAAGCATGCGTGTGTAGAGGTCGAGATGAAATTCGTGGACCTGGTCGACATTGATGAGTTGCGGGGTCTGTGCGAGAGCTTCACGGCTTTGACTGGTGCGGTGACGGCGATTCTGGATCTAGAGGGTACGATTCTCGTTGCCACGGGCTGGCACCCGATCTGCACTCAATTCCACCGCGTGAATTCGCGGACGGCGAAGCGGTGTCATGAGAGCGATGTCCAGCTCGCTGTGCGCTTGAGCCGCAAGGAGTCCTACAACGTCTATCGCTGCAAGAATGGTTTGGTCGATGTTGCGGTTCCAATCCTCGTGAGCGGCAAGCATGTCGCCAATTTCTTTACCGGACAGTTTTTCTTCGAGCCTCCGGATATCGAGTACTTCCGAGGGCAGGCGCAGGAATTTGGCTTCGACGAGCAGGCCTATCTAGCTGCATTGGCTGAAACCCCGGTTTTCAGCGAGCAGCATGTACGCTCGATGATGGTCTTTTTGACCCGACTCGCGGAGATGGTTGGCGAGATGGGGTTGGTCCGTTTGCGTTTACTGGAAGCCAATCAGGAATTGCTGCAGCACCGCGAGCATCTCGAAGAGCTGGTTCAGGCCCGTACCGAGGAATTGCTCTTGGCCAAGGAGCAGGCCGAGTCGGCCAGCCGGGCCAAAAGCGCCTTTCTGGCCAATATGAGCCACGAGTTGAAGACTCCGCTCAATATTATTACTGGCATGTCCTATCTACTCCGCAGCTCTAGTCTCACGCCCCAGCAGTCGAAGCGGGTCGATCACATTGAAGATGCCGGATGGAACTTGGCCGGGATGGTCGATTCCGTGCTCGAACTGTCCAGGATCGAGTCGGGGGACGTCAGGCTCGATAAGCGGCCTTTCAGTGTGGCCGATGTTGTCGATCAGGCGTTCGACGAGGCCGCCTCCTCGGCCAGTGAGAAGGGCCTCTTGATGAAGGTCGAGATCGATTCGGTCCTGTCGCCCGCCCTGCTGGGCGATCCGTTTCGCTTGAGGCAGGCGTTGTCCAATCTCGTCTCGAACGCGGTCAAGTTCACCGAGCAGGGAGAGGTCCTCGTTCGGGTCGGTATCGAGAGCGACGCGCTCGATGAGGTCATTTTGCGCTTCGAGGTGGAAGATACGGGAATCGGTATCTCGCAGGAGTCCCTTGGACGGTTGTTCCGCCTCTTCGAACAAGTGGACAATTCAATGAACCGTCCGTTTGAGGGCTGCGGCACGGGCATCTTTATCACCAAGCGGCTTGCCGAGCTCATGGGGGGGACGGCCGGTGCCCGGAGCACACCAGGCGTCGGCAGCACCTTCTGGTTTACGGCCCGATTTGGGAAGCGATCCGAGGCGGTCGCCGGTTGAACGACAGGGACCGAGCGCTCCTGGTCTAGATCGATCGCTCCAGGGCAAACGGCACCTTGGCCTTGAAGTTTCGTCGGGGCCGCAATCTTTCGGTTGAGTGGCGGTCTGCGTCTGGGGTGGGGAATCGGGCCCCAAGGAGCCAACGATTTTGTCTGGTTGGGAGTCTGAAATGACCGGGCCGCTTCCCCGAGCGTTACCAGTCCAGTATTCTCAAGGCCATGGATCTCTGCGCGCTCAAGCGCATGGCTGAAACGTCGCCGCACTTCGCGACAGGAATCGACCGGTGCAATACGGTCCGGCCTGTGTCGCGGCCGTTGCCAGGTGGCCCTTCTGGTGCGAATGGCGCGCGGTGGTTCGATTCCCGTGAACTCCACCCTTTGGGGTGGTCATCTTCCAGCCAATTCGGCAAGCATCGGTATTTCCATGGCAACTTCTCTTTCCGCTATCGAGGCGCTGAAGCGTCTGCGCGATGGCAACCGTCGCTTTGCGAGCAACTCGAACACCTTGGACAGTCGCCTGTCGCATCAGCAACGCGCGGATCTTCTGGCCGGGCAGGAGCCGTTCGCCATCATTCTCGGTTGCTCGGACTCTCGCGTCCCGGCCGAGATCATCTTCGACCAGGGGATCGGCGACCTCTTCGTGATCCGCGTCGCCGGAAACATTGTGGCTCCGTCCCAGGTCGGGAGTGTGGAGTTCGCCGTATCGCGCTATCACACGCGTCTCGTGGTGGTGCTGGGACATTCGCGCTGTGGGGCCGTCTCGGCCACCATCGAAACCCTGCTCGACGGTGGGGATGCCGGTTCGCGCAATATCGACTCCATCGTCAATCGGGTGAAGCCCTCGGTGCAGGGACTGCTGGACACCGAGCTTCGCAATGATCGGGCGGCGTTGCATCAGGCGGCAGTGCGGGCGAACGTACGGGCCTCGGCCGATCATCTGCGGCATGGCTCCGAGATTATCGAGTCGATGATCGAGCAGGAGGATCTCATGGTGGTTGGAGCCGAATATGCGCTCGAAACCGGGCTGGTGGATTTCTTCGACGGTCTGACGGGCGAGGCTCTAAAGGTCTGACCGGGTTTTTTCGAGGCCGCAACGGGCGGGGTTCGTCGCGTGAAGTCGCTCGCCCGTTGCGGAATGGGGTTCGGTGTCGTCCAGATTCACGGCGTCTGCTGGTCGGAATGCGACCGGCGTACTCCGCTCAGGGTCTCGACACGAGCGGATTTCAATAGTTTCTGATCTCAACGGGTGTCTGTTTTCGGTTCTATGAGGCTTCGACCCTTCATCGCGATTCTGGTGTTGGCCCTGCTTCTGGCGGGATTCCTTCTGTTGTGGTTTTCGGGGAATTCCTTGCTCGGGCGTTTGGGTCTGGGAGCGGGTGCGTTGGACGTGGCGTCCCGGCCCACAGGGGGCGATTTCACCCTGCACTCGGCGAACGGGCCGGTGCGTCTGGTCGATCTGCGTGGGCGGGTTGTGCTCATCTACTTTGGCTATACCTCCTGTCCAGATATCTGCCCGACCAATCTGGCCTATCTGGGGTCGGCGCTGCAGGATCTGACCCCGAGGGAGCTGGATCGGGTGCTGGTGCTGTTCGTCAGTGTCGATCCGGCACGCGACAGCCTGGGCCATCTGGCCAGCTACGCCCGGTATTTCCATCCGAACATCGTCGGTGTCACCGGCACTCCGAAAGAGGTCGCCCATGTCGCGGCCCTTTACGGGGCCGCCTATCGGAAGGTGCCCCAGGGGAATTCGGCGATGGGCTATCTGGTGGATCACTCGGCCTATACCTACGTCGTCGATCCCAAGGGGCGTCTGGTGGAGACCTTGGATCATGCGCCTTCGCCCCGTTTGGTGACGAAGACGATTCGCGCATTGCTCGCGGAGGACTAGCAGGTCGTCCTCTTGTCCGTGTTCTTGTCCGTTCACAATCACACTGAGGAGACGTCGTCCATGTTTCGATCGCTGAGATCCATCACCGCCCTACTGGCCGCGAGTCTGTCATTCGCTGTTTTCGCCGCCGATGTCGAGGTGGCCGATCCCTATGCCCGAGCCGTTCCGCCCGGGCAGCCCAACAGCGCGATCTTCATGACCCTGAGCAATCCGTCCGAGCAGGATCGCGCGCTGGTCGGGGCGGAAAGCCCAGTCGCCGAGACCGTCGAGTTGCATACCCACATTAAGGCGGACGGCATGATGCAGATGCGGCGCATCGAGCGGATCGATCTGCCCGCTGGTCAGTCGGTCGAACTGGCTCCTGGCGGGCTTCACATTATGCTCATCGGTCTCCAGCATCCGCTCGATCCCGAGACCACCATCGATCTGACGCTGGTCTTCGATGACGGCGAGCGGATGGCGCTCAAGGTTCCGGTGCGTCGGATCGAGATGGGACAGATGCATCATTCGAGCATGGCCCACTGAGTTAGTGCCGCCGTGCGCGCCGCGTGTTCAAACCGGGTATTCGGCGCCTGTTGTCCCTGCCCGTTTCAGACCTCGGGTCCGCGATCGAAGCGACCTTGAGGTCGTTCGGGATATTTCCGCAAATATGCCTGTCTATGGCTCGGTGCGCGATCGGGTGGACGCGGTCATCAAAGGGGCATGCGGTTTGACCGAGATGCCAAATATCTGATATATATCGCCAGATTTTATGCACCCTCACTCCATCGGCCTTTCGTCAACGGATCAGGACGAGGCCCCGAACACGATTTAGATTTAGGCATTAGCGATGATGAAGACTTGGCTGGTAACGATTTCAGTGGCGGCTGCGTTGGCTGGTGGCACGGTTCAGGCTGCCGAGCAGCTCAAGCCGAACCCCGAGGCTGGCGCGGCAAAGGCCAATAGCATCTGCATGGCGTGTCATGGTCCGCAAGGCAACAGTATCGTGCCCACCTGGCCGAAGCTCGCTGGTCAGCACCCCGAGTACATCAAGAAGCAGCTGATGGACTTTAAGGCGGGCGATCGCTACAACGTTCAGATGACGCCTATGGCGTTGCCTCTGACCGATCAGGAAGTCGTGGACGTCGCGGCCTATTTCTCCAGCCAGAAGCAGACCGGAGGCAAGGCTGATCCCGAAGCGGCCAAGCTGGGCGAAAAGCTCTTCCGCGCTGGTAACCCGACCACCGGCGTTCCTGCATGCAGCGGCTGTCATGGTCCCGCCGGCATGGGGCAGGGCTTGTCCAAGTTCCCCCGTCTCTCCGGCCAGCATGCGGACTATGTCAAGCAGACCCTCGGCTATTTCCGTGACCAGGAGCGCGCCAACGATCCCAACGGCATGATGCGTATCATCGCCGCCAAGATGAGCGACGCCGAGATCGCGGCTGTGTCCCAGTACATTCAGGGTTTGAGCCAGTAAGACCGCTCGGCGCACTGATCGCGCCGAAGCGAGTCTAAATGACGCAAAAGGCGGCTTCGGCCGCCTTTTGCGTTGATTCGAGCGTGTGACCCTCACATCGTTGGTTCTTGGCGTTGCCCGCGTCTCCTGATCTTGGGTTTCGCTGCGCACCGGCTAGCCTGTTGTCGTTCCGTCTGGGCTTGGACGCTGGATGGGGCTGTGCTAGGGTCGCCGGCATTTGAGGGTTGACGATCCTCGGGGGATCGGTGTCTCCAGCATGCGGCAACTGAATCTGTTGAGCTATAACGTGCAGGCCGGGATCTACTCCCGTCAGTACAGCGACTATCTCACCAATAGCTGGAAGCACCTTCTGCCGCATCCTGAGCGTTTGGTGAATCTTTCCCGGATCGCGCAGGTGCTGCGTCAGTTCGATCTGGTGGGTCTGCAAGAGATCGATGCAGGCAGTCTGCGCAGCAACAACATCGATCAGGTCCAATATCTGGCCCGTCTCGGCAGTTTTCCCCACTGCTACCGTCAGATCAATCGCAATCTCGGTCCCTTCGCGCGGCACAGCAATGGCTTGCTGAGCCGGCTGAGGCCGGCGCGTATCGTCGAGCATCGGTTGCCTGGGCTGCCTGGGCGTGGTGCGGTGACCGCAGAGTATCCGCTGTCGAATGGCGAGCATCTGGCGGTGGCGATCGTGCATCTTGCCCTGGGCTGGCGCGCCCGCCGTCGCCAACTGGATTATCTCGCCTGCCTGGCCGAGCAGCATCCTCTCATGGTGGTGATGGGCGACTTCAATTGCGGCTGCGATTCGAAAGGACTGAACAACATGGTCCGTAAGGCCGGGATGCGCGGTCTGGATTGCGAACTCAAGACCTTCCCGAGCTGGCGTCCGCGCCACAATCTCGATCACATCCTCATCTCGCGTCCGCTCAAGCTGGTGTCCGCGCGGGTCATCGACTACGCCCTATCGGATCACCTCCCGCTCAGCATGACCATCGAGCTGCCGGATGGGGTACGTTTCGCCGAGACCATACCGAGCGCGCGCCCCGCTCCGGTTTCCACCGCGAGCTCGAGCTAGCTGAGCTCCGAAGTCTCCAGGTGCCGGTTCACCGCGACCCAGCTGCCGATCAGGCCGAGCAGGATGCTGCCTCCGAGGATGACCCCGGTCGCGGAGAGCCCAAGCCCGCTCAGGTCGAATTCGCTGCGGTAGAGGGTCGCCAGGCGCGAGACCGGTCGCTGGAGCAAGAGCACGGCGATGCTGACCAGGAGCCAGGCAGTGAGTCCGCCGAGCAGGCCGTACCAGGCGCCGGTGTAGAGGAAAGGGCGGCGGATGAAGGCGTGGGTGGCCCCGACCAGCTCCATGATCTCGATTTCGATCCGCCGGTTGAGGATCTCCAGCCGAATGGTGTTGCCGACGATCAGCAGTACTCCGAGCCCGAGGAGTCCGCCCAGTAACATGGATGCGCTCTGGACCAGATCCAGAATGGCCTGAAAACGCTTCAGCCAAAGCGTATCCATGCGGGCGAAATCCGATTCGGGCAGATTGAGCAGGCGTATGCGCAGTCGCTCCAGGTTCTCGGGCGATGCGTTGAAGTGATTGGGGTAGATGGCGAGCACGACCGGTAGCGGGTTGCTCTTGAGCTGCTCCAGCGCTTCCTCGAATCCTCCCAGCGCGCGAAATTCGGCCAGCGCCTGGTCGCGCTTGATGAGGTGAACCTGCGAGATCTCGGGCCAGGCTCTCAGTCGCGCGGCGACCTTTTCGGCGTCCTTGTCGCTGGTTTCGAGCTTGAGGAAGAGCGACACGGCCGCGCTCTGGTCCCAGCCGCCGGCCATGGTGCGGAGATTCTCCGTCATCACGTAGAGCGACGCCGGCAGCGAGAGCGAGATGCCGATGACGGCGATCGTCATTCCGGTCGGGAGCGGTGTATCCATCAGGCGCCCGAGCGTGGCGATGATGCTCTGCAGATGATGGTTGAACCAGATTCCCGGCCGGTCGAGCAGGCGTGGGCTGCGGTTACGAACGGCGCGCTTGTTGGCCATGGGTGTCACCAATCTCCGCTGTCGTCCACCACCCGTCCCTCGTCGAGTGTGATGGTGCGATGGCGCATGCTGCTGACCAAATTGAGATCGTGGGTGGCGATGAGCAGGGTGACGCCGACGTAATGGAAGCGCTCGAAGAGCACGAAGATCTCGCGTGAGAGGTCCGGGTCGAGGTTACCGGTCGGTTCGTCGGCGAGCAGTACGGGCGGGCGGGCGACCACGGCTCGGGCGATGCCGACCCGCTGTTGCTCCCCGCCTGAAAGCGCGACCGGCGTGGCCCGCTCGCGTTTGAGCAGACCGACCTGATCGAGTGCGGCGCGTACGCGCCGGCCGATCTCTTTGTGACCGAGTCCCATGACCACCAGCGGCAGGGCGACATTGTCGAAGACGCTGCGGTCCGGCAGCAGGCGGTGATCCTGAAAGATCATGCCGACCTGGCGGCGGTGGAAGGGGATCTGGCGTCGCGGCATGCTCGCGAGGTTGCGTCCGTTGACGAAGATTTTGCCGCGCGAGGGTCGCTCCAGCAGGCCGATCAGTCGTAGTAGGGTGCTCTTTCCCGCGCCCGAGTGGCCCGTCAGAAAGACCATCTCGCCGGGGCTCATCTCGAAACCGATATCGCTCAACGCCTCCCCGCGCTCGGGATAGCGTTTGAAGACATGCTCGAAACGAATCAAGGGTCGACCTCGCTATCCGAGCAGCGCGTCGAGGAATTCGTCGGGATCGAAGGGGCGCAGATCCTCGATCGACTCGCCGACGCCGATGAAGCGAATCGGCACCTTGAGTTTGTCGGCGATGCCGAAGAGGATGCCGCCCTTGGCCGTGCCGTCGAGCTTGGTCAGGGTGATCCCGGTGATGCCGACCGCACGATGGAAATGTTCCGCCTGGCTCAGGGCGTTCTGACCCGTGGTGGCGTCCACGACCAGCATCACCTCGTGCGGGGCCTCTGGGTCGATTTTCTTGAGGACGCGTGCGACCTTGGACAACTCGTCCATCAGGTTGCTCTTGGTGTGCAGCCGACCGGCGGTGTCCGCGATGAGCACGTCGGCCCCGCGCGCCGTGGCGGCCTGGAGCGCATCGAAGATGACCGATGCCGAATCGGCCCCGGTGTGCTGGGCGATGACCGGGATCTGGTTGCGCTCGCCCCAGGTTTCGAGTTGCTCCACGGCGGCGGCGCGGAAGGTGTCGCCGGCGGCGAGGATGACGCTGTTGCCCTCTTCTTGAAGACGCTTGGCGAGTTTGCCGATGGTGGTCGTCTTGCCGGCGCCGTTGATGCCGACCATGAGGATCACCTGGGGGCGTCCCGGCTGGGGTTGGCGGACCGGGCCGTCGGCCGTGCGCAGGATGTCGCGCAGTTCGTCCTTCAGGGCCTTGAGCAGGGCCTGGGGATCGGAGAGCGACTTGCGCTTCACCCGCTCGGCCAAGTCCGAGATGATGCGGCTGGTCGAGTCGACGCCGAGATCGGCGGTGATGAGCAGCGTTTCCAGCTCCTCCATGAGCTCGTCGTCGATCTTCTTGCGCCCGAGAAAGGCATTTCCGAGTCCGTCCCCAAGCTGGGTTCGGGTTCGGGTCAGTCGATCGCGCAGCCGGTTGAAGACGCCGCGCTTGCCGACTTCGGGCTGGTCGTCCGCCGGTGGTTCGACCGGGGTCGCCGAGGGTGCAGGCTCTGGCTTGCGCTTGATCGGCTCGGGACGTTTGGCCTCGACGGGGCGTGGCGCCGGAGTCGGAGCGGGTGGCGGTGTCGGTCGAGCGGTTGGCGTGGCGGGTTGAGTTGCCTTTGCCGATGTCGGATCGGCCGGCAGGGTCTCGGCTGGAGACGCTTTGCTCGGCGGCGCGTCTGCGTCGGCGACAGGTGTCGGCTGCGAGCGGAAGAGCTTGCCGAACCAGGGCTTCTTGATCTTGCCTGGGGCCTCCGGTTCCGCCGTGGGTTCCTGGGCTGGAGCCTGGGCCGAAGGGGCCGCGACCGGTTCGCTCTGTGGCTCCTTTTCAGGCTGGTCGGGTGCCTTGTTCTTCTTACCGAAACCAAACATAGAAGGATCGCTTGCGAGAGGTTGAGGGTCAGTGTTGGAGGTGCGTTAGGGAAACCGATGGATGGCCATAGATGGCGAATGCCAATGCTAACAGATCACCCGAGTGCGCGTCCGCGCTCATCGGGATCGGCCCCGAGGGAACTTACGGCGCTTTCGGCTTGCCCATAGAGGGCCCGTACCGCATCGCTCTGGGCACCGGCTCTCGCTTCGAGCACCTCGCGCCGTCCGCCTGGGATGCTGTCATCCGTTCTCTTCCGTGAGATCATCCGCGCCCATTTTCGTGGAGCGCAATCGGCCAGCCCTTCGCGCGGTCTAATGATTCGGAGTCTTCATGCAACGACGCTTCATTCCACTCCTGTTCTTGAGTCTTTTGCCGTTCGGTGTGCCGGCCGCTCCAGCGGTCTATGAGCACCAGCTTGCGAATGGACTCAAGATTCTGGTCAAACCCGATCATCGCGCGCCGATTCTGACCTCGCAGGTCTGGTATCGCATCGGTTCGAGTTACGAGCATGGCGGTATCACCGGCGTGTCGCACGTGCTGGAGCACATGATGTTCCAGGGCACGAAGCGCCATCCGTCCGGCACCTTTTCGCGCATCGTTGCCGAGCAGGGCGGCGAGGAGAACGCCTTCACCGGGCGCGACTACACCGCCTATTACCAGAACCTCGCCAGCGACCGGCTTGAGGTTGCCTTCGAGCTGGAGGCGGACCGGATGCGTAACCTGACCCTGGGCAAAAAGGAGTTCGCCAAGGAGCTGGAGGTGGTGAAGGAGGAGCGGCGTACGCGCACCGACGACGATCCCCAGTCTCTGGTGTACGAGCGTTTTTCGGCCGTCGCCTACGATGCCTCGCCTTATGGCAATCCGGTCATCGGCTGGGCCTCTGACCTGGATCAGCTGAAGGTCGAGGATCTGCGCGCTTGGTACCGTCTCTGGTACGCCCCGAACAACGCGATCCTGGTGGTGGCGGGCGATGTGGAGACCGAGAAGGTGTTTGAGCTCGCGGAGACCTATTTCGGTCCCTTGAAGGCGGAGTCCATTGCCCCGCCCAAGACCCGTGGCGAGCCCGAGCAGCTTGGAGAGAAGCGCCTCACGGTCAAGGCGCCGGCCAAGGAGCCCTATCTGCTGATGGGCTACAAGACCCCGTCGGCGGCGGATGCCTCCGAGCCCTGGGAACCCTATGCGCTGGAGATGCTGGCATCGATCCTCGACGGTGGCGACAGTGCCCGTTTCTCGCGCGATCTGGTGCGCGGGCGTCAAATCGCCGCCTCGGTCGGTGCCAGCTATAGCGCCTTCGAGCGTCTGCCCGGTCTGTTCCTGTTCGATGGTGTGCCGGCCAAGGGGCATGATCTGGACGATCTGGAGCGGGCGATTCGTGCCGAGATCGAGCGCATCAAGCGCGAGCCGGTCGCCGAGTCCGAGCTGGAGCGGATACGCACCCAGGTGGTCGCGGCCAAGGTCTACGAGCGCGACGAACTCTTCCATCAGGCGATGCAGTTGGGTCTGTTGGAGACCATCGGCCTCGACTGGAAGCTGGCCGAGACCTATGTCGACCACCTGGCGGCGGTGACTGCGGATCAGATCCAAACGGTCGCCAAGAAGTACCTGAACAGCGACCGACTCACGGTCGCCGTGCTGGATCCGCAGCCGCTCGATGGGCGGTCGCGGGTCACGACTCCGATGTCTCTGGGAGGACACGGCAATGTGCGTTGATCGGACATCCCTCCATGCCGCTCGAGAGCGCCGTCTTGTGTGGCCGCTGTGGATAGGGCTCTCGTTGCTGCTGGTCGGTGGTCTGGCCCAGGCGACCCCTGAGATCCAGTCCTGGCAGACCGCTAAGGGTGCGCGGGTGCTGTTCGTCGCGGCGCCCGAGATCCCAATGCTGGACGTCAAGGTGGTGTTCGACGCGGGCAGTGCCCGCGACGGCGATCGACCGGGTTTGGCATCCATGACCGCCTCGATGCTCGACGAGGGCGCAGGCGACTGGGACGCGGATGACTTGGCGGATCGGCTGGAGAATATCGGCGCCTCGTTGTCCGCTGGAGTCGATCGCGACATGAGCGCCGTCGCGTTGCGCACCCTGACTCAGCAGCCGGCGCTCGATACCGCCGTCGAGACCCTGGCTGGTGTGCTTGCCCAGCCGACCTTCGATCCCGACGCCCTCGAACGGGTGCGCAGGAACCGTCTGATCGGACTGCGTCAGCAGCAGGCGTCGCCGCGCAGCGTGGGACGTAAGGCACTCTATCGCGCCATCTATGGGACGCATCCCTATGCCTCCGACCCCTCCGGCACCCCAGAGTCGATCGGCGCGCTGACACGGGAGGATCTGATGTCCTTCCATCGGCGTTACTACAGTACCTCGAACGCCCTGATTGCCATGGTCGGCGATCTGACCCGGACCGAGGCCGAAGCGCTTGCCGAACGTATCACCGCCGATCTGCCGGTCGGCACGCCTCCCGCTCCGCTGCCCGAGGTCTCGGATCTCACTGCCGGTAGCCTGGAGCCGATCGCCTTTCCAGCGAGCCAGACCACGATTCTGGCCGGTCAGCCCGGTATGCGGCGTGGCGACCCCGACTATTTCCCGCTCTATGTCGGCAATCACATCCTCGGAGGCAGCGGGCTGGTTTCGCTCCTGATGGACGAGATCCGAGAGAAACGCGGTCTCTCCTACAGCACCTTCAGCTTTTTCATGCCGCTAGCACGATCGGGTCCCTTCATCCTGGGCCTGCAAACGCGCAACGATCAGGCCGAAGAGGCCCGAATCCTGATGATTCAGACCCTGAAACGCTTCATCGACCAGGGGCCGACCGAGGATGAGCTGACCGCGGCCAAGAAGAATCTGACCGGAGGCTTCCCGCTGCGTATCGCGAGCAACGGCGACATCATCCAGTATCTGGCAGTGATCGGTTTCTACCATTTACCGCTCGACTATCTCGATCGCTTCAATGATCGTATCGAGTCCGTTACCCGCGAGCAGATTCGCGACGCCTTTGCGCGGCGCGTCCATCCGGATCGGCTCGCCATCGTGACGGTGGGCGGCCAGACTCAGCGGGTGTCCCTTGCCAGCGAGCGTTAAAACCAATCAGCTGCGCATCATCGGCGGCCGGCATCGCGGTCGTCGTCTACCCTTTCCCGATCAGCTGGGGCTGAGGCCGACATCGGACCGGGTGCGCGAGACGCTCTTCAACTGGGTCGCGCCCATCATCGAAGGCGCGCGCTGTCTGGACGTCTTCTCCGGTAGTGGCGCGCTCGGGTTCGAGGCCGCCTCGCGCGGCGCGGGCGAGGTCGTGATGCTCGAGCGCGCGCCGAAGGTGGTGCACCAGCTGCGGTGCAATGCCGAAACCCTCGCCTTGGAGGCGGTCAGCGTCCATCAGGCCGACAGTCTGGAGTGGCTCGAAGGCTCGGGTCGTCCATTCGATCTGGTCTTCCTGGATCCGCCCTTTGCCGACGACCTGCTCGAATCGGCCTGCGCGCGTTTGGCGGGCAATGGCTGGTTGGCCCCTGGGTCCAGGGTCTATCTCGAATCAGCGGCCAAGCCGGGCTTCCCGGATCTGCCGGCCGATTGGGATTTGGTGCGAGAGAAGACGGCGGGACAGGTGCGTTATGGTCTCGCCATCGTGGCGGATAGGGGCTAGGGCGATAAGGCGATGCCCCCGTTGCTGGATGTCGCATGACGGACGCAGCGTTTCACTCGGGTTTGTGCTATGGTGCGCGCCGATAGTGGGACCGTAGGTCCTTGATGACGTATGTTGGTGTCATGCCTCGGTTGTTTGGGCCTACCGCAAGTCGGCTCGAATGTCTGATCGGGCCGCAAGGCCGGTCTCGCCGTGATCGTTTCCGGCTCCTGCGGGGGAATGGCGCGGCCGGTTTTTCATCGCAAGAGGATCCTAGATTTGCGTAGCGTGGTCTATCCGGGGACATTCGATCCCATCACCAACGGTCATGTCGATCTGGTCCATCGGGCGGCGCGTCTGTTCGACCGGGTCGTCGTCGCCGTTGCGGCCGACACAGGCAAGGCGCCCCTGTTTTCGACCGAGGAGCGCGTGGATCTGGTGCGTAGCAGTCTCGGGGACCAGCCGAACGTCGAGATCGTTCCGTTTTCGGGATTGTTGGTCGAGTTCACCCGCAAGCTGGGCGTGAGCGTCATCATGCGTGGTTTGCGGGCGGTGTCGGATTTCGAGTACGAGTTCCAGCTGGCTGGGATGAACCGCCACATGGCGCCCGATGTCGAAACGCTCTTTCTGACCCCGGCCGAGAAATACACCTATATCTCGTCCTCGCTGGTTCGGGAGATCGCCCGTCTCAAGGGTGACGTGTCTGCCTTCGTGACGCCGACGGTGCAGGCTGCATTGAAGGAGCGGTTTGGATAAGATCCGCGCGCTACAACATCATCACTGAACGAGTTCGTCAGCTCACGAACTCATCACTGAACGAGCAGATTTAAGGAGTAATTCCATGGCATTGATGATTACCGATGAATGCATCAATTGCGATGTGTGCGAACCCGAGTGTCCCAACGGCGCCATCTCCCAGGGCGACGAGACCTATGTGATCGAGGCGAGCCTTTGCACCGAGTGTGTCGGTCACTACGAGACCTCGCAGTGCGTCGAGGTTTGCCCGGTCGACTGCATCATCAAGGATCCGGATCACGAGGAGACCGAAGAGGCGTTGCGCGCCAAGTTCGAGCGCATCACCGGCGAGCAAGGCTGACCTCGGCTCGCTTCTGGATCTCGATTCGAAGGCCTCGACCTCCGCACGGTGACCCGCCGAAGGTGGTACCCTGCAGGTTCGCGGTATCGCCGATCGACGCGAGCGGAACGTATCCGTAGCCGTTCGTCGATCGGCCTCTTTCGTCAGTCCTCGTCTTACGATCGCGCCTGACCATCATTCTGGACCCAACGAGGCGACCGCTTTCTGTCACACGGGTGAGCGAGTCTCGATGGATATGGTGGAAACCGAGGTGCTTGCGCGCTGACGACGGACGAACCAGTTGCTACATCGCGCCATGGACGGCTTTATTCTTCGCTTGGCGCCGAGGCATCTCTCGGTTTCGTCGCCGACCCCGGCCCCTTCGCGGCCACCCTCCTGCATGCGCCTCGTTTTCGGGCCGCGAGCGTGCGGGATTCCGCTGTATATTCCCTCATGAGTGAGGGGGCTTGCTGTGCATATCGCACGGCCCTATGCTGTCACGCCTGTGATAACGCGCGGCATCGCAATCCGGCACTCGGAATCCGGCTCCAACTCGCGTTTCCAACTACCTCTCCGTTCAATGCGGCGCCCTGTTCGCGGTCCAGATACCCTCCTTCAACCATCTATTCAACTATACGGACACGCAACTCATGCTTGCGGCGGAACCTTCGATCGAGCTTTTCCTCACTTTCGGTCTCGCCATCTTGGCGATCTTTTCACTCAACCTTGCCTTGCTGACGCTGATTCGGCTGCTGGCGCCAGCGCGTAAGCTTCCCATCGCGACCCCAGCCGAATCCGATCTGCCCAAGGTTTTGATCCAGCTCCCGCTCTTTAACGAAGGAGAGCTGGTCGAGCGGATTCTGGACGCCGTCGTGGCGATCGACTGGCCGCGTGACCGTCTGGAGATCCAGGTGCTGGATGACAGCATCGACGGTTCGCTCGCCCTGAGCCGCCACGCCGTCGCCGAGCTGCACAAAGAGGGTGTGCAGATCGAACTGCTTCACCGTGTCGACCGGACCGCCTTCAAGGCCGGTGCGCTCGCCGCCGGGCTGGAGCGTTCGGACGCACCCTTCGTTGCCATGTTCGACGCCGATTTCATCCCGCCTCCCGATTTTCTGCGCAAGACGGTGGGCGCTCTGGTCGCCGGATCCGATCTGGCCTATGTCCAGACCCGCTGGGCTCACATCAATCGCGAAGAGAGTCTTCTCACCCGCATTCAGGCACGTCTGCTCGACTCGCACTTCTGCGTGGAGCAGGAGGCGCGCTGGCGTCTGGGTCTGCCGGTTCCGTTCAACGGGACCTGCGGCGTCTGGCGCCGCGCCGCCATCCTAGATGCCGGCGGTTGGGAGGGCGACACCCTGACCGAGGATCTGGATCTCAGTTTGCGGGCACGGCTGCGCGGCTGGCGTTCCGGCTATATGAAGGATGTGACGGTTCCCGGCGTGCTGCCGGTCTCGACGCGAGCCTGGCGGGTCCAGCAATTCCGCTGGACCAAGGGCTTCGTACAGTGCTCGATCAAGCTGACGCCCCGAGTCTGGCGCGCCAGTCCGCTTCCCTTCTGGCAGCGTCTGATGGTGAGTCTGCAGATGGGGCAGCCGCTCGCCTTCGTGATCGGCTCGGCCTGTTTGTTTATGGGGCTACCCTTCATGGCGGGTGCGGCGGTCGGTGGCGAGACGCTCGGACGGGTCGCTATCGTGACCTCGATCCTGGGCTTCGCCGCTCCGATCGGTTTCCTGGTCCTGGCCGGCCCGCGTAGCTCCCTGCGGCGCACAGCGACCGAGGTGCTGGGCGCGCTGGTTCTGACGAGCGGTCTGCTGCTCTCGAACGCGCGCGCCGGTGTCGAGGCACTGATGGGGCATCAGACCGAATTCGTCCGCACCCCCAAGGTGCGTCCTCGGCAGGGAGGGCTGGTGAAGATGCGCTGGCGCAACGGCGCCATCGAGTTGGGGGCCGGACTGGGTTTGCTTGGATTCGCGCTTCTGGAGCAGCCCCTGGCCGTCATCTATTTGGCGATGCTCATTGGCGGCCTGCTCGGCGTCGGGGCGATGCAGATGCTGGACGGCGTGCTGTTGTCCAAACCAGTCGAAACTCGCCACTGAAGATAAGGTAACGGCATCTACCGGATTCCCTGTGGTTCGGGGATGCCTCTTCCTCCATGGTTCGACGCGCGATCCCGCTCTGTTCTCTGCGATCTCCGCCTCGACTGGCTTGCGGTCGCGGTCGCGTTTGGCTAGATGATCTGGTTTTCACGCCATGCGTGTCCGAAATGCGGCCATGGGATTCTGGATCCGTTATGCTTTTATCTTGTCGCGGCGCCTAGCGCCACGCGTCCTATCGGCCCTAGATCAAGCAGTCACTGCGGAATTCATCCTATGTCAGAGGCGACAGAGACAGATCATCTTGAGGTGCAGCCTTCTGGGAAGGTGTACAACTCGTTCGATGGCTATGTCGTGGCCATCGGCGCATCGGCCGGCGGGCTGGATGCGCTAGAGCGCTTTTTTCAGGGGATGCCCGAGAAAACCGGGGCCGCCTTCGTGGTGATCCAGCATCTGTCACCGGATCATAAGAGCATGATGGCCAGTCTGCTCGCGCGCCATACCTCGATGCCGGTGGTCACGGTTGCGCACGATATGCGGATCGAGGCCGACCGGGTTCATCTGATCCCACCGGCCAGCCTGATGACCGTCTTGCGCGATGCGTTGCGGTTGAGCCCCAAGAATCCGCGCGGACTGACGCTTCCGATCGATCTCTTCTTCTGTTCGCTCGCCAAGGAGTTCGGCAATCGCGCGATCGGCGTGATTCTGTCCGGTACCGGATCGGACGGCACGCGCGGGGCCGTGGCGATCAACGACTCCGGCGGCTTTCTGCTCGCCCAGGATCCGGAATCGGCCAAGTTCGACGGCATGCCCAGAAGCGTGATCGCGACCGGTTTGGTGGATGCCATCATGGCTCCGGACGAGTTGGGACCGCGTCTGGTGGCACACATCCATCAGCTGCCCCAGGCCAAGACCCACACCCCAGTGCTCTATCACGAGATCGACAAGGAAAATGCCCATGAGGAGATCATGCATCTCCTCCAGCACTCGGGCGGTATCAACTTTCGTGACTACAAACCGGCGACGGTCATGCGGCGCATGGAGCGGCGCATGCAGGTGCGACAGACTCCGGATCTGCTCAGCTACGCCCGACTGCTGGAGTCCGATCGGGCTGAATTGGCCACCCTGCGTCGCGAGCTGCTGATCCCCGTCACCAGCTTCTTCCGCGATCCCGAGACGTTCGATACCCTCGCCGAAACGGCCATCAAGACCATCGTCGACGAGCGTGGAGACAATCAGCCGATCCGGGTTTGGGCTCCAGGCGTTGCGACTGGTGAGGAGGCCTATACCTTGGCGATTCTCTTCGCAGAGGCCTTCGAGCAATGCAGGCGCTGGCCCAACTTCAAGCTGTTCGCCACGGACGTCGAGCCTCAGAACATCGAGACTGCGGGAGCCGGCGTCTTCTCCGAGGCGATCACGACCGAACTCTCGCCCGAGCGTCTGGAGAAGTTCTTCACGCGTCGAGGCAACCACTTCATGGTGCGCCCAGAGATTCGCCAGAGCATCATCTTTGCCCGGCATAATGTGCTGGAGGATCCGCCGTTCACTCGGATGGATCTGGTGTCCTGTCGCAATCTGCTGATTTATTTTCGCTCAGAGGCACAGGAACGCGTCTTGCGGAGGCTGCAATACGCCATGGCGCCCGGCGGTTTTCTCTTGCTCGGACCGAGCGAGACGATCGCCAATCTGCAGACGGATTTCACGGCCGTCAGCTCGAAGCACAAGATCTATCGCATCCTGCGGCACGTTTCGCTTCCGCTTGACCTCGCCAACTCGCCACTGTCGCGCCATGCCATGAGCGATTCCAAGCCGCGCGCGTCGGTCCACCCGCCCTCCACGGGTAGCGATGCCGCCGTGATCGACGCGGCCCAGTCACTGTTGCTGCACACCTATGCGCCCACGAGCCTGTTGCTCAATCAGCGGCACGATCTGCTGCACGTCTTCGGCGACGTCGGCCACTACCTGAGGATCGGGGAGGGCAGCGTCAGCCTGGATCTCGGCAAGCTTCTACCCAATACCCTGGTATCGATTGCCAAGGCACTGCTCCACAAGGCGGCCCGCGATCGGGCGCCGCTAAGTTCGGATCTGCTCGGGGTCACCCTGTCCGAGCGTGGCGTCGAGCGCTTGCGTCTGGTGGCACGGCCGGTCGAGCCATCGTATGGCGAACTCCATCTGCTGCTCTCGTTCGAGCCGGAGGAGGGGGAGCTGGATGTCAAAGGAGAGGGTGGGGCGCGCGTTCAGCGCGGTCCCGTTGAGGTGGAGACCAAGAAGTCTCCAGCCGACATCGAGGTCATCAGTCTCGATCGCGAGACCGCCCAGCGTATCGAGAACCTGGAGCGCGAGCTGGCGGCGACCCGCGAGAGCCTTCAGGCCACGATTGAGGAGCTGGAGACGGCCAACGAAGAATTGCAGGCGACCAACGAGGAGCTCATGGCCTCGAACGAGGAACTGCAGAGCTCGAACGAGGAGCTGCAGTCCGTTAACGAGGAACTCTATACGGTCAATGCCGAGAATCAGGAGAAGATCGAGATTCTCAACCGGCTCAACGCCGACCTCGACGGCATGGCCAAGGCGGCCTCGATCGCGACCCTATTCGTGGATTCGAAGCTGCGTCTGACGCGTTTTACCCCCGAGGCCACGGCGCTCTTCAAGATCCGCGACTCCGATCTGGGGCGCCCGATCGACGACTTCAGCAATCTGCTGCAGTCTCCCGCTTTCATTTCGGAGTTGCGCCGCACCATCGACTCCGGCGAGATGCTGCAGCACGAGATCGAGGCCGCGAACGGTCGGCATTATCTGGCGCGGGTCCTGCCCTATTTCATGCGCTCCGGCGAGTCGCGCGGTGCGGTCGCGACCTTCGTCGACATCAACAGCCTGCGCGATGTGGAGCGGCTACAGGCAGTGCTGGACTCGCTGCCGGAGCATGTGGCGGTGCTCGACCGCGAGGGCGTGATCACGCTGGTGAACAGTGCCTGGCGCCGGTTCGCCGCCGAGAACGGCGATCCCGAGCTGCTGCGTTCGGGTGTGGGAGTCAATTATCTCGATGCCTGCGATCTCAATCTGGCGTCCGAGGATTCCAAGGCGGGCGAGGCACGCGAGGGTCTCATGCGGGTCCTGAGCGGCGAGGCCCCGTCGTTCTTGATGGAATATCCCTGCGATTCGCCCGAACAATCACGCTGGTTCCTCATGCATGCGGCACCGATCGCGCATTCGGCCGGTGGGGTGGTGGTGAGCCACATCGATGTCACCAAATGGGCGGGTGAGTCGCATGCGCAATGATCGCGTTGCGGCTCCGGACGACTTGGAGTCGCGCACGGCGCCCGATACCGACGATATGACCGAGGCGTCCGCCGAGCAGGTCCGTCGGCGCGCGGCGGAACTCCTGCGCGAGGGTCGTTTCAAGTTGGCCGACGCCCTGCTGGAACAGGGCGATCAGAATCTGGCATCGCTGCTCGAGAACCAGCGCATCTACCTGGCCGAGCTGGAGATCCAGAACGAGGAGCTGCAGCGCGGTCAGCATCAGATCCAAGAGGCGCTCGCGCGCTTCGCCGCCTTCTTCAACTCGCTGCCGGTGGCCGAACTGGTGATCAATCGCAAGGGGCTGGTGCTGGAGGCCAATCCGGCCGCCCAGTCGCTGTTTGGGCTGGCCGGCAACCATCTGCGGCAGCACTTCTTCGCTCGCCTGATCGAGGAGTCCGACCGAGCCGCCGTGATCGATGCCTGGTCCAATCTGCACGCCGACCATGGGCTGGAGCTACCGGAGACCCGTTTCCGCAGCGGTCGTCAGGGTGGCTTCATCGGGGATCTTCATATCGCCCCGCTGAGAACCTCGCTGGGCGAGATCGAACAGTATGTCTGTGCCGTGATCGACCGCACCGATTCGGTCGCTCAGCGTTGTGCCCTTGACGAGTCGAGCGCGCGTCTGCGTCGCAGCGAATCCAAGCTGCGTGAGCGCCTGAAGGAGTTGTCGGCGCTGCATGACATCTTAGCCGAGACCTCGCGTCTGGAGGCGCCGGTCGAGGAGGTTCTGCAGCGGGTCGTCGAGCGCTTGCGTTGGGCGTGCCGTTTCTCCGATATCGCCGAGGCTCGGATTCGGTTGCCGGATGGCGACGTCCAAACGGCCGGGTTCGTCGAGACCGCCTGGGAACGGCGAGTCGATCTGGTTCTGCCGGACAGCACCCGGGGCGACATCCGGCTCGTCTATCGCGAACGGCCGCCGCTCGTCGATGAGGACGTGCCCTTCCTTGACGAGGAGCTCCGTCTACTGGATGCGGTCGCGGCCCATATCGAGGGATTTCTCGGTCGTCGGTACGACGAGCGCCGATTGCGCGAGACCCGCGAGCGTTACCGCGTACTCGCCGAATTCAGCTCCGAATGGGAGTACTGGCTTGGGCCGAACGGACGCTATCTCTACGTCTCGCCGGCCTGCGAACGTATCACCGGGTACGCGGCGGCCGCGTTCGAATCCGATTCCTCGCTTCTGTCCCGACTGGTTCATCCAGACGATCGCACGCACTGGGAGGCCAAACGCGCGCGTCTGGAGCTCGATCATGGCGCGACCCAGGACGGATTCGAGTTCCGTCTGCTCGCGCGCGACGGCAGCGAGCGGTGGATCGAACAGATTTTCAATCCGGTCTTCAACGACACAGGCGACTTTCTCGGCTGGCGTGGCGTGAATCGCGATATCACGGAGCACAAGCGGGCCGAGGAGGCGCTCAAGCGTAGCGAGGCGTTCCTCAATGCGACCGGTCGCATGGCCAAGATTGGTGGTTGGGAGCTGGATCCGGCGAGTCAGGAGATGCGTTGGACGCGCGGGACCTATGAGCTCTTTGCGCTGCCGGAGGGGAGTGCGCTCTCGGTCGACCGCTGTCTTGAACAGTTCCATCCCAAAGATGCGGCCGTGCTGTGCGCCGCGCTCGACCGTGCCTCGAACGAGGGAATCGCTTTCGATCTGAGCGTACGCCTTGATGCCAGCAGCGATTCGCAGCGCTGGTTGCAGATCACCTGTCAGCCCTTGCAGTATGCCGGTTCAGTGGTCCGGCTGTTGGGCGCCATCCAGGACATCACTGCCCGAGTTGAGGCGGAGAAGGCGCTGCGTCAGGCCGCCCGCGTCTTCGAGAGCACCGCCGAGGGCGTCATCATCACCGATCCGGAGGCCCGCATTCTGGCGGTGAACCGCGCCTTCACCGAGATCACCGGATACAGCGAGGCCGAGGCGCTCGGCGGCACACCGAAGCTGTTGCGCTCCGGACGCCAGGGGGACGACTTTTACGACAGGATGTGGCGTGGGCTTTCGGACCATGGGCATTGGCGCGGTGAGCTTTGGGACCGCAACAAGAACGGCGAGATCTTTCCGGTTCTGCTGACCCTGAGCTCGGTCTTGGACGATGCGGGAGAGCTGACCCACTATGTCGGCGTCTTCAGCGATATCAGCCATATCAAGCGCGCGGAGGAGAGGCTCGAGTTCCTGGCCAACCACGATCCGCTGACCGAGCTGCCGAATCGTGCCCTGTTCCAGAAACGTCTGTCGGAGTGCATTCAGCGCGCCGAACGCTATCAGCGCCAGTTCGCCCTGCTGTTTATCGATCTGGATCGTTTCAAGGACATCAACGACACGCTCGGGCATCTATTCGGCGACGCGCTGTTGAAGCAGGTCGCCGCCATTCTGGGGCATCAGGTGCGCTCGGTGGACACCATCGCGCGTCTGGGTGGAGACGAGTTCGTCATTGTCCTCGAGGACATTCCCGCGCCCCGATTCGCTGCTCGATTCGCCGATCGCCTGATGGAGATCTTCGCCCAGCCGCTATCGGTCGAGAGTCAGGAGCTCTTCATTACCGCCAGCATCGGGATCAGCCTCTATCCGCAGGACGGTTGCGACATCGAGAGCCTGGTGCGTCACGCGGACATCGCGATGTACCAGGCCAAGAATGCTGGGCGCAACGCCTTCAGCTTCTTCGAGCCGCTCATGTCCGAGGGGGTCGCTCAACGTCTGAAACTGGAGCATGAGCTGCGCGGTGCGCTGAGCCGCGAGGAGTTCGTCCTCCATTATCAGCCGCAGCTGACGTTGGATGGCCGACGCCTGCGGGGCGTTGAGATACTCTGTCGCTGGCGTCATCCCGAGCTGGGTCTGCTTCCGCCTGAGCGCTTTCTGCCGATGACCGAGGAGTTGGGTCTGATCGATGCGCTCGGCTATTGGATCCTGGAGCAGGGCTGCCGGCAGCTCGCGCACTGGGACCAGAGCGGTGTGAAGGTGCCGCGCCTGGCCATGAATCTCAGCGTGCGCGAGCTGTCGAACGAGGATCTCGTTCCCCGTATCCGGGAGACCCTGGAGCATTACGGCATTGCGCCCGAGCGTCTGGAGCTGGAGGTGGCGGAGTCCAAACTGGTGCGCTGCTCGGAGGCGTCGCTTGCCAATCTCTCCGCTCTGAGCGCCATGGGCGTCACATTGGCGATCGACGACTTTGGGGTCGCAAGTCCGGCCCTGGCGAGTCTGCAGCGCCTGCCGCTCAAGAGGCTCAAGATCGATCGCTCCATCGTGGAGTCCCTAGCGGCCGATTCGGGTGGACGAATCCTGGTGCGCGCCATCTCCGGGCTGGCTCGCGGCCTGGGTCTGGAGATCTTCGCCGAAGGCGTCGAGACTGCCGAGCAGGCGGACATACTGCGTCTCGAAGGCTGTGACGAGGGACAGGGTTTTTTCTTCTGTCACCCGCTTCCGCCCAAAGATCTGCACCTGGTCTGGCCGCTCTGACACGCCGTCACGCCGCGCCTCGGGTTCAGCGGCCTTGTTGGGCCAAGGCCGAGAGCAGTTCGCGAACGAATCCCGGTCCTCCATAGATTAGACCCGTATAGACCTGAATGAGGTTGGCGCCCGCGTCGAGCTTGGCGGCCGCGCCCTCCGGATCCATGATGCCGCCGACGCCGATCAGGATCGGATCCGGCCCGATCTCGGCGCGCACCCGCGCGAGCAATTGGGTGCTGCGTTCCTGCAGCGGGCGTCCCGAGAGCCCGCCGCTCAGTCCCTCGGTCGCGCTTTTGAGTCCGTCGAAGCGAATGGTGGTGTTGGTCAGGATGAGTCCGGCGCAGCCGGCCTCGAGCGCGGCTCGGGCACAGGCGATGGCGTCGGCGTCGGCCAGGTCGGGCGCCAGTTTGACCAGGAGCGGTCGCGGTTGGCTCAGGCGCTGATTGGGCTCCTGGATGGCGCCGATGATGCGCTCCACCTCATCGACCCGTTGCAGATCGCGCAGTCCGGGCGTGTTGGGGCTGGAGATATTGACGACCACGTAGTCGGCCAGCTCGCCGAGGCGCTCGAAGCTGCGGCGATAGTCCTGGGCGGCCTCCTCGGCGGGCGTGACCTTGGACTTGCCCAGATTCACCCCGAGCGGAACCTGCAACAGCCCGCGTGCGCGCACCCGTTCCAGCCGGCGTCCCATCGCGTCGGCACCGGCGTTGTTGAAGCCCATGCGGTTGATGATCGCCCTGTCCTCGGGCAGTCGGAACAGACGCGGCTGCGGATTGCCCGGCTGTGCCAGCGCCGTGACCGTGCCCACCTCAATGAAGCCGAAGCCGAGACTCTGCCAGGCCGGGATCGCCTCGGCGTTCTTGTCCAGTCCGGCGGCCAGTCCGATCGGGTTTGGGAAACGCAATCCCATGGCCTCGACGGCCAGCGAGGGGCGACGGGCGATGTCGGTGTCGCCAAGTTTGCCGTCGAAGAGGTTCGACCAGCGTGACAGCAGTCCGAGCGCGTGCCGATGCGCGCGTTCGGGATCCATCTGGAAGGCAAGCGGTTTCAGGAGTGGCCAGAGGTCGGGTGTTTTCATGCGTGATTTCTGTCCGGAAGCGGGTGTTCGATCGTGCGTTCAAGGGGGGCGGTTAGCCCGCGTGTCATGGAGGCGGGAGATCGCGTGGGTGGCACTGCGATATCTTGTCCAAGCCTTCAGGGACTAAATGCTATAGTTTTGCCTTTCCAATCGATGCGATCCGATGGAGGCCTCATCCCATGGCTGCAAAAAAGATTCTGATGCTGGTCGGCGACTACGTCGAGGACTATGAGGCGATGGTGCCCTTCCAGATGCTACAGATGGTCGGGCACAAGGTCCACGCGGTCTGTCCGGGCAAAATGCCCGGCGACTTCGTGCGTACCGCGATCCATGACTTCGAGGGCGATCAGACCTACAGTGAGAAGCCCGGTCACCGGTTTGCCATCAACGCCGATTTCGCGACGGTCGATCCGGCCAAGTACGATGCCCTGGTCATCCCCGGCGGACGTGCACCCGAGTATCTGCGTCTGAATCCACACATCATTGAGATCGTGCG
The DNA here is from genome assembly GCF_000224065.1 of Thiorhodococcus drewsii AZ1. Taxonomy (GTDB): domain Bacteria; phylum Pseudomonadota; class Gammaproteobacteria; order Chromatiales; family Chromatiaceae; genus Imhoffiella; species Imhoffiella drewsii. The sequence goes on from NZ_AFWT01000001.1 coordinate 147,402, forward strand.
TCATTTCGCGGCTGGCGACAAACCCATCGCCTCCGTCTGTCACGGTCAACAGATCCTGGCTGCGGCCGGTGCGCTCGAGGGCCGCCGCTGCACCGCCTATCCGGCCGTGCGTCCAGAGGTGGAATTGGGGGGGGCGACCTGGTGTGAGGTGAACGAGACCTTCTCCAACGCCTATGTCGACGGTACCCTGGTCACCGCCCCGGCCTGGCCGGCACATCCCGAATGGATGCGCCGATTCCTTGAGGTGCTCGGCACCCGTATCGAGCCCTGAGTCGACCGTGCATCACCGTGTCTTCGTCTACGGCACGCTATTGCGTGGCGATGTGAACCACTATCTGCTGGATGGGGCCGAATTCCTTGGCCCGCACCGCACGGTCCCCTGTTTTACGCTCCATCTGCTCGGGGCCTACCCAGGTCTCGCGCGAGGCGGCTCGACGGCGGTCCATGGCGAGGTTTATCACGTCGATGGGGCCGGTTTGCGCCGCCTCGATCGGCTGGAGGACTATCCGCGTCTCTACGACCGGCGGCCGATTCCGACGCCTTATGGTCGAGCTTGGGTCTATGTCTATCGCGGTTCCTTAGAGGGGCGGCCACTGATCCCAAGTGGAGACTGGCGCGCCTTCGTGGCGGATCCCGACTCGTTTCGTGCCGCTGGTGTGCGCGGCGCTCGGGACTCCAAGACGCTCCATCGTCGCCAGGAGCGTTTGCTCGCCTTGGCCGACGCCGGGTCGTATCCATCCTGATCGATTTTATCGTCCAGGACCCGAATTCAGGAGGTCGCATGTCCGAAGAAGGTCGTTTCACCATCCATCTTGAACAGGGTGAAGGGTTCCAGATCAAGGCCGCGTTCGATTGGAAGCGGGTCCCGGATCTGCTGATGGACGAGCCACCTCCGCTCGGCGAGCAGCAGGGGCCGAACGCCTCGCGCATGCTGGCCGCCGCAGCGGCCAATTGTCTGAGCGCGAGCCTGCTCTATTGCGTCTTCAAGGAGGAGCCACCGGCCGATTGCCTGACGGCCGAAGCGACCTGCATCCTGGTGCGCAACGAACGTAAGCGATTGCGCATCGGCAGCCTGGAGATCAAGCTCATCGTCGCCGATGTCGTCAAGGAGGCCGCGCGTTTCAAACGCTGCAAGGCGTTGTTCGAGGACTTCTGCGTGGTCTCGGCGAGCATCCGCGAGGGGATCCCGATGCGGGTGAGCGTGGTGGATCGGCAGGGCGAGATCCTTCACGTCTCCGAATGATGTATCCGATTCCAGCGTTGTCCGCGATCCGAATGGCTCCATCCCGAATGGTCCCATCGAGGCGATACGCCTGATGGATGCGCCCCGCCAGCCCTCCGGCGATGCCGTCGCGGCCGAATGCCGGCCCGACCGCTCCGAGTTGGCGGCGGCACTCGCCTCGCTCGGTCTGGCCGGGCCGATGCCGGTTCTGGTGCTGGTCGGCGGCGCGGCCAATCTGGATCCGACGGTCGCGGATCCGCTGCGGCGGACGTTCGAGTCGATCCTTCCCTGTCTCGACCGTTTGGGCGCTGCCCTGGTCGACGGTGGCACAGCCTTCGGGGTCATGCGTCTGATCGGCGATGTGCGTCGACGGCACGCGGCACGTTTCCCGCTGATCGGGGTCGCTGCGTCCGGCACCATCGATTCCGAAACCCTGCCCGATTCGGCGCGGGTCCAGCATCTGTCCGCCACAGCCCCGGATCCGCGTCTGAATCCAGGCGCGCGGCTCGATCCCTACCACTCGCATTTCATCCTGGTGCCCGGCGTGCGCTGGGGCGACGAGTCCGCTTGGATCGAGGCAACGGCATCGGTCTTGGCCGCCGGTCGCCCGGTTCTGACCCTGGTCGCTGCCGGTGGACAGATCACCCGGCTGGATGTCTCGGTCGCGCTTCGCGCCGGGCGTTCGCTGGTGGTACTGGACGGCAGTGGCGGCACCGCCGACCTGCTGGCCGATGCCTGGCGGAGCGGTCGCGATATTCCAGAGATTCCCTCAGGTCCGCGTGAGCGGGCCCTGGTCCAGTTCCTGGATCTGGCGCAGGCGCCACGGCGTCTGCCCGAGATCCTGGCGCGCGCCCTCGGCGGTTGAGCGGGGCCTAGCGTGTTCGGCCCGCCCCCCATCCATGTGCTCGGCTCCGCCCCGCTGGTTGACCAGGTGGTGAGCGGACTGCGTGAGGGTGAGCGCGTGGCGGTCCAGATCCCCCAGGATCAATTGGAGACCATCCGTCCGAGACGCATGCGCACCCTGGTCCTGGCCGAACCGTCCGATCCGGCGGCGATCCTCGCGTGTTGCTCGGAGCGTCGGCGCGTTGGGCGCTGGTCTCGTGGCACCCCTCTGCGGGTCATCCTCATGCATCGGCGTGATCCGTCGCCCGAATTGCCGCCGCTCGATCCGCATCATTCATTGCGTTTGGAGACCTTCTCGGTCGAGACCCGGGCGGCGCGGGCCTTGCTGACGGCCTGGCCGTTGCACCGTGGCATGGATCCGCGCTTCGGACAGGTTCCGCATCTGCTTCTGGCTGGATTCGAGCATCCGGCGCCTGCCGTACTGCTCCAGGCGTTGCGCCTCATCCAATATGGCGAGGCCAGGCCGACCGTGACCATTCTCGACATCGATCCGCAGCGGGTGGCGGCGATCCTCTCGAAGGACTATCCCCAGGCCGGACAGATCGCCGAGCTGAGGTTCGACCGGCTCGATCGGCCCGCGCTGGAGGGACTCCCACCGGTGACCCAGGCGTTCGTCTGTCTACCGGATTCGCTGTATCGAGTGGTCGATACGGCCCGGTCGTTGGCGGCGACCATCGCCCAGGTTCAGGGTGTCTCGCCCGCGATCCTGGTCGAGATCGGCGACTCTGTTGCGGATGGCGAGGTGGGCGATTGGGACGGACAGATCGTCCCTGTGTCCAGCATCCGCGAGGTCTGTCGCCCGGGCGTCCTGCTCGATGGTGTCGGCGACGAGATGGCCCAATCCATCCATCGGCACTATCGCGACAGCATCGCCGCGCAGGGGCGGGATCCGGACCGCGAACCGGCCGGCCAACCCTGGGAGACGCTCCCTGTCTCCTATCGTCAGGCCAATCGGCACCAGGCGGATCATCTCTGGGCCAAACTGGCGCTCACGGATTGCGGTGCGGTGGCCGAGGAGATGGTCGAGTCGTTCGCCTTCACCCCGCTGGAGGTCGAGCGGCTCGCGGTCATCGAGCACCAGCGCTGGGCGGCCGACCGTTATCTGGACGGCTGGACCCATGCGCCCGAGCGCGACAATGCACTCAAGCATCATCCGCAGCTGATCCCTTACGCCGAGCTGTCGGAGTCCATGAAGGATCTCGACCGTTTCGCCGTGCGCGGTGTGCCGAGCCTGCTCGCGCGCTCCGGGCTGGGTGTGGTACGCATGCTCATCCTGGCCATTGCGGACGCACCTGGAGCGGCGCTCGACCGGCGCGGTCAGCGCCGTCTGCTGCGTCCGCTGTTGGAACGATTGGTTCGGCGCTACCCCGACCGGGCACTGGTCTGCGCCTCGACGCTCGGGTCTGCGTTGGCACGCCAACTGGTGCGCGCGGCCATGGAGCGCGCCGGGGCCGGGCTTTTCTGGCTTCTGCCCGAGCCGATTCCCGATCTGCTTGCGCGTCAGGCGGACAGCGCGTCCCGCGTGGATCTGCTCGACCTCGCCGCGCGGGCCGAGCGGCGCATCGGTTTCTCGGGTCCGGTGGAGCTCGAGCGCTGGCAGGCCGAGCGCGCCGAGATCCTGGTTGCGCTGGATAATCGGCCCGAGACGCCAACGCCCGCGAAGCGGGTTCGGATCGGCCGGCGCAGTCTCGTCTGGGATTTCGAGTACTGATCCGCGATGTTCATCCGCAAACGCCATGCGTTTCTGCGTCCAGATCGCGAGCCAGCCCCGCCGCTGAGCGGCCTGAACGGTTGGATCGAGCAGCTGGGACTGGCCTTTCTGGCGCTGGCGTCCTGTCTCGGGCTCTATGCGCGCATCCTCGTCGGTCGGTCGCGTCTGGATCTGCCGGCCTTTGCGATCGCGCTGCGTCAGGCCGGGCTGTCCATTCTGCCGGCGATGACGCTGGTGGCGGGTGCCGTCGGGATCATTTTGGGGCGCCAGGCCCAGTCCTTCCTGGCCCAGTTCGATCTGCCTGGGCTGGTCCTGCTTTCGGTCAGCTACGGTATCGTGGTGGAGGTGGTCCCCATTCTGGTCGGTATCCTGGTGGCCGGGCGGGCCGGTGTCGCACTGGCAGTGCGCCAGGCGACGCTGGCGGCGAGCGGCGAGATGGATGGGCTCCTTGTCAACGGCATCGATCCGATCCGCTTCACCCTGGGGCCGGTGCTGCTCGCCATGCTGCTCATGAGTTTCGCCTTCACCGTCTGGGGATCTCTCGTCACCTTCGGCGCCGCCGGGATCTGGTTGTGGGCGATGTCGGGCCTGCCGCCCGTGCTCTTCCTCGACGCGCTGGAGCGCGCGCTGAGTTCGGGTGATCTGGTCGAGGCGCTGCTCAAGCCCGTGCTGTTCGCCGTGCTGATCGCCTTGATCGCGACCGTCCACGGTACTGCCGCCGGTCGCGATCCGCAGGGGATCGCCCAGGCCGCGACCCGTACCATGATCGGCGCGGTGAGCGCCATCCTGCTCGCGGATCTCGCGGTCGTGCTGCTGGTCGGGGACTGAGGCCATGGCCGATGCACTGGATCTGGACGGGATCTTCCAGCATGTGAAGGGACGCGCGGCCCTGAGCGATATTCGCTTGCGGTTGCCGCAAGGCGACTGGCTGCTGATCGTCGGACCGAACGGCGCCGGCAAGTCGCTGCTGATGCGACTCGTCCTTGGTCTGGATTCGCCTTCGGCGGGTACAATCCGGGTTCTGGGGCAGGACCTTGCGGCCTTGAATGGGCGTGCGATGCGGGCCTTGCGCGCCCGCATGGGCGCTGTGCTCCAGGGTGGATCGCTTCTCGCCGGATACAGCGTGCTGGAGAACCTGCTGCTGCCGCTGCGCGATTCGCCCATGAGCCGCGATCAGATGGCCTACGAGGCGCGGCTGGTGATGACGCTGCTGCAGCTCGACGGCTTGGAGAATCATCCGCCGCGCGCACTCTCGCTCGGCCAGCAGCGCCGGGTGGAACTGGCGCGGGCGCTCATCCATCGGCCGAGCCTGTTGATCTGGGACGGCTTCTCCGATGGATTGGATCCGGCCGCCATTCAAGAGACACTGGCCGTTCTGGCCACCTTGAGGGAGAACACTAAGCTGACCCTGATCGCCACCGACAATCGACCCGACATCCTCGCCGGCGCCGACTATCGGGTGGCGGTGCTGGATCGCGGTCGTCTGCTGTTCGAGGGTTCCGCCGAGGCCGTGATCGCGGCCAGCGCGAGCCGGCTCGATCTGCGGGCGGCGCTCTGGGGTGGGATGTGAACGGCTCCGATCGCTCGACCTCCGGTCGGCTCGACCGGCTCTATTCGCCGCCCGAGATCGGCGGTCCGGGCAAGCGCCGGGCACGGGCGCAGCATCGCGATCTGCTCCTGGCCGGCGGATTCGTACTGGCGATGGTTCTGGTCGTGGCCGGGGCCTTCTATCTCGTGCTGCCGGGGCTCTTCGGCCGTGCCTATCATCTCGACGCCTATTTCCTCGACGCCGAGGGCCTGGACGCCGGGATCCAGGTGGTTCAGGAGGGGTATGTCATCGGCATGGTGGATCGGGTGACGCCCGTCTTTCCGCAGCGGGATCCGGATGCCGTTCGCTGTCCCGCGCCGCCGCAGGACGCCCCGCGTCGCCATGCGGCCCTGCCATGTTTTCGCGCCCGGCTTCGGATCAAGGACGGCTGGCCGGTGCCGCGCGACAGCCGTGCCCAGTTGGGGGCAGCGGGGCTGCTGTCGGGCGATGTCATCCGCATTACGCCCGGAGCCGCGTCCGCGCTGCTTGCCGATGGGGCCGTCATCGAAGCCGATGGGCGCGAGGTCGATCTGGCGGGTCGGCTCGGTCAGCTCACCGAGACGATCACGGCCCTGGTCGAGGAGACCATCGCCCCGACATTGGCCAGCATCCGCGACCAGATCAAGACTATCGAGTTGCTGATCGGCACCGGCGACGACCAGTCCGGGAATCGAGACCGGCTGGCCGGCGCCTTCGCCAATCTGCAGGCGCTCTCAGCACGGCTCAAGGAGTCGGTCGATCCAGCGGCCATCGCTGCCATACTGGGGTCGGTTCGGGTCATGTCGGACAATCTCGCCAGCATGACGACCGCGCTGAAGTCGAGCACCGGCGACATCCAGGGTGCCGTGACCAACTATGGGGCGCTGGCGTCCGACATCCGAGGACTGGTGCGCGAGAACCGGCCTGCGCTCCAGAAGTCGCTCGACGACACCCAATATCTGCTCCAGGAGCTGTCGGCGGCGCTGACCCCGATTCTGGCCAATATGGAGGAGGCGACGCGCAATCTCTCGGCCCTGTCGCGCGAACTGCGCGACGATCCCAAGGCCCTCCTCAAGAGCCGCGAACAGGAGGACAGGACACCCTGGTTCCAATGAGCCGTCTCATTTCGCCACTGTTACTCCTTGGCTGCGTCCTGTTCGTCGTCGGATGCGGATCCGCTCCGCCGGTCGAGCCCGATCGCTATTACCTGCTCGAATCCCCGACCCAGGTTCCGCAGGCGCGAACGCAGACCCCGGCCATTCTGCTGGTGAACGATCTGGCTGCGCGCGGTTTCCTCGGCGGACGCGAGATCCTCTACCGCACCCGCGAACAGCCCTTGATGATCGAGCGCTACCGCAGCCTGCTCTGGGCCGAGCCCGTGCCCCAGGCGATGGTCGGAGTGCTGGTCGGCGCCATTCGCAAGGCCGGACTCTTCCGCTATGTCGCCATCCCTGCGGATCGGGTCAGGGCCGATTATCTGCTGAACGGCGAGGTGGAGCGTTTCGAGCACTGGCCGACGGACCGTCCGCCCCGGGTGACTGCCACACTGAATCTGTCGCTGGTGGCGGCGGACGATCGGCGCTCGCTCTGGGCGCGTCAGTACAGCGGCGAGGAGATCGTGGAGGTCAGTACCCCAGATGCCATGGCTGCCGCCTTCGGTCGTCTCGCCGCGCGCCTGGCCGGGGAGGTGGTGCGCGATCTGGAGCGGGTCCAGCCTGTGCTGGTCTCCACCCCTCGGTCTTGATCGGGCTCAGGGTGCGTGCTCCTCGGCGTAGCGTATCGCCTCTTCGATCAGGGCCAGTCGGGCGCGGTCCCGACCCCAGGTTCGCGTTAGCCCCTTCGCGGGTTTCTCTCCCTCGTTCCACAGTCGCCAGAGCAGCGCGGCGTTTTCCCAATAGCCGGCGGCGATCTGACGGCCGTCCGGGCTGAAGGCGGCGTGGGTCACCCCGCCCAGATTGGCATCCAGCTTGAGAAAGGGCGCGAGGGTTTGATGCCGGGAGCCTGTCGGCGTTCTCCAGAGCCGTAGTATTCCGTCGCCCGAGGCGGTCAGGATCCAGCGTCCGTCCGGGCTGAACTGGGCCGATGAGACCCAGTTTTGGTGGCCGCTCAGCTCGGCGATCAGAGTCCCGTCGATCGACCAGAGCTGCGCCTTGGCCTCTGAGGCCGCCGTCACCAGACGCCGACTGTCGGGCGCGAACTGGACGTCGTAGAGACTGCCGGCCCCGGCGTCGAGATAGCTGGGCTCGCCGCATTCGGACTCGGTGAGTGTGATCAGCGCGGCGCGACCGTCCCGGCTCACGGAGGCGAGCCATTTGCCGTCCGGCGAGAAGGCCAGCTCCGTGATGCTCGCCGTATGCGCCTCCAGGCGACAGCGCCGCGACCAGTCGCCGCTGGCGTTCTGGCGCAGAACCTGGATGACCCCACCCTGGCTGCCGGTCGCCACCAGTGCTTGGTTTGCGTCTCCGTCTTCATGCAGCGTCAGGGCGCGGATGCGGCCCGCGAAGTGTGACAGTGCGTTCGGCAAGGGGAGCGCCGTGCAGCTTGCCGGGTCCCAGAGCCTGACGGGCTGGGCCGAGTCGCTGGAGGCCGTCATCAGCCAGCTCGCGTTTGGGGCGAACAGGACGCGATAGACATCCGGGCAGTCGGGGTCGCCGGCCGTTTGGCAGGATTGGATCTTGGATGCTGCGGGCAGGGCGCAGTCGTGATCGTCGGTGAGATCCCAGAGATGGCCGAAGCCGTCCGACCCGGCGCTCGCAAGCCAGCGGCCGGATGGCGAGAAGGCGACCTGTCTCACCCGGGCCTGGTGGGCGATCTGTGAGAACTGGCGCGTCGGTGGGTTCGATTCTTGGCCCCGTGCCTGGCGCCACAGCTCGACCCGGCCATCGTAATCGGCTGTGGCGATCAGCAGATCTGTTGCGGATTCGGCCATGGCGAGATGCCGAACGTGGTCCTCCTGATCCATGTGGAAGGCGAGGCGGTTGTTGGCCGCGACCGACCAGAGCCGCGCCGCGCCATTCTTGGACGAGCTGGTCATGAGGCGCTGGCCGTTACGGCTGAAGGCGGCCTGGGTGATGGCGGTCTGCTGGCTGAGGGTTGCGAGCTGGCGACCCGTTTCGAGCGCCCAGAGGCGTGCCGTGCCGTCCAGGGACAGGCTCAAGACCAGATTCTCGCCCAGCGTCGGGTCGACCTCCTGCGTGACGGCGATCTGATCGATCCCCTGCTCCTGCTGACCCAGGACCTCGGCCCTGCCGTCGAGCAGATCCCAATGCACCAACTGACCGGCCGAGTCGCCCGCGATCAGACCGGAGCCATCGGAGGTGAAGACGAGGGCGCGGACGGAGGATTGATGGATGCGCACGGTGCGTTTGCCGCGCTTGACGGTCCCCAGTTCCTGGGTCTTGTGGCCCTGGCGATCGTAGAGATGGATGCGCTCGTCGAGCGCGGCGACGGCGACGCGCTCGCCCTTGTCGTCGAAGATCGCTCGAATGACGGGACGGCCGAGGCGGCCCTCGGACGGCAGTCGCAGCCGTTCCTCTCCGGTCTTGGTGTCGAGCACCTGGGCGAATCCACGCAGGTTGGCGGCGACCAGGCGCTGGCCGTCCGGCGCGAAGGCGAGATCGCGGATGGTGCCGACGGACTCGGTGCTCCGCCACAGAGGTTCGCCCGGATGTTCGAGGTCGATCATGCAGAGTTGGGCGTTCTCGCTCCGATAGGCGCTGACCAGGGCGAGATGACGGCCTTCGGGATCTAGGATCAAGGGGGCGTCGGCGTTTGTGCCGCAGTCCCAGTCGGGCGGTCGATCGGACGCGATCGGCAGGCGCCAGACTCCGCCGGTGCCGATTCCGATGATGGTTGGATCGGCGTGCGTTCCGGCGAAGCGGACCCGATCGATCCGGTTTCCGGGTGCGGCGAGTTCGGCGACCTGTTCGAATTCCTGGTTCTCGCGTCTCCAGAGACGGATGCCTTGCTTCTGGGAACCGGTGATGAGCGCATTGCCGTCGGGGCCGAAGACCGGGGTGATCCAAGGCCCTGCGGTCGTTTGGTTCGGCGTTAACATCGCGAGAAGCCGGTTCGATGAGAGTGCGCGGCCGAGCGTATCGGTCGCCTCCTTGGGCAGATAGCGGCCGGCCTCGAGCGCGCGCGCGACGGCGGTTGGCGTGTCGCCGCGCCGGATGGCGAGATCGGCCTCCAGAAGGCTGCCGCGCACTTGGTTGATCTTGGCCTGATGGTTCGCATCCCAGAGGCCATAGAAGGCGATGCCGGCGAACAGGGTCAGGGCGGCGGTGATGGAGCCGATGGTCCAGCGATTGCGGCGTCGCTGCGTGCGCAGATGAATCCAGGAATGGTCCAGATAATCACGTTCGAGCGGGTCCAGTTCCTCGGCGTGGCTCTCGACGAACAGCCGTGCGGCGGCGTGGCCCAGTTCTCCGAGCAGATATTCCCGGTTGAAATCGGTCCGCTTCCAGAGCGCCGCTTGCCGTCCGATCTGATAGCGCAGATTGAGGTCGCGGCGATTGTTCGGCTGTGAGAGCCAGTCGCGGATCGGTTGCCACTGTTCGATCAAGGCCGGGTGGACGAGGGTCGCCACGGCTCGGTAGTCCTCCCAGCCCAGATCGGATTCGTCCTGGGTTGGTGTGGGGACCTCGTCTTGAATGAGCGTATCCAGCCCGCCCTTGGAGCGGCGCAGACGGCGCTTGGCCCGCCACTCCTCGCGCGTTTGGCTCAGGGCGTGACGGAGATAGGCGATGACCCCCTGTTCGGGCGGGGGCGGCTGGGTGCGGCTCGTCGTGTCCGGGACGGATTCCAGTACGATCAGGCGCGCCTCGGTGAGCGCTCCGATGAGGGCTGCGCATCCGGGATCGCGCTCCAGGGTCGCGAGATCGGCCGCGCGCGGGGTCGGGCGCGAACGCGGTCCGGCTTCGAGCGACAGCAGTGCCCTGCACAGTCTGGGCAACGCCGCGCGCGTTCGATCCTCAAACCCGTTCCAGAGTGCATCGGCGCGGTTCACCAGCGTTCCCGAGATGCCGCCGAGCTGGCGGTAGTCGGCGAATCGCAGCAGACGGCCGTGGCGGGTGCCCGGCTCCTCGCGTTCGGCGGCGAGTCGATAGAGCGCCTCCAGCGCAGGTTCCAGCAGTGTCGGCCAGTGTTTCAGGTCGCTGGCCTCGGATTCCAATGCATCGACCAGTCCGCCGCTGGCGCCTCGGCCCGCCTCCTCGTATTGGATTCCGGCGACGCGCCCCGGGATCTCCATCACCTGGCGGATCCGCGCGGGGGCGGGCGGCTCGACCCTGTACCAGCCTCGCTCGTCGAGCAGCGCGTTCAGCGCAGGCAGATGGGCCAGGCTTGGCAGCAGATGACTGCGCAGCGTGGCGATCACCCACACGGATGCGTGTCGGGCGAGCGCGGCGAGGATCGCGACGAACGCTTGGATCTCGGGTGTATCGATGCGCTCGGGCTGGAGGTAGGGATCCAACGGATCCAGGATGATGATCAGCTGGGTTCGGCCCGCGCGCGTTCCGGCGTCGCGGTCCGTTCTGCTGGCACGCTCCAGCGCTGCGCCGATCTGCTCGACCCCGACGTCACAGTCCGTTGCCAGGAGTCGGGCGAGGCGTTCTCCATCCAGCCCCTGTTCGCCGAGCGCGCCGCCCAGCACGCTTGGCGTGGCAAGCTTTGCGGCCAGCGCGACGAGCGGATCGTTGGGCGTGGGTTCGAGGAGACACCAGCGGCAGGCGCCGATGCTGGTGAAGAGAAAGGGGCGCAGCAGGTGTGGCAGCAATCCACAGCGGACCAGCGAGCTCTTGCCGGTCCCGCTCGCTCCGCTCAGAAGCAGCAGGCCGGGTTCGGATTCGCTCAGACGATCGAGCCGTGCGACTAGCTCGCGGCTCTCGGTCTCGCGCCCGGTGAAGATACGGTCGTCGCCGATATCGTATGGCGCGAGCGCGCGAAAGGGGCTGCCGAGCCAGTCCTCGCTGCCGGCGGCGAAGCGGCGCTCGGCGCTGATGCGGCGGTTGAGCAGCTTGCGCAGCTGGGCCTCGACCAGATCGCGAAAGCCCGCGTCGCTGTCGAACTGGCGGAAGGCGCGGCTGAAGCTGCCGTCGGGATTGTAGAAATGGCGTTGGAAAAAGGACGCGAGTCGCTCCCGATCCGCCATGGCGGTGCGGATCGCATCGGCGTCGTTGATGTCGATCAGACGCGGCGAGGTCTTCTGGTAGACCAGGACCTCGGGCGTGCCCTGCTGGGCCGATGCCTCGACCGCGTCCACGAACTCCCATTCGGTTCCGGTCATACCGCCGTAGGGATCCTCGGCGAGCGGCGTGCCCAGCCGAGTCCAGAACATCACCAACACGATCTCGCACTCGGCCGGTCTCAACAGGCCGGCCTGGAAGCTCTGGGCTGCGGTCAATGCCTCCTCTTCCCAGAGGACGGCCTGGAGCTTGAAATAGGGCAGGTACTCCTGAGCGAGCTGTTCGATGATGTCCTTGACGAGCGCGCGCTCGTGCTCGACGTCGGACGGCGATGAAACGAAAATGCGTACCTGGGGTTCGGGCATGGCGCACTCAGAGGATCGGCGGTGGAGATGGGTAGGGTGAGCGGCCGGGGCGCGAACCGCAAGCCTCCCGCGTATCGATGGGTTGCGGCCATAGCCGCGCTCTCGGGCGTCTGGCGACGTTGTGAAACGCGATGTCGGTCGCACTGGCGATCGACACAAATCGCGGGTCGCGCGGTACAATGACGTTTCCTGTGCGCGATGGTGCCCGTGTACTGCATGGATGCCGATCGGATCCGTTCGAGCGGAATGTTCCCGTGCTTGTTCGGGCCCGTGTGACTCGGGTCATTCGTCGACACTGATTTGCCGAGGTGGCCGGGCATTGCGGCGGCCTCACTATGAGCGGAGGAACCCGCTATGTTCCACCATGAGACCGTCGACGCCGAGCGTTTCGAGCAGGTCATCGTGCAAGCGATCCGTCAGATCCTGGAGCGCCCGGATCCGGAACGCTTTCTTCATTGGGCCAGGTCCAATATTCCGGGCATTCTTGGCCTCTCCGACGACTTTCTGAGCGATTTCGAGGCCCATCGCTTGGCGACGCTGCTTGGAACCGTCATCTGGAACGCCACACCCCAACAGGGTAACGGTTTTCGGCCCCTGCCGATCGATCCGCCCGACGCCGAGGCGGCCTGTCCCTGTGGCTCCGGGCTGCGTTACCAGGATTGTTGCGGCAATCTCGGTGATATGCCAATTCTTTCGACCGATCTCATCTGGGAGATTCTGCTCGACGAGATCTCGGAGCGCTCGTTGCGCGAGGCGCTGTCGCTGAACGCGATCCCTGGCCCCTTGTTGGCCAAGATCGCCGATCGCTGGCTCGACGAGGACCGTCCGGGGCGCGCGGTCGCCCTGCTCGAACCGCTCTTCTCCGGTTCGCTCGCCGACCTCGGTGCCGCATACGAGCCGGCGCTCGATATCCTGTGTGATGCCTACGATCGGCTCGATCACTGGCGCAAGAAGCTGCATTTTCTCGACCGCGTCTGTGCCGAGGGCAGTCGGTCGCTCCAGGCTGCGGCCTGGCAGCGCCGCAGCACCATCCATATCGACGAGGGTGATTTTGCCCAGGCCCAATCGGCCTTCACCTCGGCGTTGCGCTGCGACCCGGACAACCCCAGTACCGCCTTGCTCGAAATCACCCTGCTCGCAGCCCAGCACAACGATCGACTGGCCCGCGAGCGCGCGCGTTTCTGGTTGCATCGATTCCGCAGACAGGGCTATCGGGACGAGAGCTTCATGGATTTCCTGGAGCGGGCGGTCGCCGATCCTCAGGAGGCGATGGTCAACAGCCATGCCGATGCACTGGATCCGCAGTTGGTGGATTGGCACGATTGGGTGGGGGTGGTGTTGGGCCGTCCATTACCCGATTATGGTCTGGCGAGCGCTCGGATCGAGAGTCCGGGTCGCGACTCCACTCAGATGGAACTCTTCGTCGCGATCGAGGACGACTCATCCGACGCTGACGAGCCGGACGCTTCCCGAACTCCCGCTCCGGATCCCACCACGGTGGTGCCGGGTCTGGCGGTCGAGCTGCGTCCGTCCGCCGCGCTGCGTCGCATGGAGGCGATGTGGCGGGCGCTCTATCCGGGCTCCAAGCCCCTTTCGACACACCTGTCCCTGGTCGAGGGCGCCGATGTTTGGGGCGAGCCCGGATGGCTCGATTATGTTCTGGCCCACCCGGAGGTGACGGATAGTCTGGATGTTCTCGACGATCTGGCCACCGCGCTCTACGAGCATCCCGAGAGCGCCTTGCCTTGGGTCGCGCACGCGCTGATGCGTCCGTTGCTGGACCGTGCCTGGGCAATCTTGGAGCAGTTGTTGCCGCCCGAGGATCCGCGCATTCTGCCCTGGTCGGCACCGGTCAATCGTCCGGCCCTCAGACTCTTGTTTCGGCGCTACCTGAGCCAGGTACAGGAGGGCGAGCCCAAGGCGGCAGCCTTCACGCTGGAGACGCTTCTGCGGCTCAACCCCCAGGACAATCACGGTGTGCGCGCCGAACTCATGAACCATTATCTGCGTGATGGCGAGGACGAACAGGCGCTGATTTTGGCTCGGCGCTTTCCCGGCGATCTGCTTGCCGACCTTGCCTACGGCGAGGTGCTGGCGCTCTATCGACTGGGGCGCGAGGAGCGCGCGCGCTTCGTACTGAACACGGCGGTTCGGCGTTTGCCGAGAATCCCGTATTATCTGACCCGCAAGCGTATTAAGCAGCCTCGGCTGAATCCGCTCGGCATCACGCCGGGTGGCGACGATCAGGCATGGCTTTATCGCGAGGCCATGCGCGATGTCTGGGAAGCAGAACCCGGCATTCTGGCCTGGCTCAAACGATTCTCCGCGTAACGAACTCGGCCGAGAGGGGAGGCCAATCGATGGAAGCACAGTATCGGATTCTGTTTTCCGGCAAGCTGATGCCTGGCCAGGAACTCAATGATGTCGCGGCGCGTTTGGCCAAGAAATTTCGCATGCAGGAGAAAACGGCGCGCGAACTCATCCTCAAGGGCGGTGGGCGTGTGCTCAAGCACAATGTCAACGCCTCGGCCGCCGAGCGCTATCGGGCTGCTCTGACTGCGGCTGGTTTGGTGATCACCATCGAGCCGCAGGAGACCGACGCGGAAACCGAGGTGGAGTCCTTGCTGCGGCCCTATTCGATGCCGTCCACCGTGACCGCTCCTCCGCCTAGCCTCGCGAAGGCGAGCAGTACACCCAAGGCCCGAGACCCTGCAGAGGGCTGGTCGCGCTGTCCCAAGTGCGGAGCGCCGGAGGTGTCGGACCTCACTGGCGTCTGTCAGGCGTGCGGCGTGGTCGCCGAGCGCTATCGGGCGAACCACGGCATGGAACCACCTGAGCCGCCGGAGCGTCCGACTTCAGTCGACAACCCCTATGCGCCGCCGCGGGCCGACCTGACTCCGCCGCCTCTGGACGATTCGGGCGATGCGCTGCAGCCGCCCCAGTCGGTTTCGGCCGGGCGTGGTTGGAGCTGGATCCTGTCGGGCTGGGACCTGTTCAAGGATCAGCCGGGTCCCTGGATCGGGTCTGTGCTGCTGTTCTATCTCATGATGATCCTGCTCAATCTGGTCCCTGTTGTCGGTGGGCTCGCGACGACGATCCTGGGCCCGATGTTCACCGCCGGACTCATGATGGGCGCGCATGCCCAGTTCAAGGGGGAAGGTTTCTCCCTGAACCACCTGTTCGCCGGGATCTCGCGCAAACCGGGTCCATTGGCCCTGGTCGGTTTGGTCTATCTGGGTGCCGCGCTGGCGATCGGGCTGATTATGGCCGGATTGGTCATCGTCATGCTGGGCGCCTCCGGGGCCTTGATGAATTCCGCCTCGGGAGGTCCGGGCAGCCTGGATGTGCTGAGTCTGTCGAGCATCGCGCTGCCGGTGCTGGTCGCCTTGTTGGTGGGGATCCCGCTCGGCATGGCGATGTTTTTCGCGCCCGTGCTGGTTGGCTTGAACGATGTGCCCGTCCTGCGCGCCTTTAAACTCAGCTTCCTCGCCTGTATCAAGAATATCCTGCCGTTCCTGGTGTTCGGGCTCATTGCCATGGTCATGGTCTTCATGGCCATGCTGCCCTTCATGCTCGGTCTGCTCGTGGCGATGCCGATCCTGACGATCGCGGTCTATTTCTCCTATCGCGACATCTTCTATCGCTGAGAGCGTTCGATCGCTCGGGGCCGCGTTCGCGGACCCTGAGCGTCGGGCTTGTCTCACTTCGGCGTCGCGCCTCTGCGGAGGCGCGTGACCATCCAGCGGAGCGGGGCGGTGAGTCGCCAGGAGGTCGAGCGATAGATCGCCTCTAGCGCCAGGCGTAACGCTTCGCGTTCGGCGGTATTCCGTTGCGATGCCGCCTCCATGGCGGCGATCCGCGCCTGCAGTTCCTGCCGCTCCTGGTCCGTCGAGTCCAGATCGGATCGGAGTCGATCGCGTTCGACGCTCAAGGCGGCACATTGGTCGTCGCGTTCCGTAAGCTGGAGACGCGCCTCGTCGAGCGAGCCGTTCAGGCGGCGAGCCAGCGCCAGCATCTCCCGCCCGCCCCAGCGCGAACTCCATTTTTCGTAGGCTTGCGGCGAGGCTCCCCACGGGCGCGGGTCGTTCCGATTTCCCGTCTGTCTCGGTTGACGCCAGGTCAGGGTGGCTCGGTCCAGGTGGATGGGGTCGATGTGCTCGTGGATCTGAGCTGTCAGGTCCCAGACGTCCAGCGTGTCGAGTTGTTCGTCGAATCGGCAGTCGGCGGCGACCAACTCGCGTGCGAATAGCGCGGCTGGCATGGGGAGTCCGGTTCCGGCTTGCAGATCCAATCGGTCCAGTCGTTCGTTCTGGATGCGTGATTGGCCGGTGGCGTCGTCTCGGATGCGCAGGCCGCTGTAGACGCATTGGCCTACCGGGTCGCTGTTCAGTTGTTCGAGCAGCAGGTTCAGATGATCGGGATCTGGAAGGCTGCGGTCGTCGATGAGACAGATGTAATCGCCCCGGGACTCTTCCAGGGCTTGGTTGAGCGTCTTGGCTGGGTGCTCTTCGGTGTCGGCGAGGAGGGTTCGGACCGGAAAACGTCCACACCAGTCGGTCGATCCCTCGGCGATCTTCTGGGTTTGGGCGACGATCAGGATCTCGATGTTCGGGTGCGTCTGGAGCGCGAGCGCGTCGAGCGTGTCGGCCAGGCACTGAGCGTCCTCGGCGAGCAAAATGGCCGAGATCAATGGCGGCTGCTTGACGGTGTCCCTGTTGGTGCGTGTGTAATAGTCGCCTGGACGGATGAGGCGCAGCGGGTCGCGTTGCAGATCTGCTCGGCGCATCGTGCGCAATGCCTCCGCCGCTTGGATCTCCTCCGGCAGGGTGTAGGTCCGGAAGCGGTTCAGGGCCGAGACGTGCCGGTCGTAGGACTGCTGGCTCATCTGGCTCGCGAAGCAGGCCATCGCCGCCGATTTGCGTTCGAGCACGGGGGTGATGTCGACTAGATGCGAGGGATGCAGTGGCACCCCGACCTCGTACATGACGAGCAGAATGTCTCTCGGGCAACGTCTCACAGCCTCGGCGGCGGCGAGCGCGAGCACCAGATGATCCGGGTGGACCTCCCACCAGGAGGGTGCGTAGAGCAGTTCCGCGCGGTTGTCCTCAATCGCATCCAGGATGCGGCGGATGAGCGCCTCACCGTATTCCAGCCCTCGGTCCGGCAGTTCCCAGAAGTCTGGCTCGCCATAGCCGAGGAGGGTGCCGGCGTGGCGGCTTTCCGACTGGCGGGTCAAGGCGTATGTCGCCCGATCGCGATCCTGGCCGAAGGCGCCGTCGGTGACGATGACGACCCGCACCGGGTCTCCCGCCTCCAGATGACGCATAATGGCACCCCCACAGCCGAACACCTCGTCGTCCGGATGCGGTGCCAAGACCAAAACGGGTCCACGGCCGACCGAGCGTACCGCTTCATAGGGAACGAATTGGTGTTCCGAGAATTTCATTGATAGAAGGCCAATCGCTGTGAGCAATTATTCGATTTCATGGTCGTCCCAGGATACCGCACCGGTCGCACCCGATCCCTTCGCCACCGGGCTCGCCGCGCATCGGCGGGGCGATGTCGAGGAGGCGATCACCCAATACCTGAAGGTCTTGGGGCAGCATCCGAATCAGGCGGTCAGCTACTACGATCTTGGCGTCGCGCTCATCGATGCCGATTTGACGCTGGTCTCCATGCCCTTTCTGCGGCGTGCCTCGCTGCTGATGCCTAACTCGGAGACGCTGTGCTACGCCGTGCTGTTCGCGTTCATCCATTCGGGCCGGTTGGACGAGGCGGAACGCTTGATCGCCGAGGGCGAGGACACGGGGCTCTCTCCCGAGACTTGTGCACTTTGGCGCTCCTGGGTGACCGGCTGCAAGGGCGGGCGCGATCCGGCCGATCTGGGGCTGGCGTCTCCGCTTCCCGCGCAGGCGAACTCGCGTCTACCCGAGCAGCCGCCGACACCCATTATGTCCACCCTCGTTCACGCACGGCTTCAGGAGCCGTTCGCCAAGGCCGTGCAAGCGTATCAGGCCGGGCGGATGGAGGTCCTGATCTCCGATCTGGGGTGCCTGGTCGAAGAAAATCCCTCTTGGGGAGAGGGTCATCATCTGCGTGGTCTGGCCTTTCTGGCGCTCAACCGCATTGAAGAGGCCGTGGCCGCGTTGCGCCGGGCGAGCGAGCTGCTGCCGGGACGGGCCGAGCTTTGGGATCATCTGGGTGTTGCCGCCGTCCGTCTCGGGGACGAGGCGCTGACTCGATATGCCTTCGAGCAGGCGCTCTTGCTGAATCCGCTGCGCCCCGAGACCTGGAACAATGCGGCCGATACGGCCATGCGTCAGGGGTGGCTGGGCGCGGCCTATCAATATGCCTTCATGGCCCTGCAGCTGAAGCCGGATTTGATCCAGTCCGTTTTCTGTCTGTTGCAGGCGGCCTACAAGATCGAGGTCGAGGCCGGCTCGGTCGATTCGGATCGCGGCTTGCTCGCGCGCGCGACGCGTCTCGTCAAGCGCGGTGTTGGGACTTCGCAGCAGGCGTTGGAGGTTTCGGAGCTCTTGTCGCAGATCGGGCGCTATCCGGATGCCTGCGAACTGCTGGAGTCGAGTTTGGAGCGTTTCGGCGATCATGAGCCGGCCACGCTTGGAAGGCTCGTCATCAACCAGCGCCGAGTGTGCGATTGGCGCGCCTTGCCCGAACGGCAGGCGCGTCTCGTCGATCGGCTCCGGCAGTCGGATCTGCCCGTTGTTTCGCCTTTCGCCGCCATGAGTCTTCCTGGTCTCAGCCCTGAGGATCTGCGCAAGACCGCGCGCTGGCGTGCGAGCCGATTCCAGAAGTGGGAGAACCAAGCCGCAAATCTTCGGCCTGGTCCGACGAAGGCTACCGCTGCGCGGCTGCGTATCGGCTATCTGTCCGATGATTTCCAGGACCATGCCACCGCCTATCTGACCGCCTCGGTTTTCGAGCGGCACGATCGCTCGCGTTTCGAATGCTTCGCCTATTCGACCGGCGCGGACGATGGCGGGTTCATGCGCCGTCGCTTGAGCGATGCCTTCGAGCATTTCGTCGACATTCGCTCGCTGGGACATCTGGAGGCGGCCCAGAGGATTCGCGACGATGGCATCGATATCCTCGTCGATCTCAAGGGCTACACCAGCAATGCCAGGCTCGAGATTCTGGCATTGCGGCCAGCGCCCATTCAGGTCACCTGGCTTGGATTCCCCGGAACCCTTGGCACGTCCTTTATCGATTACATGATCGTGGATCCCGTCGTGGTGCCGCCGGAGCGTGCCGCTTGTTACGACGAGAAGCTCGCCTATATGCCGGGCGCCTATGCGCCGGTCGACGAACGTCGTCTGGTGGCGGACAGGCCCAGTCGGACGGAGGCGGGACTCCCCGAGCAGGGCTTCGTCTTCTGCTGCTTCAACGATCCCTACAAGATCACCTCCGAGATCTTCGAGCGCTGGTGCGCCATCCTGAATGCCGTGCCCGGATCGGTGCTGTGGCTCTATGCCAAGACCCGAGTGGTGGCCGACAATCTTCGGCGCGAGGCCGAACGGCGGGGGCTCGATTCCGAGCGGCTCTATTTCGCGAGCAAGGTTTCGCAGCCCGAGCATCTGGCGCGACTTGCGCTTGCCGATCTGGTGCTGGATACGCTGCCCTATAACGCCCATACGACGGCCTCGGACGCACTCTGGGTGGGAGTGCCTGTTTTGACCTGTCAGGGCGAAACCTTTCCATCGCGGGTCGCTGCCAGTCTGCTGCGTGCGGCCGGTCTGCCGGAACTCATCACGGGCGATCTCGCCGGTTACGAGGCTCGCGCCGTCGCTCTGGCCAAGGAAGCTGGCACGCTGTCCGCGCTCAAGAGCCGCCTGGCCGAGGCCCGCCGAACGGCGATCTTCTTCGACAGCGCGCGTTTTGCCGCCGATTTGGAGACACTCTATCGAGAGATGAGGGAGCGGCAGATTCGTGGATTGCCACCTTCGCATCTTGGTATGCCAGGTTCGGAACTGGGCGAGTGATCCCTATTTATCCGATGATAGGTTGCCGATCGATTGACCGCCGATGTCTCCTGGCCATAATGCGGTGTCATTGGGTGCACTAGGGTTTTTCTGAACGATGCTTGACTACAGAATCCGTGTTTGCGAGCCGGGCGATGAGCCCGAGTTGTGCGCGCTGTTCCGGCACGTATTCGGTAAACCGCGCTCGCTCGAAGAGTGGCACTGGAAGTTCGAGTCCAGTCGAGAACTGGGCGCCTCCCCTGTGTCGCATTCGCTGGTCGCCTTGACGCCGGATGGCGAGATCGTCGCTCATGCTGGCGCGGTCGTCTTGCCGGGCTGGTTTCGTGGACGATCGATCCCGATGGTTCAGGGATGCGACGTGATGATTCACCCGGAACATCGCGGCGGCTTTGGGGCGAACAATCTGTTCACGCTGCTATTGCGTGAATTGCTCGATCGGATTGCGGAGCAGCTTCCCAGCGCCTTTCGCTACGGTTTCGCCGGACAGGGACCCTGTCTGGTCGGTGAGCGAGCGGGAGTCTACGAGCGCATGGAACTTGCCTTGGACATCGACGTCGAAACCGGTTCATCCTCGTTGTCGCCTTGGCAAGCCGTGCCCTTGGGTTGGGACGACCCGAGACTGGATCGGCTTTGGGCGCGTCGGCGTCGCCAGTTATCGCTGGCCGTGGTCCGTGATCGCGCCTATCTGGATTGGCGCTATGGTCGTAATCCCTCTTATGTGTATCATCTGACCGGAGTCGCCTTCCTGGGGCGTTTGGTCGGTTGGGTCGTCTCGCGTTCGGACGGCAGTCGGCTGCTCTTGGTCGATGTGCTGCTTCCCACTTTCGGACTGAAAACGGCTCTTAAAGTGGCGGCGTCGAATGTGGTGACTGGCGATGCCTCGGCGGCAGTCGTTTGGCTGCCGGCGCCTCTGCGCGATAGACTCGGGTCGTCGGCGCGCGAGACGCCGGTGATGGCGACGGCCATGAGTCGCAAGAGTCCGATTCCAACGGCCGAGGCGCATCGGATGCTCTATTACACGATGGGCGACGTGGATATCTTTTGAGGGTCGCTTGTCTGGAGCGGATTTGCCGGGTGGCCGGTCGTTTGCTCGATGCAAACCACGGCAACCGTAGCCGGCCGTTTCGATGGAAGGAATCGGTTCGCGAGGTTTTTCCGCCAAATGTTGTTGTGGCGCAACAGTGGTGGCGGAGCAGGCTTCCGAAGCCGGTTGTATCAGGACTTTTGCGAGATTTTCTAATCTTTTGGCGTGGTTCGAAAGACGCCGCGAGGCGGCTCTTGCTCGTCAGATGTGGGTTGACAACAACAATTTGTGGTGTAGACTCCTGATCGAGCCGCGAGCCAGCGTGGCATGCGTTTCGGATGGGTCAGCGCCCCGCTTAAGAACCATCCCGGGTAGTCCACGAGATCCGGAATACTCAGTAATCTGTTAGTTTATCACGTGTGAATCACAGGAGAACTCCAGCGATGTTTGCAAAATCCACACTCGCATCCGCGGTCGCGGCAGCCATCGGCGTTTCTGCGGTCGGTATTGCCCAAGCGGACAGCGTCCTCTTCCCTCAGGTTGTGCTGAGTGACACCGTCACCACCATTGCCAGCGTTATCAACACCAGTGGCAATAACTGGACGAATGACGGAGCCCGTAACGGGTCTAATCTGCATTATCGTTTCTTCTACAAGGGCGCCAGTAACACTGATCCCTGCCAGGAATACAATGAATATCTGCCGACCAGTCAGAACGATATCCAGACCATTGATCTGAGCGGTTACTTCGGTTCTGACACCAAGGGCGTCCTTTTCAGCGATCCTAGCACCAATAACGATTGGAGTACTGCTACAGATTATGCTTTCGGTCGCTATGTTTCCCCTGCTCGTGGTTACCTCTACGTAGATAACGCCGACGACGCCAATGGCGCTGTAGGCGATGCAACACTCTCCGGTGAGGCTTTCGTTTTCGAGTTTGGTAGCGGTGCGGCTTGGGGTTATCAGGCCTATAGTAACGACACGACGACTGCCAACATGACGTCAGCTGATATTGGCAACAGCGCCGATTATCGGTTTGCAGCGTCCGCGAGCCCCTCTCAGGTTGCTTTGATGCCGTTTGATGAGATCGAGACGGCCTTCTTCGTGACTCCGGTGAGCTCCAACATGGCTTCCGATGTCAGCAATCCCTATGCTGCCCGCGTCGAGTTCTACACCTCAATGAATCGTGGCGATCTCTTTGATCGTGACGAAAATCTCATCTCCGGCGCCGTCCCGCAGGATGTTGTTTGCGTTGCTCGCGTCAATGCTAAGAGCTTGATGAGTGACGGTACGATGAACCGTGTCACGCATGGTGGCTGGGCACGCCTGCTCAACTATCGCTTGGACAAGGTGGGCGGTAACCCCGCTTATTCTGTTCCCTCGTCCTCAGTTGATGCTAATGGCTGGGCGCCGGCTTATGCCGACGCTGGCTCCACTGCCGATGCTTCAAGTGTCGAATTTAGTGAAGCTTTGGTGACCAAGGCAACTTCAGGTGGTGCTGGAATCTCCAAGACGACAGCTCCTGCTGGCGCAATCGTGATCAAGCTTGAGTACAATGTTGGTGGAACCTTCAATGGCGAAACCGTTGGTGGAGTCTACAACAATGCTGTTCTCCTTCAGCCCTAGCCCTGATCGCCTTCGCGATTTTGTTGGAAAGAGCTAACAGCTGGTGAGCGAATCGAATTCGCACTGATTTTATTCGATCAGCTCATCTAAAAGGCCGCCTTCGGGCGGCCTTTTTTCATCGTTATCATCTCTTCATTCCGTATTGGTAGGGTGTGTCTCCTCTTGCGGATCCTCTTCGAATAACGGGAGCCTTCAGTGAACCCCTTTTGGCTTGATTTTATCCGTCGTGTCGGTGCATCGGTCTTAGCTCTGGCCTCTTTTGGTGTTGGAATCGCGCTAGCCGCCGATGTTATACCCGACCCGTCTGTGTCCGGTATTCGGCTATCCTCTCAGCCTATGGATATTAATGGGTCCTGGGATTATGCCTTGGACAATGAGGGGCGGCTTTGGCTGGCATATTATGACCAAGCGCAGTTGCTTCATCTGATTGATCCTTCCCGTCAAGAACGCCTACTGGCCTCAGAGGGTCGAGGGAAGGCTCCCTCTGGTCTGGATTTGGTCTCCTTGAGGCGGGGCGTAGGCGTGCTGTGGCGTGACAAACTTCCATCTAAAGAACTTTATCTGCTTGATCTTGATGCGGCGCATGAGAATCAAGTTCCTTTAGGGGTCGGTGGAGATACGGAGCCCTTAGCTCGGTTCGTTGCCTCCGAGGACAAGGCAGGCCGTTTGCATTTGTTGTGGTACGGTGAGAAGAAGCTTGACGAGTCGAGCGAGCTGCACAACCTCTATTATCGCCAATTGGATTCCAAGACCCAGGAATTGTCACCGATCGAATGGGTGACGCCTGGCATCTATCCCCTGCTTTCGGTCGGCGACTCCGGGGACATGGTCTATAGCTGGATGAAGACGGCGCTGGGGAACCAGATCGTTTCGCGTTTCCGTCCCGAGAACGGCACCTTTGCCGAGGCAGTCCCGGTCGCGACCGTGCCTGAGATTTCACCTGTCTTCGAGGCGTTCCGTAGCGGTTCTCGCTGGTTTACCGTCTGGCTCGCGCAATATGGCGCGGATAAGCGCGACTTCCGGCTGGAGGGTGCGCATTCCGACGATGATGGTAAGACCTGGACGCGCTTCGAGATCTCTGGTCTTGCCGGTCGGGATATCGGGAGCCTACAGATCGTGTCTGACGAGGCCGGTCATATCCTGATGGCGGCGACCGGCCGTAAGCGTTTGCCGGGCGTTGAGACGAAGCAGGATGTCTTCCTGGTGCGCTCATTCGATCGTGGCGACACCTGGGAGACCATGTCTGAGATTCGTGGCGGAACGACGCTTGGCAAGACGGTTCCCGCCAAGATGGATCTGAGCCAATTCAGTGCGCGCAATCCTGTCGTCGCCTTCGGTGAAAAGCCTGGAGAGGTGCTCTTCGTGTGGGAGGATTGGCGCGACATTCGTGGCAAGCTCTATGCGAGTTTGTCGAATGACTATGGTCGTACCTGGGCGCTCAGCAACGTGCCCTTGACCGCCGATGACGGGAAGAGTTACGGATTGCGTTTCGAGCCGAATGCGCTCTTTTTCTCCGAGGGCAAATTCCATGTGATCGCCGAGCGCGCTGTTGATGACACCTTCACTCAGAAGGAACTGGTCGAGTTGAGCGTTACGGCGGAGGATCTGACGCGATTGGCGAAGGCCGGGCAGTCTCGGACTAGCTTGGACACGAAGGATAACCAGGACGCCTTGCGCGAGCGCGAGAAAGGCTTCTGGAAGGCGATGGAAGACAAGGATTTCGAGGCGACCTATGCCTATCTGGATCCCTTCTTCCGCGCACGTGTGCCGCTCCAGCGCTATCTGTCCATGATGGGCAAGATCAAATATGACGCATCCGAGGTCGAATCCGTCTCCATCGATGGATCGCGTGCCGAGGTCGTCGCCAAGATCAAGGCATCCATCCCCGCCTTCAAGGCGCCGACCACTGGCGAGACACTCAGCCAGCCGGAGCGCGAGGCGTCGGTGAAGAGTCACTGGCTTTGGGTCGATGGAAACTGGTACCGCGAGTTCCTGGTCGAGTCGAGAGGAATCGTCTTCTCGCGTTATTGATCGCGCCCGGAAGTGTCCGCCAAGGTCCATGGGTCGGCCTTGGCGGGCATGTCTCTCCAGGGGGAGATCGAGTCGCCACCCCACCGCGGATCGTCCTCCTGTCGTTTCGAGTCTGATTCGGACTCCTTGTCGAATGGAACGCCCATGCGACTCCTGATTTTGCACCTTGCCTCCGTCTTCGGCGGCGCGGAGCGTACGACGAGCAATCTGCTTCGCTATCTCGATCGCGATCGGGTGACACACGTCACCCTGGCCTCCACGGCGGCCCTGCGTCCCTTCCTGCCGGATCGTTTCGACGACTTCATCGATACTGCGCCCCACCTGCCGCGTGGCTGGTTCACCGACTCGAAGGATCTTCTCCGAGATGTTCGAATCGCGGGAACCTTGATCCGCGAGGCGGAGCCCGACCTGGTGCTCGGGATGATGCACTATTCGGCGGCACTCGCCGTTTTCGGCACCCGTCTGAGTCGCGTGCCTGCGCGCACGATCGGGAGTTTTCGTGGACCCGTCTTCGAGCATATGCGCCATTACGAGCGCGGTCTGCGTCGCCGGACCTTTCTGCGGTTCGCCGTCGGGGCGACGGCGCGCTTGGCGGACCGTATGATCGTGCCTTCGCAGGGCACGGCCGACGAACTGAGGCGCCATTTTCTGGGGTCGATAGAACGGACGGTCGTCATTCCGAACGGCATCGACAATGATGAGGTCGCGTTGCTCGCCGAGGAACCGATCTCCGGTCTGGAGCGTTTGGATCCCGCGCTTCCCTTGCTGTGCGTGGCGGCCCGTTTGTCTCCGGAGAAGGATATAGGTTTGCTGCTGGAGGCATTTCGCCGCGTTCAGGATGTCTGTCCGTCCGCCTTGGCCATCGTCGGAGACGGGCCGGAGCGTACTGCGTTAGAACGTTTGATAGACCGTTGGGGATTGGGAGGGCGCGTAGCCTTTGTCGGTCACAGGGAGAACGTTTATCCTTACCTCCGTCGGGCCGATCTCTACGTGCATACCTGTAAGTTCGAGGGATTCGGCTACACCATGCTGGAGGCGATGAGTTGTGGAACCCCGGTTGTCGCCACCGATTGCCCCTACGGACCGCGCGAGGTGATCGGAGACGATCGTTATGGGCTTCTGGTTCGCCCCGAGGATCCGGCCGCCTTGGCCGAGGCGATCCTGGCGCTGCTCCGCGATCCGGCTCGACGCCAAGGGTTGCGGGATCGTGGGCTGGAGCGCGCTCGGGACCTCTCCACGGCGCGCATGGCCGAGCGTTATCGGGCCGTCTTCGAGGATTTGATGCCACCTTCGGTTCAGGGTCTTTAGCGTCCATGTGATCGATCCGACTCCCAATCTATCCATTGTGACAACCGCGATTCGACCGAAACCACTGCGTCAGGCAGGGACATGGATGCTGGCCTTCATCGGCGCCTCGGTACTGTTGATTCTGGGCGTCTGGGGCTTCTATCGCTCTGGAGATCCAGTCGTCGCTCCAACCCTGATGTTGTCTGGCGAGTCGCTAAGTCTCACCAATGGCGAGGGGGCCCCGACGCCAAATGGCGTGCGTGTCGATGCACTCGCCCCGAATGGGAACGCCATTGTGCAGGCGGCCATCAAACCGTTCGATGCCGCGCTCTATCGCGACCTTCGCTGGCGAGTCGATGGTCTGGGTGCGGGGCAGGAGCTGCGTTTGATCTGGGCCAGTAAGAGTGATCCCAGATCCATTCAGGCGCGCCCGCTGTCCGGTGTCGTCGATGGAGAGGGCCGCATCGACTTGCGGACGGATCCTCACTGGCGGGGGCAAATCGTTGCGCTCGGACTGGTTGTGCTCGGTGAGCTGCATGGTCCGATTCTGGTGCGAGGCATGGACTTGCGCCCGCGCCTGCTGTCTTTTTCTGCCCTACGCGATGCCTTTCTTGCCGATTGGACCTTTTTCGAGGGCTGGACAGGTCGGTCGCCCCATTTCAATCGCGGCGCGCCCTTGGGCACGGCCTTTTCCCCGGTGGTCTTGGTCTTCCTTTGGGTCGGTCTGGCCTGCGTCCTCTACCTGGCGATCAACCCACCCTGGCGTTTCAAGCCGGGGATCCTGCCCTATGCGGCCTTTTTTCTGATTGGTTGGATCGTCTTGGATCTGCATTGGCAATGGGATCTAAGCAAGCGGCTCGATATCACCAAAGAGACGTACGCAGGCCTGTCCGATGCGGGTAAACAGGCGGCTGGGTCGGATAGCAGCTTCTATCCCTATTTGATGGAGCTTCGGCGTCGTCTGCCGGAGCAGCCGGCCCGGCTCGTTCTGGTCTCCGCCGATCCCTTCGGTTATGCCGCCATGCGCACGCGTTATCATCTGGCACCGCATAATGTGTTTGCGGGATTGAAAGGATTGCCCGAGCAATCGCAACTGAACCCCGGCGATTACGTTCTGCTCATGTATCCCTTGCCTCGCATTCGGTATGACGCGACGCGTCATCGGCTCATCGAGGGGAATCGGGCATTGCCCGTCGAGTTGATCGATGGGCGATCGAGTCTCGGTGCACTCTTTCGCGTCGGGAAGGAGGATTGATCGTGGGCTGGTGGGGTGTTGCGCTGGCGGTGATGATTCCCTGGCTCGCCGCAGTCGTGTGGCTGAGGTCGGCCTGGCCCGATGCGCGTCCGGGTGCCGGGGCCGCAATCCTGGGATATGCCTATCCACTGGCTTGTCTTGTGGTCGCTGCGGTGCTGTGGGTTAGCGGGCGGCTGGGTCTCCCCTTCGCGCTCTCCGGTCCGCTCATCTTGGCGATCGCCGCGCTCTTGCTGCTGATCGGTGCTCGCCGAATCTGGCCGTCCAGGATCGATTTCGAGTCGGTCAGGCCGGTCCGACCCGATTGGCGTCATCTCCTGGCGGCGATTCTGCTGATCTGGATGCTGGCCCGCTTCATCGATCTCCTGCTCGAACTCTGGTGGCAGCCACTTTTCCCCTGGGACGCCTGGACGACCTGGTTGCTGCGGGCGCGTGTCTGGTCCCAACTCGGGCATTGGGTGCCCTTCGTCGCCTCTTCGGAATGGCTGGCCGATTCCACCACCCAGGCCCAGACCATCGCGGCCTGGAACTATCCTAACGCGGTGTCTCTGATCGGGCTTTGGTCGACGTTGGGCTATGGCGAATGGAATGAAACCGCAGCGAAGATTCCCTGGATCGGTTGTGCCCTGGCGTTGGCTCTGGGCTTCTATGGTCAGGCGCGACTTTGGGGTGCCTCTAATTTGACCGCGCTGTGGTTTCTGTGGCTCCTTGCCACCTTGCCGCTGCTCGATAGCCATCTCGCGCTCGCCGGATATGCCGATCTCTGGTTGTCGACGCTGCTGCTGCTCGGCCTTGCGGCCGGGCTGCACTGGGCTCGCGACGGAGACCGTCGGCAGGGCCTGATGGCTCTCGGCTGCATCGTCGCCTGCGCCTTCATCAAGCAGGAGGGGATAGTCTGGTCGCTGCTCTTCATCCCGGCGTTCCTCGGCGCCCGATTGTCCAGGCGCTGGATGCTGGCGCTGGTCGTTGCCTTCGGTCTGACGGTTGCGGGTCTATGGGTCTCGGGAGGATTGGTCGCGGAGTCTCCTTGGGGGCATGTTGAGCTGAGTCTGCGTGCGATCGAGCTTCCTCTGATCGGGCGATTTGAGATCGCCTACCACGCCAGTTGGGCCGGGATCTGGCGCAACCTCTTCCTCTACGACAACTGGCATCTCTTCTTCTTCGGGTTCATTCCCGTTGTGGGCTGGGGATGCTGGAGGGTGGTTCGCCATTCCGTCGAGCCGTGGGAACGGGCGGGGCTGGTCTTCGTTCTGAGTGCCTTGGGTGCGCTCTATGTTCTCTTCTTCTGGACCGGCGCCTATCGCTGGGCCGAGGACTCGACCAGCGTCGCTCGGCTCTTCATGCATTTCATACCGGCCTTCACCTTCTGGGCGCTGGTCCTGTGGTCGGAGCAGTCCGCTCGGGCCGATCTCTCGGTTGCAGCCGAGGAGGAGCCTATTCACCAAACAGGATACGACGGTAAAGGTCTGCAGTCGCCGAGCTGATCGCCTCGATTCCAAATCGTTCTGCCAAGGCCAGACGTCCGCGCGCTCCCAGATCCTCGCGCAGTCGGGCATTCGATTGGAGTCGTCCGATCCGTTCGGCCAACTGAGCGGGATCCCCAGGCGATGTCAACAGTCCGTTCTCCGCCTCGCGTACCACCCAGCCGGTTCCCGATCCCGCGATATCGCTGACCACGACCGGTTTTCCAAAGCGCATGGCCTCCAGTTGGACCAGACCGAATGCCTCGGTGCGCTCCAGCGACGGGAGACAGAGTAGGTCGCAGCTTGCCACCAATGCTTGAAGTACGGCGTCGGGCTGGAATCCGGTCAGGGTGATTCGCTGCTCCAGTCCGAGCGCGGCGATCTTGGCCGTGAGCCGATCTTGTAGGTCGCCTGTTCCGACGATCAGGATCCTTGAATCGGGCAGGCGCGCGGCGGCATCGATCAGAACCTCATGTCCCTTGTAATAGGTCAGGCGTCCCACGGCGAGGATGCGTGTTCCGGGTTCGGCCCAAAGGCGTTCCGCCTGACCGAGCGTGTCGTGGTCTGGATTCGGGATGCGCTCGGCATTCAGGCCCAATGGGATGACGTGACAGCGATCGCGCCAGGGGCGGAGGGCGGTACTCGATTCGAGATAGTCCGGCGAGGTTGCGATGACGGCCTGCGCGCGCGCGAGCAGGGCCTGCTCGAAGGGGCGATAGAGTCGGTAGGCCAGGGCCAGTCGGCGATCGATATCCGAGGTCACCACATCCGAATGCCAGTGAACGACCCAGGGGATTCGGCGCGCTGAGGGCAGTGCGAGCGCGGCGAAGGCCGAGGTGTTGGGAAGATGCAGATGCAGCAGGTCGGGGCGGAAGTCGCGGATGAGTCGATTCAGCCAGATCGGGAAGGCGGGGCTGATAGGGGCGTAGAGGAGCCGACCGAGGCAAGGGGCTCGATAGACAGGGATCGGATCCCCGAGCGTCGGTTTTGGTCCCGGTGTCGACCTTCCATCCGCATGGACCAGTGCGGCGACGGCAACGCCCTGCGCATGCAGGGCCGGCAGCAGATCGCCGAGGAAATACTCCATACCTCCAGCGAATGGAGCGAAATACTTTCCGATATGCAGGACGCGCATCGACGGGACCTAGGACTCTTTGGGTGCCTGCGCTTCGGTCGTGGCCTCGGCCGGGGGATGGTGCGCCTTCATCATGGCGATCTGTTGCGCCAAACGCCGGATCTGACGCTCCTGGCGCGAGCGCTCCAGATCCATGGTCAGGATCTTGATAAGCAGCATCGCGAATCCGAGCAGGATCGCCAGCATGGGCGGATAGCTCACGCCGAGGTAGTGGGCGATGAGATCGAACAGATGTGGGAAGAATCCGAGCAGGGTGACGGTCGCGGCGGACCCGATCCACCAGAAGGCGTAGGGGCCGTGCAGATGATCGCGCCGAACCAGCCACAGGATGGTGGCTGCGAGCGCCAGCCCGATCGCCATTGAGGTCATTTGATGCGTCATGTCGACTCACGCGTCATTGGAAGAGATCACTCCTGATCGGATCGCGAGCCGCGCCCGTGTCCCACCCTGGCGATGCATAGAAGACTGGTCTGAAGCATGTATTTTCCCACTGTCCACCAGGAATTGAATACCCGGGACACGCCCTGAGTCCTCGGCTTCATGGGCACGGCGACCTCCAGCGCGCGCAAACCGCGACGGCGCAGGATCAGCAGCACGCCGACGTCCTGATAGTCGAGCAGGCTGGCGACGGGGGAGGCGAGTACGGTCATGGCTGCGCGATTGTAGGCGCGGAAGCCGGAGGTGATGTCCTCCAGTCGCATTCCGGTCAGACCCCGGAAATAGCCCCAGGCGATACGGCGCAGTGCGCTGGCCCGTTCCGGGAAGGCGCCGATAACGACATCCGCCTGCTGGGCCAGAACGGGTTCCAGAACGGCATCCAATGCCGCCGGCTCATGCTGTCCGTCGGCGTCGAGCGTGACGGCGAAGGGGCTGTTCGTCTGTAGCGCATAGCGCAGTCCGGTTTGAATCGCCCCCCAGGCACCCAGTTGGAGCGGAAGGGGAAGGACGATGGCACCAGCCGCGCTTGCCTCGGCGATCGTGGCGTCCGTGCTGCAATCGTCGATGACGACGACCGGCAGGTCGTAGCGTCGACGAACGTCTCTAACGACGGCCCCGACCGTGGCGGCCTCGTTGTGGGCTGGAATTAACACCATAAGGGGAGTGGAGCGCCTGCGAGACCTGACCCGATTCGCTGTCGCAGCATCGGTCGCAGGTCGGAGAAATTGGACGAATCTGTGAATAAGTGCGTTGCGTGAAGAACGAGACTGGGTTGTCTGCTTGATCGGTGCGTTCGTTCGGCTAAACTTGACCAGCGCCCGTTATCGGTACAGGTGTTCCGGCTGTTTCAACACGTGATTCAGGCCCCCTGTTGCGTCAGTCTACCAAGGAATGAAATATGAAGCTCCTCTTCCGTACAGCCCTCGCGTCATTGATCCCCATAGCCGCCGCCAACGCGCTCGGGCTTGGGGATTCCACCTTGGATACCACCTGCGAGTCCTATTGCGAGAGCCAATATGGCTATGGCTTCGCGGACGGAAGGACCGCTGGCATCGAGGTCGGTTTTGGCCAGGGTGTCGCCGCCTGTGTCGCCGATCCACTCGCCTATGGCGTGACCCTCGCGTCCTGTATCCCCGCCGCGACCTACGGCGAGACCGAGCCGAACGACAGTCTCATCACGGCGGATCCCTTGACGCTGGGGGTGGCTTTCTGGGGGCAGAATTACAGTAACGCCGACCAGGACTGGTACTACACCCAGTCGACGGCCGCAAACCAGAATCTGACTCTCAGCTTCGCCGTGCCGGATTGGATCGAGGGGGCCAATCTCGCAGATGGAACTCCCGGTATCTGGAACGTCTCGGTGCGGGATGCCGCAGGCAATGTCTTCGCCAATTTCAATACCGACGTGGTCGGTGCGCTCTCCTCCAACCCGAATGCCGCGACCTATACGGTGACCCTCGGGTTGGTCGGAACCTATTACGTCCTGGTCCAACCGGCGGATAAGGCGACGCCCAATCAATTTGCCTATTCGATCACGGCCTTCTTGCAGGACAGCTCGCTGGATAACGAGCAGCCTGTCGCGGGCTTCTATGACTCCGAGATCGAGCCGAACAATGTGCCTTCGGCGTCCAATCCGCTCGCTACTGGCGTGGCCATGTACGGACTCATCAACCTCACCTTCAGTAGCGTTGTCACCGATCCCGACGATGACACGGCCACTGTCTGGGGGCAGGGTGAGAACGATTGGTATGTCTACTACACGGACGGTAACGAACTGGTGACCCTGACCTTCTGCGCGCGCGAGGGCTGCGCCAACGGAGACTGGAACGTTCAGGTCTACGACAAGCCGACGGCCACTGCCTGGGAATCGCTGACGGGCGCGGGCGCGTTGACGACCAGCCTGACGCCTCTGTTGTCCTTCAACACGGATACGGCAGCGGACAAGTCCATCACCTACAGCCTCGGTTTGAAGGATCCCGGCTATTACTTTATGAAGGTCAACCACAAGCGTCTCTTCACCGCGCCCTGCAACGAGTATCGCTATGTCACCGATTCAGGGGTGTTCGGCGATGCCTGTACCTGCGATTCCGACATCGCCTCAGGCCGCAGCTCGACCGGCAACGCCTGCTACATCCCGACCGACAGCTGCAGTGACAGCGCCAGCAGTCTGCTCTGTCGTAAAGTGACGGAGGACTGTACCTTCGGCAGCGATCCGGGCTGTCTCTTCAACACGAGTTCGCCTCCCGGGTGCGTGACGACCAAACCGGACGCGGACGCGGAGGAAGAGCTCTGTTCGACCTATGTCACCCAGGCGCGCTGTGCCTGCTCTTCCTACGGTGGGGTCGTCGAGGTGCCTGAGAACGACACCAGCAGTCCCTACAACTTCACCTGGTATGGAACCAAACTGCCGACCAACACCATCGACACGGATGCCTATGAGGACTACCTGAATCGCCCCAGTCCTTACTGATCCATCCCAAGTCGCATGACCACGAGGGGCGACCGGCGCGTTACGCGCCGGTCGCCCCTTTTCATTGATGCTGTAGATGTGAGGTTTAGGTCGGGGACCAGTTGTGACCCCGCGTAGGGCGCAATAGCGATAGCGTATTGCGCCGCATGGCAGGCAGCGGTGAGGTTTCGATCCCGCTCGTCGCTCGCATACGGCGCAATACGGCCGCTCCAAGATCGAACGCTGGCCGTTCATGGAATGTATTTCCAGTGGGCTGCGGTGTAGCCACCTGTTCAAGGCGGCCTATTGCGCCCTACCTGAGGTCGGGCATTTGTCTTCGGTGGGTTTGGCTTGGTATCGAAGTGCTTGGAAATCGTCCAAGCAGGGAGGCAATCGATCGACGATAACTGCTGCGGAACAGCAGATAAATCGCTAGCGGGTACTGGATTTGGCTCGGAGCCCGAGTTGCGCTCGGGCTCCGTTCGCTTCGAGTGGTGATCGGATCAGGGCGTGCAGATCGATTGGCTGCTTGCCTGGGGCGCGTTGAAGATCGCCCTGACATTGCTCGCCTTGCTCATGGTCAGCTCGCAACTGCTATCCGTTCCCGTACAGTCGCCCTCCCAGCCGGCGAAGACCGATCCGGCCGATGCGCTTGCGGTCAGGGTGACCAGCGTGTCCTTGGCGTATTCCGCGCGACAGACGCTGCCGCAATCGATGATTCCGGGGCCGACATCCGAGGTCAGATCCAGGTCCGTCATCCGTTCCATCCAGCTCACATAATTGGCGACCCGCGTGTAGGCGGTCGGGGCGGATTGGTCGTCGCAACCATTGCCGAAGCTCACGATGCCGGCCTGGGCATAGCCGCCACGTCCGTTGCCGACCGCAAGCGGGCTGCCGTCGTCCGACTGACATTCCGTGGTATCCGTCGCCGCCGAGGAGGTGCAGATCATGTTGTTGCTGAGCGCGCCATAGACCGTGCCGCAGACGCTGGGCAAGACGATGGTGGCATCGACCTTGGAGAGCACTGTCGCCAGATTGCCGCAGGCCGTCGTTGCCGTCCAACCGGTGACCGCGCCCGCTGTGCCCAGACAGGCCAGCGTTTCTTCACGTTCCAGGGTGACCGGGCGGATCGGGTCGGCGTACACCGGGCTCTTGAGCTCGATGAGCGCGATATCGTTGTCGCGGGTCAGCGGATCGAAATCCGGGTGCTTGACGATCCGCTTGACCTTGGACTCCTGTCCGCCGTATTCGAAGCGGTTGGATCCGGCCCGAATCTGGATGTTGGACGGCGAGACCGTGCTGTAGCGTTCGGTGCTGTCGTCGACGATGCAATGGGCCGCCGTGAGGATCCAGTAGGGATCGATCACGGATCCACCGCAGGTCCAGGAGCTATTGATGCTCCAGGTTGTGACCTTCAAGGCCGCCTGCCATGACCAATCGCTCTGGTCGATCTCGGAGCCGCCCAGAAGCTGCGGCTGTGCGGTGCCGGTGCTTTGGCTGGCGGACTGGCTCGTGAGTGAGGACACCACGCGTCCCTCGCCGGTGCCGCGTTTCTCTAGCGTCAACGGCAGAGCCTCCTCGTCCGGGCTCAGCCATTTGGATACATCCGTGTAGTAATTGGCGAAGGCGCCGTCCACGGTGACGTTATTGGCCGAGTCGCAGACGTCATTGAGGTTGCTGCCACAGGCCCCGAACAGTTGACCGACCACCTGTCCGTTTTCCTGCATCACGGGGGAGCCGCTGCTACCGCCCTCCGTCGCCCCGATAACGTCACGACTGAAGATGAAGGCGCCGCGTGGCATGGTCGTGGTGCCGCAATAGAGCACTGGACTCACATAGGCGTCGATCTCTTGGGTGGAATAGGCCTGCGGCGAGCCCAGGGGGTGACTCAGCCGATAGAGCGGTGTGCCACCGATATAGGCGACTGGCGTGCTGCTCCAGCCGAGGAACCAGGCCTCGGCCGGCGGATCCTCGTTGAGGACCATGAGGCTGTGGTCGTCCACCGCCGAATGATCGAGCAGCGTGGCCCCGAGCGTGGCCGTGTTGTCGGAGAGCGACGGGCATTCCGCGCCGCAGGATTCGGTCTGGTAGTTGAACCAGGCCTCCACCGTGGCCGCGACCTCGGGGGTGCTGATGCAATGGTTCGCGGTGAGGAAATAGGGGATGGTGCTGGAGTCGTCGGTATCCGCGAGCAGACCGCCGGTGCACATATAGCTTCCGTCGCCTTCGACGAAGTTGATGTGGGCGATGGCCTTGCGGACCTCATCGATGTGCTCCCAATCCGAGCTGTCGTAGCAAGAGCCGTCCTGGATACAGGGGGCGTTGTCCGGGCAGAAGGCCTCGGTTTCGGAGTCGATCAGCATCATGGCGCCGACCTTGAAGCTGACTTTGTCGGAGTCCGTGCCGGTGGTGTCGACCTGGACGTAAAGCCTGTCGCCTGGGAGCGAATGGCTCCAGAAGCTGCGGGCCTTGCCGCTATAGGGGCCTCGAACCTCGCCAGCGTCGTTGTAGACGTAGAGGGAGGATCCCTCGGGCAGACTGACATCGTCGAAGCGGACCCGAGTCGCGAGAGAGCCGACCGTGTCCAGTCGAACCGTCCAGGCCAGCCGATCGCCGCTGCTCTTGACCGTGCCCTGCTGGAAGGAATAGGTCTGATCCTTCATGGCCGCGACATCCAGGGGCTGCAGGTCGACACCGAGCGCAACCGACTTCATGAGACCGATCTTCAGCGGCGTGCCGCTCGCGGCGCTTGCGTTCGCCTCCGCGATCTTCTCGCGATCCTCGGCAGTGAATTCCACCGTTGCCGCCGCCGAGGCCGGACGCTGGCCGATCATCCGCTCCAGGTGTTGCAGCGTCGTCTGCTGCGCCACCTGCCGAGCCTGATGCGTCATGCCCGTGGTTTTGGGTTGAGGTAGCACCTCGACCGCAGACACCGTACCGGACCAGGCCAGCAAGCACAGCGGAAGCATAACCAGTCTTGCGGTCAGCCGACTTCTCTCCATCGCGATGACTCCTGTAAGACAATCATTATCTTGGGGTTTGGAGAATAAAGCAGTGGTCGCCGATCGGCCAACCCGGTCGTCGACTAATGAGTGCGTCCGGATCCCGGTCCGGGGCCGGTTCGAGCGCGTCGAGTTTGCGCCGCCGATCCGCGCTAGCAACGGAGCGCTCACCGCTCTATGTCCCTCGAATCGCATTCTATTCTAGTTGTCGTGAAGGTTTAGGATACGCTTGTCGCTATCTGGGCGTTCGCTGTCGTCGCGCGATGGAGTCGCCTCCCTTGCAATCCGCTGGTATCCCCATCGCTCATGTCCCGATCCCAAGCCCCGCTTGCCGTCTTCGCCTCATTCTCCGGGACCGGAGGGGTCGAGCGTATGCTCGTCAATCTGCTGAGAGGCTTTGTCGATCTGGGGCAGTCCGTCGATCTGGTTCTGGTGCGCGCGGATAGCCCGCATCTCGCGCGGGTTCCAGCCGAAGTTCGGCAGGTGCGCCTGAATGTGAAGCACAGCCTGCTCGCGGCCCCGGCGCTGGCCCGTTATCTGCGCGCGCGTCGGCCTGCGGCGCTCTTGGCCGCCAAGGATCGGGCGGGGCGCGCGGCCGTGATGGCGCGTACGCTTGCCGGGACCGGGACTCCCATCCTGCTGCGCCTCGGTACCAATCTCTCGACCGCCATGGAAGCGCGCACGGCGCTCGAACGCTGGCTGCGGTATGCCCCCATTCGTCTGCTCTATCCTAAGGTCGATCGCATCGTCGCCGTGTCCGAGGGGGTCGCCGAGGACACCGCCCGGATCGCCCGTATTCCACGCGAGCGGATCGGGGTCATCCGCAATCCGGTGATCACGCCTGAGCTCTCGGTCCAGGCCTCGCAGCCCTGCCACCATCCATGGCTTGCACCGGGCGAACCGCCGGTTGTCATGGGTGCGGGCCGGCTGCAGCGACAGAAGGATTTCCCGACCCTGATTCGTGCCTTCGCCCGGCTGCGCGCCGAGCGCGACTGTCGCCTGATGATCCTGGGCGAGGGCGCCGCTCGACCCAAGCTTCAGTCGCTGATCCAAGAGTTCGGTCTGGATGATTCGGTGGATATGCCCGGTTTTCAGACCAATCCCTATGCCTTTCTGGCACGTGCCTCGCTTTTTGTGCTTTCCTCCGCCTGGGAAGGGTCGCCAAACGTGCTGACCGAGGCCATGGCCCTGGGTGTGCCCGTGGTCTCGACCAATTGTCCGAGCGGACCCTACGAGATTCTGGGCGCCGGGCGACAGGGGCGGCTGGTGCCGGTCGGTGACGCGGAGGCGCTGGCCGAGGCGATGGCGGCGACCCTGGATGCGCCGATGCCGGCTGAACGCCTCCGGCAGACGGTCGCCGAATATGAGCAGACGACGAGTGCCAGACGCTATCTGGAGGCGCTCGGTCACCTTTAGGTCCCATTCAGACGACAATCCGCCGAACGAGGGTGAACTCATGGGTCAGCTGTTCCGCATCACCGGCTTTCTGTCCTACGTAACGATGCTCTTCCTCAATGCCTTCGTCGATCTGGGACACAAGATCGTCATCCAGAACACGCTGTTCAAAACCTACGATGGCGAAGCCCAGATCCTGCTGACGGCGATCGTCAACGCCTTCAT
Organism: Thiorhodococcus drewsii AZ1; assembly: GCF_000224065.1. GTDB lineage: Bacteria > Pseudomonadota > Gammaproteobacteria > Chromatiales > Chromatiaceae > Imhoffiella > Imhoffiella drewsii. The sequence continues at coordinate 184,681 of NZ_AFWT01000001.1, forward strand.
CCTGCTTCCGTTCGTCCTGCTGTTCACGCCCTCCGGGTTTATCGCCGACCGTTTCCCCAAGAACCGGGTGATGCGCACGACCGCCTGGGGTGCGATCGGACTCACGCTTGGCATCACGCTCTGTTATTACCAGGGCTGGTTCTGGCCGGCATTCGGCATGACCCTGCTGCTGGCGGCCCAGAGCGCCTTCTATTCGCCGGCCAAGTACGGCTATATCAAGGAGCTGGTCGGCAAGGAATCGCTGGCTGCAGCCAACGGCTGGGTTCAGGCGACCACGAGCAGCGCCATCCTGGCCGGCATCTTCTTCTTCTCGGTGCTGTTCGAGCGTGCGCTCGCCGGAACCGCCGGTCTGTTGGATCCGGACGCGATCATGCGTTTGGTGGCGCCGCTCGGTTGGGTGTTGGTGTTCTGCTCGGTGATCGAACTCCTTCTGGCCTATCGACTGCCCCAGGTCAGCCCACAGAGCCCATTGAGCTTCGACTGGCATCAGTACCGCAGCGGACGCTATCTGGTCCGCAACTGGCGGGCCGCTTGGGACAATGAGGTCATCTGGCTCTCGATCGTCGGACTCTCGGTGTTCTGGGCCATCTCTCAGGTGATCCTGGCCGCCTTCCCCGCCTTCGCGAAGGAGAGCCTGGGCGAGACCAATACCGTGGTGATTCAGGGCATGCTCGCCTGCGCCGGGGTCGGCGTCATCCTCGGGTCGGTCATCGCCGGGCGCGTCTCGCGCAACCATATCGAGACCGGCCTCATTCCGCTCGGTGCGATCGGAGTCGCGGCGACCTTGTTTCTGGTGCCCGGTCTGGATTCGGTCTGGGCCCATGGTCTGAACTTCCTGCTGCTCGGCGTGCTGGGCGGATTCTTTCTGGTGCCCCTGAACGCACTGATTCAGTTCCATGCCGGCGAGGCCGGACTGGGGCGCGTGCTGGCGGCGAACAACTTCATCCAGAACCTCACGATGCTGGCGTTCCTGGGCCTGACCGTGGCGGCCGCCTATGTCGGAATCGACGGTCACGTCCTGATGTTGGCGCTCGCCGTCGTCGCGTTGTTGGGGGCCGTCTATACCCTCTATAAGCTGCCGCAGTCGCTGGTGCGTTTCATTCTGGCGCGGGCCATCTCGACCCGTTACCGCCTCAATGTCATCGGTCTGAAGAACATGCCGGCACAGGGCGGTGTGCTGATGCTCGGCAATCATGTCAGCTGGGTGGATTGGGCCATGGTCCAGTTGGCCAGCCCGCGTCCGGTGCGCTTCGTCATGGAGCGCTGGATCTACGAGCGCTGGTATCTGCGCTGGTTCCTCGACTTCTTCGGGGTCGTGCCCATCTCGCGCGGCAGCAGCCGCCAGGCCATCCAGACGGTCTCGACGCTGCTCGACGCGGGCCAGGTGGTCTGTCTCTTCCCCGAGGGGACGCTGAGCAAGAACGGTCAGCTCTCCGAGTTCAAGCGCGGCTTCGAGCTGGCCGCGCGGGCCGCCAAGTCGGGCGTGATCCTGCCCTTCTATCAGCGCGGGCTGTGGGGCAGTCGCTTCTCCTATGCGAGCGATAAGCTCAAATCGAACCGGCGCGAGGGACGGATGCGCGACGTGATCGTGGCCTTCGGTCCGACCCTGCCGCTGGATGCCAGCGCCGAGCGTGTCAAACAGGCGGTCTTCGAGCTATCGGTGACCTCTTGGCGGACCTATGTCGAGACGCTGCCGACTCTGCCGCTGGCCTGGCTGCGGACGGTCAAGCGCGATCCGGGCGCACTGGCCGTGATCGACTCGATCGGCACTTCACTGACCAATCGCCGTCTGCTGACGGCCGTGCTCCTGTTCGCCGGGCGGATGCGACGTCTGGTGCCCGAACCTGCGGTCGGGATTCTGCTGCCGGCCAGCAGCGCCGGGGCTATCGCCAACCTGGCCGGGTTGCTGTGCGGCAAGCGGGTGGTGAACCTCAACTACACCGCGAGCGCCGAGTCGTTGCGCGCAGGCGTCGAGAAGGCTGGGATCCGGCACATCGTCACCGCCGACCGCTTCCTGGCCAAGCTCGACCAACGCGGCATCGATCCGAGGAGCGTGCTGCCAGGGGTGACGCTGCACGCGATGGAGTCGATGCGGGCCGAGTTCGGGCTGCTGCGCGCGTTCTCCGCACTGGCCATCGCCACACTCCTGCCCGTCGGGATGCTCCATGCGCTCTTCTGTCGCGCCGGTCGGCCTGACGACACGGCGGCGATCCTCTTCTCCAGCGGCAGCGAGGGCGCGCCCAAGGGGGTCGAGCTCACCCATCGCAACATCATGGCCAACGTGCGCCAGATCTCGGACGTGCTCAATACCGAGCGCGAGGACGTGGTGCTGTCCAATCTGCCGCTCTTCCATGCCTTCGGGCTGACCGCGACCACCTTCCTGCCGCTGCTCGAAGGCATTCCCATGGTCTGTCATCCGGATCCGACCGACGCGGTCGGTGGCGCCAAGGCCGTCGCCCGCTATCGGGTCACGGTGCTCTGCAGCACCTCGACCTTCCTGCGGCTCTATGTCCGCAACCGACATGTGCATCCGCTCATGCTGCAGTCACTGCGCATCCTGGTCGCCGGGGCCGAGCGTCTGTCGCCCGAGGTGCGCGAGTCCTTCGCGCTCAAGTTCCACAAGGCTATCTTGGAGGGCTACGGTGCCACCGAGACGACCCCGGTGGCCAGCGTCAATGTGCCCGATGCACTAGAGACGGATACCTGGAAGATCCAGTCCGGCTCGCGTCTCGGCACGGTCGGGATGCCGCTGCCGGGCACCAGCTTCCGGGTGGTGGATCCGGTCTCGCTGGAATCGCTGCCGCCCGGTGAGGACGGTCTCATCCTGATCGGGGGCGTTCAGGTCATGAAGGGCTATCTCGGCGACCCCGAGAAGACGGCGGATGCGGTCGTCGAGCTGGACGGCACGCGTTGGTACAAGACCGGCGACAAAGGCCATCTGGACGCGGACGGCTTCCTGAGCATCGTCGATCGCTATTCGCGTTTCGCCAAGCTCGGGGGCGAGATGATCAGCCTCAGTGCCGTCGAGGAACAGGTACGCAAGGCACTCGAACAGGATGACCTGGAGATTGCGGCGGTCAATCTGCCCGATGAGCGCAAGGGCGAGCGTATCCTGCTGTTGACCACCGAGTCGATCGATCCGGATGCGCTGCGTCGGCGCATGATGGAGCAGGGGGCCAATCCGCTGAGCATCCCCTCCGAATTGCGCGAGGTCGCCGAGATCCCGAAGCTTGGCAGCGGCAAGACCGACTTCGGCGCGCTGAGACGCTTGGCGATGGCCGGCTGAGCGGCGCTCTATCGGGCGGAACTTGTGCCCTTTGACCGACCGGGCATGAGTCCCCACATTCTCACCCTTAGCCGATGAAGCGGAAACGCTGGTCTAATCCTTCCGCTGGCCGCTGGCCGCTGGCCGCTGGCCGCTGGCCGCTGGCCATCCTCGAACATCCCAACCGCATTCCAGATTCCATGACCCTGAATACATCGACTCCGCACGACCTCAGTTTCACCATCTTCGGTACGGGCGCCCTGGGCGGCTTCTATGGCTCCAGACTCCTGGCGGGTGGTTCCACTGTCCGTTTCATCGCCCATAGCGATGTCGACTTCATCCGCCGCGAGGGGCTACGCGTCGACTCGCCCCTCGGTGACCAGCATCACCAACCGGTCGAGGTCTATCGCGATTCGGACGTCATTCCGCGCAGCGATGTCGTCTGTGTCGGTCTCAAGAGCACCCAGAACCATCGTTTGGTGGAATTGCTCGAACCCTTGATCGGAGAGGGAACCCTCATCCTCAACCTGCAGAATGGGCTGACCATGGAGGAGGAGCTGGTCGAGGCCTTTCCCCAGGCCGTCGTGGTGGCGGGCCTGTGCTTTCTATGCTCGAACAAGGTGGGGCCGGGACATATCACCCATCTCGATTATGGCCTGGTCAGCTTTGCCCCCTTCGATGAGCGCGGACGCGAGCAGATCCCGGCGCTGATGGCGGCCTTCTCGGCCGGCGGCGTGAAGGTGGAGTCGCAGCCTTCACTGCCCCAGGCACGCTGGCGCAAGCTGGCTTGGAATATCCCATTCAACGGTCTGTCCGTCCTGCTCGACGTGGATACGAATCGCATCATGGCGGACCCGGACGGTCGTGTGCTCGCCGAGCAGCTCATGGCCGAGGTTGCATTGGGGGCCGAGACCTGTGGTGTCCCCTTCGACGAGGGCTTTATGCCCAAGCTGATGCAGATCACCGAGGCGATGACGCCCTATGCCCCCAGCATGCGTCTGGACTATCTCGCCAAGCGTGAGCTGGAGATCGAGTTCATGTACGAGCGGCCCCTGCGTGAGGTGTCCAAGCGGGGCGTGCGGCTGCCGGCTGTCGAGGCCGTTGCGCGCCAGCTGCGTTTCGTGGATCGGCACAATCGCGATCAGGCACGTTGATGTTGGGGTAGACGGCCTGCTCGTGTGTCGCCGCAGATTTCGCGGAGGGTCGTCGCGTGCGCCATCCGTGGCACTCCGTTCGATCCAACTAACGTTGGTCCTCAGTGCGCCTTATTTCTCACGCCAGATGGTGGTGTAAAGATCGTGTCTGCGGTCCTTGAGGTTCTGCACCGTGCCGCCGTTGCGGGCGGCGCGCAGCGCCTCCAGACGCAGGTCGGCGAAGGCGACCGTCTCGACGTTGGGTGTGGTGTCCGCAGCAATGCCGTCGCGCGCGAATGGGAAGTCGCAGGGCGTCAGGACGCAGCTCTGGGCATATTGGATGTCCATGTTGTGCACGTTCGGCAGGTTGCCGACGTTGCCCGACATGACGACATAGCATTGATTTTCGACCGCCCTTGCCTGGCCGCAATAACGCACGCGCAGATAGGACTGGCGCTCGTCGGTGCAGAAGGGGACGAAGATGATGTTTGCGCCTTGATCGACCAGATGACGGCCCAGTTCCGGGAATTCTGAGTCGTAGCAGATGAGTACGCCAATGGGGCCGCAGTCGGTGTTGATGGCGTTGAGCGACTGACCGCCTTCGATGTTCCACCAGTAGACCTCGTTGGGCGTCGGGTGGATTTTGGCCTGCTCGTAGACCTCGCCGCTGCGCAGACAGACGTAACAGATGTTCTCGACGCGCTCGTTGGGCATGCGCGTGGGGTGCGAGCCGCCGATGATGTTGATGTTGTAGCGCACGGCCATGTCGCTCAACGCCTGTTTGAGCGGTTCGGTGTGTTTGGTGAGCGCCTCGATGGATTCGGCCGGCGAGAGCTCCTCGCCCTCCATGGACAGAAGCTGCAGCGAGAAGAGCTCGGGGAAGACGACGAAATCGGCCCGGTAGTCGGCGGTCACGTCGACGAAATAGCGAACCAGGTCGATGAACTCCTCGAACGAACTTACGCGCCGCTGCATGTATTGCACGGTTGCGACTCGGACGGTGTCGGGAAGTCTGGCACCATAGGTCTTGGCGCGCTTCTCTTCCTGCTCGTCCGGTGCGTTCGGGTTGCGCCAAAGCAGATGCACGCCGTAGCCGAGCGATTCCTTGTCCTCGGGCAGATAATCCGGAAGAAGACCCACCACCTCGAAACCATTGCGCATCTGGAAGGTCAATACCGGATCGCGCTGGCGATTGGCGCGGACCTCCGTCAGATAGTCTTCCGGTCCGTCGAAGCGGCGCAGGCGCTTGGCGAGCGTCGGCAGGCGGCCACCGAAGACGATACCCTTGGCACCCCAGGAACGGGCCAGTTTCTTGCGCTCGTCATAGAGCCTCTGGCCGATTCTCAATCCGCGATAGTCGGGATCGACCACGACCTCCATGCCGTAGAGATAGTCGCCGTCCGGGTCGTGTCGAGAGGCGTAGCCGCCGCCAGTGATCTCTCGCCAGGTGTGGGATTTGAGCGCATGCTGCCCGTCGATCAGAAAGGTGGCGCAGTAGCCGACGATGTTTCCCTGGTATTCGGCGACGAATTGGCCTTCGGAGAAGTTGTTGATCTGACCCCGTAGCATTGCCGGGGAGTAGGTGCCCATTCCTGTTGGCAGGTAGACTTTCGACACCAGCGCACGAATGGCGGGGATATCCTCGATACGTGCATTGCGTACCAGCAAGTGCGGTTTGCTGGAGGTGGTCTTGTGGTCTGAAGGCATGCTGGAAGACTCCGGGATTCGAGGTCGCTGTTCGGCCGGTCGCATTCGGCGGTCGGTCGCGCGCGGACTGTGGGGGTGGACGGTTGAAGGCCAGTCTGAAGACTTGCGGCTTGTGTCGCTAGAGGCCACGCCCCCACATGCTAAAGCATTGGCATTGCGCTTGAACCCTTTCCACTCGTTCGGTTCGATCGCCTGGCGCATGCCGGGCATCTCATCTGGCGATTACATGCGGAGCAACCGATGAAATCAATCGAAATACGCGAGACCGGAGGTCCATCCGTTCTCCAACTGGCTGAGCGACCCTGTCCGGAGCTGACCGGTCCGGACGATATCCTGGTCAAGCTCGCGGCGGCCGGGGTGAATCCGATCGACACCAAGATCCGGTCGAACGGGCCCATGCTGCCGGCCGGGTTCCCGGCCGTTCTGGGGTGCGATGGTGCCGGCGTGGTCGAGGCCGTCGGCGAGGCCGTCACCCGCTTCAAGCCGGGTGACGAGGTCTGGTTCTGCTACGGCGGGCTCGGCGGTCCGGTGGGCACCTATGCCGAGTACATCGTACTCGACAATCATCTGGCCCAGGCCAAGCCACGCTCCATCGAGATGGTCGAGGCCGCCGCCGCGCCCTTGGTGCTGCTCACCGCTTGGGAGGCATTGCATGATCGTGCCCGTCTCCACGAGGGCCACAGGGTCCTGATCCATGCCGGCGCCGGCGGGGTGGGGCATGTCGCCATCCAGTTGGCCAAGGCGGCGGGCGCGCGCGTCTGCACCACCGTGAGCAGCCCGGAGAAGGCCGCCTTCGCTCACGCCCTCGGCGCCGAATATTGCATCAACTACCAGGAAGAGGATCTGGTCGGAGCGGTGATGGAATGGACCGGTGGCCAGGGTGTCGACATCGCGTTCGACACGGTGGGCCCCGCCGTCTTCCGACAGACCATTCCGGCCATGGCCCACTATGGCGATCTGGTCACCATCCTGGATCCGGGTCCGGAACTCGACCTCAAGGAGGCGCGTATGCGCAATCTGCGCATCAGTCTGGAGCTGATGCTGACACCGATGCTCAGAGACGTGCCCAGGGCGAGGGTGCAGCAGGGCGAGATTCTGCGTCGTTGCGCCAAGCTCATCGATCGTGGCGATCTGCGCATTCATGTCTCCGAGACCTTTCCGCTCGAACAGGCCGCCGCTGCGCACGCCCTGCTCGAACAGGGCCATGTAACAGGGAAATTGGCCCTGACATCGGCCTGACCGGTGCGCGGGCACGAGGCTATCGTGGACGAAGTTGCAAGCATGGATCTGATTCGTATCGCCGTTCTGTCCGACACCCATGGGGCGATCGATGCCCGCGTGCAGGAGGTGGTGGCCTCCTGCGACCTGGCCGTTCACGGTGGTGACATCGGCGGTGCCTCGGTGCTGGCCCAGCTCCAGCCCCGCCTCGGGCGGGTGCTGGCCGTGTCAGGCAACAACGATGTTGCGCGCAAGTGGCCAGAGGAGGACCGCCGTCTCCTGGTCCATCTGCCCGAGTGGCTGGAGCAGCCCCTGCCTGGGGGCATCCTCGTTCTGATCCACGGCCATCAGACCGTTGCCCGCGATCGTCATCGGGTGTTGCGAGCGCGTTTTCCACAGGCCCGCGCCATCGTTTACGGCCATAGCCACTACATGGTGCTCGACGACGAGCACGAGCCCTGGGTGCTGAATCCGGGCGCTGCGGGGCGCTCGCGCACCCATGGCGGGCCATCCTGTCAGGTGTTGATCGCGACTCCGACCGAGTGGCGGGTCGAGTCGTATCGCTTTCCGCTCTCGGTGTCGAAGCGGGGCCTGAGATACACTGGCGCCCATGACGACGCCCAATCACTCCCCACTCAAACCGCCCAAGTCGCTGTTACGCCAGGTCGGACGCGCGATCGCTGATTTCCGCATGATCGGAGACGGCGACCGCATCCTGCTCGGCGTCTCCGGCGGCAAGGATTCGCTCTCGCTGCTGCAGGTTCTGAGTCATCTGCGCACCTATGCCCCGGTCCGTTTCGACCTCGCCGTCCTGACCGTGGATCCGGAGGTGCCCGGCTTCGATCCCCAGTCGCTCAAGGACTATTACGATGCCCTCGGCGTGCCCTGGCACTATGAGCAACAACCGCTGATGGAGCAGGCCAAGGTCCACATGGATGGCGATTCGTTTTGCGCCTACTGCTCGCGTATGAAGCGCGGCATTATGTACCGCATCTGTCGCGAGCAGGGCTATAACGTACTCGCGCTCGGACAACATCTGGACGACCTTGCCGAGAGTCTGCTGATGTCACTGTTCCACGGCGGTCAACTACGGACTATGAAGGCGCACTACATGAACCAGGAAGGCGACGTGCGCATCATCCGGCCGCTGGCCTATTGCCGCGAGCGCCAGACGGCGGACTTCGCGACCAAGGCGGGTCTGCCCGTGGTACCGGACTCCTGTCCTGCCTGCTTCACCATGCCGAGTCGCCGCGAGCACATGAAGGCGCTGCTGGCACGCGAAGAGGCCGATCACTCGCATCTTTTCGCCAGCATCCTGCACGCGATCCGCCCGATCATGACCGAGGGCGATCTGCCCCAACCCGGCTGGCCCGGAAGCGAGGAATCGAGCGGGATGCGCTATCTGGACGCCGAGCGCTGAGGAGGCGTTCCAGCACGCAATTCCCGCTTGTGTCCCACATCTCTTTCATCCATCCGGAGTGACCGCGATGCCGCGATTCAACGATCTGCCGCCGTGTCGGCCGCTTACTCCATTCCTTCCGGGATGCGGGCTGGGGGCAAGGGATTGATCCCGACCGGCCGTGCGACCTCGGCCCTTGCGATCTGGACGGGGCTTGGTGTCGCCATGGCCTGGCTGCCTGTGCTGGAGACCGTCTGGCCGTTCATCGGGCTGGCGCTGCTGGTGCTTGCCGGAGGCGATCTGCTTCTGTTGCGGGCGATCCCCTCGCCCAGCGTGTCCCGTCGCGTGGGGCGCGCCTTGCCGCAGGGTGTCTGGAGCCCGGTTCGGCTCCAGGTCGAGAACAGCGGGAAGGCGGTTCTCCGGCTCCGGCTTCACGATCTGCATCCCTCCGATTTCGCCGTCCAGGGGCTGCCCAGGGACCTGCGTCTGGAACCGAGCGCACGGGCGACTCTGGAATATCGGCTACGGTCGCATCGACGTGGCGACTTTCCCATGCCCGGTTGCGATCTGGCAATCTGGTCGCCGCTCGGGCTTTGGCGTCAGCGGCGCACTTTGGCGTTACCGGATCGGCTGCGGGTCTTTCCCAACTTCTCCGAGATCAGCCGCTACACCCTCCTGGCCACGCACGACCAGCTGGCCCAGCTCGGGGTGAGGCGGTTACAGCGGCGCGGCGTCGGTGCCGAGTTCCATCAGTTGCGCGAGTACCGCCAGGGTGACAGTCTGCGCCAGGTCGACTGGAAGGCGACCTCGCGGATGCGCAAGCTGATCTCGCGCGAATATGAGGACGCGCGCGACCAGCGGCTGGTTTTTCTGCTCGATTGCGGTCGTCGCATGCGTCACCAGGACGCCGGACGCGGTCATCTCGACGAGGCGCTGAATGCGCTGCTCCTGTTGGCCTATGTCGCGGTGCGGCAGGGTGATGCGGTCGGTCTCATGACCTACGGCGGCGTGCGGCGCTGGTTCGCTCCGCGCAAGGAGCCGTCCACCATCAACCGCCTGCTCGAAGCGGTTTACGATCTACAGCCGACCCTGGAGGCGTCCGACCCGCACTCGGCCGCGCGCGAGTTGCTTCAGGCGGTTCCGCGCCGCGCCCTGGTCGTCATCGTCACCAACAGTCGCGACGAGGATCAGGGCGAACTGGAGCAGGCGGCCGCATTGCTGCGCCGACGTCATCTGGTGGTGGTCGCAGATCTGCGCGAGTCCGTTCTGGATCGCTCCTTGGAGCGGCCGATTCGGGATCTGAAGGACGCGCTGCAATTCCATTCGGTCCAGGATTGGCTCGGTGAGCGTGCCCGCCATCAGGAGCGGCTGCGTCACATCGGGGTTCAGGCGCTGGATCTTCTTCCGTCTCAGCTGCCCATCGCGCTCGTCAATCGCTATCTCGCCATCAAGCGTTCCGGCGCGCTCTGATTTTCGGCTTCGGCGGCCGCTGGATTCCTCTCCTGACATGCCCTAGCCTAGCGTGGCTAGAGCAACGCCACCCAACTAGGATTTCTCTCATGCGTAAGCTATTGGGAGCGGTCGCGCTCCTCGCGTCCGCCAATCTCCAGGCCGCAATCCCCGCGACGCCGGTGATGACGGTCTACCAGTTCAACGGCCCGGACGGGCTGCCCTATTACGATGCCGACCGTTTCGCCCGTTCTGGCACCTCCAGGCCCGCAGGTACCCTGTTCCAAGGGACCTCGGTCATCCCCTGTCTCATGATCCGCGACGGCGAGCCCCTGACCGACAAGAGCGGTACGCCCTATGTCGGCTTCGAGGTCGTTGTGGATCCGCGCCGGGCCACGCGCTCGGCGATCGATCTCTTCAAGCGTACGGTCGCAAAACGTCAATCGCTCAAGGTCGAAAATCATCATTGTTCGTCCCGGGTCAAGAATGTCATCAGCGTCCGCAACCTCTATGCCCTGGAAAAGGCGCCCTTCTTCGATCCGCCGCGTTCGGGTCGGGGGCGTGGCGAGCGCGGAGTCAGCGAGCTGGACCGGATCGTGCGCTCCTTTCATGCCTCCAGCGATTGCGAGGACGTCAACGCTCGCCTGACCCAGCGACGCGAGGCACTGGAGCGGGCTTGGAACGCCTTCATCGGCAAGCACTCGGAGCTTGGATCCCTGACCACGCTCGCGCGCGCCAAGCACCTGGATTACGCGATGCGCACCGCGCTTTACGAGGGGCACATCGGTCGTGGATGCAGCGCCTACGGTGCCTGCGAGCGCAACATCATCGTCCTGTCCATCCGTAACCGTGCGGTCGGTCAGTGCTACTCGGGGCGGGGTTGCGATTTCCCGGGCGATTTCCAGGGGGTTTCCTCCAAGCCTTCGCAATACAACATCTGGGACGAGTACCTGACCCAGATCTCCGGCCTGACGTCCTGCTATCTCCGTCCCGACCTGGCCGGTAACGACTATTACGCCAAGATGCAGGCCATGTATGCCCAGACGGTTCCGGACGCCGAGCGCATCCTCTATGGGAACGACTCCGATCTGCGCGAGATCTTTCCGGGCAACAGCCTCTCAAACCTGAAGGAGATGCGGCATTACTACCATGCCCCGGCCATGGGCAAGTGCTTCCCGAATCACGACCGTGTCGAGTACATGTCCGGCGCCGTGGCGCGCAAGGGGCGCGATTTCGCCCTCATCGCCAACACCCGGATCCAGGTCGGCGCCAAGCGCGGCGACGGTTATCTGTTCAAGGAGTTCTTCTTCGACGAGAAGCCCGATCGGGATGTGGTGCGCACCGAGAACCGCTATCCGGGCTTCGTGGTCGATGGGCGTAAGGTTTCTCTGCGGATGCCCAGCTCCTGCCCGGCCTATGGCATTCCACCGGGTTGTCGCTTTGGCTCAGTCGGCCGCTATCGTAAGGTCCCGAACTGGCTCCACGATGGTCGTCCGATCGAGATCAACTGCCGACTGTCCGATCGGGGCGAGTCCTGTCGTGGTGGCGGCAAGCAAGTCCGCGTTTCGGTTGGCGGGACCTGCGACAAGGAGATGCGTCCGGTGACCGGGGTGCGTTGAGGCTGGACGCGTGATTGGAGCAGCAAAGACGCGAAGGACGCGAGGGAGCGCGTGGTTTCGCCAATCATGGAGTGACTGGCGTTCTTCGCGCTCTTTGCGGCTCGCTGTTTTCTGTCCGGATCGGCTGTTTCAGATCCGGTCGTCGAGGTTGGCGGGGCAGAGCACCTCGCGCATGATGCCGATCAGCTCCAGCAACTGGGGGTTGCGGATTCGGTAGTAGATGCGGTTTGCCTCCTTGCGCGCGACGACGATGTTCTTGTTCCTCAGCTGTTCCAGATGCTGAGAGATGTTGCTCTGCGAGGTTCCCGTGCGCTCGACGATTTCGCCGACCGACAATTCGTTCTTGCCGAGCGAGCAGAGGATCTTCCAGCGCAGTGGATGCGCCATCGCCTTGAGGGCGTTGGCGGTCAGTGTCGTGTCTTCCTCGTCCGAGAGGTCCTGTTGGCGTTCCTCGGTCATCATCCATTCTCCTGTGAAGCTTCATGCGCGGTCCGCTGAGGGATTGGGTCCGCGTCTTGTTCGATTCTGACGTAACCCGTCATGTCTTTTGCAATGCAAATGATATCGCTGATGTCGCCCTCGGCGTCCTTGATGGCGGTTCTGGAGAAGAGGATCGGTACGCGCCGGCCATCGCGGGCGATGAATCGCGCCTCGATCTTGTTCAGCGCGCCGGTGCGGATCAGCGCCTCCAGCCAGATCCCCATGAAGGCTCCGGCCTGTTCGTCGCCCTCCTCCTCGAAGACGTCGCCGATCGACATACCGCGCAGATCCTCCGCGCTGTAGTCCAGCATGCGTGAGGCCGCCGGGTTGGTCAGCGTGATGACGCCCGCTGGATCCAAGACCAGCAGTGCCTCGCCCATGTGGGAGACGATGTTCTCCAGATACTGGCGCGCCTCGGCGAGTTCTTGAGTGCGCTCCTCGACCTTGTGCTCCAGGACGCGATTCAGGTCCCGCTCCTTGGCGATCAGTCTGAAGTAGGTGCTGATCTTGTTGATCAGCTGATTGTCTTCGATCGGCTTGAGCAGATAGTCCGCCGCGCCCACCGCGAATCCGCGCTGCTGGAACTCCTCCGATTTGAAGGCCGCAGTGAGGAAGATGATGGGGATGTCGCGGGTGCGCTTACGCAGTTTGAGCAGGGATGCGGTCTGGAAGCCGTCCATCTCCGGCATCTGGACGTCGAGGATGATGAGGTCGATGTCCGGGTGCTGATGGGTCAGATCGATCGCATCCTGGCCCGAGATCGCCTCCAGCACCTGAACGTCCATGTGGGTCTCGATCAGGGTGCGTAGGGTGAAGAGATTGTTGGCGTGATCGTCGACGATCAGGAGCTTGAATCCGGCATAGCGACTCATTGCGTCCCCCTGTTTCGCTTCTTGTGAGCGCTCGATTCCATACCTCCGGTCCGCGGTTACCCTGTGGGCCGGTCAGGCTCCTCGGCCGGTTCGGACTCCTTCGTCAGGTCGTTCAGCAGGACTGCGAGCTGGGCCGGATCGATGGGTTTGGAGATGAGGTTGACCGCGCCGATGCCCGGGCAGCCATCGAGCTGGAGATCCGACCCGGGATCATGAAGGACGGCCACCGCAGGCGGAGATCCCTCTGTCTGATCCAGCAAAGCGCGGATCGTATCACAGGTCATCTCGGCGGACATCTGGGCCGCCAGCAGCACCAGCCGGCAGCCTTCCGACTCCTCCTGCAGGGTCTCCAGCGCCTCGTCCAGATCGACGGCGGTCTGGACACGCAGCCCGCGGTGGGTGAGCTCGGAGGTGAGTTGCACCAGTGTCTTGACGTCTCGCTCGATGACCAGCACCCAACCCTGTTGCGGATCCGTCGCGGTCTGGGTGTCGATCGAAGGGCTGTCCTCCGTGCCCATGTCCTCGGAGTTGGCTGAAGCGGGTGGCATGTGGTGATTGATGCAGGCATCGGTCGATTTGGTCGGCGTCGCCTCCGGGTAGAGCGGCATCGCCAGGGTGAAGCGCGCGCCGGCCCCCTGGGTGCTCTCGACCTCGATGGTGCCGCCGAGGAGTCCTGCCAGCTCGCGACTGATCGAGAGTCCCAGTCCGGTGCCGCCATAGCGACGGCGCGTGGATCCGTCCGCCTGCTGGAAGGCCTCGAAGATGATCTCCTGCTTGTCAGCGGGAATACCAATGCCGGTGTCGGTGACGCACAGCGCGAGCGGTCGGGTTGCGTCCTCGTGGACCTCGACGCTGACATCGACATGGCCCCGGTCGGTGAACTTGACCGCGTTGGACAGGAAGTTCTTGAGGATTTGGCGCAGTTTGTCGCGATCGGTGTAGAGCCGGGTCGGGGCGTTCGGTTCGACGGTGAGCGTCAGTTCCACGGGCTTGTCGGTCAGCAGTGGGGCGACCATCTCGATCAGTTCTTCGAGCATGGGCCGGACATCGACCCAGTCGAGCTTGATGCTGACATGCCCGGCCTCGATGCGTGAGATGTCGAGGATGTTGTCGATCATGGCGCGCAGATCCCGGCTGGCCTCGTGGATCACCTGCGCCTGGCGCCGCTGGGTCGGATTCAGCCCGCCCGTCTCCGAGCCCAGCATCTTGGAGAGCAGCAGGATGGAGTTGAGCGGCGTGCGCAGCTCGTGGCTGACGTTGGCCAGGAATTGGGACTTGTAGCGATTGGAGCGTTCCAGCTCACGGGTATGCGCCTGGGCGGCCTGAAGATGCTCGGCGTGGGTTTCGGCCAATGCGGTGAGCTGTCTGGCCAGCTCGCGGATCTCGCGCGGTCCGTGCCAGCTGAAGCGCAGTGGACGCCCCTCTCGCAGGATGAGGCCGATGCCTCCGGTGAGCTCCTGTCCGAAGTGCTCCAGCCGCGCGGCGATCCAGCGCGCCAGGACCATCACCACCACGACCAGCACGAAGATGATGGAGAGCACGCGCAGCATGAGCGCGTTGCGAAAGGCGTCGATCGGTGAGGGGTCCACCGGGCGTCCGACCCAGAGTGGGACACCGTCCTCGGTCATGAACATGGGCACCCAGAGCATCTGGCGCCCCTGCGGGCCTTTCCAGAGCGCCAGCTTGCCCTCGGCGAAAATCTCGGCCAGTCCGGGGAAGTTTTCGAACGCCTCGGGTTCGCCGCTCGCCGGCTGACCTGGACGCAGATAGCTTCCGCTCTGATCGACCCAGAGCGTGTCGCGATAGAACTGGGCCAGACCGCCGACATCGATGGTGAGTGCGACGATTCCACGCGCGTTCGTGGGGGCCTTCTCGTTACCGATAGGGCTCACCAGATTCAGCGTCATCAGTTGGCGCGGATCCTCGGTGCTCGGGTCGATGCGGATTGGGCTGACGATGACCGCGCCTGGCTGCAACTCCTGGCCTGCGGCCAGAAACTGGCGGTTGGGCGTATGGCTCAGACGCTCGGTGGCACGCCATTGATCGGTGTGCGGATCGCTCTCCAGCCAGAAGCGTTCCTTACCGTCCGCGCTGATGAAGAGGATCTGGATGAGGTCGCGTTGGCCGGCCAGGATCTGATTGATCCAGGTCGTATAGCGCAGACGTGCGGCCTCGATTTGGTCCGACTCGCCCTGTGCGCCGAGGATGAGTCCGGGCTCGGGTAGCTTGGCCAGCAAGCGGATCATCTCGTGACGGCTGGCCAGGTGCTGGTCGAGGTCGCGGAAGTCGGCTCGCAGGTTCTGCAGATAGGCCCGCTGGTAGAAGAGCGTCGTGCGTTCCAGCACCAGCGGCAGATTGATGACGACGGCCAGAATCAGCGGCGTGAGGCCGAAGACCAGCAGAAAAACCAGGATGTAGGCGCGCAGCTTCACGCCAGACCTGGGTGCCGTCGCGGCGTCCTCACAGGGCGCGGATCAGATCGAGGATCCGCGCTGCATGGCCCTTCGGCTTGATGTCGTAGAGCGCATGGCGGATCAGTCCGTCCTTATCCACCACGAAGGTCGAGCGCATGATGCCCATGCGTTTTTCGCCGTGAGCCTCCTTTTCGCGCCAGACACCGTAGGCCTCGCAGGTTTCCCCGTCGGTGTCGGCCAACAGCTGCACGCTCAGACCGTGCTTGTCGCGGAAGGCGCCGTGGCTGGCGCAGGAGTCCTTGCTGATACCGATGATCTCGGTGTTGGCGGCCTCGAAGTCGTCCTGCAGGTCGGAGAATTCGAGCGCTTCCATGGTGCAGCCGGGGGTGTCGTCCTTCGGATAGAAGTAGATGACACAATGGCGGCGATGCGTGAGGTCTTCCAGGCTCACCCGCTCCATGTCTGCGTTCGGCAATGAAAAGAGGGGGGCTTGATCGCCTGGTTGAAGCATCGAGTAAGGCTCCCGTCATTGGTGGATGTCGAGCGGGAATGTAGGCATCGCTTGGCTAGCCGTCAACTGTTGCGCCAGAGGACGCATCGGCGCGGCCCCCATCGACCACTCGGATGCTGGCGATGGTGCCGCCTCCGGGTCGCAGCCCGAGCCGCAACTCCATATGGTTGTCCTGGGCCAGCTGATGTGCGACGGCGAGCCCCAGTCCGCTGCCGCCCGCTCGTCGGCTGCGCGAGAGCTCCAGCCGGTAATAGGAACTCCGTATCGCCTCCCGCTCGGCCAGGGGGATGCCAGGGCCGCGATCCAGGACCGACACCCTGGGGGATGGAGGCCCTCGGTCGAGTCTGACTTCGACCAGACCCGAACTGTAGGTTAGTGCGTTCTCGACTAGATTTCCCAGAATGCGTCGCAGCGCCAGGGTATCGACTCGGCATGGGCACGGGTTCCCTCTGTGCCAGAGGACGCGAGCGCGTCCGGCGGTCACGTCCTCGACGATGGCGTTCAGATCGATCTCTTCGCGGCGTCCGGCGCCGAGGCTTTTGCCGAACTCGATCGCCTGGGTGATGAGTGCGTTCATCTCTTCGATGTCGCGTTCCATGCGAGCGACCAGCGAGGGCGGTCTGTCCGCCGGAAGCATGGCGACGGCGAGTCGCAGTCGTGTCAAGGGGGTTCGAAGGTCGTGTGAGATTCCGGTGAGCAGCAGTGTCCGGTTGGCGAGCAGCTCACGGATCTGACGGTCGGTTTCGTTGAATTGGCGGGCGAGGTTGGCGAGCTCGGCCGGACCGGTCTCCGGAAGCGGATGCGGAGATAGGCCGAAGGCGACCTGCTCGGCCGCCTCGGAGAGTCGCTTGAGCGGTGAGGCCAGACGTCCGGCCAGAACGATAGTCGTGCCTAGAATCAGCAGAACGGCGAGGGCGACGATGACCATCAGGCCCTGAAGCGGTCGGGTTCCGAGCCGGCCGCGCGGAAAGCCGGTCCAGAGAATCTGTCCCTCGACGTCGATTTCGACCCAAAACCAGCGGTCGCCGTTCGCCAGGCTGGTGATCATTTCGGCCGGACGACCGAGTCGCTCCGAGAGCGCCTCCTCCACCAATGACTGATAGGGGAAGAAATAGCGATGGACATCCGCGACAGGTCGTTCTTCGGCGAGCCGGATCTGGTATTCCCCGGCCAGTTTGGCCCGGTAGTCCTCGCGTAAATGGGGCGGGAGCTGCTGTAGCGTGCGTGCCGACAGCACCATGATGCTTGCCAGATCGGTGGCCGAGCGTTGTGCCACCGGGACCAAGGCGTAGATGGCGATGACGCCGAAGGTGATGATGGCATAGAGCCCGAAGGTGAAAATGAGCGTCAGCAGCGCGCGGCCGAACAGGGTTCCGGGAACCAGTCGTCGGCGACGGCTCATGCGTCTCCCATGGGCGTGAACATATAGCCCTTGCCCCAGATGGTGCGGATGTAGCGAGGATGCTTGGTCTCGGGCTCGATCTTGGCCCGCAGCCGAGCGATCTGGACGTCGATGCTGCGGTCGAACGGCGAGCGTTCGTAGCCCTTGAGCAGGTCGAGTAGGCGGTCGCGATCCAGGACTCGGTCGGGATGTTCGGCGAGTACGCGCAAAAGCTCGAATTCGCCGCTGGTCAGTCCGACCGGCTGGTCGTTGCGGCGCAGTTCGTATTGGTCCGGGTCGAGCCGATAGGGTCCGAATTGAATGACCTCGTGATCCGGCGTCCGCTCGGCGCGCTCGCTCGGGCGGTTGCGGCGCATGACGGCGCGGATGCGGGCGAGCAGTTCACGTGGATTGAATGGCTTGGACAGATAGTCGTCGGCGCCGACTTCGAGTCCGACGATGCGGTCGACGTCGTCTCCGCGCGCCGACAGCATGATGATCGGCAGGTCGATCTTGGTGCGCAGTCGACGGGTTAGCGTCAGCCCGTCCTCGCCAGGAAGCATGAGGTCCAGAATGATGAGGTCGGTCTCATGTAGGGCGAGCCAGGCGTCCATGGCGTGCCCATCCTCTGCGGACGCGACGTCGAACCCTTCTTGCGCCAGGTAATCGCTCAACAGGGCGCGTAAGCCAGGGTCGTCGTCGACAATGAGGATTCGCTGGGGCGTGTCGGACATGTCGTGGGCGCGTTCCGGAGAGGCCGAGAAGGAGGGCGTGAGTCTTGGATACAACTTGTTACAACATTAGCAGATACCGAAATACTCTGTTAATGCTCTTTCGCCATGATGGAGGCAGACCCATGAAACCATGGTCGTCCCAGATGGCCTGATTTGCTGCACAGGTTCGTGTTCGGAGGGTCAAGGAGCTGTTTTTCCACCCACGGATTATGGAGACGAACGCATGAGTTTCGATGCCTTGACTATCTTGGGAATCTTGTCCGCTATCCTCTGCGGTGGTTTTCTGGTCGCACTGGTGAACCGTAACGACGCCAGTGCGCGTTCCGCCCGGCGTTTGTCCGATTCAAAGGACGGGAGTCCAGTCGAATCCCGTCCGTGACAGGATTCGGCAAACCGAGCAGTAAGCAGCCTAGCAGCAAGCAGTTGGGTCGTCGCGGCAGTTGCACACCCTGCCGTCGCGGCCTCTTTTTCGCGAGCGAACGATGGTTTGACAGGCGTCGATCGGATTTCTAGGATCGCTCGATCCTCATACCTTTTTGTGATATCCGCTCATGCCCAGACTTTCGCCGCTGCACTGGATTGCGCTCGTCGTCTTTCTCTTCTTCTACGGTTTCACCGTTTTTGCACTGACCCGCGACTATTATCTGCGCCACCCTTCTCGGCCGGTGGCCGCCCAAGGCGCGACCGCCACGTCTGGCTCCATGCCCAAGGTCGCGACCAGCGCCATTCCCGAGACCATCACCGAGACCAACCCCGAGCTTCTGCATCAGCGCGCCGACGAGCTCTTCATGCAGCGGCACTATGCCGAGGCGGCGCGTGTCTACCAGCGGATTCTCGAACTGAATCCGGACGACGCCGAGGCCCATAACGACCTTGGACTGGCGCTTCACTATACCGGCGATACCGCCGGTGCCATCGCCCATCTCAAGGTAGCCGTCGCCAAGGGGCCACAGCTTCAACGTCCTTGGCTGACCCTGGGATTCGTCAATCTGCAGGCCGGCAATCGGGACGAGGCCCAGAAGGCGCTTGAGCAGGCCCGAGACCTGGATCCCGACAGCAACATCGGCAAGGAGGCTCAGCGCCTGCTTGGGGTTCTACAGGGCTCCTGAACCGGGTCGCACGCGTCTTCTGTCAGCGCAGCGCCAGGGCCACTGTGTAGTGTGGCCCCTGCTTGAGCTTGTCGTAGTTGCCGAAGACCTCGGTCAGGTTGCGCTTCATGTACTGCCGCAGTCCGTTGACGGTCACCAGGTACAGTCGACCGCCCGGCTTGAGGCGCGCATGGGCGTCGTGCAGCAGCAGTGAGAGGAGTTCCTTGCCGACCTTGGCCGGGATGTTGCTCGCGATCAGATCGAACCTGCGTTCTGGCTCGATTTGGTCGAAACCGTTGCTGAGCTGGGCCTCGGCATGGTCGAGCCGGTTGAGTCGCGCGTTGCGGTTGGCGTAGTCGACCGCGACGAAGTCCTTGTCGACCATCAGGGTTCGACCCTGAGAGGCCATGGCCGCCAGGGTCAGACCGACCGGACCGTATCCGCACCCCAGGTCCAGACAGTCGGCGTCGGGCGCGACCTCGATGTAGCTGAGCAGGAGCCGGGTTCCCTCGTCGATCTCGCGTGGAGAGAAGATGCCCCAGGTGCTCTGGAAGTTCAGGATGCGTCCGCCAAGTTCGGCGGAAAAATGGATGTCTCGACGCAGTCCGTCGAGTTGTTCGGGTGTCAGCATGATGAGGCGGCGAATGGCTCGGGGTTGGGGAGTCGGAAGGAATGGTTGAAACGTCGATCGCGGCCTGGTCGCGGCGTGAAGCCTTGAATTCGATCCAGCGAGCGTTAGCTAGACAAGCATGTCCGATCCGGCCGGAAGGCTCAACATCCAGTTAAGGCGAACCCCCCATGGGTTCGCGTGCGACATCGCCTCGACCCGCCCGGTCGCCGCGTCCGGGCTCTTTCGCGGTCGCGCCCCGACCGAAACCGCCTCCCTGCTCCCGCTGCTCTATTCCATCTGCGCCAAGGCGCAGGCGTCGGCCTGTGTCGGCGCGCTGGACCACGCCTGTGGCATGGATCCGGATCCCGAGGCGAGACGTCTGCGTCAGTCCCTGGTAGCGGCCGAGACGGTGCGCGAGCATCTATGGCGGATCCTGCTCGATTGGCCCCTGCTGTTGGACGAGGAGCCCGACCGTCACGCCATGATCGGCACCCAGTCCCTGGTCAAGCGGATCTTCGGCGCGCTGGATTCCGATGGCGTGTTGTTGTCGCCCGGATGCGAGAAACCGACCTCGTCTCGGTCCGCCTTGGCAGAGGCGGCCTCGGCACTCGCGGATCTGACGGCCGAGCGTGTCCTGGGTCTGGCCCCGGACGCTTGGCTGGAGCGCGTGACGACACTGGGCGCGTTCGACGATTGGTGTCGTTCGGTCGAGACTCCGGCGGCACGCCTGTTGGCCGATCTGCACGATTCGGGCGATGGTCGGCTCGGACATACGGAGGCATCCCCGCTGCCCGATCTCGACGATGGGACGCTTGCGGCCGAGCTGCGCGGCCCTGAAGCGGCGGCCTTCGTCGCTCGACCCCACTGGCGCGGCGTCCCGCGCGAGACCACCCCGCTGACGCGATACGCCGACAGCGCCTTGGTGAGCGCCCTGGTCGCCGATCAGGGGCGGGGGATCCTGGCGCGGCTCGTGGCCCAAATCCTGGAGACGGTGTCGCTGCTTCGCGCGATACGGACGGACGAGTTGGACGCGGGCTCGACGGCGCCGTCCGATACGCTGCTTCCCGCCGGGGTCGGGCTTGGTCGGGCCGATGCGGCGCGCGGTCTGCTCGTGCATCTCGCCGAGGTGGATCGGGGACGGGTCGCCGAGTACCGCATCCTGGCCCCGACCGAGTGGAATTTTCACCCCGATGGCGTTCTGTCGTCCGCGCTCGCGACGCTGCCGGACGCCGAGGAGACTCTCCTGCGACGACGTGTTCAACTTTTGGTCATGGCAATCGATCCTTGCGTCGCCTTCGATCTCGTGATCCCGTAGGTGCTCGCAGCCATCCCTTTTCATTCACGATTTCCAGCCGAGGCATCCCCATGTGTCTAGCCATCCCAGCCGAAATTATTGAGGTCGACCCGGACAGCGACACCGCGCAGGTCGCGCTCGGCGGCGTGGTCAAGGAGATCTCGCTCGCACTGGTCACGGACGTGACCGTCGGTGACTATGTCCTGGTGCATGTGGGTTATGCACTGAACAAGATCAGTCAGGACGAGGCCGAGCACACCTTGGCGCTGATTCGCGAGATCGGCATGCTGCAGGATGAGTCGGGTGCCTCCGATGCGTCAGACGCGGGCGCGGGGCGTTCGGCATGAAGTACGTCGACGAATTCCGCGATCAACACTTGGCCCGCCAGTTGGCGAGTGCCATCGCCTCGGCGGCCCGTTCGGACCGCGAATATCGGCTGATGGAGTTCTGCGGCGGCCACACCCACGCCATCTTTCGCTACGGCGTCCAGCATCTGATGCCGCCCAACGTCCGCTTCATCCATGGTCCGGGCTGCCCTGTCTGCGTCCTGCCCATGGCGCGCATTGATCAGGCGATCGCGCTCGCCACCGAGCATGGCGTGACCCTCTGCACCTATGGCGATCTGATGCGCGTTCCGGCGAGCGAGCGCAAGAGCCTGCTCAAGGCCAAGGCCGGGGGTGCGGATGTCCGCATGATCTACTCCACCCAGGACGCGCTGCGCATCGCTCGTGACAACCCGGAGCGTCAGGTCGTTCTCTTCGCCATTGGGTTCGAGACCACCACGCCACCGACGGCGGTTGCCATCAAGGTGGCACGCGCCGAGGGGCTCGCGAATTTCTCGGTCTTCTGCAATCACGTCCGGACCCCGGCCGCGTTGCGGACCATCCTGGCCACGGCCGGGCCGGATGGCGTGCGGCTCGACGGCATCCTGGGTCCGTCGCATGTGAGTACCCTGATCGGGAGTCGGCCCTATACCTTCGTGCCGCGCGAATTCGGCGTGCCGGTGGTGATCGCGGGCTTCGAGCCGCTGGACGTGATGCAGTCCACGCTGATGCTGATCGATCAGATCAACGATGGGCGACATGAGGTCGAGAATCAGTATGCGCGCGCCGTCACCGAGGGCGGGAATCCCAAGGCATTGGCCCTGATGGACGAGGTGTTCCAGGTGCGCGAGCGTTTCGAGTGGCGAGGGCTCGGTGAGTTGCCCAACAGCGCACTGGCATTGTCCGAAGACTATGCCGATCTCGACGCCGAGCGGCGTTTTCCGGTAGAGGTCCCCGAATCCAAGGAGGCGCGCGGCTGCGAATGCCCGGCCATCCTGCGCGGAGTCAAGGCGCCGACCGACTGCCGTCTGTTTGGGACCATCTGCACCCCGGATAATCCAATGGGGTCTTGTATGGTGTCGTCTGAGGGTGCCTGCGCTGCCTATTGGAGCTACGGGCGTTTTAGAGAGCCTAAGCCGTCCCCTTCGGTCGTGGCCTAGAGCCTGTTTTTCCCTCGTCCCCAAGCGCCGAGCTTGGGGACGAGGGGTAGGGTCGCGTTAGCGGCTCGGTTGGATGGTTGGAAGGTGCCAGATGTCCTGGTTGTATTCGGCGATGGTGCGGTCCGAGGAGAAATAGCCGCTGCTGGCCGCGTTGAGGATGCTCATGCGCAGCCAGCGTTCGCGATCCCGATAGGTTGCGGCGGCCTGTTCCTGGGCCTCGACATAGCTGGCGAAGTCCGCCGCCGTCATCCAAGGGTCGTGCGGGTTGCGGATCGAGTGGATGATGGCGTCGAAGATGCCAGGCTCGAACTGATTGAAGTGCCCGCATTCCAGCAGAGTGACGACGTTGCGCAGGGTCGGATCCGAGGCGATGATGCCGTTGGGGTCATAGTGGTTCCGCAACGATTCGACCCCGGCGGCCGTCAGCCCGAACAGGAAGAAGTTCTCCTCGCCCACCTGTTCGCGGATCTCGATGTTGGCGCCGTCCAGTGTGCCGATGGTCACGGCCCCGTTCATCATGAACTTCATGTTTCCGGTGCCGGACGCCTCCTTGCCGGCGGTTGAGATCTGTTCAGACAGATCGGTTCCGGGTGCGATCACCTCCATCAGCGAGACGCGATAGTCCGGGATGAAGGCGACCCGCAGCAGACCCTCGGTGGCCGGATCCTTGTTGACTACCTTCGCTACATTGTTGATGAGCTTGATGATCTGCTTGGCCATCACGTAGCCGGGCGCGGCCTTGCCGCCGAAGAGGACGCAACGGGGTGTCCAGTCCTGAGTGTCGCCCTGCTTGATTCGGCTGTAGAGATGGATGACGTGCAGGATGTTGAGCAGCTGACGCTTGTATTCGTGGATACGTTTGACCTGGACGTCGAACATGGCATCGACCGGGAGGTCGACCCGGCAGATCTCGGCGACCTGATCGGCGAGGCGCTGCTTGTTCTCCCGCTTGATCGCATGCCAGCGTTCGCGGAAGGAGGCGTCGTCGGCATGGGGGGCGAGGCGGGACAGCTGGTCGAGATTGCACACCCAGTCGCTGCCGATGGTCTCGTCGAGGAGACCGCGCAACCCCGGGTTGCATTGGGCGAGCCAACGACGCGGCGTGACCCCGTTGGTCTTATTGTTGAACTTGTGCGGCCAGAGTTCGTGGAAATCTCTGAAGAGACCCTCGACCAAGAGTTGCGAGTGCAGCGCTGCGACCCCGTTGATCGAATAGCTGCCGACAATGGCCAGATAGGCCATGCGGACCTGGGGATCGTCTCCCTCCTCGATCAGCGACATGCGCCGCAGACGGTCGGTGTCGCCCGGCCAGTGCTGCGAGACCTCGTCCAGGAAGCGGGCGTTGATCTCGTAGATGATCTCCAGGATGCGGGGTAGGAGCAGTTGGAACAGCCGCACCGGCCAGCGCTCCAGCGCCTCGGGCAGCAGGGTGTGGTTGGTGTAGGCCATGGTGTGGCTGGTGATCGCCCAGGCCTCGTCCCACTCAAGATGCTGTTCGTCGATCAGCTGGCGCATCAGCTCCGCCACCGAGACCGCCGGATGGGTGTCGTTGAGCTGGAAGCTGTTCAGTTCGGCGAATTGGCTGAAATCGCGCCCGTGCAGTCGGATCCAGTCGCGCAGCACGTCCTTGATGCTGGCGCTGGCGAGGAAGAACTGCTGGCGCAGGCGCAATTCCTTGCCGTTCTCGCTCGCGTCGTTGGGATAGAGCACCATGGTGATGTGCTCGGCGTCGTTCTTCTGGGCAACCGATTCCGGATAGCTGCCGGCATTGAATTCACCCAGGTCGAACTCGTCGGTGGCCGCCGCCTTCCACAAGCGCAGGGTGTTGACCGTGTTGTTGCGATAGCCCGGCACTGGGATGTCGTAGGGGACCGCCAGCACGTCGTGGGTGTCCACCCAGCGTATCGCGAGCCGTCCGCTATGGTCTTTATAGGACTCGGTCCGGCCGTAGAACTGGATGCGTTGGGTGAACTCCGGGCGTTCTTGCTCCCAGGGATTACCGTCGCGCAGCCAATGGTCCGGTTCCTCGATTTGAGCGCCCTTCTCGATCAGCTGACGGAACATGCCGTATTCGTAGCGTAGGCCGTAGCCCCGCACCGGCAGTTGCAGGGTTGCACAGGAGTCGAGGAAACAGGCCGCGAGCCGACCGAGGCCGCCGTTGCCGAGCCCGGGGTCGGGTTCGTTCGATGCGATCTCTTCGAGGACCCGGCCCAATTGATAGAGTCCCTGCTCGGCGGCCTGGTTCAGATTCAGGTTGAGCATGGCGTTCGACAGGGCGCGTCCCATCAGAAATTCCAGGGACAGGTAATAGGTACGCTTGCACTTGGAGTCGTCGTAGGCTCGGCGCGTCTGATTCCAACGTTCCATCAGACGGTCGCGCAGGGTCATCGCCAGCGCCTTGTAGGGGTAGTAGGCCGACTGGCAGTCTTGGTCGCGTCCGAATGTATAGGCGTAGTAACGACTGAAACCCTCCGCGATGCCGTCGGCGTCCATCGGTAGCGGCGGAAGGTCGAGGTGAGCGTTCGAGGGGTTCTGGGGTGAATTGGTCAGAGAAGACATGCGCCGGGAATCCTTCTGTGTTCGTGGGGAACGTCAGCCGATGATACGCGTTTCGGGTGACAGGAGAGGGTATGCCGCCAGCGGCGACTTCATCCTTTATTTTGTTCTTCTTTTCACCGACCTCAAGGTACCCATGGGGGAGCGTTCGACCTGGAAGACCTGGCGCAACTGCTTGAGCAGCTCGATTTGTTCATCCTGCGGCGAGACCATGAGCGCGGTGAAGGCTGCCCGCCATTGGGCCAGATATTCGCGATCCTCGTGTGATTCGGTGTAGTTCATGACCGCCGTGCAGTAGTCGGCGGCCCTCAAATAGTCCTTGAAGGGGGCCTCGCTCGGTACGAGCAGCGGGGCGATGAGCTGTCGTGCGCGGGGCGAGGCGGTGAGCTTGGTGACGGGCATGCGAGGCTTCCAGGATCCGTGTGTCGCCCGATGGGATGGGCTTCGCTGTCAGTAATAAAGCATGACGACCCGCCAGCCAAGCCCCTGAAGATGCATTCGCATAATCACGGGGTCGGCATCCTTCGATCCGATACGGACGTCGAAATCGCGCGGCCCCCGAAAGAAGGCGTAGCTCAGGGCAGAGAGAATGCCTTGGTTTGCCGGTGATCTTGCGTTGATCTGGTTGCGCATCCAGTCGAGTGTGACGCGTTCGTCGAGGAGCAGGTCTGGGCCGCTCTGGCGCAGCCCTGCTTCGAGCCAGGCGATGAAGGTTTCGGACACTGGACCGATGTCGCTCTCTCGATTCTTGTTCAAACGGTGTCCTATCTGCTCGCGCACGGCCTCCAAGTCGACCAGCTCGGAGAATGTCCGGCGGTCTCCGTCGACGAGCGCTCGGTCCAGCCGCCACAGCGTGGCGTAGGGCCAGGCGGCGAATATGAGCAGCAGCGCTAGGGCGGCCAGCGACCAGCGCTTCAGTGGGCGCTTCCAGCGCTTCCAGCGCCTCCAGGCCTGCGGCCAGTTGAGGCGTGGCATGCCTGGCGTGGGGCGTGCGCGTCGCATGATCTGTTTCACCGACGGGGGCCTCCTCAGCCAAGCTCGCTCTGTAGCCGCTCGATCGATTCGCCGACCTCCAGCCAATCCTCCTCAGCGGCCTCCAGGTCGGCCGCGACCTGGCGCTGTTCGGCCAGCATTTGCAGCAGCCGATCCTTGTTCTCGGCCTCGTAGAGTTCGGGGGCGCTCAGTGACTGTTCGAGTTCATCGCGACGCGACTGCAGCGCGCTCATGCGGCGGTCCAGCTCACGCTCGCGGTTGCGCAGCGGTTGCAGCGCCTTGCGGACCTCGGCGGCTTGACGTCGCTGTTGCTTGCGCTCATTGCCGTCGCGGGTTTGTGTTTCCGCGTCCGATTGCCGGCTGGCCGTGTCATGTCCTGCCAACCAGGCGGGATAGTCGTCCAGATCGCCATCGAATGGCGCCACCTGACCGTCGTCCACCAGCAGCAGCGTATCGCTGGTGACCCGCAGCAGATGCCGGTCGTGCGAGACCAGGACCAGCGCGCCATCGAAATCCTGCAGCGCCTCGCTCAACGCCTGACGCATCTCCAGGTCGAGGTGATTGGTCGGCTCGTCGAGCAACAGCAGATTGGGACGCTGACGGATGATGAGGGCGAGCACCAGCCGCGCCTTCTCGCCGCCCGAGAGTGGTGCGACGGGCTCCAGCGCGCGGTCGCCGGCAAAGCCGAATCCGCCCAGATAGTTGCGTAGCGTCTGCTCGGTCGCCTCGGGATCCAGCCGCCGCAGATGGTCGAGCGGGGTGTCTTGCGGGCGTAACTGGTCGAGCTGGTGCTGGGCGAAATAGCCGATCTTCAGGTCCTGGGCACACTCGCAGCGGCCGGATTGGAGCGCCAGTTCGCCGGCCAGGACCTTGATGAAGGTCGATTTTCCGGCGCCGTTGCGTCCCAGCAGTCCGATGCGTTCTCCAGGTTCCAGGCTCAGTCGGACCCCGGACAGGATGGAGCGATCACCATAACCGACCGCCGCCTGGTCGAGCCGCATCAGCGGGCGCGGCAGGTTGAGCGCGGGTTCGAATCCGAAGCGGAACGGCGAGTCGACGTGTGCCGGAGCGATCAGCTCCATGCGCTCCAGCGCCTTGAGTCGGCTCTGGGCCTGGCGCGCCTTGCTCGCCTTGGCGCGGAAGCGCTCGACGAAGCTATGCATGTGGGCGATTTCGCGCTGCTGGCGTGCGTAGGCCGACTGTTGCTGGGACAGTCGCTCGGCCCGTTGGCGTTCGAAGGCCGAGTAGTTGCCGGGGTAATGGTTCAGCCTTTGATGCTCCAGATGGAGGATGTGGCTGGCGACGGCGTCCAGGAAGTCGCGGTCGTGCGAGATGAGCACGAGCGTGCCCGGGTATGACTTGAGCCAGCCTTCGAGCCAGATGACCGCGTCCAGGTCCAAGTGGTTGGTCGGTTCGTCGAGCAACAGCAGATCGGATCGACACATGAGGGTGCGCGCCAGCGCCAGGCGCATCCGCCATCCGCCCGAGTAGCTGTTGACCGCCCGACGCTCGTCGCCCGACGCGAAGCCCAGTCCGTGCAGCAGGCGGGCGGCGCGGCTTTCGGCATCGTAACCGCCGATGGACTCGAAGCGACCGAGCAGTTCGCCGTGACGGAGACCCTCCCCTGCGGCATCGGCCGCCGCCAGGTCGCGCTCGATCTCACGCAGCTCACGATCGCCGTCCAGCACGAAATCGATCGCCGAACGCTCGGTGTCGGGCGTGTGCTGGGCGACGTGCGCGATCTCCCAGCCAGAGGGAATGGAGACCTCTCCTGTATCGGCGTGCAGGTTGCCGAGAAGTAGGGCGAAGAGGCTCGATTTGCCGCAGCCGTTCGATCCCACCAGACCGACCTTTTGGCCGGGATAGATGGTGACCGAGGCACTCTCCAGTAGGAGGTTGGGACCGCGACGGAAGCTCAGATCTTGGAGTTGAAGCATGATGATCTGCTGGTGGTGCGGTGTTGAACCGCGACGTTTGCACGAAAAAGGGTGGGGTACTGGGGGCCGAGTGTTGCGCGCGTGGCTCGGTTCATCCGTCGGCGGATGCACCGCGATCCAGCCGTCGATAGCCAATTGCCTCGCCGAGGTGCACCTGGGTGATGGTCGGTGCGCCCTGCAGATCGGCAATGGTGCGTGCGACCTTGAGGATTCGATGATACGCCCGCGCGGACAGCGCGAGACGCGTCAGTGCCTGCTCCATCAGCCGTTGGCAGGCGTCGTCCAATACGCAGTCGCGCTCGACCTCGCGAGGAGCCAGGAGTGCGTTCGAACGGCCCGCGCGGGCGAGCTGACGCGCGCGCGCGGCGGCGACACGCCCACGCACGAGGGCCGAGTCTTCGGGTTCGGCCGGAGCCGATCCGGTCAGATGGGAAATCTCCAGGCGCGGAACCTCCACATGCATGTCGATCCGGTCGAGCAAGGGGCCAGAGATCCGTGCGCGATAGCGCGCGATCTGTTCCTTCGAGCAGCGACAGCGTCCGGTCCGATCCCCGAGATAGCCGCACGGACAGGGGTTCATGGCAGCCACCAGTTGGAACTGGGCTGGAAAGCGTGCCTGGCGGGCTGCGCGCGCAATGTCGATCGAGCCCGACTCCAACGGCTGCCGGAGTACCTCCAGCACCTTACGGTCGAACTCGGGCAGTTCGTCGAGAAAGAGCACGCCATGATGCGCTAGCGAGATCTCGCCCGGGCGCGGATTGCTGCCTCCGCCGACCAGCGCGACGCCGGATGCCGTGTGGTGTGGCGATCGAAAGGGTCGCCGATTCCAGTCGACCGGGTCGAACGGGGCGCGTTCGCTGACCGAGCGGATGGAGGCCGTCTCTAGCGCCTCGGACTCGGTGAGCGGCGGTAGCAGCCCCGGCAGGCGGTTGGCCAGCATCGATTTACCCGATCCCGGTGGTCCCAGCATCAATAGGTGATGCTGTCCTGCCGCCGCGACCTCCAGGGCGCGCTTGGCCTGTTCCTGTCCGCGCACCTCTGCGAGATCCGGGTAGCCCGGGTCGTCGGTGGGTGAAGGTTCAGCTCGATAGGTTGCGAGCGTCTGGCCATTGTTGAGGTGATCGCAGACCTCCAGCAGATGGCGTGCCGGGCGCAGGGTCAGTCCGCCAACGAGTGCCGCTTCGGCGGCGTTGGCGAGCGGCAGGACGAGTTCGCGTCCCGCGTCCCGTGCCGCGAGGGCGGCCGGGAGTACACCCGCGATGGGGCGCAGCTCGCCCGAAAGGGCCAACTCGCCGACGAACTCATGCCGATCGAGCGCGTCTGCGGCGATCTGTCCCGATGCGCCGAGAATACCAAGCGCGATCGGCAGATCGAACCGCCCCCCCTCCTTCGGCAGATCGGCTGGGGCCAGATTGATGGTCACGCGACCATCGGGGAACTGGAACCGTCCGTTGAGCAGGGCGCCGCGCACGCGGTCCTTGCTCTCCTTCACCGCCAGTTCGGGCAGGCCGACCATCGACAGCGACGGCAGACCGTGCGTGAGGTGGACCTCGACCGTCACCTGGGGCGCGTGGATGCCGACCCGGGCGCGGCTATGGAGGACGCAGAGGGCCAAGTCGCCTCGCGCGCAGTCAGTGGCTGTCCGGCCGATTGGCCGCGAGCGTTTGCTCGAGCGCGGCCACCTGGGCCTCCAGCTTGGAGATCTTGGCGCGCGACCGGGCCAGCACGGCGGTCTGGACGTCGAATTCCTCGCGCGTCACCAGGTCCAGTCGTGCGAGTCCTGACTCGACCGAGGTGCGGACGTTGCGATTGATATCTTCGTGCAACATCTGCAGCCCTTTCGGCATGGCCGAGGACAGGCGGTTAACCAGGTCCTCGAAGTGTTTTGGATCCAACATAGGAATGACCTCTCCGGGGGGCCGATAAGGCCCATGAATCGATTTTGAGTGACTTCCGTCCAGGGCGCGCGCGGATCAGGCCGACTGGATGCCCGGCGCCCTGTGCGAGGGGATTGAGTGTCCATTATAGGGACCCGGGGTTGCGGCGTCTGCGCCTAGAGAATCGCCTCTTTTTGGTGCTCGGCTGGAGTTGGTCGTGCCTCGGTGCATTATTTTGGTGCGTTCGTCTGTTGTGGCTTTGGTACATGAGGTCGAAAACGTCGCGTCTCCACCAAAAATATGCTTCTGGCATGCTACCTGCAATTGACGGCATTACGACATCAGGGGCGGCCGGGTTTTTCCGGGCTCTGGCTTGCCTTACCGACATCCTCGAACGCTGCCCGGATCATCGAGAGGTAGAGACCCAATGAACCCAAATCGTATCCGCGCCACCGCTGTCATCGGCGCGTTGGCCATGAGTGCCGGCGCTTTCCAGGCCGCTCAGGCCGAGGATCCCAACTCGGTCAGTGCAAACATCGGCGTGGTCAGCAACTACCTCTGGCGTGGCCAGACCCAGACCGACAATCAGGCGGCGGTCCAGGGCGGGCTCGACTATGCGCATGCCAGCGGTTTCTCGGCCGGGACCTGGGTGTCCAACGTCGATTTCGGCGACGGCGACGAGACCAACTACGAGCTCGATCTCTACACCGGCTTCGGCGGTGCCATCAACGATGACATGAGCTACGCGCTCAGTCTCATCTACTACGCCTATCCGGATGCTCGCGATTCCGACTTCGCCGAAGTCGGTGCCAGCGGCACCTTCAAGTGGATCACTGCGGGCGTCTCGTACACCTTCTATGGTCAGGCCGACGACGCCAGTGGCGTGCCCGACGACGAGGCAAACTATATCCAAGGCGACCTCTACTACCACATCAGCGCGGATGTGGATCTGCCGTATCAGCTCGCACTCAGCGTTCGCGGCGGCTACTACGACTTCAAGTACAACGACGGTGGCAACGACTACGCCCACTGGGGTGCTTCCATCAGCCGTGACGCCGGCGATTTCGGCACCTTCAGCCTGAACTACGACCAGATCGGTCGTGACACCTACGACGAGGATCCGAAGTTCTGGGTCGGTTGGAACAAGGAATTCTGATCAGGGCGCAACCGCGCGATTCGAAATCTGGCCAGGGATGCTCGATCCTGGTCCAACTAGGAGCTAATACGCAATGAAATTGGTTGCAGCCGTCATCAAACCCTTCAAGCTCGACGACGTGCGCGAGGCGCTCGGAGATATCGGCGTCTCCGGCATCACCGTCATCGAGGTCAAAGGTTTCGGTCGACAGAAAGGTCATACCGAACTCTATCGCGGCGCCGAATACGTCGTGGATTTCCTTCCGAAGATCAAGGTCGAGATCGCTGTCGACGATTCCATGGTCGACAAGGTCATTGAGGCCATCAGCACCGCCGCCCGTACCGGCAAGATTGGCGATGGCAAGATCTTTGTGTTCGACCTGAATCAGGTCATCCGCATTCGGACCGGCGAGACCGGCTCCGATGCGCTCTGATACGGATTGGGAGACGTAACGGTGAAATCGAATCGCAACCTGAGCCTCGCAAAGCCGCTGTCCGCCGTTTTGCTGACCTTCATGCCCTTGTTGGCCTTCGCCCAGGACGAGCCGGCGCTGAGCAGTGGCGACACCGCATGGATGTTGACCGCGACCGCCCTGGTGCTCTTCATGACCATCCCGGGTCTTTCGCTCTTCTACGCCGGTCTGGTGCGTTCCAAGAACGTGCTGTCCGTGCTCATGCAATGCTTCGCCATCACCTGCATGATGAGCATCCTCTGGGCGGTCTATGCCTATAGCATGACCTTCACCGACGGTGGATCCATGAACGCCTGGGTCGGCAGCCTGGAGAAGATGTTCCTCTCCGGGGTCACGGTCGATGCCATGTCCGGGAGCATTCCCGAGTCGGTCTTCATGACCTTCCAGATGACCTTCGCCGTCATCACCCCGGCGCTGATCGTCGGTGCCTTCGCCGAGCGCATGAAGTTTTCCGCCATGCTCATCTTCATGGCACTCTGGGTGACCCTGGTCTATGCCCCCATCGCCCACTGGGTCTGGGGCGGCGGCTGGGTCGGTGAGATGGGCGCGCTGGACTTCGCCGGCGGTACCGTCGTTCACATCAACGCGGGCATTGCCGCGCTCATGGCCGCGCTGGTGCTCGGCAAGCGCAAGGGCTATCCGACCACCGCCATGCCTCCGCACAACCTGGGCCTGACCGTGATGGGCGCCTCCATGCTGTGGGTCGGCTGGTTCGGTTTCAACGCGGGTTCCGAGCTGGCCGCCGACGGCACCGCCGGCATGGCCATGGCGGTCACTCAGCTCGCCACTGCCGCTGCGGCTCTGACCTGGATGTTCGCCGAGTGGATCAGCCACGGTAAGCCGTCCGTCCTGGGCATCGCCACCGGCGCGGTTGCCGGTCTGGTCGCCATCACCCCCGCCTCCGGCACTGCCGGCCCCATGGGTGCTATCGTCATCGGCTTCGCCGGCGCGCTCTTCGCCTTCATCGCCTCGACCAAGGTCAAGCACTGGCTCGGCTATGACGACTCGCTCGATGTCTGGGGCGTGCACGGCGTTGCCGGTGTCGTCGGCGCCATCCTGACCGGCGTCTTCGCCGATGCCAGCCTGGGTGGCTCGGGTCTTGCGGAGGGTATGACCATCGGTGGTCAGGTCTGGATCCAGTTCCTGTCGGTTATGGCGACCCTGGTCTACGGCGGCGGCGTCAGCCTTGTCATCCTGCTGATCCTCAAGGCCACCATCGGCCTGCGCGTGACCGAGGAGCAGGAGACCGAGGGTCTCGACCTCTCGCAGCACGACGAGCGCGGCTACATCCTTTGATGTGACGCACATGTCCGCTGTGTGACCTGAGTGGCGATCGAGTATCCTCGATCGCCACTTTTTTTTGGGCGGCCGTCAGCGCGGGGCAGGGCACGCGGTTTACCCGGTCGCGGGCGGACGGACATGCCCTGTTCGTTGGGCGGCATCCTCATCACGCAAGGCGTTCCGGCAAACCGATCACACCGACGGGAGACATCCGTGGAAGCGACCATTCAGCTCACCTACGCGCTCGACACCTTCTATTTCCTGGTCACGGGGGCCTTGGTCATGTGGATGGCCGCCGGCTTCGCCATGCTCGAAGCGGGGCTGGTCCGGGCCAAGAACACCGCCGAGATCCTCACCAAGAACTTCGCGCTCTTCGCGATCGCCTGCATCATGTATATGCTGGTCGGTTACGGAATCATGTATCCGTCGGAGGGAAACGGGTTGATTCCGGTCGTCGATTTGGGCTTCATGTTCGGTGGCGATCATGCTTTGGCCGATGTCGCTGCCGGCGGCATCAATCACGCCAAGATGTCCGATTTCTTCTTCCAGGTCGTCTTCGTCGCAACCGCCATGTCCATCGTCTCGGGCGCCGTGGCGGAGCGGATGAAGCTCTGGTCCTTTCTGCTCTTCGCCGTGGTCTTGACCGCCTTCATCTATCCGGTCCAGGGCTATTGGAAATGGGGCGGCGGCTGGCTGCAGGAGTTGGGGTTCAACGACTTCGCCGGATCCGGCGTGGTCCATCTGTGCGGCGCCTCGGCCGCCCTGGCCGGTGTTCTGCTGCTGGGCGCCCGCAGGGGCAAATACGGCAAAGACGGCTCCATCAACGCGATTCCGGGTGCCAATCTGCCGCTGGCGACGCTCGGCACCTTCGTGCTCTGGCTCGGCTGGTTCGGCTTCAATGGCGGTTCTCAGCTGGCGTTGACCGGATTCGAGAATACCAATGCCGTGGCGGCGGTGTTCGTCAACACCAACATGGCTGCGGCCGGCGGGACCTTGCTGGGCCTCGTCACGGCCCGGTTGCTGTTCGGCAAGGCGGATCTGACCATGGCGCTCAACGGGGCGCTGGCCGGTCTGGTCGCCATCACGGCCGAGCCGCTCACCCCGTCGCCATTGCTCGCCACCGCCATCGGCGGAATCGGCGGGATTTTGGTCGTTTTCGCCATCGTCGCGCTCGACAAGCTGCGTATCGACGATCCGGTCGGGGCCATTTCGGTCCACGGCGTAGTGGGCATGTGGGGGTTGATGGCCGTTCCACTCACCAATGATGAGGCGAGCTTCGCCGCTCAGGCCATCGGACTCGGCGCCATCCTGGGATGGGTCTTCACGACCTCGCTGATCGCCTGGCTCATCATCCGTCTGACACTCGGGCTGCGGGTCACCGAGGACGAGGAATACGCGGGGGTGGATCTCGCCGAGTGCGGGCTGGAGGCCTATCCGGAATTCGTGGGCTCGCGCCGTCCGACCTGATCTATCGTGTTGCGGGCGGCGTCAGCGGATGCCGCCCTCATGCTTTCGTTCCATTCTGGCAAATATCCTGCATGCCTCACCTGTGTCGAGCCATCCTGGTTTGGCAGCATCCATAAATTACATCTAAATCAGCTGTTTGCATTGTCTGCCCGCCGATCGAAATGGACGCGTCGCGGGGGCCTTTGTCGGGTCTCTGACATGACAGCTTCCAAAGGAAGAGGTATCCGAAGTGCAACCCACCGCCGCAAAAGCCGATCGCTATATCAGTTTCGAGGGGATCGAGTGTGACGATTTCGCGCGCCAGGTCGTGAGCTACATCCGCGACTGTATCGCAGAGGGGCAGAACCCCTCGGATTGGCAAGCCTATTTCGAGCGGAAACTGGTCGAGATCGCCGGGATCGGTCAGGACGAACTCTTCTTCGTCGGCAGTCAGGTCAACTATATCCGCGAGCTGTTCGAGCACCACGAGCATGCCGATGGCTTGGCCCTGCTCGACAAGATTGAGGACGAGTGCTGCTGAGCGCACTCACTTCATGCGGATCTGGCTCAGCATGCGCAGATTGAAGACCTTGCCGAGGGTTTCGATCAGTGTGTTGCCGGCGTCCGCGACCGAGACCCCGGACGCCAGGTCCGAGACCTGGGTCATCGCCAGTCCGGCATAGCCGCAGGGATTGATGCGCCGGAAGGGCTCCAGGTCCATGGCCACGTTCAGTGCGAGTCCGTGATAGCTGCAGCCGTTGCGGACTCTCAGTCCCAGCGAGGCGATCTTGGCGCCCGCTACGTAGACCCCAGGCGCATCCTGGCGCCGAGCGGCATCGATCCCGTAGGTATCGAGCAGATCGATGACCGACTCCTCCAGCAAATTCACCAACCGCTTGACGCCGAACCCGATGCGTCTGAGATCGAGCAGCAGATAGGCGACCAGCTGTCCCGGACCGTGGTAGGTGACCTGTCCGCCGCGATCGACCTGGATGACAGGAATGTCGCCGGGATCAAGCAGATGCTCGCGTCGTCCGGCCTGGCCCAGCGTGAAGACCGGCGGATGTTCGAGCAGCCAGATTTCGTCCAGCGTCTCCCGGTCGCGATCGTCGGTGAAGCGGCGCATCGCTTCCAGCGTTGCGCTGTAGTCCTGGAGTCCGGGCAGTCGCCGGAGCAGGAACGGATGCGGCGCGATGGCCTGTGCCTCCGTCACAGCGCCCATACCACCAGTTCGTGGGCCGTGAGTTCGCCATAGATGGCGTCGAGCTGAGGCTTGCTATGGGCCTCGATCACCACCGTGACCGCAATCCACTTGCCGCCCCGGCTGGGTCGGGTGCTCATGTGTTCGGGTTCGAAGCCTGGCGCGTGCCGGCTCAGGATTTCGGCCACCGCCGACTCCAGTCCACTCTCGGCCTTACCCATCGCCTTGATCGGGAAGCGGCAGGGGAACTCGAGTAGGGTCTCCTCGGTTTCAGATTCGGCCATTGCGCACCTGCGTCTTGTAGTCTTGATAGAGTGCGTCCATGCGTTGCCACATCGGCCCAGGGCGCCCGCTACCAACCGCTTGGCCATCCAGCCGAGTGACCGGAAGGACCTCTCGGGTCGAGCTGCTCAGCCAGATCTCGTCTGCCTGTCTCAGGTCCTCGATCGGGAAGGGTTCCTCGCGGAAATGCATACCGTGCCCCTCGGCCAGCGTCAGTGCCAGCTGGCGCGTGATCCCAGGCAGCAGCAGATGACCCGTGGGCGGGGTGACCAGATTGCCATCGCGCACCATGAAGACGTTGGAGACCGCGCCCTCGGTCACCATGCCATCGCGCACCATGATGGTTTCTAGCGCGCCGGCCTCTTCGGCCTCGCGGCGCATCATGACCGCCGCGATCAACGAGATGGATTTGATCTCGCCACGCAGCCAGCGGATATCGGGGCGCGTGATGCAGGCGACCCCGTGGGTCGCGATCTCGGGTTTGCGTGGTTTGAGCGGTTTGGCGACGGCCATGACCGTCGGCTCCACGCCGTCGGCGCAGAGATGATCGCGTTCGGGCGCGACGCCGCGCGTCACCTGCAGATAGATCGACTGATCCGGCGCGGGCGGCGTACCGATGAGCCGCTCGAATACCGAACGCCATTCCTCGCGGGTGAGCGGATTCGCGATCCCGGTGGCGGCGAGACTCGCGTCCAGACGGTCGAGATGGGGGTCGAGTCGCAGACAGTGACCGCCGTAGCTCGGGATCACCTCGTAGACGCCGTCTCCGAAGAGAAACCCCCGGTCCATGACCGAGACCTTGGCCTGATCGGAGGGCAGGAATTGACCGTTGAGATAGATTTCGTTCACTGGGGATACCGCATGGGTGCGATTGGCTTAGGCCGATCTCAGAACATCTGCAAGACGCTGTCTTTGGCCTTGCGCCAGAGACCGCCCTCGGGCATCTCCTGGAGCGCGACCAGGGGCACCCGGACGATCTCATTCTCGCCCAGGGTGACCACCACGTCGCCGATGCGCGCGCCCTGGGCGATGGGCGCCTTCAGCTGCTCGTTGGATTTCTCCAGATGGGCACTCAGCTTGTTATAGGCGCCTCGCGGAATGGTCGCGACGACATCCGTCGCGGGTCCAACCGGCAGCATTTCCTGTTCTCCGAACCAGACGCGCAGGTTCTCGATCGGCTGGTTGGCCGGGTAGAGCTGATGGCTCTCGAAATAGCGGAAGCCGTAGTTCAGGAGCGCCAGACTCGCCTGGGCGCGTGCGTTGGGACTCGTGGTGCCCATCACTACCGACACCAGTCGCATGTCGTCGCGTTTGGCCGAGCCGACCAGGCAGTAGCCGGCCGCATTGGTATGGCCGGTCTTGACACCGTCGGCGGAGGGATCGCGTTTCAGCAGGGGATTGCGGTTGGGTTGGGTGATGTCGTTGTAGGTGAACTCGCGGGTTCCGTACCAGGGGTAGTACTGGGGAAATTCGCGGATCAGGGCCATGGTGACCTTGGCCAAATCGCGCGCGGTGGTATGCAGGTCGGGATCCGGCAGGCCGTTGGGGTTGGTGAAGTGACTGTTCGTCATACCCAGCCGCTTGGCGTTCGCGTTCATCAGTTTGGCGAAGGACTCGGTCGTGCCAGAGACATGCTCGGCGAGGGCGACGCTGGCGTCGTTGCCGGATTGGATGATCATGCCCTTGAGCAGATCCTCGACGCTCACCAGCGTGCCGACCTCGATGAACATGCGCGAGCCCCCGGTTCGCCACGCCTTCTCGCTGACCATGACCTGATCGGTCAGGTTGATGCGCCCGGCCTCGATCTCGCGGAAGATCACGTAGGCGGTCATGATTTTGGTCAGGCTGGCGGGTTCGAGCAATTCGTCGGCGTTCCGCTCGGCCAGCACCTTGCCACTGTTGAAATCGAGCAGGATGTAGCCCTTCGCGGGCACTTCGGGTGCCATAGGAGTCGAGGTCGCGGCCATGCCCGAGAGCGGTAGCAGGCAAATGAAAAACGACAACAGCTTAAGCTTCAATGCTGATTTCATGGGCGATCCGGGGGTTGGTATGGCGGGAAAATACGGGGCTATTCTAACGCTCCGACTAGGGGTTTGGCATCCGGGGCGGCGTCAGTTGCCGATCCAGTGCGGCGATTCGAGCCCGAGACTGGTGATTTGCTGGGCCAGCCGGTTCGCGTCGTGCGCTGAAGGGATGGGGCCGATGCGCACTCGGTACAAAGGAGGGCCGTCTGACTGCGGGCTCAGTATGCGGATCTTCTCGGTGACCAACTGGCTGGTGAGGCGTGTGCGCAATTTCTCGGCATTCTTGGGATCGCCGAAGGCGCCGATCTGCAGATAAAGCGGTTGCCTGGTGCCGCGCGAAGCGGTTGTCTTGGTCTGGCTCGTCGGTGGCCGGCGTGTCGTCGAGACCTTCGTAGGCTTGGGCGTTGCGGCTTGCTCGGCCAGGAAGGGACCTCGATCGGAGTCGCGGTCCGATTTCGGGTGTCTCGGGTCGATGGCACGCACCTCGACCATCGCGGTTCCCTTCTTCGTTACGCCCAGCTTGACCGCCGCCGTGTAGGAGAGATCGATGATGCGCGACCCATGGAAGGGGCCACGGTCGTTGATACGGACCACGACGCTACGTCCATTCTCCGTATTGGTGACGCGGGCGTAGGTCGGTAATGGCAATGTCTTGTGGGCGGCGGTCATGGCGTGCATGTCGTAGATTTCGCCCGAGCTGGTCTTGCGTCCGTGGAAGGGCTCGCCGTACCAGGAGGCGAGGCCGCGCTCGACGTGACCAAGGCTGTTGCGGAGGGGGAAGAAACGCTTGCCGTGGACTACGTAGGACTCTGGATTGCCGGACTTGGCGAGCGGCTCGACCTTGGGAACGGCATCGGGGATACGGGCGATCTCGGGTGGGATCTCGTCGCCGTCGACCAGCTCGCCCTTGCTGGCACATCCGCCGAGCGTGGCAAGGATCGTGAGGCCGAGTAGCCAGAGCGTGAGTCCCGATCCGAATCGGCTAGCGGCGCTTTTCCTCACCGGGTTTCGCTGTATGGCGATTGCGATGTCTTGCATCCTGGTCTCTTTCGGTCGTGGCACGATCAGGATCCGTCGAGATGGCGGGCGCGGATCGACTCGCTCAGTTGGTGCACGGCCATTGCGTACAGATTGCTGTGGTTGTAGCGGGTGATGACGTAGAAATTTGTGAGTCCGATCCAGTATTCATCGCCATCCTCGCCATGTCGGCCGTCCCCATCGAGTCGCAACAGGGTCAGCGGCGTCTCCGCTGGCAATGTGGCGTCCCATTCGACCCCGGCGTTGCTGAGTGCTCCGGCGGTCAGGTTGGGGGCGAGCGGGGCCTTCTCGGCGATCGCCAACGTTTGCGGCGAATCCTGTGGTGATCGGGCCGGGTAGGCGACGGCCTCGCCGGAGCGCCAGCCATGTTGGCTGAAATAGTTGGCGACGCTGCCGATGACGTCGGCGTCGCTGTTCCAGAGATCGCGCCGTCCATCCCCATCGAAATCGACGGCGTAGGCACGATAGCTCGATGCGATGAACTGGGGCTTGCCCATGGCACCGGCATAGGATCCGACCGCGCGGAGCGGATCGATCTCTTCCTCTCGGGTCAGCCGCAGGAAATCCTCCAGTTCTCCACGGAAGAAGTCCGCGCGCGGCGGATAGGCGAATCCGAGCGTGCTTAGGGCGTCGAGCACCGGATAGGTGCCCACATTGGCCCCATAGTTGGTTTCGACTCCGATGATGGCGACGATGATTTCCTGCTTGACCCCGAAGGTGGCCTCGGCGCGCTCCAGTGTCGCTGCGTTCTCGCGCCAGAAGCGTGCGCCACCGCGAATGCGTTCGGGGGTGATGAATATCTTGCGGTAGTCGCGCCAGGGCTTGGCCTCGTAGGGGCGCTGGATGGCGTCGATGATGCTCTGGCGGTAGCTGGCCTGGGACAGCAGGCCCCGAAGCGTCTCGGCGTCGAATCCCTGCTCGCCGTCCATGTCGGCGACGAAGCGTTCGATGCCCGTCCGGTAGGCGTCGGGTGGCTCGGCGCTCGCGGCGAAGGAAAATCCTATGGCCAGTGCAATTCCAGCGACTGTCTTGCAACGCGGGGACATGAGGGCTCCAGGCAAGGCGCGATTCTAGAATTCACTCGCAGTATATGTGCAAGGCGATGCAAATTCAGCGCGATTGCGTCCGTTTATGGGTCTCGATCGACATGAGTATCCCGAATCCGGCCAGCAGCGTCACCATCGAGGTTCCGCCGTAGCTGATGAGCGGCAGGGGCACCCCGACCACCGGCAATAGACCCGAGACCATCCCGGTGTTGACGAAGACATAGACGAAAAAGACGAGCGTCAATCCGCCAGCCAGAAGTCGGCCGAAGTTGTCCTGGGCCTGGACCGCGATGAAGAGGCCGCGCAGGACGATGAAGAGATAGAGCGCCAAAAGGGCCAGGATGCCAGAGAATCCGAACTCCTCGCCGATGACGGCGAAGATGAAGTCGGTATGGCGTTCGGGCAGGAATTCGAGATGGGATTGGGTGCCGTTGAGCCAGCCTTTGCCCGAGATGCCTCCGGAGCCGATGGCGATCTGCGATTGGATGATGTGGTAGCCGGTACCCAGGGGGTCGGACTGAGGATCGAGGAAGGTCAGCACGCGCGCCCGCTGATAGTCGTGCATCCCGAACCACACCAGGGGGGCGATGGCGGCGGCCAGGAGCGCGAATCCCAGGATCATGCGCCAGCTCAGTCCGGCCACAAAGAGCACCAGGATTCCGGCGCTGGCGACCAGCAGCGAGGTGCCCAGATCGGGTTGTTTGGCGATCAGCACGACCGGAATCAGGGTCAGGGCGAGCGCCAACAGGACGTTCGTCGGTCGCGGCGGCAGGGGTCGCGAGGAGAGCAGCCAGGCCAGGGTCATGGGAACGGCCAGCTTGAGCACTTCCGAGGGTTGAAAGCGGAACACCCCGAGATCGAGCCAGCGTTGCGCGCCCTTGCCGATCTCGCCGACGATGAGGACGGCCAGCAGCATGAGGACCCCGGCCACGTAGAGTCCGGGCGACCAGCGACGGAGCGTTTCTGGTGAGATCTGGGCGATGGCGACCATGATGCCGAAGGCGAGCCCCAGTCGGGCGAGCTGGCGCTCGATGAGGCCCGCGTTCTGATCTCCGGCGCTGTAGAGCACGACCAGGCCGAAGCCGCAAAGCGCCAGCAGGGCGACCAATAGGGTAAGGTCGATGTGCAGACGTCGGAAAAGCCCGACATCCGGTATTGCGGTGTCGGCGCCGAGTCGCGACGAAACGGGTTTAATCGCCACCTTCGGCGTCTCCGGATGTCGTCAGGCGCGAGCCGCCCAGGAGGACGTCCATGACCTGCCGTGCGATGGGCGCGGCGACGGAGCCTCCGTGTCCGCCGTTCTCGACCATCACCGCTATCGCGATGCGCGGATCCTCTACCGGAGCGAAGGCGATGAAGAGCGCATGGTCGCGCATGTGCTCCGGCACCTTCGAGCCCTGGTAGGACTCCTTCTGCCCGATGCTGAAGACCTGTGCGGTACCGGTTTTGCCCGCGATCCGGTACTCCTTCGATCGGATACGCTTGGCCGTGCCTCGCGGGCTCTCGACCACCAGGCTCATGTCCTTGATGAGTTCGTCCCAATTGTTTGGCTCTCCGGCATCGATCTGTCGCGACACCACTGGAAACTCATCCTCGCGTGTCTCTCCCGGCAGACGCTTGGCACGCGCCATACGCGGCTCGATATAGTGACCGCTATTGGCCATGGCGGCCGTGGCCACGGCAAGCTGAACCGGTGTCGCCAGGAAGGCCCCTTGGCCGATGCCGACGATGAGCGTTTCGCCCGGATACCAGGGTTTATGGCGCACCCGCTCCTTCCACTCGGGCGAGGGCAGCAGTCCGGGCAATTCGCCCGAGATGTCGATGCCGCTGCGCTGCCCGAAGCCGAACTCGCTCAGGAACTCGTGCAGTCGTCGGATTCCCATGTGGTTGGCGAGCGCATAGAAATAGACATCGCAAGACTGCACGATCGCCTGCTGTAGGTTGGTGCTTCCGTGCCCGCCGCGTCGCCAGCAGCGAAACTTATGGCTCTGGCCAGGGAGCGAGAAATAGCCGGGGCAGAAGGTATTTTTTTCGGGCGAGGTCATGCCGGTCGCCAGTCCGCCGAGTCCGATGAAGGGCTTGACTGTCGAACCGGGCGGATACTGACCGCGCACCGCGCGGTTATAGAGCGGCTTGTCCGGGGCGTAGAGCAGTGCGTCGTAATCCTTCTGGCTGATTCCCTGCACGAAGAGATTGGGGTCGTAGCTCGGGTTGCTGACCAGCGCCAGCACGCCGCCGTTGCGCGGATCGATGGCGACCACCGAGCCCTTGAATTCCCCGAGCGCCTCGGTCGCGGCCCGCTGCAAGTCCATGTCGAGGTAGAGCAGCAGGTCCTGTCCGGGCACCGGCGGGGTGCTTTCGAGCGTGCGCAGGATACGTCCGCGCGCATTGACCTCGACCTGCTGATAGCCGACGCGTCCGTGCAGCACGTCCTCGTGCGCCTTTTCGACCCCGCCCTTGCCGATGAAGTTGGTGCCGGCGTAGTTGCCGGCGTCGATGTTGTTCAGGTCGCGCTCGTTGATACGTCCGACATAGCCGAGCGGATGCGCCGTCAGATCGGCGAGCGGGTAGGTGCGGATCAGCTCGGCATGCACCTCGACGCCTGGGAAGCGGTGGGCATCGACGGCGAAGCGCGCGACTTCGGTCGGAGTCAGGTTGAGTCGAATAGGCACGCCCTGAAAGCGCATACGCTGGCGCTTGAGTCGCTGGAAACGGGCGCGATCCTTGGCGTCGATCGGGATCAGTTCCGCGAGCGCCTCGATCGTTTCATCGAGGTTCGGGACCTTCTCGACCGTGATCTCAAGCGAGAAGCTCGGGTGGTTGTCGGCCAGCAGTCGCCCCTTGGCGTCGTAGATGAAGCCGCGCGTCGGTGGGACCGGAAGGATCTTCACCCGGTTGCCCTTGGAGAGCACCGAGAAGTGTTCGTACTGCTGGATCTGTAGATGCGCCTGGCGTAGCAGCGTCACCCCCAGTCCGAGGGTCACCAGCACCCCGGCGACGATGGCTCGTGCCTTGACGATACGCTGATCGCGCTTGCGGTCCTCCAGGCTGCTTTCGAGCATGGCTCAATCCGATCCGATGCGCCGCCCGGTGATCCGCAGCACCAGGAACAGCCAGGGCCACACCAGCAGGCTGCCGAAGGTTGCGCTCCAATAGCTTAGTGGCGGCATGGGCTGGCCGGTGGCACCGATAACCCAGAGCGACAGCAGGCGCTCGACCAACAGCAGAACCCAGATGAAGAATGCCTGCTGCCAGAGCGGGAACAGCAGGATGCCCGAGCGTAGCATGCCTGTGAGATAGGCGACCACGGACAGACCAAGGGCGTGCTCGCCCAGCAGGGATCCGGTGAGGACATCCAGCGTCAATCCGGCGAAGAAGGCCCAGAAGACGCCGATGCGTTGCGGCATGGCCAAGCACCAGAAGATGATCGCCAGCGTGACCCATTGTGGACGGTAATCTCCGATCGACTCGGGCAGCGGCAGGATGGTCAGCAGCATCGCCAGGACCAGGCTCAGGACCACGGGCCAGAGCCTGAGCGGTCGCCTCGCGCGTTTCACTCGGCGCCTCGCCTTTTGGGCGGTGCACCGGCCAACGCCTTGGGTTGGGCCTGGTCGCCGAGGGTCCATACCAGCAGGACCTCGCGGCTGCGGTCGATCTTGGCCGTTGGTGCGGCGATCACGGTCGTGAAGGGGTTCGCTGGATCTTGGCGGACCTTGGTGACGCACGCGACCGGATAGCCGGCAGGGAAGCGGCCGTCGAGGCCGGATGTGACGAGCAGATCGCCGACTCGGACGTCGGCGTTCTTGGGGATGTAGAGCAGCTCCAGTTCATCGCTCAGCCCGGTGCCTGCCGCGATGGTGCGCAGGCCGTTACGATTGATCTCCACCGGGAGCGCGTGGTCCACGTCCGTGATGAGGAGCACGACCGATGAGAAGGGTGTGGCCTGGATCACCTGGCCCATGACGGCGTTCGCATCCAGTACCGGTTGTCCGACGAAGACCCCGGATTTGGTTCCCTTGTTGACGACGACCTGCTGGCGATAGGGCGCCAGCTCGACTGCGCGAATCTCGGCAATCAGGACCCGCTCCCCGACGTCGAGCGAGGAACCGAGCAGATCGCGCAGACGCGAGTTCTCGGCCTCCAGCGCCTCGAATTGCTGCAGCTGGGCCTTGAGCACCAGATTCTCGCGATGCAGTCCATTGA
The DNA here is from genome assembly GCF_000224065.1 of Thiorhodococcus drewsii AZ1. Lineage (GTDB taxonomy): Bacteria > Pseudomonadota > Gammaproteobacteria > Chromatiales > Chromatiaceae > Imhoffiella > Imhoffiella drewsii. The sequence goes on from NZ_AFWT01000001.1 coordinate 228,829, forward strand.
TGGTGTGGCGCAGCTCGCTGCCACTCGCCAGGAGGCCCTCGACCGTTTCGAGCAGCTGGGCCGGTTCGCTGGCCGCGATCAGCATCGGATGGATGGCGACCGAGACGGTGGAGCGGATCTGGTCGAGACGGTGATAGCGGTGGTCGGCGATGATCAGCCCAAAGGCGAGCAACACCGCCGCGATGACGCGGAAGGTGGGAGAGGGTCCTTTGGCGAACAGGGGTTTGATGATGTCCTTCCTCGACTCGGTCTCGGAACGAATGGGTGCTGTGAGGCTGCTGGCAGCTGGCTAGATGCCGTGCCGGCTCCCCCTCTTCTCACTCGGTGGCGAATAGACCCGTTTCCTGGGCGTCGAGCAGTTCCAACGCTCGTCCGCCGCCTCGCGCGACACAGGTCAAGGGATCATCGGCCACCACGACCGGCAGTCCGGTCTCTGCCTCGATGAGCCGGTCGAAATCGCGCAGCAGCGCCCCGCCGCCGGTGAGCACGATGCCGCGCTCGGCCACGTCCGCGCCGAGTTCGGGAGGCGTCTGTTCGAGAGCCATCTTCACCGCCTCGACTACCACGGACAGGGGTTCCTGGAGCGACTCCAGGATCTCGTTGCTGTTGAGCGTGAAACTGCGCGGAACCCCTTCGGCGAGGCTGCGTCCCTTGACGTCGATCTCAAGCACCTCGCTGCCGGGAAATGCGGAGCCGATGCAATGCTTGATGCGCTCCGCCGTCACCTCGCCGATCTGGGTGCCGTAGTTGCGTCGGACGTAATTGATGATGGCGTCGTCGAAGGTATCGCCGCCCACGCGCACCGATTCCGAATAAACGATGCCGTTGAGCGAGATGACCGCAACCTCCGAGGTGCCGCCGCCGATATCGATCACCATGCAGCCACGCGGTTCGTGAACCGACAGCCCGGCGCCGATCGCTGCCGAGATGGGCTCCTCGATGATATAGACCTCGCGGGCGCCGGCTCCAGCGGCGGACTCCTTGATCGCGCGTCGCTCCACCTGGGTCGATCCGCAGGGCACGCAGATGAGTACGCGCGGCCTCGGTTGGAGCATGCGCGACTCGTGAACCTTGTGAATGAAATATTGGAGCATCTTTTCGGTGACCGTGAAGTCGGCGATGACGCCGTCCTTCATGGGCCGGATTGCGGTGACGTTCTGCGGTGTGCGGCCGAGCATCTGCTTGGCCTCCTCGCCGACCGCTAGCACGGTTTTGCCGCCGCCGGTTTTGTCATGACGAACCGCGACAACCGAGGGCTCGTTTAGCACGATACCTTGTCCTCGGACGTAGATGAGCGTGTTGGCGGTTCCAAGATCGATCGACAGATCGTTGGCAAACATTCCGCGAATGCTTCGGAAAAACATCTGGTAGTAACCTTCCAGTTGGAGGCGGACGCCAGGCCCACGGTGGCGTCCGGGACCAGCTTGGGAGTCGAGATGCAGGAACGGCAAGGCAATTGGGCCGTTAATCTAACAACGCGGCTGAGGATCGGCAAGGAGGAGGGAGCGCGGCATACCAAATGGGTGGTGGCGTGCGGCGCCTGAGTGCGTGAGTTTTCGCCTTCCTCGGCCCTATGCTATTTTGACCGGATTTCAGCACACGGCAGGATCGCAATGGCATTGGACCGTTCCGACATCGAGAAGATCGCCCATCTGGCACGTCTGGCGATCGCACCCGAGCAGACCGAGCGTTACGCGTCGGATCTGAGCAACATCTTGGATCTGGTTGCCCAGATGGACGCCATCGACACCAGTCATGTCGAGCCCATGGCGCATCCATTGCACATGGCTCAGCGGCTGCGGCCCGATCAACCCACCGAATCGAACCAGCGCGAGCACTTCCAGTCCATCGCCCCGCTCACCGAAGACGGACTCTATCTGGTTCCGAAGGTCATCGAATAATGCAGAACAAATCGATCGCCCAATTGGCCGCCGACCTGCGGCTGCGCACCTACTCCAGCGTCGAACTGACCAAGCACTATCTGGAGCGTATCGCGCGGCTCGACCCGCGTCTGAACAGCTTCGTTACGGTCGCGGCCGACTCGGCCCTGGTCGCCGCCGAGCGCGCCGACCAGATGTTGAAGTCCGGCGAGGCCGGCCCGCTCACCGGCATCCCGATCGCCCATAAGGACATCTTCTGCACCCAGGGCATCAAGACCAGCTGCGGCTCGCGCATGCTCGACAACTTCGTCGCGCCCTATGACGCGACCGTCGTCGAGAAATTGGCCGCCGCTGGCGCCGTGGTGCTTGGCAAGACCAACATGGACGAATTCGCCATGGGGTCGAGCAACGAGACCAGTTTCTACGGACCGGTCAAGAATCCCTGGGACGAGACCAAGGTGCCCGGAGGCTCCTCGGGCGGTTCGGCGGCAGCCGTCGCCGCGCGTCTGTGCGCCGTTGCCACCGGGACCGACACTGGAGGCTCGATTCGTCAGCCGGCGGCGCTGTGCGGCATCACCGGCATCAAGCCCACCTACGGGCGTTGCTCGCGCTGGGGCATGATCGCCTTCGCCTCCTCGCTCGACCAGGCTGGCGTCATGGCGCGCTCCGCCGCCGATGCGGCCTTCCTCCTCGACGAGATGGCCGGCTTCGACAGCCGCGATTCCACCAGTGCCAACGTCCCGGTGCCGGACTATGTCGATGCGCTCGACGACGGCATCAAGGGCCTGAAGATCGGTCTGCCCAAGGAATACTTTGGGGACGGACTCGACAGCCGCGTCGCCGCCGTCATCCAGGATGCGATCAAGGAGTACGAGCGACTCGGTGCCGAGATCGTCGAGATCAGTCTGCCCAACAGCCCGCTCTCGGTTCCCGTCTATTACGTGGTTGCGCCGGCCGAGTGCTCGTCCAACCTGGCCCGCTTCGATGGGGTGCGCTACGGGCATCGCTGCGAGAATCCGGAGGATCTCGAAGACCTCTACAAGCGCAGTCGCGCCGAAGGCTTCGGGGCCGAGGTTCAGCGTCGCATCATGATCGGCGCCTACGTGCTGTCCGCCGGGTACTACGATGCCTATTACCTCAAGGCGCAGAAGATCCGTCATCTCATCGCCGACGATTTCAAGCGCGCCTTCGAGCAGGTCGACGTCATCATGGGACCCACCAGCCCCACCACGGCCTTTCCTATCGGCGACAAGATGGACGATCCGGTGTCCATGTACCTCAACGACATCTACACCATCGCCACCAACCTCGCGGGCCTGCCGGGGATGTCGATCCCTGTCGCGCCGGTCGACGGCATGCCGGTCGGATTGCAGATCATCGGCAACTATTTCGACGAGGCCCGGTTGCTCAACGTCGCGCATCAGTTCCAGCACGCGACGCATTGGCACCAGGCTGCGCCGGCTGGGTTCGAGTAAGGATTCATCGCTGTAGGGCGCAATAGCGCAGCCTATTGCGCCGTATGAATGCCGCTTCGGCGGCTTCAATTCGGCCTTTCGACTCCATGCCTTGGCGCACTTCGCGTCTTTGCGGTTCATTTTCAGATTCAGGCAGGCCAAGCCATGCAATGGGAAACCGTCATCGGTCTCGAGATCCATACCCAGCTCGCGACCCAATCCAAGATCTTTTCGGGTGCCCCGATCGCCTTCGGTGCCGAGCCCAACACCCAGGCATGCGCCATCGATCTGGGGCTGCCGGGCGTGCTGCCGGTGCTCAATGAGCAGGCGGTGACGTTTGCGGTGCGCTTCGGCAAGTCGATCGAGGCCGAGATCGCGCCGCGCTCCATCTTTGCGCGCAAGAATTACTTCTATCCGGACCTGCCGAAGGGCTATCAGATCAGCCAGTACGAGTTACCGGTGGTCGGTAAAGGGCAGGTCGAGATCGTCCTCGACGACGGCACGGTCAAGACCATCGGCGTGACGCGCGCCCATCTGGAAGAGGATGCGGGCAAGTCGCTGCATGAGGATTTCCAGGGTTTCACCGGCATCGATCTCAATCGTGCCGGCACGCCGCTGCTGGAGATCGTCTCGGAGCCCGATATGCGTTCGCCGCAGGAGGCGGTGGCCTACGCCAAGAAGATCCATCAAATCGTGCGTTACATCGGTATCAGCGACGGCAACATGCAGGAAGGCTCCTTCCGTATGGACGCCAACGTCTCGGTGCGTCCGGTCGGTCAGGAGGCGTTCGGCACCCGTGCCGAGATCAAGAATGTCAACTCGTTCCGCTTCCTTGAGAAGGCGATCCAGTTCGAGGTCGAGCGTCAGATCGACCTGATCGAGGGCGGCGGCACCGTGGTCCAGGAGACCCGTCTCTATGATGCGGACAAGGACGAGACGCGCTCGATGCGGACCAAGGAAGAGGCCAACGATTACCGCTATTTCCCCGATCCGGACCTGCTGCCGGTCGAAATCGACGCGGACTTCCTGGCGCGTGCGATCGCGGATCTTCCAGAACTGCCGGACGCCAAGCGGGCGCGTTTCCAGGCCGACTATGGTCTGTCCGAGTACGACGCGGGTCTGCTGACCGCGAGCCGCGAACTGGCCGACTATTTCGAGACGGTCGCGCGCGACAGCGGCGAGCCCAAGCTGGCGGCGAACTGGGTCAGCGGGGAGCTGATGGCGGCCCTCAACAAGACCGAGGTCGAGCTCGATGCGAGTCCGGTGAGTGCGTCCATGCTGGCTGGTCTGATTCGTCGCATCCAGGACGGGACCGTTTCGGGCAAGCTGGCCAAGCAGGTGTTCGAGGGGATGTGGAACGGCGGTGGCGACGCCGATCAGGTGATCGAGTCCCAGGGGCTCAAGCAGATCACGGACACGGGGGCCATTGAGGCCATGATCGATGCCATCATCGCGGCCAATCCGGCCCAGGTGGAGCAGTATCGCTCGGGCAAGGACAAAATCTTCGGTTTCTTCGTCGGTCAGACGATGAAGCAGAGCGGCGGCAAGGCCAATCCGGCCCAGGTCAACGAGATCCTCAAGCGCAAGCTGCAGCGGTGAGGTCGGACCTGGATGCCGCAGCGATTTCGTCTGCGGCGTCCAGGTCACGAGTGCTCAGGGTGCGAACTTGTAGAGAACGTCGGTGAGTTGTCCGCGCCAGTAGGCGTGGCGACCCTCGGGCAGCATCCAGGCCGCCTCGGCACGTGTCGGGACACGGATCCCGGTGCGGGTCTCGTAGTCCCAGAAGCGGGCTTCCCAGGGCGTTTCGATCATGTCTCCATGATCGAAACGATGACGCGCCTTGGCCCGCACGCTGCGGATCATTCCGTTTTCGTCGAATTCGAAGACCAGCGACACGCAGTTGTCGCCGTCGGACAGGGTCGCCTGGGCCGATTCGTCGTCGATCGGTTCCCAGGTGACGCCCTGGCTGGGCAGCAGCTTGGTCGGGTACCAGGCCGCTTCGGCCAGGAAGCGCATGAGTTCGCCCTGCGCCATTCGGGGGCTGCCGCCTTGTTCGTTGACCTTGAACAGTCCGAGGACGGCAGCCTTCATGAGGCCTTCGCCGGCGATGTAGGCGTCGTGCACGAAGACTTGGACGCCGGGTGCGCGGCGGATGCGGGCGTCCCAGTCGAATCCCGGCCGGTGGGTACTGACGACCTGATTGGATCTGAATGGAGCCCAGCGTTCGCCATGCTCCGCCATGTTGAATTGGCCGACGTGGCCGAGTTCGGCGACCGCGATCAGGGGTTGTCCGGGCATGAGCACCGTATCGAAGAAACGCTGCACGGGTGGCGGCAGGCCCTCCAGTTCGTCGGGGCTGAAGACCCGGCTGGGCAGTTGGGATCGCGTGCCTTCGAGACGGTTGCGCAACAGGCTCGTTTCCGATTGCCAGCGTGTGATCCCGTAGAGCAGGACCACGACCGGGACGAAGGTGAGGACGAAGAGCAGTGGTAGAACGACGCTGAGTAACATAACCGCTCCTTGGATCGAATGACTGCTTGAGGCCGCATTCGAGCCGGCTGGGTCTGTGTCTGGTTTGAAAGCGGGCAGCCTAAAAGACGAAACGTTCGTCCGTCCAGTCCTCGACGCGATCCTTGGGGGTCGGTTTTGGCGCCCCGATCCGGGGTCGCGAATTCGCATGCAAGCCGCGCCTGCTCGGGATTACACTCTCGTCCATCATCCAGCCGTTTCGGATCGCTGGCGGCGTCGGCTCTATCGAGCGTCGCTCAGGCGGAGGGCGGCCGCATCGGAGTCAACATGACAGCGCAGATCGCCAGCCGTTCGAGGCTGGAACATTTCCCCATCGCCTTCTTCGCGATGGTGATGGGGTTGACCGGGCTCACCATCGGCTGGGAGAAGGCTCAGGTCATACTGGGACTCGAATGGCCGCTCGCCGATGGACTGCTCGTCTTTGCTGCGACTGTCTTTGTCCTGCTCGCGACCCTCTATCTGGGCAAGCTGCTGCTGCGCCGTGCGGCCGTACTCCAAGAGCTGCGGCATCCGATCAAGCTCAATTTCTTTCCGACCATTTCCATCGGCCTGCTGTTGCTCGCAGCGGCCTTTCTCGACCGTCAGCCCTCGGTGAGTTTCGCGCTATGGGGTGCTGGCGCGTCGCTGCATCTGGCCTTGACCCTCTACATCATGAATGTCTGGATTCATCGCGAGCATTTTCAGGTCCACCACATGAATCCGGCCTGGTTCATTCCGGTGGTCGGAAATGCGCTGGTTCCGATTGCCGGGGTCGGTCTGGGGTTCGTCGAGGTCTCCTGGTTCTTCTTCAGCATCGGGATGCTGTTCTGGATCGTCCTGTTGTCGATTATCTTCAATCGGGTGCTGTTCCATCATCCGATCGAAGAGCGCCTGATGCCGACCCTGTTCATCCTGATCGCGCCGCCATCGGTTGGGTTCGTGGCCTACATGCAACTGGTTGAGGGGCTGGACAGCTTCGCTCGGGTGCTCTATTTCAGTGCGCTCTTCCTGACCCTGCTGCTTTTCACCCAGGCGCCGCGCTTTTTGCGCCTGAGTTTCTCGCTGACCTGGTGGGCCTACTCCTTCCCGCTCGCGGCCTTCAGCATTGCCAGTCTGGTGATGTTCGAGCGCACTGGCGTCGATTTTTACCGCTATCTCGGGGTCGGGATGCTCACCCTGTTGTCCGGCATCGTGCTGTGGCTTTTGGCCGCGACCGGGGTCGCGGTGCTCAAAGGCCGGGTTTGTCTCCCAGATCAATGAGCGCCAGCGCGGAAACCCCATTCATCCAAATGGGTCGACGGAAATCACTATGTCCATGACCAATCGGCCAGCCAGATCGAGAACCCTGTTTGCGATCGGCTATCTTTTGCTGACCTTCTGTGCGGGGCTGCTGCTCGTCTATCGCGTTGATCATGGGCGGGGCACGGATGCCGAACCAGCGCGGTTTCCGGAGCCTGCTCGGCCCGAGATCGTCGAGCCGATGGCGAAGGTGACAGTGCCGCCCGCCGCCGCTTCCAGGAAGGATGGCGGGTCTGTTGCTTCCGACCCTTTTGGTGAGATGCAGCGGAGACTGCAGCGCCTGGAGGATGAAATGGCCTCGCTGCGGCGTCAGCAGACCGCTTCCTTCGAGCGCGAGCATGCGCTCATCCTTGAAGAGCTGACCTCCATCGCCAAGGCGCACCAGGATCGACTGAACCGAGCCCGCGCACTGTTGCGCGAGACCAAAGACAATCAGGCCCGGTTGGACGCGGACCTCGCCTTCCTGCAGGCCCGTTACACGGAGGAGGGCTTGCGCGTCTCTGTGTCGGAGGCCGAGCTCGAGGCGGGGCCGGCGGGCGGCGTTTCCGAGCGCATCGCCCGGCTCGCGGATGTCCTTGCCCACAATCCGCGTCTGCGGCTGTCGTTGCGGGGGCGGGTCGATGGCGCTGGTTCAGCGTCGGGCGATCCGGTCGCGTTGGAGGCTGCCGCACGCGGGCTCCGCGATCGGCTGGTCGCCCAAGGGGGCGAGGCCGATCGGATCGAGCTGGAGACGTTGGGCGAGGGCCGACCGAATGCCGGGGACTCGGTGTCCGAGGGGCGTGCGCGCGGTGTCTCGGTCGATGTCTATTTCATCTCGCCCTGAGCGGTGCCTCTGTTGGGCGGGTGTCAGAGGGGAAAAAACGCGAGCCCTGGTGGCGCGGGTCTTATGATCGTCGGCCCGGCTGTGGTTTAATGCCGCTTTAAGGCCGCAGACGATCAACCGATGGCTTCCGAAATCTCCAGCCGCCAGGCTCGGATCGAACGCAATACCTTGGAGACCCAGATCCAGATCGAGATCGATCTCGACGGTAGCGGGTGCTCCCGTTTCCAAACCGGGGTTCCCTTCCTGGACCACATGTTGGATCAGGTCGCGCGCCATGGTCTGATCGATCTGGATATCCATGCCGTCGGCGATCTTCATATCGATGCGCATCATACGGTCGAGGACATCGGCATCACGCTCGGCCAGGCCTTGGCCAAGTCGCTGGGCGACAAGCGCGGGATCCGTCGCTACGGTCATGCCTACGTCCCCTTGGACGAGGCGCTGTCGCGCGTGGTGATCGATCTCTCGGGCCGCCCCGGGCTGGTCTACGAGGTCGACTTCAGTCGCGCCATGATCGGGGCCTTCGACGTGGATCTGTTCCAGGAGTTCTTCCACGGCCTGGTCAATCATGCCGGTATGACACTGCACATCGACAATCTGCGCGGCACCAACGCCCACCACCAGGCCGAGACCATCTTCAAGGCCTTCGGGCGTGCGCTGCGCATGGCGGTGGAGCCCGATCCGCGCATGGCGGGCATGACGCCATCGACCAAGGGGGCCTTGTAGGCCCATCCACACTGATCCGATTTTTCACGAACCGCGAGAGACCCATCCGGTGCTGTTGATCCCCGCAATCGATTTGAAGGACGGGCGCTGCGTGCGCCTGCGTCAAGGCCGCATGGACGACGAAACCATTTTTTCCGACGATCCGGTCGAGATGGCCGGTCGCTGGGTGCGCGAGGGCGCGCGTCGGCTGCATCTGGTCGACCTCAACGGTGCATTCGCCGGCGAGCCGGTGAACGGCGAGGCCATCCGTGGCATCGCGGCGGCCTATCCGGATCTGCCGATCCAGGTCGGCGGGGGCATCCGCGACGAGGCCACCATCGAGGCCTATCTCAGTGCCGGCGTGTCCTACTGCATCATCGGCACCCAGGCGGTGAAGGAGCCCGAGTTCGTCGCCCGCGCCTGTCGCGCCTTCCCCGGGCATGTGATGGTCGGGCTGGACGCCAAGGACGGTCAGGTCGCCATCAAGGGCTGGGCCGAGATTACCCCCTATCGGGTGGATGAACTGGCCAAGCGTTTCGAGGACGATGGCGTCTCGGCCATCGTCTATACGGACATCGGACGCGACGGCATGCTGAGCGGTCCCAATGTCGAGGCGACGCGCGCCCTGGCCGAGGCCATTCGTACGCCGGTGGTCGCTTCTGGAGGCATTACCGGTATCGAGGATATTCGGGCGCTCGCCGAGGCGGCTTCGAGCGGTATCTCTGCTGCTATCACCGGGCGCGCCATCTACGAGGGTACGCTCGATTTCGCCGAGGGTCAGCGGCTCGCCGACAGTCTCCGTCAGACCGGCTGAGCCCACCTGCGATCGATCCCATCAGGAGCTTCCATGAGCATGACTGACACCTGGCTCGATGCCATCAAATGGGACGCCGACGGGCTGGTTCCAGCCATCGCCCAGGAGGAGGGGACCGGGGTCATCCTGATGATGGCCTGGATGAATCGCGAGTCGCTATGTCTGACGCGCGAGACCGGTCACGCGGTCTATTGGTCGCGCTCGCGTGGGCGTCTATGGCACAAGGGCGAGGAATCGGGCCATCAGCAGATCGTGCGCGCGCTCCGTGTCGACTGCGATGGGGACGTCGTTTTGTTGCGGGTGGAACAGAAAGGCGGGATCGCCTGTCATACCGGGCGCCACACGTGTTTTTTCCGCGAACTGGATGCGAACGGCGACTGGGCGGAGGTTTCGCCCGTGCTCCAGGATCCGGATAGCATTTATCGCAACCCCTGATCGGAATCCTCAGAATATGACAGATGTCTTGACGCGCCTGGCCGAAGTCCTCGAAGAACGCAAGGCTGCGGACCCGGAGTCGTCCTATGTCGCGAAGCTCTATGCCAAGGGCTTGGACGCTATCCTCAAGAAGGTGGGCGAGGAGGCGACCGAGACGGTGATGGCGGCCAAGGATGGGGTTCCTGATAAGATTGTGTACGAGGTCGCGGATCTCTGGTTCCACACTTTGGTACTCTTGGCCCATCAGCAACTGGGGCCGGAGGCGGTGCTGGCCGAGTTGGATCGCCGCTTCGGGTTGTCCGGCTTGGAGGAAAAGGCGAGTCGGACCAAGTAAACTTGGATGCCTGTGGCGGTTCGAATCGCGAATAGAGTAGTATTACGCATTGGCTGCGGAACGCTTCGGTCGTCTCTGCGTGCCCGAACCCGCAAAAATGCGCCGGCGGGCGTGACCGACCAGTCTTCCAAAATCGACACTGAACGACAATCGACCGCCGTTTGCCGGCTGGTCTGGAGATAAAGCATGGGTGCGGGTGGAATCAGTATCTGGCAGCTTTTGATCATTCTGGTGATCGTGGTGTTGCTGTTCGGCACCAAGCGATTGAAGGGTATCGGCTCGGATCTTGGTAGTGCCGTCAAAGGTTTCCGCAGCGCCATGTCTCAGCAGGACTCTGAGGAAGAGAGCGCCCCGCGTGCAGAGTCCTCGGTGCAGGGGGATTCCGCCAAGCCGAAGACCGAGGACAAACCTCACGTCTGAGCACCTCTTGGAGCACGCGGGCATCGATCGGTTTAGGCCGTCGACGCCTACGGTGTCGCGATGAAGTCGTCTTTCCGGCGACGGTCGACGGAATGCCGTATCCGGCACGATCGCCATCCGGCGATGGTTGCTGACCGGCGTCTCGTTCGATACTCCCGGCTGTTCCGGCCCACCGTCTAGCGCGTTCCAGAAGGTTCCGCGTCCACTGCTTCCTAATCGAAAGAGCGACACCCATGCCCTCTGCGATGCAGCCCGACGATCCGGGCGCTGAACAGCCCTTCCTTTCCCATCTGGTCGAATTGCGTGATCGCATGATCCGCATGTCGATCGCGGTCGGCCTGGTGGTGCTGTTGGTGTTTCCCTTCGCCAACGACCTCTACTCCTACGTAGCGGCACCCTTGCTGGCACAGCTTCCGGCCGGAAACACCATGATCGCCACTCAGGTGGCCTCCCCCTTCCTCACGCCGTTCAAGCTGGCGTTGGTTGGGGCCGTGTTTCTTTCCATGCCCTATCTGCTCTATCAGCTCTGGGCCTTCGTCGCGCCTGGGCTCTATCAGCATGAGAAGCGCCTGGCCGTGCCGCTGCTGATTTCGAGCATCCTGCTTTTCTACGTCGGTATGGCGTTCGCCTACTTCGTGGTGTTCCCGCTGGTCTTCGCATTCATGGCCGGGACTACGCCCGCCGGCGTCGAGATGATGACCGACATCTCGTCCTATCTGGATTTCGTGCTGACGCTCTTCTTCGCCTTCGGTCTGGCGTTCGAGATTCCCATCGCGACCATCCTGCTGGTGGCCATCGGCGCCGTGACGCCTGATGTGCTCGCCAGCAAGCGGCCCTACGTCGTCGTCGGCGTCTTCGTTGTCGGCATGCTGCTGACCCCGCCCGACGTCATTTCTCAGACCCTGCTGGCCCTGCCCATGTGGCTGCTGTTCGAGCTCGGAGTCTTCTTCTCGCGCATCCTGTTACGTCAGCGCGAGAAGGAGGGGCGGGGGCCGGGGCCGGACTCGGGTGGAGCCTTGACGACTCCCTCGGTGTCCACGTCTAAGCCTGGCGCGACCTCCGGGCCGGCGGCTGGCGGTGCGGGTCAGTCGGTTGCGGCCGGATCTTCCGAGGGCTGGCATCCTCTGAGCGAGGACGAAATGGAGGCCGAGCTCGACCTCATCGATGTCGCCGAGGGCGAATCCCGCGATCAGGACGCACCCGTCGCCGCACCGGCTGCTGGCGGATCCGTCAATTCAATCGAGGAGAAGATTCGTCGCGCGAATCGGCTGCGAGAATTGGACAACGAGTTCGCCGCCCGCCAGGTGCTCTACGAGGTCTTGGAGGAAGGGGACGCGGATCAACGCCGGGTCGCGCGCAACATCCTGCTTCAGCTGGATCAAGGCTGATTGGATGTGGCTCGACCCGTTGATGGCTATTTCGGTGCCCCAGGTCGCACTTTCGCCACCTGTTTCCTGAACCTATGTGCGTATTGCTGTTATCAATGTCTTTGCTGGGATACTATCAATCGTCATTATTGGGCGAAAGGTAGGGTATGACCGTGGGAGCTGGATCTCAGATTCATTACAAACAGAACCGGTTGAAACAACTGCGGGCGTTCTGTCATGCCGCGCGGACTGGTAGCGTCAGTGCCGCAGCGGAAAAGATCTTTCTCAGTCAGCCGACCGTGTCCCTGCAGATCCAGGCCTTGGAGCGTGAATTCGGGACCGTGCTCTTCGAGCGCCGTGGACCGAAAATCAAGCTGACTCCAGAGGGCGATCTGCTGTTCCAGATGGCGGAGCCCCTCGTCGAGGGTATGGATAAGCTCCATGAGACCTTCGCGACCCAATGTGGTCGCGTGGATCAGGGGGTGCTCAACATCGCCGCCGGCGAATCGACCATTCTCTATATCCTGCCCGACCCAGTGCAGTCATTCGTCGACCAGTATCCGGGGATCGAGCTCAAGCTTCACAACGTGACCGGGCGCGATGGTCTGGCGATGTTGCGGGCGGATGAGGTGGATCTTGCCGTGGGCTCCATGCTGGAGATCCCGGATGACATCACCTATCGGCCCTTCGTCACCTATCAGCCGACCCTGATCACGCCCAAGGACCATCCGCTCGCGGAAAAAAAGTCCGTCACCCTCGATGAGATCACGCCCTATGGGCTCATCCTGCCTCCGCGCCATCTGAGTACCTGGAGAATGGTGGATCTCGTCTTCAAGCAGCACAATCTCGGCTACCGGGTCACCATGGAAGCGGGTGGCTGGGAAGTCATCAAGAAATACGTCGAGCTTGGTCTAGGCATCTCGATCGTGACCGACGTCTGTCTCACAGGTGACGAAAACCTGGGAGTCATCCCCATCGGACAGTATTTCCCCAAGCGCAGCTACGGTATTGTGCAACGCCGAGGGAAATTCCTGTCACCTCAGACCAAGTGTTTTATCAAGACGCTTGATCGGGCCTTTGCGGACCGGATCGTGGAGCCGCAACCCCAAACCGTCGGCGATGCCGAATGGGAAGATGCCTTTCTGGGCTGAGAATCTCGGAAGTCATCTCTGAAGCCAACCACCGGAGACACGGATCGAGCGTTCCGTGTTTTGCGCCGGACGGCAAACCGACGGTTAAGTTCCCGCATATCGGACGTGTGGCCTGCTTGCGCTGGCGAACTTAACCGCCGCCTATTGTACTAACTCTTTGTACCACCAACGAAAGAAGGCTTTTTGAAACCTTACCTACTATGGACCTGACAAAACAAATTGGCCAACGTCTGCGTGCGGCCCGGCAGGAGCAGAAGCTCAGTCTTTCTGACCTTTCCGGTCGTACCAACTCCCTCTCCAAGTCTCGCATCAGCAACTACGAGCAAGGAATTCGCCGGATGGGGCTAGAGGAGGCCCATGAGTTGTCGGTCGCCCTCGGAACTGTAACGCCAACCTATCTGTTGTGCCTCGACGACAAGGATCCGCTGTCGCCGCAGGAGCGTCAGCTGGTGGAACTCTGCCGCCAGACCGACGATCGTGGACGGGAGACGCTCATCAAGCTTGCCGAAGCTGAGGTCGTACTCGGCGTCGTGTCGGAGGAGCCCGTCAGCGAGGACTTCGAGGTTTCGGAGTCCTGATCTAGCGCGCGATTTCGGGCGCATCCGAGTGAGAAGCGTCTGGGACCGGCATCTGAAAACACCCGTCGAGTCGACGGGTGTTTTTTTGCCCTTTTTCCAGTCAAGGTGCTTATTTGTAGGCGCCCACACCGCAGAAGAAGCCGCCGTCGTTGGTCATGACGTAACTGGTCTTTTCGCGAATCTCATCCGAGCCCGGATAGGGCCACTTGTAGTCGACCCAGCCTTCGCCGGAGGTTTTTGCGACCTCGATCATGTTCTTGAACAGGGTATCGCCGTATTTGTTGAAATCCAGCAGGTTCTTGCCGACCAGTTCGGGTTTCATGGCGTGCGAGAGCATGACGCCGTCCATATCCATGCAGAAGACGTAGAGATCCTTCTCCTTGAAGCCACCATCGTCCGCCGCGAAGGCGGCGAACGCCTTGTCCTGTCCCATCGTGTTGACGGCGGTTTGTGCCTTCTGTGACATGGCCTTGGCTTCGTCGGGGGTTGCCATCTCTCCGGCCAGGGCGAGGTTGAAGGTGCCGCACAGGAGCGCGCCGGCCGCAATAGCGGTCAATCTTGAGATCATGCCTGGTTCTCCTCGTCGTTCTTATGTGAGTTCTTTGATGCCCGAAGGCAGAGCGACCTTAGTATAAAAACCGGGCCAGATCTAGCCCGGTGGGGACGCTCCGTGTCGGGGATGGGCGCATTGCTTCCCGCTATCTGGGTGCCGCAGACGTTTCGGAAACAGGGCCGCTACGAAAATCGGACAGCTGTTGTTGGACGATTCCTCAGCAGATACGCGGCAGCTGCTCGCCTGCGAGCCAGTCGACGATTCGGCTTCCGCCGAATCCTGTCTCCATTTGCACGAAGTGCAGATCGTCCTCGACAACCGCGCCGATGATCGCGGACTCAGAGCCCAGGGGGTGAGCGCGCATCGTTGCCAACAGATGTTCGGCGCGGTCGGCGGGACAGATGGCGATCAGCTTGCCTTCGTTGGCGACGTAAAGCGGGTCGAGTCCCAGCAGCTCGCAGGCCGCAGACACCTCCGCCTTGATCGGAATGCACTCCTCGCGGATCTGCATGCCCACGCCGGACTGGAACGCCAGTTCGTTCAAGGTCGTTGCCAGTCCACCTCGGGTCGGGTCGCGCAGACAGTGGATTTCGGGCACGCTGGCGACCATGGCTGCGACCAGATCGTGCAGGGCGGCCGTGTCGGAGTGGATTTCGGTCGCAAATCCCAGATTCTCACGTTTCGAGAGGATGGAAACGCCGTGGTCGCCGATGCTGCCGCTGACCAGGATGGCGTCGCCTGGGCGTGCCAGGTCGCCGGATATCTGGATCCCGTCTGGTACCACGCCAATGCCTGTGGTGGTGATGAAGACGCCATCGCCCTTGCCGCGCTCGACGACCTTGGTGTCACCCGTGACGATCGGTACGCCGGCGGCCTTCGCCGCCTCGCCCATGCTCTGGACGATGCGGACCAGATCGTCCAGGGGGAACCCTTCTTCGATGATAAAGCCGGCGGACAGATAGAGCGGTCGGGCGCCGGCCATGGCGACGTCGTTGATGGTTCCGTGCACGGACAGACAGCCGATGTCGCCGCCGGGAAAGAACAGGGGAGAGATGACATGGCCGTCGGTGCTCATGACCAGTCTTCCGGCGGGCGGAGAGAACAGCGCCTGATCGTTGCCCTGGGCGAGTAGGCCGTTGTCGAGCGCGGCCTGGAAGACCTCTGCGATGAGTTGCGCTGTGGCTCGGCCGCCGGCGCCGTGACTCATGTCCACGGTGCCGCGTTTCAGGTCCAGTCGGAGAGGGAAGCGTCGGTCTGTCATGGGTGGAAATGTGTCGCCGTGGTCTGGGTGAAGGAGGCTCGCCAGTTCGGTCGTTCTGATCGAGCGCATGCGTTCGCCGTGGGGCGATGGTTCGGTTCAGGGGCCGCGTCGGGGTTTATGGTTTGAGCGATGGCCGTTCAAGGCGAGCGCTTCCTGTCGTCGAACGCGACGATCGCAATCTGCCAGCCGCTTCGCAACCGCGCAAGTCGAGTCCGGGAATCGGGGGCGCCGCTTGCTGGCATGATGCCTTTGGCGCGTTGGGGTCAAGACCTTCGGTCAGCCTTTCGGCTCGGCGATCACGCGGTTGCGTCCTTCGGATTTGGCGCGGTAGAGCAGTTGGTCGGCGCGCTGGATCAGGGATTCCGCCGTGTCGTCGGGCACGAGTTCCGTTACGCCGATGCTGGTCGAAATCCTGCATTCCTCTCCGCAGGGTCTCAGTGTGCCGATCTCTTTGCGCAGACGTTCTGCGGCGTCGGTCGCGGCGAGGAGCGGGGCGTCCTGCATGTAGAGAATGAATTCCTCGCCGCCGAAACGCCCGGGCAGGTCCGCGCTGCGAACCTTGGCGACCAGCAGTGCGGCGACCGCGATCAGAACTGCGTCGCCGCCGGTATGTCCGAACCGGTCGTTGATGCTCTTGAAGTGATCGAGATCCATCATCAGCAGCGACAGTTGGCGGTTGCGCGTCTGCGCGTGATCGATGCTCTGACGTAGCCGTTCCATGAAATAACGCCGATTGGCGATTCCGGTCAGCGGATCCGTGCGCGCCAGTTTTTCTGCGCGCGCGTTGGCCATGAGCAGATCCTGATTGGTCTTGCGCAGATCCCGCACCAGTCTCGACATCTCGATCGCGAGGTGTCCCATCCGCTCGATGATGTCGCTGTCCTCGGCGTTGGCGAGTTCGCCGATGAGCAGCGCCCCGTCTCCAAGCTGGTAGGCATGGAACAGAAAGGTTTCGCCCGATCTGCGGTCGATCAGGACGTGCGTGATCGCCGTGCGTTGAGCGATACCGGCCTCGATATCCGGCGATTCACCGCTCGTGCTGGTGAAGAAGCTTGCGACCGTTTCACCGTCGGGCCGGTTGAAGCCGGCGAAACGTGAACGAAAGGCGATATTGGATTCTCGGATTCGGCCCTCCGCGTCCAGCTCGATGACGAGCAGGCGACCGGAGCTCATCACGTGGCGCTTCAGCGCCCACAAAAGATCCTTCTCGTGAGCATGGTCGAGATTCATGCGGCGGAGGGCAGGGTGCGAGCCCAGTCGACAGCCGACTCGCAGTCCGGGAGTGAAAGGTCGGCGCCGAGCCATTCGGCCAGTGACGGTGCCGTGAGCAAGGCGCGGCCCCCGACCAGGATGTGGGTGTTCGAGTCCGCCGGGAGCGACGCGCGCAGAGTCTCGATGACCTTGCGTGCGATCGGAACGTTGCTGGGCAGGCTGATCGACAGGGCAACGAAGCGCGGGGAGACGCGCCGAGCCGCCTCGGTGATGCCCTCCAGCGTGGTGTCGCCCGGGAGCAGGGTGACGTTCCAGCCATCCAATTCGAGACAGGCCGAGACCATCCAAGCGCCCAGTTCATGGAACTCGTTGGTGACGGGGGCAACGATCGCCTCGCCTCGGTGGGCCGCCGGGAAGGGCTGGGCGTAATAGAGGGTCGATAGCATCAGATAGGCTGTGGATGTTGCCTGGTGCTCCATGGCAATGGAGACGTCGCCGTTCTCCCAGCGCTCGCCGATCTCGAACATTGCGGGGTAGACGATGTATTGGAGCAATTTGGGAAAAGGCAAGCCGTTGTCCAGCAGACGATGGCAGTGCTCCAGTGCGTTGAGGTAATCGCCCGCGATCAATGATTCGAGAATCGCGGCATAGGCCTCGTGCAATTCCTGCGGAATTCCTGGTCCTTCGATGCGATAGGCCTCGGCGGCATGGATGATGTCTTGATGCGCACCGAGTATCCAGTCGTAGAGGTCGAGCAGGCAATGGGCCTCAAGCGCGGGCAATTGCGCCTGAATCGCTTCCTTCCAGGCCAGGTTCCGGGCGAGGAAATATTCGTAGGGAACGCCTTGCCCATGGTAGGCGTGGTAGGACCAGGACAG
Source organism: Thiorhodococcus drewsii AZ1 (assembly GCF_000224065.1). Lineage (GTDB taxonomy): Bacteria > Pseudomonadota > Gammaproteobacteria > Chromatiales > Chromatiaceae > Imhoffiella > Imhoffiella drewsii. The sequence continues at coordinate 246,501 of NZ_AFWT01000001.1, forward strand.
AACCTTGGCCAGGAGTTTGAAATCGTTCGTGCGAAGGATTCCCGCAATGAGCGCGGCGTGATTGCGGTGGTTGATTTCGAGCAGACGGAAGGGATTGCCGTTGAGAAAAGCGGCGATCTTCGGGTGGTGTGCCAGCCGGCTCGAAACCTGAGAGGCCAGTGCATCGGCGCGTTCGGCGTAAAGTTGCGCGGCGACCGGTGGACACGGGATCAGGGCCGCGATTCTGTTGGTGAGCGCGTTGGTCCGATCGGTGTTGATCGAGTTTTGAGTGGGCATCGTAAACGCGGATCATACAGATGAGAGTTCATATGGGATCCCTCCAGCGGCGTGTCACGACGGCGCGACTACTGCGCAGCTCAATCCATTCGTTTCGTTTTGGCACATCCTGATGTCGCGGACCGGATGTCGGTCGAGCCAGCGGCATGATCCTTCCACGATCGGCTTCAAGTTTCGTTGCCGTGAGCGACCGCCAGCTTGCAATTATGCGCCGAGTTGTCGGATCGCCAAAACCGTTGGTCCTATCATCCGGTTCCAACGGCGTCTTCCCGATGGTGCGAGGAATAGGCTGTTGTCCATGCTGGGAGGCTGGCTGGGATCCCCAAGTTGCAGTGGGCCACAGCGCCGCGAGGATAACGCAAGCCACTCCGGGCATGTTCTGTCCGGGAAACGCCGACGTACGTCGGCGATCCCAGGTTACATCCAATTTTTCGGCGACTAGACGGCTCGGTAGATGGCTGCGCCATCCTGCCGGAACTCCCGCGCCTTCTCCTTCAGCCCCTCTTCCACCGCCGTCTCGACGTTCTCGATCCGATGGCTCTCCGCATAGTCGCGCACATCCTGCGTGATCTTCATCGAGCAGAAGTGCGGGCCGCACATGGAGCAGAAGTGGGCGACCTTGTGCGACATGTGCGGCATGGTCTGGTCGTGGTATTCGCGAGCGCGTTCGGGATCGAGCGAGAGGTTGAACTGGTCCTCCCAGCGGAACTCGAAGCGGGCCTTGGACAGGGCGTTGTCCTGGATCTGGGCGCCCGGCAGGCCCTTGGCCAGATCGGCGGCGTGGGCGGCAATCTTGTAGGTGACGATGCCGTCGCGCACGTCCTGCTTGTCGGGCAGACCCAGATGCTCCTTGGGCGTGACGTAGCAGAGCATGGCGGTGCCGTACCAGCCGATGTTGGCGGCGCCGATGCCCGAGGTGATGTGGTCGTAGGCCGGTGCGATGTCCGTCACCAATGGCCCGAGTGTGTAGAAGGGCGCCTCATAACAGTCGGCCAGTTCCTTGGTCATGTTGTCCTGGACCATCTGCAGCGGGACGTGGCCTGGGCCTTCGATCATGACCTGGACATCGTGCTCCCAGGCGACCTTGGTCAGCTCGCCCAGGGTTTCGAGTTCGGCGAACTGGGCGCGGTCGTTGGCGTCGGCCAGCGAGCCGGGGCGCAGTCCGTCGCCCAGACTGAAGGCTACGTCGTAGGCCTGCATGATCTCGCAGATCTCGGCGAAATGGGTGTAGAGGAAGTTTTCCTGGTGATGCGCGAGACACCACTTGGCGAGGATGGAGCCGCCGCGCGAGACGATGCCGGTGAGGCGGTCGGCGGTCAACGGCACGTAGCGCAGCAGAACCCCGGCATGGATGGTGAAATAGTCGACGCCCTGCTCGGCCTGTTCGATGAGCGTATCGCGCACGATCTCCCAGCTCAGCTCCTCGGGCTTTCCGTCCACCTTCTCCAGCGCCTGGTAGATGGGCACGGTGCCGATCGGCATGGGCGCGTTGCGCAGGATCCACTCGCGCGTTTCGTGGATGTTCTTGCCGGTAGAGAGGTCCATCAGGGTGTCGCCGCCCCAGCGCGCCGACCAGACCATCTTCTCGACCTCCTGCTCGATCGAGGAGGTCAGGGCCGAGTTGCCGATGTTGGTGTTGATCTTCACCCGGAAGTTGCGCCCGATGATCATGGGCTCGACCTCGGGGTGGTTGATGTTGGCCGGGATGATGGCGCGTCCGCGCGCGATCTCCTCGCGCACGAATTCGGGGGTGATGGTTTCGGGGAGCGCGGCACCGAAGGATTGGCCGGGGTGCTGGCGCAACACCTTGGCGTAACGCGGGTCGGCACGCAGCTCGTCGAGACGCATGTTCTCCCGGATGGCGACGTATTCCATCTCGGGCGTGATGATCCCCTGACGCGCATAGTGCATCTGGGTCACGTTGCGGCCGGACTTGGCGCGGCGCGGCGTGCGCAGATGTTCGAAACGCAGATGGGCCAACTCGGGGTCGTGCTGGCGCGCGCGTCCGAAGGCCGATGAGGGGCCGTCCAATAGCTCGGTGTCGCCGCGCTCTTCGATCCAGGTGGTGCGAACGTCCGCGAGACCGGCGAGCAGGTCGATTCGGGCGTTTGGATCCGTGTACGGCCCCGAGGTATCGTAGACGAACACCGGCGGGTTCTCTTCCTCACCTTCATTGGTGTGGGTCGGGGTCAGGGAAACCTCGCGCATGGGCACGCGCAGATCGGGTCTGGATCCGGTGACATGGATCTTGCGCGAATTAGGGAAGGGCCGCGTGACCTCCTCTGAGAGCTGGGTGGTCTTGCGGACGAAGTCTTGCGGAATGGCGCTCATCTGGTTTCCTCAATAACGAATCGGGCGCGTCATGGCGCCAGGGGCCCATCGGTGGCTCGTTAACTGCCGGATGTCGGGGCGGAGGCCAGGCGCGGCGAGCGGGCGGGGGAGAGTCGATCGGGCGGAACGCGCGAGGATGGCGGGGACGATGCCGTGCGGTCCGGCAACGATATGTCCCGCGATCCCGATCATCTGGGATGCGCGTCCGTCTGCTTTCCTGCGCCAGCATGACCCGGATCAGGTTCGAAGGGTCTTCTCTCAGCCCTGTATCGGTGCGCCTTCTCGCGAAAGGGTCGGCTGAACGTGGAATGTTCCGCCACCGACCATCCGCTGATGGCGGGTCGACACGGACACCCCCAGCAGTATGACGAGTTTTGAAACTAGCGAAAGGAGGCGGCGATTTCAACCGCAAATCGAGGCGTGTGATTTGCGAAACGGCAACGTGCACATCATGATGGGTTTGGGTGTGGCATGACACTGACACAGGTTACCAAGGACATGAAACCGCCAGAGCAAGCGCAACCAGAGACGGCCATCCTCTTTCTGGGCATCGATTCCCAGCTCCTGCAGGAGCTGAAGCCCATGCTCGAGCCCAAGGGGCTGAGCCTGACGGACGTCGACGATCCAGAGGGTCTAGCCGCCCTGCGCGCCCGGATATCGCCGAGCGTTCTCGTCGTCGATCTTCCGTTCATCGGCGGGACCGAGAGACTTCCCGGCCTGATCTCCGGGTTGGTTTCGGAAGAAGGAGCCTGCCCGGTCGTGCTCTGTCTCTCCCGCCGCGAGCGTGGCGACGACACCTTGGAGCGCCGTTTGGCGGCCTTGCGCGCCGGGGCCGACAGTTATCTGCCGCTGCCGGCTTCCTCGCGTCGACTGGCCGACCGCATCGTGCGCCTGAGTGGTGTCTTCGACAGCCGCCGATATCGGATCTTGGTTGTCGAGCCTCAAGCCGATCAAGCGAAGAATATCGCGATCACCATCGCTGGCGCGGGCATGGACGTGCTGGTAGTTGAGGATCCCATGAAGACCCTGGATCGGCTCCAGGCATTCCGGCCCAATCTGATTCTCATGAGTCAGGACATGCCAGCTGTCTCCGGGGCTGAACTGGCGGCCATCATCCGCGATCATGATATGTTTTTTGGGTTGCCTATCCTCTTTTTCTCCGCTGAGGACAATCTGTCGGGACAGTTGGATGCGCTTCGGGCGGGGGGCGATGGCTTCATTCCCAAACCGGTTCGTCGTCACCAACTGATCGCTGCGATCGAGCAGCGCGTGCGCGGATCTCGCTGGTTCCACGATCGGCGCACCCTAGAGAACCGGCGCGAAAGCACCAAGGGGTTTCTGCCGCGCGATGTCTTTTTGCGCTATCTGGAGGTCTTCGTCGACTCGGGGAAGGTCGCGCGGGATGGTGTCGGGCTGGTGGTTTTGGGGCTCGATCAGCATGCGCGGGCCTTGGAGCGCCTGGGTATCGGCGGCTTCGAGCGCCTGCTGCGGCAGATGGAGGTGATGATCGCCCAGTGCATGGGACCCGATGAGGTTGCGGCTCGGCTGGACGAGCACCGTTACGGCGTACTCGCCTCGCGTCAGCAGCTCTCGGAGATCGAGTCCTTCGCCTCGGAGCTTTGCGCGCGCCTGTCCGAGGGGCTGGGGTTTCGCGGTGGCTCGAAGCTGACGGGTGTGACCGTCAGTATCGGCGTGGGGTTGCCGACGCCACCGCTGGAGGATGCGGGGACCTTACTCGCACGTGCCGAACAGGCGCTGAAGTGGGCCGATGAGGCCGGTGGCAACCAGTTTCGGTTGTGGTCGTCCACGGGCGGGCAGGACGAGGTGCCTGGAGGCTTCGGGGTGATTCGGCGATTGGTCAATGCCGCGCTCAATCACGATGGTCTCCTGCTGCTGCATCAACCCTTGGTTCCGGTCGCCAAACAGGGCGAAGAATTCTACGAGGCCCAGTTACGGCTCAAGACCCTGGATGGTGAGCTGGTGACGCCCACGGGGTTTCTCGCCTCGGCCGAGCGCGGTGGTCTGATGGTGCGGATCGATCGTTGGGTGCTGGCTCAGGCGCTGGAGGTGATGAACCAGCATCGCGCCAGTCATCCCCGTATGCGCTTGCTGGTTCATCAGTCGGTCGAGACGCTGACCGCTCCAGACTGGTTTCCCTGGTTCCGCGAGCAGATCGTGCAGCGCAATCTGGTGCAGCTCTATCCAGTGCTTCAGTTCCAACTCGCCGATGTACGCCAGAATCGCTTGGAGGCCAAGTCGCTCATGGATCGACTGGGAACCTATGGCATCCATGCCTGTGTTGCCAACGTCATGGGCTCGCGGGAGGATCTCGCGCTCCTGCCGGGGCTTGGGGTCAAGTACGCCAAGCTCTCGATGCAAGTGCTCGCGCGGGGCGATCAATCCGAGCTGATGGGGCTCATTCAGGGGCTGCAAGAGCGCGGGGTGATCGTCATTGTGGCCGGTATCGACGATAAGGAGAGCCTGGAGCGTGTCTGGACCTGTCGCCCGGACTTCATCCAGGGTAGCTTCATTCAGTTGCCGGGGGCGGATCTGAATTTCGACTTCAGGCGAGCGACCGCCGAGGTTTGAGGATCGATTCCATGGATAGATCCATGATTCTCGACGGAACGGACGCCACCTCAGCGGCGCACACGGGACGGCTGGTCCTGACGCCTTCCGATCCGCATGTCTGTCCCCATGCCCCACTGTTGATCGAGGCGTTGGTCGAGGAGGGCTTCATCGGCGAACGCTTGGGCGATGAAGGGGGCGCGTCCTTTCGCACCGGGCCGGGATTCCTGAGTCTGGTGGCCTTTACCGGCTGCGCGGTTCAGATCCGCGATGTGCCGGGCTCACGAGGGCCCTTCTGTCACGTCCGCATCTCGTCCGCCTTCGAACATCCGCGTCTGCTGTACGGGCGCAATACGCGTGCACCGCGCTGCAATGCGTGTCGGCATCGATTGGGCGATTGGCGCGATCATGTGAGGCATTGGATGTCCCATGCGCATGCGGGCGTGACCTGTCCGAGTTGCAGGGAAACGCGTCCGCCTTGGCTGTGGGATTGGAAGCAGCAGGGTGGATTCGGACGGTTCTTCGTCCTGATCGAGGAGGTGTTCCCGGGAGAGGCGACTCCCTCCCATGCGTTGCTCGACGTCCTGACCCGCGCGAGCGGGATGGGCTGGCGTCACTTCTATGTGCAGGATTAGGCCGCCAGCCGCCAGCCGCCAGCCGCCAGCACTATAATCTAGCTGGTAGCTGGTAGCTGGTAGCTGGTAGCTGGTAGCTGGTAGCTGGTAGCTGGTAGCTGGTAGCTGGTAGCTGGTAGCTGGTAGCTGGTAGCTGGTAGCTGGTAGCTGGTAGCTGGTAGCTACATCAACCCCGTTCGTTCAGCCATTTGCCGATGGCGGGGGTGACTTCCTTCTGGGCCTTGCCGCTGACGTAGATGCCGATGTGCCCGCCGGGGAAGGCGAGTTCGGTGTAGTCCTTGGAGCTGATCAGAGACTTGAGCGGTTTGGATGCATCCGGCGGAACCAGGTGGTCCTGGAGCGCATAGATATTGAGCACCGGGCAGGTGATGTTTTTGAGGTTCACCTCCTGTCCGCCCAGCATGACGCCGCCTTCGATGAAGCCGTTCTTCTGGTAGAAATCCTTGGTGAACTGGCGGAAGGTCTCGCCGGCCTGATCCGGGCTGTCGAAGATCCACTTTTCCATGCGCAGGAAATTCTTCACCTTGTCCGGGTCGTCCAGCAGATCGACCATGTTGACGTACTTCTGGCCGGTCAGGCTGAAGGGCTTGAGCGACAGGAAGGTCCAGTTCAGCAATTCGCCCGGGATATTGCCCATGGTGTCGACGGCCAGATCGACGTCGATGTTCTGCACCCAGGAGGACAGCATGTTGTCCGGGGTCTGGAAGTCCACTGGCGTGACCATGGTCACCAGGTTGTTCACCTTCTCCGGGTGCATGGAGGTGTACATGAGGCTGAAGGCACCACCCTGGCAGATGCCGAGGATGTTGACTTTGTCGACGTCGTGCGTCTCGCGCAGATGGTCGACGCAGCGGTCGATATAGCCGTTGATGTAGTCGTCCAGGGTCAGGGCGCTGTCGGCCTGATCCGGATAACCCCAATCGATCAGATAGACATCCTGGCCTGTTGCGAGCAACCCCTTGATGGTGGAGCGGTTCTCCTGGATGTCGGTCATGTAGGGGCGGTTGACCAAGGCGTAGACGATCAGCAGGGGCGTTTCCTGCGTTTCGACGCCCTCGGGGGTCTCGTAGCGATAGAGGACTAGCTTGTCCTCGCTATAGACGGCTTGCTTAGGGCTGACTCCGGTGTCGATGGCCTCTGCGTTCAGCAGGTTCTCCATGCCCTGCCCGAGCTTGCGGCTGTAGTCGAACATCTCCTGGGCGAGCCTGTCCGGTCGGATATCGATGGGTAACATGTGTGTGGTCCTCGCGGTGTTCGTCTCTGTTGCGGTGCCGGATATCGCCATTCAGCTCATTCGCTGGGCGTCGTCTTGGCGGTCGTCTTGCGGCGCGTGGTCGTCTTGGTGGCCGGGGCCGTGCTTTTGAGCGCCGTGGCCGGCTTTGCGGTTGCCACCTTCGCGGGCGTCTTGCCGGCGAGTGCGTCGACCTGCTTCTCCAGCGCCCGCAGTCCCTGGGACAGCCGCTTGTTTTCGCGACGGGTCTCCTGGAGACGATCCTGGAGGGTGCGTACCTCGCTGCGGGTGGGCATGTTCATGGCGCCGAGGTTCTCATCGACGATGAGCGCGAGGCGCTTCTTGAGGGCCATCTGAGCATTGACCAGGCGTCCGTGGATCCGGGCGTACTCCGGGGTTGCGACCTCGTCGGCGTAGACGGATTCGCAGCAGCTCACCCAGTTGTCATAGAGTGCGCGGGCCGAGTCGATGGTCTTGCCGCTGTCGACGACGCCTTGGATGTAGTCGCCCATGCGCTCGACCGATTTCATGCCGAGCTTGGAGTAGAAGGCGCTGTATTCCTGGAGCGCGGACTGATACTCCATGGAGCTACGCATCAGCTCTTGATATTGGCCCTGTTCCTCGCGAGTGTAGCCGAGTCCGGGCGCGGAGAGCGCGCGGTCCAGATTGCCCTTGAAGCTCTCGTGCGGCATGTTGCGCAGCATGTCGCCAGGCATCGGCGACATGGAGGACACCATGCGCTGCCAGTTGTCGAGCGGCATCTCCCAGAAGGACATCATGCGCTGTAGCGTGTTATCGCCGTCGTTCAGATTGCCCGAGAAACGCTGTTGCATGTCTTCCAGGGCCTTGGTCCAGAAGGTCATGCCGTTGGTGGCGGAGCCGTCGTTGGACTGGGTCGAGAAGGTCTCCGCCATGCGGAAGAACGTCTTGCCTTGCTCCATCATCTTCTCCATGAACGACTTGGAGAGGTCGGGGGCTGCGGGGGCGAAGGCCTTCCACCAATGGTCGAGCGCACCCTCCCAGGGCGCGGTCATCTTGGCTTCGCCGTCGAGCCCCATCGCTTTGCGGCTCATGTCGGACCAACTGTCCCAATACTTGCGCTGGAGATCCATCCAGTCGTTGTTGAAAAAGCTGTCATTGCTCATGCTTTTGCCCTCCTCGGGTTGGTATTGTGCAGACGTTAGCATGCCGATTTGTGCACTGCAACAAAGGTGCGTAGAATCCCGTTCAAATAGGCTTCGATCTATACTCGACCACTCCCCAATGATGCCAGAGAGGACATGCTTAACATGAGCGAGAACATCGTCATCGTCGATGCTGGACGCACCGCAATCGGAACCTTCGGAGGTTCCTTGTCGTCCCTTCCCGCGACCGAGCTGGGTACCACTGTGCTCAAGGCGCTGCTGGCGCGTACTGGAATTGCGCCCGACCAGATCGACGAGGTTATCCTCGGTCAGGTGCTGACTGCGGGTGTCGGCCAGAATCCCGCTCGACAGACGACCCTCAAGGCCGGTTTGCCACATGCGGTTCCGGCCATGACCATCAACAAGGTCTGCGGCAGCGGTCTCAAGGCCGTTCATCTGGCGATGCAGGCGGTCGCCTGTGGGGATGCCGACATCGTCATCGCCGGCGGCCAGGAGTGCATGAGCCAGTCCAGTCATGTGTTGCCCCGCTCGCGCGATGGTCAGCGCATGGGCGACTGGAAGATGGTGGACACCATGATTGTCGACGGCCTCTGGGATGCCTTCAATCAGTATCACATGGGTGTTACGGCTGAGAACATCGCCAAGCAATTCGGCTTCACCCGCGAGGCCCAGGATACCTTCGCCGCCGAGTCCCAGCAGAAGGCCGAGGCTGCGATCAAGGCCGGTCGCTTCAAGGATGAGATCGTTCCCGTCTCCATTCCGCAGCGCAAGGGCGATCCGCTGGTGGTCGACACCGACGAATTCCCGCGCGCCGGGACCACGGCCGCGGGTCTGGGCAAGCTGCGTCCGGCCTTCGACAAGGAGGGCACCGTGACTGCGGGCAATGCCTCCGGCATCAACGATGGCGCCGCCATGGTGGTGGTGATGAAGGAGTCCAAGGCGAAGGAGCTGGGTCTCAAGCCGATGGCGCGTATCGTCGCGTTCGCCAGCGCCGGCGTGGACCCAGCTATCATGGGCACCGGTCCCATCCCGGCCTCCACCAAGTGCCTTGAGAAGGCGGGCTGGACGCCGGCCGATCTGGACCTGATCGAGGCCAACGAGGCGTTCGCCGCTCAGGCCATGTCGGTCAACAAGGAGATGGGTTGGGATCTGAGCAAGGTGAACGTCAATGGCGGCGCCATCTCGCTCGGTCACCCGATCGGTGCCTCCGGCGCTCGCGTGCTGGTGACCCTGCTCCACGAGATGCAGCACCGCGATGCAAAGAAGGGTCTCGCGACCCTTTGTATCGGTGGTGGCCAGGGCGTCGCCCTCGCCGTCGAGCGTCTCTGATCGCGGTGGTGGCGCGCCGAGTCATCGGCGCGCCACTCGTCGCCTTGCGTCACGAACGCGCCTCGTCGGCGACCGCCGACGAGGCGCGTTCGTGAGTGGAGTACACTTGCATCATTCCTCGCCCACGCAGACCCAGGTGCCCATGAACAGCGAGCGCATCATCAAGAAGTATCCGAACCGCCGCCTCTATGACACCGAGGTCAGTCGTTACATCACGCTGTCCGACGTGCGCGAGCTCGTCATGGGGCGTGTCAGCTTCAAGGTGGTCGATACCGCCAACGACAACGACATCACCCGCTCGATTTTGCTGCAGATCATGCTGGAGGAGGAGGCCGGCGGCGAGCCGCTGTTCAGTGCCTCCATGCTGGCGCAGATCATCCGTTTTTACGGCGGCACGCTGCAGGGGATCTTCGCTCGCTATCTTGAAACCTCGCTCAATCTCTTCGCCAAGCAGCAGCAAGAGGTGACTCAGGCCTGGACCGATACCCCGTTCGACACCGTGACGCGTCTGACCCAGAAGAACGTCGAGATCTGGGCCGAACTCCAGGACGATCTCCTGCGTGCCGCTGGATTCGGTCTTTCAGGCGAGCGCAAAAAGAAGGATGAGGATCCGTCCTGATCTGAGCCCTTCGGTTCATCCGTGACGTTTTGACTGCGTTCAGCCAAAAATGAGCTGCATCCGGGGCCAGCCCCGGAGCCATTGGCAACCGCGATCTCCGTGTGAACAGATCGGCGCTCGGCGTTTCCTCTTGGTCGTCAGGGCGATGCGTGCAAGGTTGGTACGGTGCTGGCCCGTTCTTTCCTTCACGCCATCTGAGTGTCCTCGACCAAGGCGGCGAGCTGATTGATTTCCTGCACCGACAGCACCCGCGCCTGGTCGAGCACGATCACGAAGCGGTCTTGGGACTTCCACATGCCCTGGATGAAATCGACCCGGATCTTGGCGCCGAACTTCGGTGGCGGTTCCAGGTCGCTCGCCGGGATATCGCTGACGGCGTTGACGCCATCGACCACGATGCCCATGTCCTGTACGCCCGTCTCCTCATGCAGTTCAACGATGACCACGCAGGTGCGCTCGCCGATGACGGTGGGGGGCTCGCCGAAGCGCGCTGCCAGATCGATCACCGGCACCACCCTTCCGCGCAGGTTGATCACTCCTCGAATGAACTCCGGCATGCCAGGGATAGGGGTCACACTGCCGTATTCGATGATCTCTTTGACCCCGAGCAGGGGGATGGCGAATGGTTCTCCGCGCAGATTGAAGATGAGGTACTGAGCCTTCTCCTGTCCGCTCTCGGTTGAGGTTTCACGTGTCATGAGCGCCTCTCAGAACGGGATGAATTCTTCATTGCCCGATTTGTGCTCGTCCGCTCCGACGCGCAACGCGGGGGCGGATGCGGTCGAAGCCCTTGTTGGAGCCGGTTTCGTCACCATCGCGTGCGTGCCCGCGACCTGGAAGAAGTCCATCAGCTCTTGCAACTGCTTGGCTTGACCGGTCATCTCTTCGGCTGTGGCGGCCAGCTCCTCGCTTCCAGAGGCGGTGCTTTGGGTCGCCTGATTGACCTGGCTGACTGCACTGTTGATTTGGGACACTCCAGTCGTTTGCTCGTTGCTGGCCGCCGCGATTTCCTGGACCAGATCGGCCGTCTTGATGATGGAGGGAACCATCTCATCCAAGAGTTTTCCGGCACGCTCGGCACGGTCCACGCTGCTGCCGGCCAGATCGCCGATCTCCTGAGCCGCACTTTGGGAGCGCTCGGCCAGGTTGCGCACCTCCGCCGCGACCACCGCAAATCCCTTGCCGTGCTCGCCCGCGCGGGCCGCCTCGATGGCCGCGTTGAAGGCCAGCAGATTGGTCTTGTAGGCGATGTCGTCGATGATCTTGATCTTGACCGCAATCTCGCGCATTGCCTGCACGGTATCGCGCACCGCCGTGCCGCCTTCCTCCGCCTCCCGCGCGGCCTGGGTCGCGATTCCATTGGTGATCTGGGCGTTTTCGGTGTTCTGGGCAATCGAGGCCGACATCTCTTCGACCGACGCCGAGGTTTCTTCCATGCTGGCGGCCTGTTCGGACGCCCCTTGCGAGAGGCTCTGCGAGGTTGCGGATACCTGCCCCGCCGCGCTGTTGAGGGCGTCGGCCGAGGTGCGGACCTGACCGATGGTCTCACCCAATTTGTTCACGGTGGTGTTGAGCGCGTTTTTGAGCTCCTCGAAGTCGCCCTGATAGCGCGCATTGATGGTCTGGCTCAGATCGCCCTCCGACATTGCCCCTAGCACGCGCCGGATTTCAGTGATCGGAAGGACGAAGGACTCCATCGTTTCGTTGATGCCTTGAACCATGGCGCGGAAGTCGCCTTGATGGACCTCTGCGTCTGCGCGCGCGCTCAAGCGTCCCTCGGCCACGGCTTGATTCAGCAGCCGGGTGTCGGCGGTCATGGCTCGCAGACTGCTCTGCACCGTCTTTAGCGCCGCCAATAGGCTGGCGTTGTCATTCTCCCGCGTCTTCAACTCCTGCGACAGATCGCCCACCGCGAAGCGCTGGGCGACTGCTGCGGCCTCAGACGGATCGGCGCCGAGCTGTCGCATCAGGCTGCGCACGATGACGACGCCGATGATAATACCGAGCAGGGCCGCGATCAGGATGGCACCTATGATCCAGTTCCTGGCCTGCGCGTACATGACGTCGCCGTTCTCGCTGGCGGCGTTGCCTCCGGCGATGTTCAGTTCCACCAGCTTTTCCAGAGTGGCCGAGTAGGCGTCGAACAGCGATCGGGATTCGCCGTTCATGATGGCCATCGCCTCTTCGGTCCGCATGGCGCGCGACAGAGGAATCATGCGCGCGTTGGCATCCATGTAGGCGTCGAACTGATTTGCGAACGAGTCGTAGAGCGCTCGCTCCTCTTCGGAGGAAATGAGCTTGGCATAGGCGTCGCGATCCTTGAGCAGGGACGCCTTAATGTCGCTCATCTGCTTTTCGAGGTCGTCGAGCTGGGTCGAATTCTCCGAGATCACGTGCATGAGTTCGGCGATGCGGAAATCCGAGGTCTTGGTGTTCATCGACTGGATATAGCGGATGCTGGGCATCCAGTTGACGGTGATTTCGGTGGAAGCCTCGTTGACCTTGCCCATTTGGAGGATGGCAAATCCCCCCGTGGCGGCCGTCAGCAGAATGAGTAGGCCAAAGCCGATCGCGAGTTTGGTGCGTAGTTTCATCGTCTTGAACATGGGGCTTTCCATTCCTCTAAAAGGCGCTGAATCAAAGCGTGTTTTGGGAGTCTGTTCGTGGTCCCGTTCTTGTCTTGCTGCCGGCTAGGTCAGGTGTTTGCTGTCCCGTCAGCCTGTTTGCGTTTCGACGCGCGTCGTCGTTACCTAATCACCTCAAAGCGGCCGTGAGATGGCCACTCGTCGCTTCCCTGCGCTCCGCCTGATCGACCAAGACGGGTACATCCAGAATCAGGCCGACCTGTCCGACATCCAGGACGGTGCAGCCACTGATCCACTTGAGCGCGGAGAACACCTCTCCCAGCGGTTTGATCACGGTCTGCAATTCGCCCAACAGCCTGTCGACCACCAGGCCGGCCTTCTTGCCCGCGTAGCTCACCACCACCACGCTCTGGCGCGCGGGCGTCTCCGTGGTGTCGCGCAGCAGGTCTCGCAGACGCAGGAATGGCAGAACCTCTCCCCGCAGATCCAGATAGTCCCGCCGCCCCACCTCGCCGAGCTCCATGCATTCCTCCACCGTATCCAGAGGCACCACGTAGCGTGCGTCGCCCACGGACACCAGGAACCCGTCGATGATGGCCAGGGTGAGCGGCATGCGCAGACGCACCGTCGCACCCTGTCCGGGCCGGTTTTCGAGTTCGACCGTTCCACGCAGGTCCTCGATGGTGCGCTTGACCACGTCCATGCCCACGCCACGTCCGGAGAGGTTGGAAACCTGCTCGGCGGTGGAGAATCCTGGGGCGAAGATCAGCTGGAAGACATCCTGATCCGAGAGTCCGTCGGCGCTGTCGATGAGTCCGCGCTCGATCGCCTTGTTCGCAATGCGTTGTCGGTCGAGGCCGCGCCCGTCGTCCGAGAGTTCGATGAGGATGCTGCCGTTTTCGTGATGGGCGTTGAGCTGCAGGCGTCCCAGTGGATTCTTCCCAGCCGCCTGGCGCTCCTCCGGGGACTCGATGGCGTGATCGATGGCGTTGCGCACCAGATGGGTGAGCGGATCTCCGATGCGGTCGACCACGGTTTTGTCGAGTTCCGTCTCGCCGCCGCTGATGACCAGTTCGATGTGTTTGCCCAGCTCTTGCGACAGGTCATGGACCACCCGCTGGAAACGGCTGAAGGTGCCGCCGATCGGTACCATGCGCAGACCGAGGGCGGCGTCCCGCACCTCTTCGATGAAGCGGGAGCTGGTGGCGACCGCTTCCTGCAGGGCGCGGTCGTTGGAGTGGCTGGCCCTGAGCGTGGTCACGGTGCTCGAGATCACCAGTTCGCCCACCAGATCGACCAGGCGGTCCAGCTTGTCGGCCTCCACCCTCACGTAGCGCTCTCCGGCGGTTCGACCGGCATGCATCTGTCGGCCCAGCGCCGCATTCACCGCCTCGCGCGGGGCGAGTCCTTGTTCGACCAGAATGTCGCCGAGCGGCTTGGCCGGCGAGTCGATCACCTGGATCCCCATGGCGGCAGCCAGTTCATGGCGGGTCAGCACCCCGGTGCTCACCAGGATTTCGCCGAGCTTGTCGTGGCCCTCGGGCAGCGCCTGGATTAGTTCTGCCCATTGCGCCGGCTTGCTGCCGGGGGGGATCAGGTGGACCTGGCTGCTCTCGCGGATGAACTCGAAGGCGGAGTCGATCTCCTGCTTGTCAGCCTCGGTCTTGAGGTCGATCTCGAATCCCAGATAGCAGCTCGTGGGATCCATCCGCTCGGCGTGTGGAAGGGCGTCATCAAGCGTGGTGACGCTGATCAGCTCGCCGAGCGTGCCGAGGTAGCGCAGGATGGACAGCGGGTCCATGCCGTCGCGGAAGAGTTCTTGGCCGCAGCGTAGTGAGATGTGCCAGGCATCGTCGCTGGTGCGGTTGTCGCCAGGAGCGCCGCCGAGCCACGCGTGCAGCTGTGCGGTGAGGGCGTCTCCTTGGGCCAGAAGATCGGCAGGTGCATCCTCGTCCAGCGTGCTGTGCACCAAGGCTGCGATATGGTCGTGGCATCGCAGCAGTAAGGTCACCAGTGTGGCGTCAATCGGTTGTTGGCCTGAGCGCACCGCTTCGAGCAGGGTCTCTACCTCATGGGCGAAGGCGACCACTGCGTCCAGCCCGAACATGCCGCTCGATCCCTTGATGGTATGAGCGCTGCGAAAGATCGCGTCGATCAGATCGGGATCCTCTCGCCCTGCCTCGAGCGCCAGCAAGGCGCGTTCCATCTCCTCCAGAAGTTCTTGGCTCTCGACAGTGTAGGTTTGCAGGGCTGCGGTCAGGTCCAGGGTCATGACGGCTCCTCGGCCAGATGGGACAGGCCGCACAGGTGCAGGATGTCGGTGACAGCATCGCTCGGAGCGGTCAGGCGGGTGCCGGCGTCGCGATGGATGAGCATCAAGAGCTGTAGGCCAGATCCGTCACATTCCGTGACGCCCGAGAGATCGAGTGTGACTCCGGGCTGGGCCAGCAGGCGTTCCTTCACCTCGTCCACCTCGTAGATGGTCAGCGGTCCGCTTAGATGCAGCCGATGGTGTTCGTCGTCTTCTAGGATACTCATCACGTTCCCTTTTTAAGATGGCCTCAATTCGCCTGGGAAGCATGCGAACTTTCGGCCTGGTCGCTGATGTGCGATCCGAGATCTGGGGTATGGCTTGTCGGGTGGTTGCGGTGGCCAGAATGTGTTTTCAGCCGCCGATCTATCCGTGATTTTTGGTCATGTTTCGTGTTCGTCCATTGTGGATAAAAATTTGGGTGTGTGCCGAAATCGCGACGGTAATTCCATTGGGGGAGGACTTGGTGTTTGGGCGGTCGGTCATCAAGACCCCTGTTGGTGGAGCAGGCCATGGCGGGTCATAATCGTCGGACGCAAAAGGCCTGTTCGACTGGGGGGTGTTGGGCGTGGATACCGTTGCCGTGATCGATTTCGAGACGACTGGACTGTCGCCAGCGCGGGGTGATCGACCGACCGAGATCGCGGCGGTTCTGGTGGCGGAGGGGCGGATCGTCGACCGCTATCAAAGTCTCATGAACGCGGGGCTTTTTGTGCCGCCTTTCATCGAGCGTCTGACCGGTATTTCGACCGCCATGCTGCGCCGTGCGCCACCGGTCGAGCAGGTGATGGCCGAAGTGGCCGATTTCGTCGGCACGGTTCCGCTCGTCGCGCACAATGCTGCATTCGACAGCAAGTTCTGGGATGCCGAGCTGAGCCGGCTCGGCCGTCAGCGCAGTCAGTCATTCGTCTGTACCCTGCTGTTGGCGCGGCGGGTTCTGCCTCGGGCGCCGAGTTACAAGCTCGGCGCCCTCGTCGACTCATTCGGTCTGCCCGCTGCGGAGCCCGCTCACCGGGCGCTGGCCGATGCGGAAATGGCCTCCCACCTGATGCTTCGTCTGGAGCAGGAACTGATCGAGCAGTTTCAGTGCGCTGCGGTGACGCACGACTTGCTGAGACGGATCCAGCGCATGCCCAAGAGTCAGTTGCAGACCCGTTTGGCCGGAGAGGGCAGGGGGCTGCCGATTCGCGCAGAGCTTTAGCGGCCGGGCACGGAGGTGCCATGAATGATGACGCACATCCTAAGGTCTCCTCGTCGAGACAGTCAGACGTCTTTACTGAGCGATGGTCGTCTTCATCATGGTTGGGAATGCCTTGATTCGGATCCTTATATTTTGGTAGCTCAATGAAAAAAATTGCGAAATCGCTGTTGACTCGGCTGGTCTAGACGAATATTGTGCAACGCAACATTGCTGCACTGCACAAACCACGGAGAGATTGCGATGAGCACCAACGATAGCATCAAGACCATGAACGATTTGACCAACAAGACCGTTGAGCGCTTGACCAGCCTGGGCGAGCTGAACGTGCGCATCTTCGAGAAGATGGCTAGCCGCCAGATGGATGTCGTGAACCTGTACATGGATCACTCCATGCGCATCATGAACCTGGCTACCGAGTCCAAGGGTTACAACGACTTCTTCAAGGGCCAGGTCGAGGCGACCAAGGAATTGAGCGAGCGCGTGATGGCTGAGGGTAAGACCACCATGCAATTGGCCAATGAGGCTCGTGATGACTACCGCGCTTGGTTCGAGAAGAACCTGGCCGAGGTCAGCTCTGACCTGCAGAAGAGTGTTCCTGCGAACGCTTAAGTCAGTCGTGGTACCGACGTCCAGGGACGGACTGTCATTTGCAATGACTCCTGTTGACAGGAATCATTGCAAATGGATGAGGGGCTTCACCCTGTGTAGGGGTGGTAGTAAGGTACAGCTCTCGTCGTTTCAATCGTAAACGGTATCTTCTGGAGGAATTGCATGGCTCGCATCGCTCTCGTCACTGGTGGCATCGGCGGTCTCGGTACCGCGATTTGCACGCGCCTCGCGAAGGAAGGCTGCACTGTTGTGGCGAATCATCATCCGTCGGAGGCCGAGGCCGCCGAAGCTTGGAAGAAAGAGCGGGCTGCTGAGGGCGTCGACGTTGCGACCATCGCCGCTGACGTTTCCTCCTACGAGGATTGCGTCCGCATGATCCAAGAGATCAGCGAGCAGCAGGGACCGGTCGACATCCTGGTGAACTGCGCGGGAATCACGCGCGA
Organism: Thiorhodococcus drewsii AZ1; assembly: GCF_000224065.1. Taxonomy (GTDB): domain Bacteria; phylum Pseudomonadota; class Gammaproteobacteria; order Chromatiales; family Chromatiaceae; genus Imhoffiella; species Imhoffiella drewsii. The sequence goes on from NZ_AFWT01000001.1 coordinate 263,784, forward strand.
CAAGACTTTCAAGAAGATGGAAGCAGCGCATTGGCAGGCTGTGATCAACGTCAACCTCAGTAGTGTGTTCAACGTCACACGTCCGGTTTGGGAGGGGATGTTGGAGCGCGGTTTTGGGCGTATCATCAACATCTCTTCCGTCAATGGGCAGCGCGGGCAGTTCGGCCAGGCCAACTACTCGGCAGCCAAGGCGGGTATGCATGGCTTTACCATGGCCCTCGCTCAAGAAGGCGCGGCCAAGGGCATCACGGTGAACACCGTCTCTCCGGGCTACACTGATACGGCCATGACCTTGGCGATGGACGACAAGGTCCGTAACAGCATCATCAGTGGCATCCCGATGCGTCGCATGGCTCAGCCGAGCGAAATCGCGGCTGCGATCGCCTTCCTGGTGAGCGATGACGCGGCTTACGTGACGGGTGCGAACCTGCCCGTCAACGGCGGTCTCTTCATGCACTGATTTGCCGGTCGGTCAGTCCCTGAGGCTGGCCACCAACAGAACGTTTTTTCGAGTCCTCCTCGTCTCTCTCATCATGAGACGTTTCCAGCCCGGCTCCCCGCCGGGCTTTTTTTTGCTTTTGTTTTGCCCGAGATTCCGAAGATGATCGAATCCCATGATTTGGTCGCCTATTGCGACCGTCTGCTCGATGCCGGACGTTTCTCCGACTACGCCCCCAATGGCCTGCAGGTCGAGGGGAATCGTCCGATACGCTCTCTCGTGACTGGCGTGACCGCGAGCGCCGCGCTCATCGACGCCGCTATCCAAGAGGGCGCGGATGCCATCCTGGTGCATCATGGTTGGTTCTGGAAGAATGAGAATCCCTGCTTGACTGGAATCAAGGGGCGGCGCGCACGTGCCATACTGGAGGCCGGGATCACTCTGCTGGCCTACCATCTTCCGCTCGATGCCCATGCTGAACTTGGCAACAATGCGCGGCTTGCGGTCGAGCTCGACATCCGTGGTGCGGAACCATCGGGAGTTGGTAACGGTCTAGTGTGGGTTGGTCGGCTATCCGCTCCCATGACCGCCGAGTCGTTCGCCAGCAAAGTGACGCAACGGTTGGGGCGGGAGGTCGTGATGGTCGGTCGACGCTCGGGGCAACTCGAGCGAATCGCATGGTGCTCCGGCGGGGGGCAGGGATATCTGGAGCAGGCGGTCGCCTTGGGGGCTGACGTCTTCTTGAGCGGCGAACTCTCTGAGCAGACCGCGCATGTGGCGCGCGAGTCGGATGTCTGTTATCTCGCCGCCGGTCATCACGCTACGGAGCGTTACGGTGTTCAGGCGCTCGGTACACATCTAGCCGAGCATTTTGGTCTGCGGCATCGTTACATCGAGATCGATAATCCAGCTTGATTGGCCACGGTAATAGCCTATAGACCTACAGTTTTTAGGTTTTTCCCTTGACCTATCCTGCTGGAATCGAAGAGAATGCGCGGTCGATTTTATAGTCAGTCGTCATATTCTCAACCCTTTCCACCTGAACGTTTCATCCAAGCTGCGTGGGGTGCTTGCCTGGGATGCCTTGGGCAGTGCTCGCATCAGCCGGGGGATATTGGCCTATGAGCGCGCAAGGCGTGAATACAAGTAGGCGACGAGTGCTCGTCGCCGCGACCAGCGTGGTCGGTGCCGTGGGTGCCGGTTACGCGCTCGTACCGTTCGTCGCATCAATGAACCCGAGCGCCCGTGCTCGGGCAGCCGGTGCGCCGGTTGAGGCGGACATCAGTAAACTGGAGCCGGGGGCGCTGCTGCGCGTCAAGTGGCGCGGCAAGCCGGTCTGGGTGGTGCACCGTACGCCAGAGATGATCGATGCGTTGCCGAGCAACGATCCCAGACTGGTCGACCCCACGTCCGAAGTGGATCACCAGCCGTCCTATTGCAAGAACCCCTCGCGCTCGATCAAGCCAGAATATCTGGTGGCCATCGGTATCTGTACCCATTTGGGCTGTTCGCCGACCTACCGTCCCGAGTTCGCTCCCGATGATCTCGGACCCGAATGGAAGGGTGGCTTCCACTGCCCCTGCCATGGTTCGCGTTTCGATCTGGCGGCTCGCGTGTTCAAGAACGTGCCGGCACCGACCAACCTCTGGATTCCGAAGCACGTCTATCTCAACGATAACACCATCCTCATTGGTGAAGATCGAGGAACGGCCTGATGAGTGCTGAAAAGACCGAAAACCTCAGTTGGATCGACAAGCGATTCCCGCTCACGGAGACCTGGCGCGCCCACCTCTCCGAATATTTCGCTCCGAAGAACCTCAACTTCTGGTCCTTCTTCGGCTCGCTGGCCATCCTGACGCTCGTCATGCAGATCGTCACCGGTATCTGGCTGGCCATGAACTACAAGCCGGATGCGACCCTCGCCTTCGCATCGGTCGAATACATCATGCGTGATGTCGACTGGGGCTGGCTGATCCGCTACATGCACTCCACCGGTGCCTCGGCCTTCTTCATCGTCATCTATATGCACATGTTCCGTGCCTTGCTGTGGGGTTCCTACCGCAAGCCACGCGAGCTTTTGTGGATGATCGGTGTGGTCATCTATCTGGCGATGATGGCAACCGCCTTCTTCGGCTATCTGCTGCCCTGGGGGCAGATGTCCTACTGGGGGGCGCAGGTTATCGTCAACCTCTTTGCCGCAGTGCCGGTGATCGGCGATGACCTCTCGGTCTGGGTGCGTGGCGACTACGTGATCTCCGACGCGACCCTGAACCGCTTCTTCGCGTTCCACTTCCTGCTGCCCTTCGTGCTCGTCGGTCTGGTGTTCCTGCACATTGTCGCGCTGCACCACGTCGGTTCGAACAACCCCGACGGTATCGAGATCAAGCAAGGTCCGAAAGGCAACCGCTGGAGCGACAAGGCCCCGGCCGATGGCATTCCCTTCCATCCCTACTACACCGTCAAGGATCTGATGGGCGTCGTGGTCTTCCTGGCGCTGTTCTCGGTGGTCATGTTCTTCATGCCAACCTTTGGCGGCATCTTCCTCGAAGCTCCGAACTTCCAGCCTGCCAACCCGATGCAGACCCCGCCGCACATCGCGCCGGTCTGGTACTTCACGCCCTTCTACGCCATGTTGCGTGCGATTCCGCCGATGTGGAACTCCCAGTTCCCGGGCGTCGTCGTCATGTTTGGCGCGATCCTGATCCTGTTCGCGTTGCCTTGGCTCGATCGCAGCCCAGCGAAGTCGATGCGTTACAAGGGGCCGATTTTCAAGGTGGCTACCGCCGTCTTCGCCGTGTCCTTTGTGATGTTGGCCTGGCTGGGTATGCAGCCTGCATCGGACTTCTATACCCTGCTTTCGCAGATCTTTACTGGGCTGTACTTCGCCTTCTTCCTCTTGATGCCGATCTATAGCTCGATCGATAAGACCAAGCCCGTCCCAGAGAGGGTGACCTCATGAGAAAAGTGATCATCGCCGCCCTGTTGCTCTTGGCTCCGGGCTTGTTGCTGGCTTCAGAGACCGCTCACCTCGAGAATGCCGACATCGATCTGCGCGATCAGGCCTCGTTGCAGCGTGGCGCGAAATATTTTGTCAACTACTGCATGGGCTGCCATTCGCTGCAGTACATGCGCTACAACCGTCTGGCAAAGGACTTGGGGATCGACACGGTCTCGCTGCGTGAGAATCTGCTCTTCGGCGACGCCAAGGCGGGCGACCTCATGACCAAGTCCATGCGTGACGAGGACGCACTCAAGTGGTTTGGCGTGGTTCCGCCGGATCTGACGCTGGTCACCCGCTGGCGCTCTCCGGATTGGGTCTACACCTATCTGAAGAGCTTCTACTTGGACGATACCCGTCCGTACGGCGTGAACAACGTCCTCTTCCCTCTGGTCGGTATGCCCGATGTGCTGGGCGATCTCCAGGGCAAGCAGGAGGCCATCATGTCTCCGCCGCACGAGCCGGGTGGCGAGCCCATGGTGACCGGCGTCAAGCTGATCGAGCAGGGTTCGCTGTCGCCTGAGGAGTTTGACTCCATGGTGCGGGACATTACCGCCTTCCTGACCTACGCGGGAGAGCCGATCCAGCTCGAACGTCAGCGTCTGGGCTTCTATGTCCTGCTGTTCCTTGGTCTGCTCTTCATCCCTGCGTATCTCCTGAAGAAGGAATTCTGGAGAGACGTTCACTGATTGGATGAGCCCTGACACGGCCCTTGTTTCGGCAAGGGCCGTTGTGTGTGTGCCGACCTTTTTTCAGCGTTTGATCCTGGTATTTCCGCATCTCAATGCGGATCGCGCGTAAAATTCTTTATGCGCTGTCGTCTTGGAAGGTATATCCTCCAGCCCCGAGTGGCCTGATCGAATTGACTGGTTCGGCATCGGATCGGGGATCCTCGACCAGTGTTGTACCGCCGTACCGAACGGCGACTTTTTCGAAGGCCGACAGGGATAGATCGGCATCAGCAATCCAATCGAGCCCTGCCGGGCTCAGCCTCAGTGCTGGAGAAGGGACGAATGGCAGTGGCTGCAAGCAGACGAGCTGTGATGACCTTATTTTCTGATCCCGTTTGTCCCTATTGCCATCGGGTCAGGATGGTGCTTGCCGAGAAGGGAATTGCCGTCGAAGTCGTGGATGTCGACGCGCACGCATTGCCCGACGAGGTCATGGACTTCAATCCCTATGGCACGGTTCCGACCTTTGTGGACCGGGATCTGCGTCTCTACGAGTCGCGGATCATCATGGAATATCTTGACGAGCGTTTCCCTCACCCCCCCTTGCTTCCGGTCGATCCGGTCTCGCGCGCCAACGCGCGGCTCTTCATGTACCGCGTCGATCGCGATTGGTACTCCCTGATGGGACGTATCCGCATGGGCAGCGACGAGGAGGCGGCTCAGGCCCGCAAGGAACTTCGTGAGAGCCTGACTGTGACGGCCCCCATTTTTACCGCTCACTCCTTCTTCATGAGCGACGAATTCTCGCTAGTCGATTGTTGTGTGGCCCCCCTTCTGTGGCGGCTTCCCTTGCTCGACATCGAGTTGCCGCCTCAGGCGGATGCGGTGCGGGCCTATATGAAGCGGATCTTTTCCTGGGATGCCTTCCGTCAGAGTCTGACCGAGGCGGAAAAGGAGATGGTTTAGGGTCCGAACTGATGATTGACGATACCGATAGCATGACTTCCAGCAAGCCTTATCTGATCCGGGCGATCCACGAGTGGATCCTCGATAACCAGATGACGCCCCATCTGGTGGTGGATGCCAACTATCCGGATACCTGCGTGCCTGTGGAGTTCGTAGATGGCGGGCGTATCGTGCTCAATATCTCCCCGGGTGCGGTTCGCGGTCTCGTGATCGGTAACGATTGGATTCAGTTCAACGCGCGCTTCAACGGTATCGCCCGCGAGATCATGGTCCCCTGCGAGGCCGTGGTCGGGATCTTCACCCGCGAGAATGGTCAGGGAATGGTGTTTCCCGATCCGCACTATCCCGCAGAGGGCGAGGACGCTGCGACTGATGCGCCACCCCAAAGCGCCGGTCCGACGCTCAGGCCGGTCGAGGCATCCACCAGCGTGGAGTCCAAGGGCGGTCCGGATGACGACGGTGGTAAGGGAAAAGGCAAGGGCGGGCCGACGCTCAAGCTGGTCAAGTAATTCGCCGAAACGGATCGGATCGCGCGCGATCAGGCGTCGCCGATCCGGGTTGGCAGCCCGAAGCTCAGCTCCTCCAATTGCAGGCCTCGCATCACCAGATACCCGTTGCGCCGGCCGGTTCCTTCCTCGCTGAAGTCGAAGCGGTAGACACGGCGTAGCCGCAGTCCCTCGGATCTCCAGGATAGACCCAAATGGCGCAGTGCGATGGCCTGGTCGAGCAGCTGCACCTCGTGTCGCGCGCAGGCCGCCTGGCAGATTCCCACCGCGATCTCACGCGCCCGCAGACTATCCAGCCAGAACCAGCCGATTAGCAGTAACAGAAGAATCGCGAACAGGTTATCCATATCGGCAGCATTGAGGGGGGCGAATGAGTCGGACCAGCCGTGGTTTGTTGTCGCTTTTCATCACTTTTGCCATTTCGGCTTGCAACCAGGGCGATGAGGCGAAGCCGACGTCTTCGTCGGCTTCGGCCCTTTCTTCTTCCCATTCGCTGGGCAGCGAGACCAACGCCGATATCCGTGCCATCAAGGACGCGATCGCCGAGGAGCGTCTCGGGCATGCGGAGGGCCTTCTGAACGCGCTCGAGCGTCGCTCCGGCATGCTGTCCGAGGACCAGAGGGCCGAGTTGGAGCGTGTCTCGGTCATGCTCTCCACGGAGAAAGAGATCAGGGGCATTCCGGGCGCCGACTGACCGCCTTGGCTGGGTTCGGGCACCCGGTGGCGCGATGTCCGCGTCACTCGAAGGCGGGGAGTCCGGATGTGAGCCACCAGGTCTTCTTCTCCGCGTCCCAGCGCCAGATCTGACGGTCAATGAGTGATTTGACGACCTGTCGATCCTCGTACAGATACTCGATCTGTACGATCTGGGTGGCGATGGCGGCGTCGTCGTCCTCGTCATCGTCGTTCTTCTTCTGGACGCCCGGTGGCTGGACGACGTCGTAACCGGTGAGACGCAAGCCGGTCAGACTGGGCGGCATTGAGGTGTTCTCGCGCTGATCCGGGTCGACGAAGGCATAGGCGTTTTCGAAATAGCCCCAACGCAATGCCGACTGATAGCCGTGGGTGGCCGCGCTGAGAGCGATCGCCATTTTGTCCTTTTTGATGCTCCCGCAGCCGGTTGTCACCAGCAGGATCGCCAGCGCGCAAGTGCCGACGGTCAGGGCGTGACGGCGTAGGCGCGCCGATCTAGGTGTCGGTCCTTTCATCGAGACCTCTGTGAAGGTATGCGTGGCGTCAAGGTGAAACAGCATGCGGCGCGATGATACGGCATCCTCGCCGGAGCACCAACGCGGGAGGCGGGCGGCCTTCGTTCGGTCGCGTCAGGGCGATCGATCGCGATGCCCGTCCGCTCAACCGTTCGATCCGTGGGGTATGATGCCGCCCTTTGTGTTCCAATCCCCGCACCGGGGATGCCAAATGACAGGATTTTCATGGCTGAGTCAATCGAACCGCGGCGTGAAATCGTCCTCGACGACGTCCATTTGACCCTGCTCGGGACCGCTCATGTGTCCCGTGTCAGTGCCGATCAGGTGAAAAAGCTGGTCCAGACCGAGAACTTCGACGCCATCGCAGTCGAGCTCTGTCGCAGTCGCTTCAATGCGCTGATGGACCCCAAATCCCTCTCTCAGATGGATCTCTTTTCGGTCATCCGCCAGAACCGGGTCTACATGGTGGTGGCCAATCTGGCGCTGTCGGCCTACCAGCAGCGACTCGCCGACCAGTTCGGCATCGAGCCCGGGTCGGAGCAGCGCACGGCGCTGCGTCTTGCCAAGGAGCGCGATCTGCCGGTCATGCTGATCGACCGCGAGATCGGTATCACGCTCAAGCGCATCTCGGCCAGCCTCGGATGGTGGAAGCGCTACGGGCTCTTCGCCGGTTTGGTCAGCTCCATGGTGACTGCAGAAGAGGTCACGGAGGACGAGGTCGAGCGGCTGAAGGAGGGAGACGTTCTGGAGACCACCTTCGCCGAGTTCGCGAGCGATCGCCGCGACCTCTATGTGCCACTGATCGAGGAGCGGGACCAGTACATGGCAGCGAAGCTGCGGCGCGAGGCGGCCCGGATCGGTGCCCACCGGGTGCTGGCGGTGGTCGGCGTCGGTCACCTGAAGGGAATCGCCGATTCTCTGGAGTCGGAGCGCTCGGATCCTGCCGTCGTCCTAGAGCGGCTGGAGGAGATTCCTCCGCCAAGCCGCTGGCCCCAGGTGCTGGCCTGGGGCCTGCTCGCGCTGATCATGGCGGGGTTCGCCTACGGTTTCGCCATCAGCCCCTCCTTCGGATTCGACCTTCTGGTCTCCTGGGCGCTGATCACGGGCAGTCTGTCGGCCCTCGGGACCCTGCTGGCAGCGGGACATCCGCTGACCATCGTCTCGGCCTTTCTGGCAGCGCCCCTGACCACACTGAATCCGACGTTGGGCGCCGGAATGGTTACCGGGGCGGTGGAACTCTATCTGCGCAAGCCGAGCGTCGGTGACTTCAGTCGCCTGCGCGCCGACGTTTCCAACTGGAGCGGCTGGTGGCGTAATCGGGTCTCGCGCGTCTTGCTCGTGTTCCTGCTGAGCACGCTCGGCGCTGCGATCGGGACCTATGTCGCGGGCTTTCACGTTGCCGGACAGCTGCTGCACTCCGGATCCTGATTATTCCGCGTCGTGGCCCTTCGCGGTCGCTGTGGAGCTCAGATGGTCGCGGAGGATCTCGATGGCCGCGTCCATGTGCTGGAAGGCGTGATCGCCGCCGTCCCAGACCAGCAGCCGCCCACAGTCTGCATAGAGCCGTTCGGCAATGCGGTAGTCGATCACCTCGTCGCCCCGGTCGAGGAAGAGGGTCGTCGGCGTGCCGTCGCAGGGCGTCTCGATCCCATACGGGCGAAGGCGTTCGGCGAGATCGGCTGTAAGCACATAGTCCTCGCCGTTCGCGGTGGTCTGGGTCTCCCCGAGTCGCTCGCCGATGAAGGTCCAGGGGGTGAGCGCCGGATTGATCAGAAATAGGTGGGAAAACGGGAACCGGCGCGCGAGATACTGTCCATAGAAGCCGCCCATGGAACTGCCGATGACGGCGGGCCGTTGCGGTCGCAGATCCTCGAAGAAGCTCGACAGCCGTGCGATGGCCTCGTCCGGTCGGTGAGGCCTGTAGTCCACCGCCAGAACCTCGAACGGGGCGAGATGTTCCCTCAATAGGCCGGCCTTGACGGATCGGCTCGAACTGTTGAGGCCGTGAAGATAGACGAGCACGCGGGTCTCCTGGGCAGGTCTCTGAAATGGACGTTGTTTGGACGTTTAGGGTTTCCTGGATTTCGCGAGGAAGGTCCGGTGAAACTGTTCGCAGCGGTCGATGAATTCCCGGGTGCTTTTGGGCATGGGGACACGCGCGCGGACGATGAAGCTCACCAGGTCCGTGCCCTCACCGAGCAGGCGCGTGCCCTCGACCGCCTCGCGAATGTCCTCCGTTCCGTGGTTGGCGGGAAGGATGGGCTTGAGGTTGCGGAGTCGCTCGCTGGCGACCACATAGGCCGGCCAGACGTCGAATACGGCCGGATCGGTCCGCAGGATTTCGCACTTGCGTTTCGCGGCGTCCGTGAGTTCGTCGATGCGCGCGTCCAGGCCGACGATTTGGGTGCTGTCGGCGAAGGTGACCTTCAGCGCCGAGGCGATGCGATCGACGTCTCGCATGGTCATGGCGATCTTCAGATAGCGGCTGGCGTAGAAATCCTCGATCGGCATCGAGAATGCCTTGAAGGGTTCGCCCCAGAGTTCGTCGATTCCCTCGTCGCCACCTCGGTGACGCACCATCTTGCCCAGTTCCAGCGCCTCCATCAGACAATGACCGCACTCGCGCATGAGTGGGTGCTCCGGTGTCACCTCGAGACCGGCGGTCTGCAGATCCACCAGACAGCGGAAGAGGTCGGCGGCGCGGTTGAAGAGTGCGCCGGCCAGCATAGCGCCGTTGACCCGCTTGCGTTCGGTATCCGTCTCGGCCGCATAGGCGGCTCGGGCCTCCTTGAGACGGGATCCCGGGATGTTGATTCCGTGCTCGACGTGGTTGAACAGCCGGATCGTCAGAGCCTGGATCAGTTGACGTCGGACCTCGAAGGAGTCCTGAGGCGGGTCGTAATAGTTGATCCAGTACCCCTCATAGTAGATCTGAGGGACGCCGTCGAAGACGCGTTTGGCGCCGTTGCTTGGGGGTTGATGCATAGGTTACATCGAATTCGCGCACGCGATTGAATGTGGCAAGAGGTCGATGGGTCGATGGCCTCTTGTGCCCACCGAGCCCGATGGCATGGATCCGGCTGGTCGCGGACGGGTTAGACTATGAGCCACTGACCACCGAGTCGTTGGAAGATGCGCATGTTTACTAAGGATCAGTTTGCCGCGATCGTGATGACTGTCTTCATCTGGGGATTCGCGGGTGCCCTGTTTGGAGCCCTTTTTGCTGGTCTGTATCAAGTGCTTGGGATGCTCGGGCTATCGGGATGGCAGCCGCTCATCATCGCGGCTGCGGCTGCAGCCATGACGACATCGGCTTTTTATAGCGCGATGCCGGTCGCTCTGGTAGGCGCTATGGCGGGTGTGCTGGCGTCTATCGGCTATTTGATTGCCTCGGGTCAAGAAGTCGAATTGGCGATGATCGTTTCCATTGCGGGGGCGCTAGGGGTGATCGCCGGCGGATTCTACGCCTGGATCGTCAAGGGAGGGGGACGTCCGCTGGCCGAAACCCTGACCGGGTTGATCGCCGGTCTGCTGGCGGGTGGTTCGCTGGCCTTGATCTTATCCTTTACCGGGCACCGGGTCGGCATGTTCGTGCTGGCCGCAGGTGTCGTCGCCCTGGTGGGGACCTTCTTTCAGATCTCCGAGCGCTGGCTGGTGACGCGCAGCGCCGGTTGGCTGCCTGGCGCGCTTTCGGCCCCGATGGTGGCGGGGCTCATCGCCTCGGTCGTCGGAGCCAGCATCTGGATCGTCGGTGGAACCACGGCCGTCATGCCGGATGGGAACGCACGCGGAATCATGGAGGCTGTGGTGCACGACATTCCTCCGGGTCTGCTCGGCGGTCTGCTCGGCGGTGCCATGACCGGCATTTTGCTCGAACTCTTCGGCTTCCATATCGAGGAGCACCCCTGATCCGGACGCAAAGCCCTCGATTCTGGAACCGGTAAAAACCCTATCGTCGACTCATGTCTTTAGGCGAATGGTGGCGGTCTCTGCCGGGAGGATCGCTGGGTACGTTTGTCATCAACTCCAACTGGAGGTAAGACACATGCTCGTATTGCTGTTTGGGGTCGTCATTGGAGTCCTGATTGGTTGGAACTGGCCACAGCCCGAATGGGCGCGAGACATTCAGCGGCGTTTCGTGAATTTCGTCCGCTCGACGGCCAGCAAGACCGACCGTTAGCCGGATTCCGCCCGCCCCTCATCGTCCAGCGCCTCGGGCGGGACGGAGGCAGGCGCGGGCGGACTTGCCGAACGTGCCGTGTCCCAGGCCTCGACACGGTTTCGTCCATTCTTTTTCGCGACATACAGCATGCGGTCGGCATAGTCGAGTAGGGTTTCGAGCGTCAGCATGCTGTCGGGTGTCAGCGCCGCAATGCCGAAGCTGGCTGTCATGGAGATGGATCCCGGCTCGGTCTCGACGGCTTGTGCCGCCAGGCCGAGCCTCAACCGTTCGGCCGTGCCCTTGGCCGTGGCCAAATCCGCTTCAGGCATTAGGATCGCGAATTCCTCGCCGCCGTATCGACAGAGGATATCCGAGCTGCGTAACTGCTCGCGCATGACCTTGGCCGAGGTTTGCAGCACCGCATCGCCCGCTATGTGACCGAAGGTGTCGTTGATCCGCTTGAACTGATCCAGGTCGACCATGAGGGCGGCGACCGGATACCGATAGCGACGGACGCGTTCCAATTCCTCCTCGGCCAACTGATAGAAATGACGCCGGTTGAGCAGTCCGGTCAGCGGATCCGAGATCGCCAGATCATGTAGGGCGGCCTCCATGCGCTTGCGGTCGGTGATGTCGGCGGCCATCGCGAGCAGACCATTGGGGCGTCCGTTTCCATCGGTCAGTGCCTTGACGGAGAGCAGGGCCCAGATTTGGGTGCCGTCTTTGCGCAAGAGGCGCACGTCGTGCTGCTCGGCTGCGTCTTGCAGGCCCCGCCCGAAATTGTCCCGGGTCGTTTTTCGCCAGTCTTCGGGCATGAAGTCGTAGAGGTCGTTGCCCAGCATCTCCTCGACCTCGTAACCGAGCATCGCGGCCATGCGCGTATTGACGAAGGTGGTATGGCCGTCTGTATCGAACATCCAGATCCCTTCGTGACTGCTCTCGACGATGTGTCTGTAGCGCTGTTCGCTGTCGCGCAGTGCCTGTTCGGTGGTCTTGAGGGCAGAGATGTCGGTGATGAATCCCTCAAGCATGAGGATCTCGCCGGCATCCGAGTAGATGCCCCAGCCACGCTCCCAGACCCATTTGATGGCACCTTGGCGTGTGCGGATGCGGTAGACGAGCTCGAAGCAGCGATCGATATCCAGTGCCGCTTGGACGTGCTTCCACACCCGTGCGCGATCCTCCTCCAGGATGAGGTCGGCATAGGCGAGCCGCTGGTATCTGAGGTTGTCGGGGTCGTAGCCGGTGAGTCCTTCGGCACCCGCACTGACGTAGTGCATGCTCCAGCTCGGATCGTTGCGGCAGCGATAGACCATTCCGGGAAGGTTGTCGAGCAGGAGCCCGATGTGCGGCGACTGCTCCGGGGGCGGGGCGATCTGAGGGGCGCGCTGCGCGGCGCATGCTTCCAGTTCGTTGATGCGCTGCTGAAGGGCCGCGTTGGTCGCGACCAGTCGTTCGAACGCGGCTGAATGGGTCATCGAGAAGCGCTCACTGATGGGTCTGCTGTCAGCCGTTACGGCCTCTGAGAGCATACACCAAGTGAGTCGACCGATTGGCGGATGGATCGCAAGCGGCGACCTGGTTCACGCACTCGGGGCACTCGTTTCGGACGAGGCCCCGGTTGCGTGATGGATGGAGCGGTCCCCTATGAGGGATCAGATCATGAAGAGATCCATGAACTGGTTGACCGGGGTGGCCATCAGCTTCTGCTCATCCTGGCAGAGGTCGTAGATGCGCTGGGCCTGCCCCTTGGGGAAGCGGGTCTTGAGCGCGTCGATGAACTTGGCCTCCAGGACCGGGATGCCCTCGGCGCGACGGCGGCGATGGCCGATCGGATACTCGACCTCGACCTTGTCGGTCTTGGAGCCGTCCTTGAAGTAGACCTGCACCGCGTTGGCGATGGAGCGCTTGTCCGGATCCAGGTATTCCTGGGTGTAACGTGGATCCTCGGTCACGGTCATCTTCTCGCGCAGGGCGTCGATGCGTGGATCCTGGGCGACCGAGTCCTCGTAATCGTCGGCGGTGAGACGGCCGAAGATCAGCGGCACGGCGACCATGTACTGCAGACAGTGATCGCGGTCGGCCGGGTTGTAGAGCGGGCCGTCCTTGCTGATGATGCGGATCGCCGACTCCTGGGTGGTCAGCTCGATGCGCTCGATCTCGTCGATGCGGTCCTTGACCTGGTCGTGCAGGGTCATGGCGCACTCGGCGGCGGTCTGGGCGTGGAACTCGGCCGGGAAGCTGATCTTGAACAGGATGTTCTCCATCACGTAGCTGCCGTAGTCGCGCTGGAAGGCGAACTTCTCGCCCTTGAACAGCACGTCGTAGAAGCCCCAGCGCGGTGCGGTCAGGACCGAGGGCAGGCCCATCTCGCCCTTCTGCACCATCATCGCCAGACGCACGGCGCGCGAGCTGGCATCGCCCGCCGCCCAGGACTTGCGCGAGCCGGTATTGGGCGCGTGACGGTAGGTACGCAGCGACTGGCCATCGACCCACGCCTGCGACAGGGTGTCGATGACCTGATCCTTGTCGGCACCCAGCATGAGCGCGGACACGCCGGCGGAGGCGACCTTGACCAGCAGCACGTGGTCGAGACCGACCCGGTTGAAGCTGTTCTCCAGCGCCAGCACGCCCTGGATCTCGTGCGCCTTGACCATGTAGTGGAGTACGTCACCCACGGTCAGGGGCGCGGCGCCGTCGGCGACGGCCTTGCGCGAGAGATAGTCGCCCAGGCCCAGGATGGCGCCCAGGTTGTCCGACGGATGACCCCACTCGGCGGCCAGCCAGGTGTCGTTGAAGTCGAGCCAGCGCACCATGGCACCGATGTCCCAGGCGGCCTTGACCGGGTCCAGGCTGTGCTGGGTGCCGGGCACGCGGGCACCGTTCGGTACGCTGGTTCCCGGAACGATGGGGCCGAGGTGCTTGGTGCACTCCGGGTACTGGAGCGCCAGCATGGCACAGCTCAGCGAGTCCATCAGACAGTGACGTGCGGTGGTGATCGCCTCCTGGGAGGTGATTTCGTAATCGCAGACGTAGTCGGCGAGTGCGGCCAGTTCCTGGTCTGGTTCGGGACGCATGTTGGCGTCGGCGATATGTGCGCTCATGGTTTGGATCTCGTTTGGTCGTTAGAGGAAACCTCCAGCGTCCAGCGGTCAGCGCTCCAGCGCTTTGGCGGAGTGCTTTCGCTGGCAGCTGGGGGCTGGAAGCTGAGCGCTGTCTAGCGCTTTTCGATCGGTGTCCACTTGAGGTTTTCGACGCCGACATAGTTCGCGCTCGGGCGGATGATCTTGCCGTCCTTGCGCTGCTCGATGACGTGGGCCACCCAGCCGGAGGTGCGTGCGATGACGAAGATGGGCGTGAAGAGGGCCGTCGGAACGCCCATCTGGGCGTAGGACACCGAGGAGAACCAGTCCAGGTTCGGGAACATCTTCTTGAGGCCCCACATGACGGTTTCCAGTCGGTCGGCGACCTCGAACATCGTCATGTTGGCGTTGGCCTCGGAGAGTCGCTTGGCGACCGCTTTGATGACCTCGTTGCGTGGATCGGCAATGGTGTAGACCGGGTGTCCGAACCCGATGATGATCTCCTTGCGGCCGACGCGCTCGGTGATGTCGGCCTCGGCCTCGTCGGCGTTGGCGTAGCGCTGCTGGATCTCGCAGGCCACCTCGTTGGCGCCACCGTGTTTGGGACCGCGTAGCGCGCCGATCGCACCGGTGATGGCCGAGTACATGTCCGAGTTGGTGCCCGCGATCACGCGCGAGGTGAAGGTCGAGGCGTTGAATTCGTGCTCGGCGTAGAGGATCAGCGAGGTGTGCATGGCGCGCACCCACTCGGGACGGGGCGTGTGGCCGTGCAGCAGGTGCAACAGGTGTCCGCCGATCGAGTCGTCGTCGGTCTCGACATCGATGCGCCGTCCGTTGTGCGCGTAGTGATACCAATAGAGCAGCATGGAGCCGAAACTGGCGATCAGCCGATCGCCGATGTCACGCGCCGCAGCAACCGGCATGCTGTCCTTTTCGGGTTCCAGTGCGCCGAGAACGGAGCAGCCGGTGCGCATCACGTCCATCGGGTGCGCCGAGGGCGGCAACTGCTCCAGGGCCGTCTTGAGCGCGGCCGGAAGGCCTCGCAGCGACTTGAGCTTGTGCTTGTAGGCGACCAGTTCGCTGTGGCTCGGCAGACGCTCGTGGATCAGCAGGAAGGCGATTTCTTCGAATTCGGCCTGATCGGCGAAGTCCAGGATGTCGTAACCGCGATAGTGCAGGTCGTTGCCGGTGCGGCCGACGGTGCAGATGGCGGTGTTGCCGGCGGCGGTACCCGACAGGGCGACGGATTTCTTCGGCTTGGGCAGTTGGCTTGCTTGATTCTCAGCCATCGGATGTTCTCTCCTCATGCTCGAGTGGATATCGAGGAATCTGGCCTCGGCAGTGACCGATCGATCGGGATGCGTCGGGGTCCGCGATCCGTGCGTTCGCGGCGCGGATCGGGACGGACGCGTTCGACGTTAGCTCTCGGACTTTTCCTGGGCGAACAGCACGTCGAGCTTCTTCTCGAAGCTGTGATAGTCGAGGTAGTCGTAGAGATCCATGCGGGTCTGCATGGTATCCAGCACGTTGGCCTGAGTGCCGTCGCGGCGGATGGCCTGGTAGACGTTGAGCGCGGCCTGGTTCATGGCGCGGAAGGCCGACAGCGGATAGAGCACCAGCGAGACGCCGACATCGGCCAGCTCGTCGGTCTTGAACAGCGGCGTGGCGCCGAACTCGGTGATGTTGGCGAGTACCGGTACCTGCACCGCAGCGGTGAACTGCTTGTACTGAGCCAGCTCGGTCATGGCCTCGGGGAAGATCATGTCGGCGCCGGCCTCGACGCAGGCGATAGCGCGCTCGATCGCCGCGTCCATGCCCTCGACGGCGAGCGCGTCGGTACGGGCCATGATGACGAAATCGTCGGTGCGCGCGTCCACGGCGGCCTTGATGCGATCGACCATCTCTTCCTTCGAGACCACGGCCTTGTTCGGACGATGACCGCAGCGCTTGGCCGCGACCTGATCCTCGATGTGGCAGCCGGCTGCGCCGTTGCGGATCAGATGCTTGACGGTGCGCGAGATGTTGAAGGCGCTGCCCCAGCCGGTGTCGGCATCGACCAGCAGCGGCAGATCGCTTGCGTAGGTGATGCGGCTGACGTCTTCCAGCACGTTATCCAGGCTGGTCATGCCCAGATCGGGAATCCCGTAGGAGCCCGCCGCAACGCCACCGCCGGACAGATAGAGCGCGCGATAACCGGTGCGCTCGGCCATTCTGGCGTGATAGGCATTGATCGCGCCCACCACCTGCAAGGGATGTTCTTCCTGAACGGCAAGGCGCAGCTTGGCGCCGGGGGTCATGGTGTCGGTCATGGTGTTGCCTCGTCTATGGAATCCGACGCCCTGCGGCGGGGATTCACTCTGTTTGAAACTCGGTGTCGGCCGTTCAATCCTTCATGGCGGCGAGCCGGCGCTCGGTCGCTCGGCGTGATGTGCGGATGTGGCGGCGCATCAGCCATTCCGCCAATTCTCCGTCGCGCTCCGCGATGGCGTCGACGATCAGTTCGTGTTCCTTGAGCGCGTCACGTGCGCGGTCGCTCTTCATGCCGAACTGGCAGCGGTACATGCGCGCCAGATGGTAGAGATCGTTGCAGAGGATGTTGTTGAGCCGCCCGTTTCCGCTGCCCTGGACGATGCGGAAATGGAAGTCCAGATCCCCTTCCTCCTGGAAATAGGCCTGCCAGGCCTCCTGCGCGACCTCGTTGCGGTGCTGATCGAGCAGGCGCTTCAGGTCCGCGATGGCCGCATCGGACATCTGCTCTGCGGCCAGGCGCGCCGCCATCCCCTCCAGCGCTTCGCGGATCACATAGATCTCAAGCAACTGCGCGCTGGTGAGTGTGATCACGCGCGCGCCGATGTTCGGCTTGCGCTCCACCAGGCTGCTCGACTCCAGCCGGCGCATCGCCTCGCGCAGCGGGCCGCGACTGATGCCATAGCGGGCAGCGAGGGCCGGTTCGCTGATCTTGCTGCCGGGCGCGATCTCACCGACCACGATGGCGTGGCGGATCTGATCGAACACACGATCGGCGATCGTACCGTTGGCGTCGGAAAGCGCTTCAGCTGGAACAGGCATGGAGACTGTCGACACATTTGGCTTCGTTGACCATAAATTAGCGCCTTTGACGCGTAAGTCAAGCTTGGATTGTCGACAATGTTCGGCGTGAAGCCGGGTAACGCGTTCGAAAGGTCGGATGGTCGAGCGGACGGAAAGGCCGTCTATAATGCGCTGGGCGCGCGTTGGCGTTTCCTCGTGCCGCGCGCGGGTAGGGTCTCGACCTCCTTCATCATCAAGGACATCTCTCAATGGATATTCCAGCCATGCTGCAGCAATGGCCGATGGAGGCGGTGGTCGCCATCATCGCCGGAGTCGTCATTCTGCTGGTGCCGCGCGTGCTCAACTACGCCGTCGCCGCCTATCTGCTCCTCATCGGCGCGCTCGGTCTCATGCACTACTTCCACGGCCAGCCGATTTCCCCCATGGCGGTGATCTCGATCGTCGCCGGCGCCCTCATCCTCATCAAACCGGCGATCCTCAACTATGTCGTGGGGTTTTATCTGATCCTCGCAGGTCTGTTGCAGGCTGGAATGCTCAGGTTTTAGAGGGTGTTTACAAAATTATGTCGTTAATCGCCGAGCCAGCAAGCGCGCTTCTGCGAGCCAACCCCAGGTCTCGGAGACCTTCAGCAATCGATCGTGATGCATGATCAGGCGTCGAGCATGCTCGTTCCAGGCATGGGTGCGTTCGACCACCCACCGCTTGGGGAAGATGACGACCGCTATTGACCACAATGGCCTCCGGCGGCAGCGGGACGGGCGCCGGGACAACTGCTCCCAAAACGCCTCGACCTGCGCGCTCAGTCGCGTTTGGTCGCGCTCAATCGTCTGCTCCGATTGGCGCACGCCCAACAGGTGCTCAAGGAACTGCTCGGCCTGGGCATAGGACATCGCCTGCATCAGTCGGGCATTCCACTCCTGCAGCAGATAGGAGGTGCACTGGGCGGGGGCAGCTGCAGGCGTGCATCCAAGGGGGGGCGCCTCCAACGTCTGCTCCTCGCGCTGGCCATAGACGAACCGCTCAATGGTGTACTCGCCAAAGAGGTTGCGGTAAGGACGTGGGCGCGACGCCAAGCGCGTGACTGTGCGCCCATCCTCCAGTTTCAACGGTTCCCCGACATCACCCGGACCGCTCAGGGTCAAGAAGCTCTGAAACAAACTGTGGCCGAGTCGCAGCAACTGGCTCAACAGCCCCTCCCTGCTCTAGGTTATGCGCCGCCGTTCCCGTTTCCACCGCCGCCTGCACCATCGTGATCATGGCTTCGAATTCGCGACGGACAGGGGGGGAATCGCTTCAGGGACAGCAGGCAGCAGACGCGACATCGCAAGATCCTCAAGGCAGCAAAACCGTGCCGATCAACACCGACCAACGGGCTCTGTTACGCTCGCTCTGACGCGCAGACTTGCCACGTCACCCAGATCAATTATGCCTCCTTTGTGTACGGCTCGGGGCGCGCTCGGCAGGTTGCACCCACCATGGACGGCTCGAATATCAGAAGGGTCGCATTATCTTCGTCGATCACAGCACCAATGGAGCCCCGGTTCAGGAGCAAACCTCCGCCGAGTCTGTTCTGGTCCATCGTGAACAGCGCTGGTTGCGTGGCGAGGGATGGTTGCGTTTCGGCTGCCGCGAGGATGCATCGGGAGAGGTGACGGTGGGCTATTGCTGCGAAAATTCAGAGCATAGCCTGACCTAAAAGTCGGATCCGCCAGCCTGATCAGGCACTTGAGGTGCCTGTTTTCGCTCTCTCCGAGCAAGACATTTCTGGCGGCAGGTCTCTCGGTCTGACACTCGAGTAAGAGTCCATCAACTATTTCGCGATTGGATTTGCAGAGGGTTCCTGGGATGACCGAATTGCAATCGGCCCATTGAGGCCAAGGGTCGTGGTGAGATGTTTCGATTGGACTCCGACCATGGCGGCATTGCCAAGTACAATTCGGCGATCCTGGGAACGACCGGCCGAGAAGTTGATGGTAGAGATTTTCTTGCGTCAACGCACACCAGTATTCGCTCGAAATATTTTTATGTGCGACAAAATGTCTGAATCCTCCCGTCTGGAAGAGTGAATGTTTCCTGGAGACAGAATTGGCCGGTCTGATTTTGCTCCTTTATTAACTCTGAGCTTGGAGAGATTCAATCCAATGACAGTCAGTGTAATGATTCGGGAAGAGGCTTCCTTGGGGACCGATCATGACAGGATTTGCTTAGGGCAGAGTGTCGCAACGGTCGTCAACATCTTGCAGTCGCGATCCTTTCTGTTTGGTATCACGTTCGTCGTGGTAGTGGTTGTCGATTATGTAAAGAGAAGCTGTCGAGTAAAGGCGCTATGAAAATGAATACAATGCTCGATGTCAAAAGATATTCTATTTTCATTGTCGCTGCCAGCTTGTATGTCTTAGTGCTGCCTGCACTTCTATCGTATCCTGTCACTTCTGTTGCAGCTCCGACAGTAAGGGAGTTCAGCCGGCTGGCTCATTTGGATGTGCCGAATGGTACTCGGCTGGAGGAAACTATCGTTCCAGATATCTACGCCTTTCGTTTTCGAAGCAATGTGCATCATAAATGCGCCCAGTACCTTTCAGGTGATTATCAGTTCATCGCGAATCAGGGAGGTAAGGGATGGAGATACTTGAAGACACGTTCGCCTGTCTCGCAAGCTGATGCAGCGACTATCGGAAAACGGATCGCCTCGGCAGCGCGTCCTCTTACCATTAAGATGGGGCCTGCAGGAAAGAGGGATGCATTCATTTTGATTAGCGGTGTGGATTGCGGTTTTTGCCGGAATCTGGAGAGGCAGCTCCACCAAGAAGATATCGCTTATCGTGTAGTACCAGTCATGCTATCGGATGAGAATCGCGATCTGGTTGAAGCTGTATGGTCTGCGGTTGATCCAAGCGTGGCTTGGTCGACGATCATGTCAGGTAAGGAAGCCAATTTTCCCAAATCGATGGAACACCGAAGATACCCATGGGAGGCATTCCATGATATGAACTGCATGATGGGCGGTGGGGCTCCGATAGCCATATTTCCTAACGGTGACATGGTTTTCGGCAAAGGGATTTTGCCGCGTATCGCGCATCAAAGGTAGACGTGAGCGAGTCGGTCTGGCCATTGGGTCCAGCCGGCTCGATATCGGATCGAAGACGATCTTGTGTTGAATGAGGATGAACCCATCAATCCCAGGGCGTTGAAGGTCACGAAGGGTGCTCACGCGTAACAGTGTTACGTCCCGTGTGATTATCTGCCTCGACGGAGCTATCCTTTGTTCCGAGCCCGCGAGGTGCTAGAGCACGTGGTCCACAAAGCCAGCGCTCGCGGAACAGCCCACAGCCCGGGAGCCTGATTGCCGATGGAAATCCGCCTGCACAAGAATGCCCGCACCACCCCAGCGATTCGTCGCGATTTGCAAGCATCCACGTTGCCGAACAAGGTCCTCGCCGCCCAGTACAACCTCTCGGTGCAGACGGTGAGAAAGTGGCGGCGACGCACGGTGGTCGAAGATGCTTCGCACCGCCCACACCGGCTCTCAACGACGCTCTCGCCCGAGCAGGAAGTCCTCGTGGTGGCCCTGCGTGAAACGCTGTTGCTGCCGTTCGACGATCTGTTGGCGGTTACCCGCGAATTCATCCACCCCGAGGCCTCGCGTTCGGCACTCGATCGGTGCTTGCGGCGCCACGGGATCTCCAACCTCAAGTCCCTGATCCCGCAGGAGGCGGACACCGCGAAGCGTCCGGTGAAGACCTTCAAGGACTACGCCCTCGGCTTCGTCCATGTCGACGTCAAGTACCTGCCCCAGATGCTCGATGAAGACCGCCGAAAATACCTCTTCGCGGCGATCGACCGTGCCACTCGCTGGGTCTACGTCGAGATCCTCGACGACAAGTCGGCGGCCTCGGCCAGTGGCTTTCTCGAGCGCCTGATCGCCAAGGCGCCGTTCACCCTCACCAAGATCCTCACCGACAACGGCAAAGAGTTCACCGACCGTTTCTGCGCCACGGGCGAGCGCTCGCCAACGGGGCAGCATCGCTTCGATCAGGTTTGCGCCCAGCACGCTATTGTGCATCGCCTAACCAAACCCAGAACTCCACAGACCAATGGCATGGTCGAGCGTTTCAATGGGCGCATCGCCGAGGTGCTGGCCACCACACGCTTCGACTCTTCACAGAGCCTGGAGCAAACCATCACCCGCTACGTCCAGGTCTACAACCAGCACATTCCGCAAAAAGCACTCGGGCATATCGCTCCGATTCAAGCCCTCAAGGATTGGGCCGAGAAGCGCCCCGAATTATTCAAAAAGCGTGTATATAATCTTCGGGGACTTGACACAAGAAATGTGTACGAAACTGGTTCGAGATATGGGTAAAGGGATGGGCTCAACATGGCGATGTCTTGATCTCGTCAACTGCACCAAGAGCACGGTGAGTAATGAGCGTAACTCGCTGATTGTAAATGTTATATTTCCGCGCCTTCAAAGCCCTGCCCATCAATCCCTAATCAGAACGACCCTGGCTCTCCTCCGGATCAATCCATTCGGATCCATTGAAGATCAATACGGTATCGAAATCGCAGATTAAATCGTGATACCCGTTACTGATATGAGGTAGAATACCAACCCTCCTGCACAAACCGAAAAAAGACTGAGTTTTCCCGTCAGGAAGCGGCAATTCACAACTGGAATAGTAGCCCCAACTCCAGTCCTTTTCGCAGGCGATACGTTCTTTATGGCCGTCGCCATTGAGGTCGAAGGCTAAGATTTCGTATCGTTGATCATCTATGTAGCTATATACATGAGTCCTAATATCTTTAAGGGTCTTGGGTGATACTATCCTCTTGGTGACACTGATTTCATGGCCGTCGAACGCATAATAGAGCTTGTGATCGATTTCCTGTTCGACCAGGAGAAGACGTTTTCCATCTTGTTCCATCTCGGGGTTGGTGATCTCTGGCTTGGGATCTGCGACGATTATCTTGCCATCCTTGAGGGCGGCGATTCGATAGTAGTCTAGGCATCTCGATCCAGGACATTTGTTGTATATCAGTAGCGCCTCCTGCTTTCCGTCGCCGTCGAAATCCTCGGTGAGATAGATGCGTCCTTGGATAGGACCACTGCGATACTCCCGTCCAGACTCGGTATCCTGGACGACAAGTATTTTCTTGTGGAAGTAGTTACTTTCATCCTTGATGTCGGTTTCAACCTCGGAATAGATGTGGTCGGCGAACAGTGCGGAGTTGTGAGCCATGAAGATAATCGGGGCGATTTTTGGCAGGATTCGCGATATCAGTCGCTGGGTCATGCTTCGTGGTTCCTCAACCGTGTTGTCTTCATCGGTTCCTTTTCAATCGTCATCATGGCGATGATGGTTGCCGGTGATGTGTAAATCTCGATTGGACGGCCAAATGACTGGATCTCGTCGTTTAATCCTCGTCGTTGCTGGTTGCAGCTCAGAGCCAATCCCCCATTAGGATGAAGGGAGCCCAATAGTAGGGGTGACGATAATCGGCTTGCCTCGACGTCAGTCCGTCTTCCGATGGTCGCAAGCCGAGTGGCACGCGTTTCCGCACAGCGGCATGCACCAGCTTGCCGCTGGTGTCGATCAATTCCATTTGGGCACGACGCAGGGCTTCCGCCTTGTCGAGCCCCTGCTCCTGGCGCAGCGCATAGAAGCGCTGCATCAACCAGGCGGTTGAGGTATCGGCGACGGACCAGAGGCTGGCGATTACACCGTGCGCCCCTTGGCGTTGGATGATGTCAGCGAGACCCTCGATTTCGATTCCGTCGGCATCCGGCCCCCCAAGCGCGGTCTCGCAGGCGGAAAGGGTGAATAGATCGACATGGGTGAGATCGAGAGCGCTTCTGCGCAGCTCGCTCATGCTGAGGAGCTCGCCGGTACCAAGCAGCAGGGCAGACTCCAGCTCATTGCCCGGTTGGAGGTTGAAGTGACTGGCGATGTGCACGATGGCATAGTCGCCGGCGGCAGCTTGGCGTAAGGCCTTTTCGGTGAATGCCTCGTTCAAGTGCACCGTGCCGGGGAGCAGTCCTTGATCGTTCGGGTCGTCCTGGCGACGCACGATGCTCTCCAACTCCTCCTCGACCGCTGGGAGCGCCGCAAATGCCCCGTGAGGCCTACTGGTGCCCAGACCTGCGATCCGTCGCTCTCGTCGATCCGTGGCAGGTGGTGGCGGCGTTGAGATGGTCGTGTCACGGACTACCGCGAGTCGTTCGGCTAGCCATCCCTGTCCATCGTGCAGCGCAGCGAGGGGAAGATAGCGCAGACGCCCGTCGAGCTGGCTCATCAGTGTCTGGATACCTTGTTCGGACAGGGTCGCTTCGAGTGGGCCAAGAATCCGCTCGTAGACAGCTTTGGCGGGTGGTTTGGGGTCTGTACCCGGATCGCGCAGCGCCTGGACGAGCGCCGAGATCAGCTTGTCCAAAGTCGATGCGTCGAGCGTTGAGACCGCTGTGCTCCAGCCGGACGGCGTCGTCAGCAGGAGTCGCAGGTGATCGCGTAGGATCAGCGTCTGGAGCAGGGCGGTCGGGCGACCGCTGCGGCTCGTGAGTGAGGCGAGTCGATGCGCTTGGCCACCATGAATTTCGGCCATCTGAGCGTTGATTCTAGCCTGCTCTGTGGGTGTGATCAGGGCTAAACGTGCTGGAAGCGCATCTAGGGCGGATCGGAGATCGGATTCGAGGGCCTGATGCTGTTTGGTCAGCACATTGATCGCAACCTGTTCTGTATCTGAGCGGACCTGCTCCAAGATGCGCTTCAATGGGATCAGCTTCGCTTCGACCGCCCGCAGATCCGCGGTGGTCTGATCGACCGCTTGGCTCCAATCGGTTTCGACAGGATTGAGACTGGCTCGCGTGCGTCGCGGATCGGACGCTGGATCTTTCACGAGCAGGTAGTCGTAGAGTTCGACCTCCCTGAGCATCTCCAGGATCTGCTGTGCTTCGGCATAGCGTCCCTGCTGGATCAGTCGCTCGGCGGTATCTCGGTAGACGAAGCGTCGACTCGTCAGGAGACCCTCCTGCATTCGTTGGTCGAGCTTGCGATTCGTGGCGCGCATTTCCTGGAGGAGATTCACCGCCAGCTTGCCCGCGGCGATAGCTGCGCGGTTTTGATTCCGGGCTGCGTAGACGTTGCTCACGGCTTGCCATAGGCGCCATGACAGCTCGGGCGTATCCAGCGTGGCGGTCAGGGTCAGGCCTTGGTTGAAATGCGCGAGTGCCTCCTCGGAGTCACCCTCTATCCAATGCACCAAGCCGAGATTGAGCCGGTCACTGGCCTCGGCTGCGCGGTCGCCGACCTCCCGGTCGATCGCAAGCGCCTGCTCCAGATAGCCCTGGGCTTGGCGGTTGCGGTCCATGGCACGGTACAGGTTGCCGATGTTGGCTAGGCTCGTACCCTCTCCAGCGCGGTCTCCCATTTCTCGGTGGATGGCGAGTGCCTCTTTGAATCGGCTCAGCGCGTCTTGATGACGGCCTTGGTGTTGGTCGATATTGCCAAGGTTGTTGAGACTGGCGGCTGCAGTGTCGCGATCGTCGATGCGCCGCTGGATGGCCAGTGCCTGTTGGAGATGATCGCGCGCCTCTTGTATCAGACCGAGATCGAATTTGACGGCGCCGATGTTGGTGAGTGTCTGACCCTCACCTCGAAGGCTGCGGAGTTTTCGATGAATGGCCAGCGCCGCTCGATAATGCTTTAGGGCATCCTGATAGCGGCAGCTGAGCTGGAAGACCAGGCCCATCATGGCGAGTGTCGCACTCTCACCCGATGGTTTTCCGATTGAGTGGAAGATGGTGCGTGCTCGGCCAAGCTGCTCTAGCGCCACGTCGTAACGACCTTGGATCTGATTGAGGATGCCGAGGTGGTGGAAGCTCAGGGCCTCACCCCTGCGGTCTCCGATCTCGTGGCGAATGGTGAGCGCCTGTTGGAAATGGCTCATTGCCCCCGGTATGTCATCAATCCGGGTCTCGACGATGCCAATGTTGTCGAGATCATTGGCTTCGGCGGCGCGCGAGCCGAGTCTGCGGTGGATGGCGAGCGCCTGGCGGTGCAGAGTCAATGCCTGAGGGTAGCGTCCGAGTCGCAGATAGACGACTCCGATGTTCGTGAGCGTGTTTGCCTCGCTGTCCAGGTCTCCAGCCTCACGCAGCAGGGGGAGCGCCTGATCGTAGTGGTCCAGGGCGTCCTGGTAGCGGTCGAGCTTCTCCAGCACGATTCCGAGATTGGTGAGCACCTTCCCCGCCTCGCCGAGCGCATCGAGTCGCCGGTTGATGGCGAGCGCCTGTTGCAGATGGCTCAGTGCCTCAGGGTAGCGGTCGAGTGCTTGGTACAGATTGCCCAGATTGCTGAGGTCCGCCGCCTGGCCCCACTCGTCGTGGATGCGGCGGCGAATTCCGAGCGCCTGCTCGTGGTGCTCGAGTGCCTGGGAATATTGGCCGAGGCTTTGCTCGACCAGGCCAAGATCAGACAAGAATGCCGCGATGGACCATTCATCCCCCCGCTGCCGCGCCAGCCCGAGCCCCTCCTCGAAGCAATCGCGCGCCTCGGGGTAGCGGTCGTGATTCAGGGCATCCATACCGCTGTCGAGCAAGAGCCCAATCCGTTGCCCTACCTCGTCCGTTTCAGGCGAGTCTGCGGCCGGGGCGTCGCCTAGCACACAGAGGGTCAGGCAGAGGCATACGGCCAGATAGATTCCCTGCGCCCTCACTCGATCCCAAGCAACACAAGCTGCGACAAAAATTCTCGGCATGTCCGTCTCTTCTGGTTGTGGTCGTTTGGAAGTCTGGTCAGCGTATCGGACTCGGCACTCGTTCCGGATCGGTCCCGATCGAGTCCTTACGACTATTCTGCAGGCTACTCGTGACTCGGCGGGCAGACTTGGGCAGACCTTCAAGACATACGACTGATCAATTCAAGGGTAAGCATGATGTCTCGAATCAAATATGGTGTCGTTTCGTTGCTGATGTGCGGCTTGACTGCCTGTAGCGATGGTCCAGCGGATACGGCCGAGCAATTTCTATTTGAGCTCTCCCATTGCAATTTCGAAAATGCAAAGAAATTGAGCACAGACCTGACGGGGCAGATGATCGACGTCATGAAAATGACAGGATTTCCTTGTGATCCAAATGCTGAGTTCGAGATTGTCGAAAAAAAAATCGACGGCTACCAGGCGGTCGTCTCTTTCAGGGAGGGTACCAATAAGGATTCGGAGCTCCAGGTCATTCATCTCGTGAAACACGATGGAGTATGGAAAGTCAACGAACAAAAACGCTAGTTGTTGCGACGATACTGCTTTTCGCCTCTGTTCTCCTGCTTAGATGGTATCACCTGACGACGAGACCTGTGGGCACGGTAGTCACATTCGATGTGAAAAGTGTTTCCGTCGGAGATCTCATTTTTCGGCGCGGCCGGGGATTGGCTTCCGATGTTGCAAGAAGATTCTCCCTGCAGGAGCAGCGTTTCTCGCATGTCGGCATCATCGTGGAGACCGAGGATGGTCTGGGAGTGGTTCACTCCATTGCCGATGATGCGAAAGGGTTCGACGGGGTGGTCGTAGAATCTATTTCGGGTTTTCTGGAGGATGCGCGTGATTGGTCGGCCTATCGACTCGCCGTGTCTCAGGAAGAGCGGAATGAAATTGGTAACGTGGCGTTGAGTATGGCGACGAAAGGTATTCGATTCGACAATGAGTATGACCTGTCGACGTCAGATCGACTCTATTGCACAGAGCTTGTCAGATCCGTCGTCAATAGCGCGTTGAGGGCAGAGTTCTTCACGGCAAAGACACACAGAATGGGACGGGATTTCGTCTCGATCAGTGATCTTTATGTCGATATGTCTGTGCAGGTTCTCAAAGTAAAGTGATGATGTCCACCATGAGCGTCTTTCAAGATGCCTGGCTAACGTTATCTAATGTCACGATCTCTATAGATATTGCCGTGGATTCAATTAATGGCGCATGAAAGATGTGGAAACTGCGGAGGCAATGGCCGCTTTCGTTGCAGTAACTGTGGCGGACAAGGTCAAAGTACTTGTTCTAATTGCGGAGGGCGCGGCCTGCAGGGTTATGGCGCCGATGCTACACTTTGCAGTACCTGTGGCGGCGGAGGAACGATCAGGTGCAGCTCCTGCGGAGGCAGCGGTGAAGTTAATTGTGGCACTTGTGGCGGTTCGGGAATGGTCTATGTTGGCTAAATCAGTACTGATTCAAAGGTCAAGGTTGCTGTCATAACCTGTTTTTAGGTGTTGCAATAAGGTAGGGAAACGCTGATTTATGGCGTTTCCCGTTCGGGCCAAGGATGGCCCGACATTTCCAGGCACGTAAGTGCTTGAAAATGGAGCGAACCGGAAACCGCATTTTCGGCCCACGAGCTGATTGAATGCCAGGAAGGCATTTAATCAGCATTTCCCTAGAGGTCGGATTACTATCAGCTATATGCGAAATTAAACAAAATTATTCCAAACTCTGAACGGAGATGATTCTTATGGCTGGTTCTGACCAATTATTCGCTGCTATTTTTGCTTCGGTTGGCGCTTTGCTATTCGTGATAGGGTATTTCGGAGACCACTGGGTCGATAGACGTCAGTTTTATCGAAGAAACGACAACGGAGTAGAAGAATTCAAGAGTTATGGCTCGGCCGTGGCGACAAGCTATATCGAAGGAATCGTTGGCTTCTTATCCAAAATTATAAAAATAATCGGGGGGATGCTCTTTGTCTTGGGGACGTTGGGTTTGGTGTCCCCTTATTTGTAGAAAAGAACAGCAGTTGGGATAGGGCTGGCGTCACGATACTGTGCTATGCCCAATTGACACGCTTAATGAATATGTGAGACGAAGACTATGATCGGATATCAGGAAAATACGCTGCCAGTAAACAGAAAGCGAATCGGTGTGGATACGATGTTCGCTCTGTCATGTGTAGTTGCAATCGTAATGGCCGGCATTTCCGGAGAGGCGGAGTCCGCTTCAGGAAAGGATCGGCGCACAATGGCCGAAAAACGCTGCGATGCCCTTGCTGCCTCGCCTGATGCCCCAGGAGTACGTGGTGAACAGGTGAATTTCGAGCGGATTAACGTCGCCGCCGCCTTTTCTGCGTGTAAAGAGGTCGTTCAGGATACATCCAAGCCGAGATACTGGTATCAGATGGGTCGCCTGCTTGATAAGGGAAAGTATTACAGAGAGGCTCTGCCCTGGTACCTCAAGGCCGCAAGGCAGGGTTTTGTTCCGGCGCAATATAATTTGGGTGTCAAGTACCGTGATGGCCAAGGGGTACAGAGAGACGATTCCATAGCAGCTGCCTTGTTTAGAAAGGCAGCTGAGCAAGGTGATGCGGATGCCCAGTTCAACTTGGGGTTATTCTACGCGGATGGGCAAGGTGTCCCCCGAAACGACGCCAAAGCGGTCGCTTGGTATCGTAAAGCTGCATCCCAAGGGTTGGCTGTTGCCCAATCTAATTTAGGATTTATGTACGAGCATGGTCGAGGGGTTCCCCGGAGCCTTAGAGAAGCGGCTGCTTGGTACGGCAAGGCTGCCGCCCAGGGAAATTCTATCGCCAGACGCAATTTGGCAAACCTACAAGGGGGCGGATCGTCCTATTCCTATGACGATGAACTGATGCAGCGCCAACAGACGCGTGATCTATATCGGAACGCCGGCGACCCTAATTGGAACATGCGGTAACAAGGTTTGACATGAGCGCTGAGAAACCGATGCTTTGATCGAAAGGGATGCTGATTGGCTGCCGCCATGGAAGGCAATCAGCTTACCGAATAGGAAGCCAGCCTCTCGGCTCGCACAACAAATGTGCTAAGAGATATTGTTTTTCGATTTTTATACTCTCGTGGGGAACCATTCTTCACGCTGGGATTTCTTTGAGGATTATATTTGTGGCTCTCGTTAAGTGTAAAGAGTGCAACTCCGACGTATCCGATTCTGCAGTTTCGTGTCCCAAGTGCGGTGCACCCGTAATCGGAGCTGACCAATCGCAATGTCCCCACTGCAGGACAGTTATCCACGAGAAAGCGACTAAGTGCCCAGGATGTGGCGCAGTGAAGGGCTACATTTATGACTCGAGATGGGGAGCTCTCGGGAAATTTGGCATGATCTTCTTTGGGTTCATTGTTCCTCCAATTGTGATTTTGTTCTTTCCGCCTGCAATGATTATATTTATCCCCTACGCTCTTTACTTTGCGTACCGTTATTTCGTTACCGGGCCACGATGGTTTGTGTAAATTCGTTGATCGCCTAGGTAGGTATCAGTGTCGGGTGAGCGCTTGCAGCTCAAGCGGTTCATCAATCGTCATCCATGTCTCGTTGAGTCCCTTCAGCGCTATTGCCCATTCGACGAGGAATTGATCGGGCGATTTTGCCCAAGCTTCGATTTGCTCTCGTCAAACAAGGCGGTGGAATGGACTCCTGAGCTGATCGATCGCTTCATCGGCGACTGGGATTGGTATGAGCTCTCGGCGAACCCAGGCTTGCCATGGAGCACTGAACTGATCGAGCGGTTTGCCGACCGCTGGTGCTGGGATCGGCTTCCCTCGCCCGCAACGCGAGCCCTGGATTGGGATTGGATCGGCCATCGTAATGATCCAGAGCTGTTCCGGTCTCTCTCCAGAAACTGGAGTTTGCCTTGGACTCAGTCGCTGATTGCAGGCCATGCGAATCAATGGGATTGGGATGCCTTGTCCTCTAATCCCTCGCTGCCCTGGACCAGCGATCTCATCGCAGATTATGAGAATCGGTGGTGTTGGGGGCGGAGTTGCAAACCTGAGTCTGCAGATGGTGGGCTCTCCGTGAATCGAGCTCTTCCCTGGAGTCTCGAGCTCATCGAGCAATACCGCGACAAATGGTGCTGGATTGACTCGGGGCTCTCGTCAAACCGTGGATTACCCTGGAACGATGAGTTGCTCGAGGTTTACGCCAGCCGGTGGGGCTGGGGTTGTTATGGACTCTCGCTCAACCCGGCTTTGCCCTGGACCTCTGACTTGATCGAGCGTTACTCCGAGCGCTGGTGCTGGGGAAATTGGGGGTTATCCGGTAATCTCGCCTTGCCATGGAGCATTGAGTTGATCGCGCGCTATGAGGATCGTTGGGGGTGGGAGGATCTGGTTGGCCGCTCCCCAAGCTATGGAGATGCATATTGTGTGTCGCTTTCCAGCAATAGCGGCCTTCCCTGGAGCATCGAGCTAATCGAGCGTTTTGCCTCGCGCTTTTGCCGGGTAGATCTGGCGACGAACCCCTCGCTTCCTTGGAGTTTCGAGTTTATCGAGCAGTTCGAGCGCTATTGGGGACGCAGCGATCCCGGTTCGTTTACCACCGAGACTGATGGCAAAGCCAGCCGTTGGCTCTGGTTCTTCTTGACGCAGAACCCGGCTTTGCCCTGGAGCACGGATTCGTTGCTGTATTTCGAGGATCGCTGGAAATACGATGATTTGTGCCTGCCGTCTGATCTCTGTCGGCTGCTACGGCGCGAGGATCTCATGGATTTTGCACTGGCTCGTTGACGATCTCAGCTGGTATCAACCCACTTCCATTCAGATCCGGTCGTCGGTTGTGGCGCGAGCCAGTGCCGCTTTTGTTACAGCAGAAGGCCCGTTGACCTCGATCGTGCTGGATTCGTGAGCTCCTCTACCAGGAGTCGAAATGAACAATACAATCATCGCCCTAACGTCTCTGGCACTGGTTGTCGGTTGCTCAAATAGTCAGGGTGTCACTGACGGCGATGCCGAAAAGGCCGCCGGTTCAAGCGTGGCGATCCAACAGTTGCCGTCCGATATGTGCGAGCGGCCAGCCTTGAAGGTGCGCGAGGTGCGTGGTCGGACCCTGATCCTAGATGCTGGTCGATTGGCCGGTGTGACCGTCGGCAGTCTCTATCTGTCATCGACGAACGGGGTGCGGGTCCGAATTCGAGAGACCGGTGCGACTTGGAGTCGCGGTGAGATCGAGTCCGGCTCTGTGGGGGTTGGCACCCTGCTCGTAGAGCACAGGCATGTCTACGAAACATTGCCGCTGAGGCTCTTCGTCATGCCGGTCTCTGGTGTCGACGACCAGCGATGGAAGGAGGAACTAGGCTCCAGGTTAGGACGCGTCCCTGGTTACCGCTGGACGAATTCCCGTGCCGATGCGGATCTGCTCCTGGCTCTGGTCAGTCCGCGACGGACGGAGGCCGTCATCCAAGACTGCGAGGGTCAGCGGAAGCATGATCGGCGATCAGTCGAGGATTCCGCTGTGGCCTCGGAGCTTCGGGTTCTGATGCCCGACGAACGCCTGTTGCACGAGGGATTCGTGATTTCTCCGGCGTCCGGTCAGGACGAGTGGGAGCGTCTGGCGCTGAGTCTGACCCGCTACCGGCATCTCATCGAGCTCAGGCGCCTCGTGAGCGATGCGAAGGGGCGGGCTGAGGTGAAGGTTTCCCTCATCCAGTTCGAACGCTGCGATCCCCAGCTCGATGGCGCCTTCCGCTTACCGGCAACCGGCGACTGGTATCGGCGTCTCCCCGGCATCCTTCCCATGGAGCAACTGGGCGCGCATTCCTGGCCCCAAGGAACGCTCATGAGCTTCGTGTTGGAGAGTTCAGCCCCTGGTGATCGTTATGTTTCATTGATCGAACTCGCTGCAAATGGAGCGGTTCGGCCGATTTTTCCGCTACCCGCCGATGATCGGTATCTGAAAGGCGGGGGCCGGGTCGATCTCACCGCCCAGGACATCGGGTTGTTGTTCGATGAGCCCGGCGACAATTCCTTGCTGATTCTAGTGACCCGCGAGGCGCTTGATCCCCGCCTAATGAGCCAGGAGGGTTACGGGCAGCGACGCGGTCCTTCGAACCCTGGCGGGCCAGGGCTCGGTCGATTCGCGTCGGTCCTCGAAGCGACCATGCAAGATCTCGGCACGGTGGGGTGGGCGGGGAGATTGATCGACTATCACGTCGATCCGGTAGGGACGAGACATGCGGATCTGCGTTGAGTCACTACAAATGATCTGGTTCCAGCAGAATACTAGGGCGTGGCGACGCCGACTTGTCGGGAGGTGCCGCAAGAGGAGCTGGCTGGCGTGCCAATATCTGATCGTGGCGCTCTTTTTGGTTTTCGAGGTACGCGCGGCGGATGATAGGCTCACCAATCATGCGGCCTTTTTCGTCGATGCCTATGGTTTGGCCGACGCCTCCACAGAGCCGCTGGTGGCGCGCGCATACCAGATCTTCTCGCAAATCAAGGCTGTGGCTGCTGTGCAGGGACGGCATACACCCCGGCTCAAGGTCCTGGGCACATCAGGCTCGCCCTGGGCACTGGCGCTTCCGGATGGCGCGGTCTTGCTCTCGCGGGGGGCGCTGGACATCTGCTATCGCGCGGCCGATGAGGATCTTGGGGACACGCGTTTGGCCTTCGTGTTCGGTCACGAGCTGGCCCACCTGGCCGACAACGATTTCTGGAGCGCTGAGGTCTATCGTTCCTTGGCCGACGACCAACTTGCGCCGCTCAGACGTCTATTGCACCAAACGACAGAAGTCGGTCCCGGGCGCCTGGCCGAAATTCAGCTCAAAGAGACCAAGGCCGATGATGGGGGCTTCTTTTATGCGGCGGTCGCAGGCTACCCGGTGCATCGGCTGTTGGGCGATCCTGCCTCTGATCGGTCGGATTTCTTCCAGTTCTGGAGCGAGCAGACCGAGGCCGGTTTCGTGGGGGATGGCACCCACCCGCCGCCGGAGGAGCGTGCCGCCTGGCTGCGTCAGCGGCTGAGCCAGATGCTCGGGGCCATCGAGCTGTGGCGTTTCGGAGTCAGGCTGCTGCAGGCGGATCGCTTGGACGACGCACGCTATTTCCTCGATGCCTTTCAGGAGCATTTTCCTTCTCGAGAGGTGTACGGCAACTTGGGCTATCTGTCGCTGCGTCAAGCCATGCAGCGCATGCCGCAGAAGGTGGCGACACGTTTTTGGATGCCGATCCAATTCGATCTCGATACCCGCGCAGACTCGTTGGGTGGAGCGTCGGTCACCCGCAACGCCGCAGGACTGACCTCCGAGGTCATCGATCTGCTTGAGACCGCCAGGAGTGCCTTGGAGAGGTCGGTCGAGCTCGATCCGGATTACATGCCCGGCTGGAGCAATCTTGCGGTGACCCATTTCTTCCTTGGCGATATCCACCTGGCGCGTGATGCCGTCGATCGAGCCCTGGCTAGGCGTCAAGAGAATGGCGCACTCTCGGCCTTGCAGGCCGCCATCATCGCCGAGACCGACCCGACCCTGGATCTCTGGCCTCAGGCGATCGAGCGTTTGGAAACACTGCTCGCACATCAGCCGCAGGCAGCGGCCGCTCATTACAATCTGGCGCGTTTGCTCGATGAGCGCGGCCGCGCGGCCGCAGCCGCGCCGCACTGGGCTTGGCTGCGCGCTCGTGCGGGTGAGCTACCCACTATCTATGCCGATGTGGTGTGCAGGTTCGAAGGCGGGGCGCGACACGCGGAGTGTCCAGCCACGAGGCCGAGGTCCAGGGGTCTGTTCCCCTGGCCGTTACCCATACAGCCTGGCGTGGATCTATACCAGGACACTGAGGTGGCGGAGCAGCTCACAGATTCAGCCTGGCAGCGGCTGACGCTTCGGTTTGGCACCGCGAAGATGGATGGGGCACTCTTTTGGCAGCCGGATCGTTTTGCAGTGCTCGTGCTCGGTGGCTATGTAGATACCTTCGTCCTCTATGGCGCCGATCTAGGAACGGCGGTGGAGCTGCGAAAACGTGTGGGTGCGCCTCACTCGATCCGGACGCTGCCGGGCGCGGAGATCTGGCAATACGGCGGCTGGGCCGCTGTGATCCGGAGCGGGCAGGTGACCGAGGCTTGGGCCATGAACGCGTCGCCGTACTGAGGTCATGAGTCCTGGAATATGCAATCCATCATCGATCGGGGGGCAAAATGAGAGACTATTGCGGCCTGTGCTATGAGGGCTATGACGAAGGCAATCTCGGTACCTGCAAGCAGTGCGGAGCCAGCTACTGTTACCGCTGCGGGAGTAACGGGCTCTGCGATCGTTGTGCCTCGTCCCTCAAGCCGTCGGTCGTGAAGGATATGGCAGGCGACGCGTCGCCATCGATCATTAAGAGGATCTGTACACGTTTGTGCGGCAAATAAGGAATAGTCGGGCTGAGGTTATGCACTGCTTGGGTGTGGGCGGCTCTTCATCGAGAGGGGTATTCCTAACTGCGGGGGAAGTGAAAATATTACTCGATCTTCGAGTTTTTATTTCAAAAGGGCGAGAATGGTTGTCGTTACCTGATAAGTAACTGCCGCCATTTTTTCTGCTGCTCTGCCGTTCATTGATGGCTATCTCGAAGACTTGGACACAGCCCTGAGGGAGCATGCGCCTGGGCGGGGCTTGACCTGCAGCCAGCGGCGCTGGCTGACGTTCTGTCTGAGGGGTCTGTTGCTGACCAATACGGTGAGCTGGGCACAGTTTGAGCGCTGTGGCTTGGGGTGGTATCGGTTCAGTGCCTTGTCGTGGATGTTTCGCCACACCAAGCTCCTCTGGGAGGGACTGTGGCAGGCCAGTGTCAGCGTGGTCGTTGCGCAGTATGGCGTGAGCGAAGGCGTGTTGGGCATTGATGACAGTGACCATCGCCGCGCCAAGCGCACCAAGCGCATTCACCGTAGCCACAAGGTCTACGACAAGAAGACGGGCGGCTATTTCAATGGGCAGGCGCTGGTGTTTCTCGTCCTGATCACGCCGCAGCTGACCCTTCCGGTGGGATTTCGCTTTGCTGCGCCGGATCCGCGCCAGGTGGCGTGGCGCGCGGAAGAGGCGCGCCTGAAGCGGCTGAAGATTCCCAAGGCCGAGCGCCCGCCACGCCCGGCCCCGGATGCAGCCTATCCGGGCAAGCCGCCGCTGGCCCTGGAGTTGATCGAAGCGTTTCGCCGCGCCCATCCGCAGGTGCGCCTCCGCGCCGTTCTGGCCGATGCGCTCTACGGGACGCAGGCGTTCATGGATCAGGCCAGCCACCGATGCGGCAACGTCCAGACGGTCAGCCAATTGCGCGCCAACCAAAAGGTGCGTTTTCGTGGTAAGGAGCGCGCGCGTGCACGTGTGCGCTCATGGCACCAAGCGCTTCGTTATCCCAACGAGAGCGAATATCGCTATCTGGTTGCCACCGATTTGAGCTGGCGCACGCTCGACATCGTCCAACTCTATACCCTGCGATGGCTCGTCGAGGTGTTTCTGGAGGACTGGAAGCTCAATGAAGGGTGGGGGCAACTGGCCAAACAGCCTGATGAAGAGGGATCAAGCCGAAGCCTAATCCTGAGTCTGCTGCTCGACCACGCCCTAATCCTTCACCCCGAGCAGCAAGCCCGCCTGAGCCGCCAGACGCCCGCGTGCACCGTGGGCTGCCTCCGACAGCAGTGCCAGGGTGAGGCACTCGTGGAGATGTTCCGACGGGTGTTGGAGGCCGAGGGTAAGCGTCCGGCCAATTACATCTATCCCGCCCAGAATCGAGTCTGCAAGATGAAATTCCATTCCATCACGACAGGAGTTTCAGCATGGCAGATCGACGGCGCACACGCGAGCAGTGGCAATCCATTGTTGAAGGCTGGCCAAAGAGTGGCCTGACCCAGGCGCAGTATTGCGCCCAGCAGGGCATCTCGG